>NZ_JBITMQ010000014.1:140221-271186 GCF_044466355.1 Actinophytocola sp. NPDC049390
GCGCCCGCCCCCCACACCCCCGTCTGGCCGCCCCCCGCACCTGGGGTTTGGGATGGCTGCCGTAGCCCGTCCGGTGGGGGTGTGACAGACCGCCACAACTCACCATGTCTGAGAACGCGACTCGCTGTGCTCTTGCGCGCGACTCGCCCTGTCTTGGCGCGCGACTCGCCCTGTTTGAGCGCGCGACTCGCCCTGTTTGAGCGCGCGACTCGCGGGGTGGTTACGTTTTTTTGCTGGTCAGTGGGACTGTTACCAGTGGGGTCAGGGTTGGGGTTGTGCCGCCGTCGGCGCGTTCCACGATCATCTCCGCGGCGCGGCCGTTGGTGCGTAGCGTCGCGACCGCGTTGCCGAAGTACGGGCCGGCGACCTTGTCCCACTCCAGCGGCAGCGGGTCGATGTGCGGCGACCGCAGCATCCACCACCGCAGGACCGCCGCGAACGGTCGCCACCAGCCCAGCCGGAACAGCGGCCGCATCGCCGCGGGTGCCCGGTTGTGCACCGGCGAGCACACCAGCTGCCACACCGCCGCCTTCACCGCCCGCCGGAACCGCACCCGCGCCGCGTACACGTGGTGCACGTCGCCCGACAGCACGCACACCGTCGACGTCTCCGTGTCCGCGATCCGCTCGACGAGCCGCGACAGCCGGTCCGACGACGCCCGGAACGACGGCCAGTGCTCCAGGTCGGCGGTCTGCCGCAGCTTCTCCGCGAACCGCCCGCGCCACCCCGGCCGCCGGCACGCGACCTCGTTCATCGACTGCACGTGGCTGATCGCGTGCGGCATCAGCCACGGCAGCGACGACCCGATCAGCAGGTGGTCGAAGTCGCCCTCCGCGTGCTCCTCGATCCAGTCGAACTCGCTGTCGCTCACCATCGAGCGGGCGCCGCCCGACAGGATCCGACCCGAGCGGGTGTCGATCACCAGCAGCCGCACGTTGCCGAAGTCACGCCGGTAGCTCCACCGGGTGCCCTTGCGCCCGTTGACCTCCTGGCGGGCGCGGTCGGCGAAGTCGTCCAGCAGGTCGGCCGCGTCCCCGGCCCGGCCCTGCTCGAGCACCGCCGCGTACAGCTCGTCGGCGGCGAGGTCCTCGGGGCTGAGGTTGCCGATGTGCTGGTAGATCCAGTACGTGGCGAGCGCGGCCCGTTCCCGCCGCGGCCACCAGGTGGTCCGCTCCATCTCGTCCCGCCACGTCTGCGAGGTGTTCCAGTCGTCGCGCACGTCGTGGTCGTCGAAGATCATCGACGTGGGCACGGTCGACATCAGCCAGCGGGTCAGCGGCGCGGTCCACGCCTCGTGGTAGAGGTGCGCGTACTCCTCGAAGTCCGCGACCTCGATCCCGGGCGCCTCGTCGAGGGACCGCCGGCCCGCGATCCACTCCTGGGTGCCCTTCGTGGTCTCGTCGGCGTAGACCTGGTCGCCGAGCAGCATCAGCGAGTCGGGCCAGTCGATCTCGTCCTCGGTGAGCATGCGGCGCGCGTACGCGGCGAGCGCGTCCGTGCCCATCTTCTTCCGCTCCGTCGGGTCGCCGGTCTCCGGCATCCGACAGGACCCGAACACCATCAGGAACGCCGGGTCGCCGCCCTCGGGGTAGGTGCGGATCCGGCTCGGCGGGAACTCGGAGCCGGGCGGCGGCCAGACGGTCTCCCCGTCGAGCGCCACCTCGTACGGCGTCGACGTGCCGGGCGCCAGCCCGGTGACGGCGACGAGCGCGTAGTGATGTCCGGACACGGTGAACGTGTGCGCACGCGCGTTCCCGATGGAAACGGTGCACGGTTCGGCGGTCTCCACCCACACCGTCGCGGAGCGGGTGTCGACATGTCGCAGCAGCGGGCCGAGCAGCAGTCTGGGCACTCTGACATCAAACATGGCGCACCAATAAGGTGACACCCGCCCAGGTGATCCACCGCGATAGGGAGCGGCGATGGCCGATGTTCTCGAGCTCCGGCAGTACACCCTCCACCCCGGCAGGCGCGACGACCTGATCGAGCTGTTCGACCGCGAGTTCGTGGAGTCCCAGGACGCGGTAGGCGCCCAGGTCCTGGGGCAGTTCCGCGACCGCGACGACGAGGACCGGTTCGTCTGGTTGCGCGGCTTCGCCGACATGCCGACCAGGGGCCGGGCGCTCGCGGAGTTCTACGGCGGTCCGGTGTGGGCGGCGCACCGTGACAAGGCCAACGACACGATGATCGACTCGGACGACGTGCTCCTGCTACGTCCCGTGGCCGACTTCGACCTGACGGGCTTCACCCGCGGCGGTGACACCACGCTGGTCACGGTCACCATCTACCACCTGCCGGAAGGCGGCGAGGACGCCTTCGTCGACTTCTTCACCACCACCGTCGGGCCGCTGCTGGCCGACACCGGCGCCGAACCGCTGGCCGTGCTGCGCACGCTGCGTGCCGAGAACAACTTCCCGGCCCTCCCGGTCCGCGAGGACACGAACGTCGTGGCGTGGGTCGGTTCGTTCCCGGGCTCGGACGAGCTGGTGGAACACGTGCGACAGCTCGGTCGCGACACCCGCTGGACCCACGACACGCTGCCGGTGCTGACCAAGCAGCTGAGCCGCCCGCCGGAGCAGCTGCAACTGGCGCCGACATCCCGCTCCCTCATCCGGTAACGGTGAACACCGATCGGACGACCCTTCGGTCAGTAGCCCGACAGGAGGTCGCGCCATGGGTGCGCAGGAGACGTGGGAAGTGCCGGTGGTCGACGCCCTCGACCGCGAACGCACGCTCGTGGTCACGGTGTCCGAGGGACGCGTCGCGGTGGTCCCGCCACCGGGCGAGGGCTTCTACCTCCCGGCCCAGTCGGTGTGGCAGCTCCACGAGGCCGTCCGGGCAGCCGCGATCGTCGCGATGAAGGCGGGTAACGGCAACCGCGTGGCCGGCTGACCGGACCGGCTTCGGCGACGTCAGAACGCGCTGATGGTCGCGGGCATCCGCTCACCGCGGGTGAGCGCGCTCGTCATCGCCGCCTGCCCGTGGCGCTCCACCGCCATGTCGACGAGGAGGTGGCACACCGGCGCGTACACCGGTGCGGGGAACCGCGGCGTCG
The DNA here is from genome assembly GCF_044466355.1 of Actinophytocola sp. NPDC049390. Taxonomy (NCBI): domain Bacteria; kingdom Bacillati; phylum Actinomycetota; class Actinomycetes; order Pseudonocardiales; family Pseudonocardiaceae; genus Actinophytocola; species Actinophytocola sp. NPDC049390. Next base: position 143,277 of record NZ_JBITMQ010000014.1, read on the forward strand.
CCACGTCAACGCTTCGCGCCAGATCGTCGGCGTGGGTGACGATCTCGACCATGCGGGTCAGGAGGAAGTCCGCGCGGTCGAGACTCCACCCCTGCCAGGGGATCGTCACGACGTCGTGTGCCGTGCCTCCCTCGAGCATTCGCCGCGCGTCCGTCAGTGCGGCGGCGCAGCGCTCGACCATCGCGTCGAAGCCCTGCTCCGCCTCGGCCAGGTCGTTGGTCCGGTCGTTCGCGGGATCGTCCAGCGACTCGGCTGTGACCCACGCGGCGCGGCGGTAGTGGTCCGCGGCCCCGTCGAGGGGTTCCCCCGCGGCCGCAGACGAGAGGATCGTCTGGGCGTGGACGAGCTGACGTCCCAGGTGGCAGGCGAGCATGCCGACGCTCATCAGAGGGAGCGCACTGTCGCCGGACCACCGGTCTCGGACCGCCGGACGTGAGACGAGATCGAGGCCGATGACGGCTGCGTCGAGGAAGGCCGTGTCGAACGCGTCCACCGGGCCCGTGCCGGCCGACCGCGGCTCGATGTAGTCGCTCACCTGGGGTACCTCACACGTTGAAGCGGAACTCCACCACGTCACCGTCGGCCATGACGTAGTCCTTGCCCTCCATGCGGACCTTGCCCGCTGCCTTGGCCGCGGCCATGGACCCCGCCTCGACCAGGTCGTCGTACGACACGATCTCGGCCTTGATGAAGCCGCGTTCGAAGTCCGAGTGGATGACACCGGCGGCCTGCGGGGCGGTCCATCCCTTGTGGATGGTCCACGCGCGTGACTCCTTCGGCCCGGCCGTGAGGTACGTCTGCAGGCCCAGCGTCGAGAACCCGGCCCGCGCGAGCGAGTGCAGCCCCGGCTCGTCCTGCCCGATGGACTCGAGCAGCTCCCGCACCGACTCCTCGTCGTCCAGTTCCAGCAGCTCCGCCTCGACCTTCGCGTCCAGGAACACCGCCTCGGCGGGGGCGACCGACTCGGCCAGCTCCTTGCGCCGCGACTCCGACGACAGCACCGCCTCGTCCGCGTTGAACACGTACAGGAACGGCTTCGCGGTCAGCAGCGACAGCTCCCGCAGCAGCGCGCCATCCACTTCGGACTGTGCGGAGAACAGCGTCCGGCCGCCGTCGAGGATCTCCCTGGCCTTCTGCGTGGCCTCCAGCGCGGGCCGCGCCTCCTTGCGGGTGCGGGCCTCCTTCTCCAGGCGCGGCAACGCCTTCTCGACCGTCTGGAGGTCGGCCAGGATGAGCTCCGTGTTGATCGTTTCGATGTCGGAGGACGGGTCGACCTTGCCGTCCACGTGGACCACGTTGGGGTCGTCGAACACGCGGATGACCTGGCAGATGGCGTCCGCCTCGCGGATGTTGGCCAGGAACTGGTTGCCGCGTCCCTGCCCCTCCGACGCGCCGCGCACCAGACCCGCGATGTCCACGAAGGACACTGTGGCGGGGACCACGCGCGCGCTGTCGAACATCTTCGCCAGCACGTCGAGCCGCGGCTCCGGCAGAGGCACCACACCGACGTTCGGCTCGATGGTCGCGAACGGGTAGTTGGCCGCGAGCACGTCGTTGCTGGTCAGGGCGTTGAAGAGGGTGGACTTGCCGACGTTGGGCAGCCCGACGATCCCGAGGGTCAAACTCACCGGTCCAACTCTACGGCCTCGGTGTCCGGCGAATCGCGGAGACCAGCGGGTAGCACTTCCGCCACGGTCAGCGACATCACATCTGAATTGTTGGACCGCCAGAAGGATTACCCCGTTTGGCTTCTAGTCAGTTCTGATCCGCTCAACAACACTCCGTGAGCACCTGTGGCTCGATCAGGTAAACCCCATCGCAGACGAAGGACTTGGGATGACCCAACGTGAATCGCGCCGGCGAGGCCTCGGCGCGGCGTTCACGGCGGCGGTCGTCGGCCTCTCGCTGACAGCCGCCCTGCCGTCGACCGCCACCGCCGCCCCACCGGCGGCGCCGCAGGCACCCGGTGCGGGGGCCGACCTCCTCGGGAAGCAGGACCAGGAACTGATCGCCGACGCCCTCGAGGCGGGTGAGAAGACGGTCGACATCCTGGTTCTCGCGAAGGCCGGCCAGGAGAAGGCGAGCGTCGACCAGCTGAAGGCCGCGGGCGCGAAGATCAAGTACCGGGCCGACGAGCTCGGCTACGTCCGCGCCGAGGTGCCGACGGCCGACGTCGCGAAGTTCGCGAAGCTGTCCTCGGTCCTCGCGGTGGACCTCGACCGCGAGTACGGCTTCGGCGAGCCGCGCCCGCTCGGCATCGACGACCCCGACCCGCAGCCGGCCCCCGGCGCGAACACCCCGGCGGTCAACCCCTACATGCCGACCGGTGACACCGGCGCCGCCCAGTTCGTCGAGAAGAACCCCAAGTTCGACGGCCGCGGCGTGACCGTCGGCATCATCGACTCGGGCGTCGACATCGGCCACCCGTCGCTCGCGACCACCAGCACCGGCGAGCGCAAGATCGTCGACTGGATCACGGCGACCGACTCCGGCTTCACGAACGGCGTCAACAACGACGACGACCCGACGTGGATCGACATGAGCAACCCCGCCCCGGGGCAGCCCGCCACGTTCCGGTACGGCCTGTTCAACGAGCGGGACGCGCGCCTGGGCGGTGAGGTCGGCAACGACGTCAACCGCGACGGCAACCCGGCGGGCAGCATCGGCACGTACGGCGTGCTGTGGGACACCGCCACCAACACCGTCTGGGTCGACACGAACCAGGACAAGTCGTTCGCCGACGAGAAGGCGATGACCGACTACAAGGTCAAGCAGGACTCCGACGAGTTCGGCACCGACAACCCGTCGACGCCGGTCCGCGAGTCCATGCCGTTCGTCGTGCAGACCGACGCCGCCAACCAGGCCGTGAACATCGGCATCGTGTCCGGCGCCCACGGTTCGCACGTCGCGGGCATCGTCGCGGGGAACAAGCTGTTCGGCGGCACCATGAACGGCGCGGCCCCCGGCGCGAAGCTCGTGTCGGTCCGGGTCTGCCTGTTCGTCACCGGCTGCACCCGCCACGCCATGGAGGAGGGCATGGTCTACGCCGCCAAGAACGGCGTCGACGTGCTCAACATGTCGGTCGGCGGCCTCGACCCGGTCAACGACGGCGAGTCCGACACCGAACTGCTCTACAACCGCCTGATCGACGAGTACGGCGTGCAGATCTTCATCTCCGCGGGCAACGACGGCGCGGCCTCCAACACGGTGAGCCGCCCGTCGCTGGCGAGCAAGGTGATGAGCGTCGGCTCGTACATCACGAAGGCCACCTGGCAGCGCAACTACGGCTCGGACGCGATCGCCGAGGACAACCTGCACCCGTTCTCCGGCCGCGGCCCGACCGAGGCCGGTGGCTTCAAGCCGGACATCGTGGCGCCGGGCTCGGCGATCTCGACGGTCCCGACGTGGCAGCACGGCGGCCCGGTCGGCGGCACCTACCCGCTGCCCCCGGGTTACGCGATGTTCAACGGCACCTCGATGGCGTCCCCGCAGGCCGCCGGTGCCGCCGCGCTGCTGGTCAGCGCGGCCGTGCAGCGGGACGTCTCGCACGACCCGGAGCAGATCCGGACGGCGATGAAGTCCAGCGCCCGGTACCTGAAGAACTACCAGGCCTACGAGCAGGGCAACGGCCTCATCGACGTGGCCAAGGCCTGGAACATGCTGAAGGCGGACATCCGCACCACCGACATCACCTCGTCGGTCGAGATCAACACCGTGCTGTCGGACTTCCTGAGCACCCCCGACACCGGCCTCGGCATCCACGACCGGGAGGGCGTGCAGCGGGGTGACCGGTTCGTCCGCGAGTACACGTTCAAGCGCACCTCCGGCAAGGCGAGCCCGCTGACCTACCGCGTCAAGTGGGTCGGCAACGACGGCACGTTCACCTCGGCGCAGACGATCACCCTGCCGCTGAACTCGGCGGTGAAGTTCCGGGTGACCGTCAACCCGAAGTCCTCGGGCATCCACTCGGCGATCCTCAACCTGGACAGCCCGCTGACCACGGGCATCGAGTACCAGACGATGAACGTCGTCATCGCGGCCGAGGACTTCACCGCGGACAGCGGCTACCAGATCCGCCACGGCGGCGAGGTCGCGCGCAACGACGTCGACAGCTACTTCGTCCGCGTCCCGGTGGGCACGCCGGCGCTGAAGGTCGACCTGCAGGGCGGCGGCACCGCGCCGGGCGAAGGCCAGGTCCGGTTCCTGCGGTACCACCCGTACGGCCTGACCGTCGAGCGGAACACGCAGACCACGAACTGCTACAACCCGCCGGTCCCGCCGGGCAACGCCTGCAACCTGGGTGACAGCCCGACGAGCCGCACGGCGACGAACCCGACGCCGGGCGTGTGGGAGATCGTGGTCGAGGCCCGCCGCACGTCCGACGTCGCGAAGGCCCCGTACACGCTGACGGTGTCGGTGCTGGGCGCGACCGTGTCCCCGAACCCGGACACCATCGCGTCGGCGACGCTCAACCAGCCGGTCGACCGCGAGTACACGCTGAAGAACGCGTTCGGTCCGTTCACCGGCCGGGCCGCGGGCACCAACCTTGGCAGCGCCAAGGTGGCCCGCCCGTCGATCGCGCACAACGCGCAGACGCAGGTCCAGATCCCGGTGGCGGCGGGCGCGTCGCAGCTGCGGGTCAAGATCGGCAAGACGAGTGACCTGATGGCCGACCTCGACCTGTTCCTCTACAACTGCACCAGTGGCAGCTGTGCACTGACCGCGCAGAGCGCGGACAGCGACTCGGAGGAGTCGGTCACGGTGAACAACCCGGCCGCGGGCGTGTGGATCGCGCTGGTGCACGGCTACGCGGTGCCGGCGGGCACCACGGAGTACGACTACCTCGACGTGTTCAGCGGCGCCGCGTTCGGCTCGATCACCGTCGCCGACGCGAACGCGGAGCGTCCCGGTGGCGCCGAGTGGACCGTCACGGGCACGGTGACGCCGAAGGTCGTCCCGGCCGCGGGTCGCGTGCTGCTCGGCACCGTCGAGGTCCGCACGGACGCGAACGCGCTGGTCGGCACCGGTGACGTGATCGTCCAGTCGGTCTCGTAGCGGTACCTCTTCGACAGCGGCCGGGTCCGGTTGGGCCCGGCCGCTGTCATGTCCGAATACCGCGAGTGCCTCGGCGTCATGGCTGGCAGCATGGGTGACGTGCTGATTGACGAGGACCAGGGCTACCGGGCGTCGGCGTCGCGGGACACCCGTTTCGACGGCCAGTTCATCCTGGCCGTGCGGACGACGGGCATCTACTGCCGCCCGTCCTGCCCGGCCGCCATGCCGAAACGCGCCAACGTGCTGTTCTTCTCCACCGCCGCCGCGGCACAACAGGCCGGTTTCCGCGCGTGCCGCCGCTGCCTGCCGGACTCGGTGCCCGGCTCCCCGGAGTGGAACCTGCGTGCCGACCTGGCCGGGCGCGCGATGCGCCTGATCACCGACGGCGTGGTCGAACGCGAAGGCGTCCCCGGCCTGGCGAAGCGCCTCGGCTACTCGGACCGCCACGTGACGAGGGTCCTGACGGCGGAGCTCGGCGCGGGCCCGCTCGCGCTGGCCAGGGCCCACCGCGCCCACTCGGCCCGCCTGCTGATCGAGACCACGACGCTGCCGCTGGCGGACATCGCGTTCGCGGCGGGCTTCGCGAGCGTCCGCCAGTTCAACGACACGATCCGCGCCGTCTTCGCCACCACCCCGACGGGCCTGCGCGCGGCGGCGAAACGACGTGCCACCCCGACCGCGCCCGGCAAGGTGACGTTGCGCCTGCCGTACCGCGAGCCGTTCGACTACGACACTCTCCTGGATTTCCTTGCCGCACGCGCGATCCCGGGCGTGGAGTCCATAGTGGACGGATCGTACGGCCGCACGATGCGCCTCGCGCACGGCACGGGCACCGCGTGGCTGACCCCGGCGCACGGGCACATCGACTGCACGCTCTCCCTGGCCGACATGCGTGACCTGGGCAGCGCGGTGACCCGCCTGCGGCGCCTGCTGGACCTGGACGCGGACCCGGGTGCCGTCGGTGAGGTGCTGGGCGCCGACCCGGCTCTGGAAGCGTTGGTGCGCAAGAACCCCGGCCTGCGCCTGCCCGGCGCGGTGGACGGCGCGGAGATCGTGACGAGGGCGTTGGTCGGCCAGCAGATCACGGTGGCCGCGGCCCGCACGGCACTGACCACGCTCACCGCGGCGCTCGGCGAACCACTGTGCACTCCGGACGGTGACCTGACGGTGCTGTTCCCGACCCCCGCCGCGATCGCCGAACGGGGCGCGGAGGTGCTGCGTGGCCCCCGGCGCCGCACGGACACCATCCTGACGGTGAACGCGGCGCTCGCGGCGGGTGAGCTGGACGTGCACGTCGGCGCGGACCCGGAGGAGCTTTCCCAGGCGCTGCAGGAGTTCTCGGGCGTCGGCCCGTGGACGGCGGGGTACGTGCTGATGCGTGTGCTCGGTGCCCCGGACGTGCTCCTGACCGGTGACGTCGCGATGCGGAAGGGCGCGGCGAACCTGGGGCTGCCGTCCACTCCGGAGGCGTTGGAGGCGCATGCCGGCGCGTGGCGTCCGTGGCGCAGCTACGCCGGCATGCACCTCTGGTCAGCGGCCTAGGAGTGCGTCACGGCGATGTCGTGTATCACGACCTCGCCGTAGTTGCTCTCGTCGCACGGGTCGGAGTTGCCGCAGTTGGCCTGCGTGTACGCGCCCGCCTTGAAGTAACCGTCGGGGAAGCTCGCGCTGATGGTCGTCTGCAGGACACCGTTGTAGTAGGCCTTGACGCTGCCCCCGCTGACGACGAACTTCGCCTCGAACGGCGTGCCGAGCACGTAGTCGTCGTCGACGAGCTTGTGGTGGGTGGTGTCGCCCTTGGTGACGTAGAGCCGGGTGCCTTCGAGCCGGAAGACGGCCACGTCGTCGTCCCCGTCGTGGATCTGCCCGGCGACGACGTGCGGCTTGTCGGCCGGCAGGGCGGTGATCGCCTCGCGGATGACCATCGTGTGCGTGCCGTCGGTCGCGGACCAGCCCGTCTCGTCGGACCCGTCGGCGGTCATCTCCCGCAGTTCGGACCGGGGGTAGCTGGAACCGCCGGTGGTCACCCCGTTGACAGCGGACCGGAACAGGACGCCGTCGCAGTCGTCGGTGGCCCGGAACCAGGGGTCGACGGCGTAGGTGGCCAGTGCGGGCTGGGTGACCTCGTCGGGGTCCTCCTCCGCGCCGATGGGCAACTGGACCTTCCAGCCGGAGAGGTCGAGCACGTCCGCGGGGTAGTCGCACTCGCCGCCGGGTGCGTCCGCGCCGAACACGTCGACCTCGGTGATGCTGGTCCAGTCGTTGACCGTGTTGCCGTAGCCCACGACGCGCACGTACCTCGCGGCCCGGTCCACGAAGTCGTAGGTCTCGGCCTGCCGCGTGGTCCCGCTGCTGGTGCGCCGGTTGACCACGGTGGCCCATGACGTGCCGTCGGAGGAGGTCTGCACCTCGAACGTGGCGCGCCGTTCGTCCCCGTTGTGCCAGGCGATGGCGAGCGATCCGAGGGTGGTCTCGGCGCCGAGGTCGTAGCGGATCCAGACCCCGTTCCCTTCGTCGGACCACCGCGTCGACAGGTCACCGTCCAACGTGTTGGCGGCGACGTTGCCGTCGTCCCCGCTGGCGATGACCGACCGGACGGCCACCGGTTCGGCCTGTGCCACACCTCCGATCAGGAGACCGGCCATGACCGGTGCCAACACCGTTGCCGCAACCCGAACACGTCTCACGTCCACGCACCTCCGCAGTCGACTCGTTGACGTGAACCGACGCTACGGAAGTGGTACGGCTGATCGACCGTCAGTGACCGAATGTTGCCAAGGGGCCTGTCCTCGCCGGACGGGCTGATCTCGGGGAGCGGGCCTTCCGAGTCGGTCGTTGACCTGCGAAAACGCGGAAAATCGCCGGCCCAGTGCGTAACCTCAACCCCCACCCGTTCCCGGGGGCCACCCGCCATGCCAGTCTACCGGTGGTCGCCGACGGAATCGGGCTGTGGCGCGAAACTGTGGACAACCGCAGCGGTTGTGGACAACTCGCGTTCGTTGTCGGTGTCTCCTGGGACAATGGAAACCGGGGGCCGGAGGCCGCCCTACAAGCCACACCCACACGAGTTGCGGTGCATGAACGTGGTGGCCAACCGCGCCGTCTGTGGTTTGCGTGTCGGGTCGGCGATCCGGTCCAGCAGCATCCGCACCGCCGTCCGCCCCATGTCCGCGATCGGTTGCGCCACCGTGGTCACCGGCGGGTCGACGAGATCAGCCCACTCGACCTCGTCGTACCCGACCACCGCGAGGTCCCGCCCGACCCGCACCCCGCGTCGACGGCACTCGTGCAGCACCCCCGACAACATCATGTTGTTCCCGGCCACCACCGCCGTCGGCGGCGACGGCAACGACAGCAGGGAACCGAGCGCCGACGCCGCCGGCTCGGCCGCCGACGAACCGGGCACGACCAGCGACGCGTCCCACGTCAGCTTCGCCCGCCCCAGCCCGAGCCGGTACCCGAGCACCCGCTCGGTCGTCGTCGCCAGCCCCTCGGTGCCGCTGATCATCGCGATCCGCCGATGCCCCACCGAAGCCAGGTGCTGCACCAGCCCGGACGTCGCGTAGATGTTCTCCGGCCCCACCTGATCCACGTCCTGCGCCGTCGTCAACCGGTCCACGAGGACGATCGGGATTCCCAGCGACCTGAGTTCCGGCAGCACCGTCCCGGACGCGCGCGGCGACGGCGTCAGGATCAACCCGTCGACCCGCCGCGACCGCAACGTCCGCACCGCCGACTGTTCCGCCGACGGCTCGTCGTGCGTGTCCGCGAGCACCAGCGTGTAACCGGATCGGGTGATCTCGTGCTCGATGGACCGCAGTAGTTCGGCGAAATACGGGTTCGCGACCAGGGAAATCGCCACGCCGAGGGTGCGGGTGCCGCCGGTGACGAGAGAGCGCGCGATAGCGTCTCCGGTGTACCCGGTCTGCTCGACGGCGGCCAGGACCCGCGCCTTCGTCTCGGGCGCGACGGACCTGGTGGAGTTGACCACGTGCGACACGGTGGTGATCGAGACGCCGGCCAACTCGGCGACGTCCTTCATCGTGACCACGGAGGCTCCTTGATCGAGGAAGGTGCAAGCGTTTGCGCAAACGGTTGCGTCACGGTACTGACCGCCATAACTTCGCCGCAAACCAGCCCTGCCACGGAGGTAGCCATGGGACGCCGAGGTCCTGCTCTCCTCGCCGCACTCACCGTCGCCGCGCTCGCGGTCGGTTGCACCAGCACGAAGTCCGGCTCCGATGAGTCCACTGGGGACGGGAAGACCAAGATCGGCCTGGTCACGAAGACCGACAGCAACCCGTACTTCGTCGCGCTGCGGGACGCGGCGAAGGCCGAGGCCGACAAGCACGGCGCCGAACTCGTCGCGCTCGCGGGCAAGTTCGACGGCGACAACGACGGTCAGGTCGCCGCCATCGAGAACCTGGTCCAGCAGGGCGCGAAGACGATCCTGGTGACCCCCAACAACTCCACCGGCATCCTCGGTGCCATCAAGAAAGCGCGCGACCGCGGTGTCCTCGTGATCGCGCTCGACACCGAGACCGACCCGCAGGACGCGGTCGACGCCACCATCGCCACCGACAACACGAACGCGGGCCGTCTGCAGGGCCAGTACGTGAAGGCCGCGTTGAACGGCCAGCCCGCCCGGTCCATCCTGCTCGACGGCACGCCCGGCTCGACCGTGTCCGAACAGCGTCACGCCGGGTTCGTCGAGGCGGCGCAACCGGAGAACCTCGGCACCGAGGCCACCAACGGCGAACAGAACAAGGCACAGCAGGCGACCGAGAACCTCCTCCAGCGCGTCGCGGGCAGCGTCAACTCGATCTACACGCTCAACGAGCCCGCCGCCCGCGGCGCCTACAGCGCGCTGAAGGCGAAAGGCCTGGCGGACAAGGTGGTCATCGGGTCGATCGACGGCTCGTGCGACGGTGTCAACGCCGTGAAGAACGGTGAGATCGCCGTGACCGTCATGCAGTTCCCCAAGAAGATGGCGGAGCAAGGGGTCCGGTTCGCGATCGAGTTCGCGGAGTCCGGCGAGAAGCCGACCGGGTTCGTGGAGACCGAGACCGCCGTGATCACCGACAAGCCGCTCGCCGGCATCGACAGCAAGGACACCGCCTGGGGTCTCGAGAACTGCTGGGGCTGAGGAGGATGACGACCCGGGTTTCCCCGTCCGAACTGATCCTCCGCACCCCCGCCATCGGCCCGGCGATCGCGCTCGTGGTCGCCGTGGCCGTGTTCGGGCTGACCACCGACACCTTCCTCGACGTCGACAACCTGTCGCTGGTCGTCCAGCAGTCGCTGGTGATCGGCACGCTGGCGCTCGGCCAGACGCTCGTCATACTCACCGCGGGCATCGACCTCGCCAACGCGGCGATCGCCGTGCTCTCGACGTTGTTGATCGCGAAGATGACGATCAACGGCACGGACGCCCCGGTCGCGCTGGTCATCGGCATCCTCGCGGCGGCAGCGATCGGCGCGGTCACGGGCGGGCTCGTCACCGGGTTGCGGCTGCCGCCGTTCATCGTGACGCTCGGCCTGCTGACGATCGTCACCGCGGCCAGCCGTCTCTACGCGCAGGGCCAGAGCTTCCCGGTCACCGACTCGACGCTCGGGTGGCTCGGCACCACGCAGTACCTGTTCGGGCAGATCGAGGTCACCTACGGCATGGCGGTCATGCTCGCCATGTTCGTCGGCCTCTGGTACGCGCTGACGAAAACCGCGTGGGGCAAGCACGTCTACGCCGTCGGCAACGATCCGGAGGCCGCGCGGCTGTCCGGCATCCACGTCCGCCGCACGGTCCTGTCGGTGTACCTGGTGGCCGGGCTCTGTTACGGGCTCGCGGCGTGGCAGGCGCTCGGCCGCGTGCCGAACGCCGACCCGAACGCGTTCCAGCTCGGCAACCTCGACTCGATCACCGCGGTCGTCATCGGCGGCACCAGCCTGTTCGGCGGCCGCGGCAGCGTGATCGGGACGTTGATCGGCGCGTTGATCGTGGCCGTGCTGCGGTCCGGGCTGACACAGGCCGGGATCGACAACCTGTACCAGGACGTCGCGACCGGTGCACTGGTGATCGTGGCCGTCGCCGTCGACCGGTTCTCGCGGGGGAGGCAGCGATGACACCCGTGCTGGAGGCGCACGGCCTGGTCAAGCGGTACGGCCGCGTGACCGCCATGGACGGCGCCGACTTCGAGCTGGAGGCCGGCGAGGTGCTGGCCGTCGTCGGCGACAACGGGGCCGGCAAGTCGACGCTGATCAAGGCGTTGTCCGGTGCGGTGGTCCCGGACGCCGGGCAGATCCTCGTCGAGGGCAGGCCGGTGCGTTTCCACGGCCCGCTCGACGCCCGCCGGTACGGCATCGAGACCGTCTACCAGGACCTCGCGCTCGCACCCGCGCTCGACATCGCCACGAACCTGTTCCTCGGCAGGGAACGGCGTCGCCGCGGTCCACTCGGAGCGGTGTTCCGCCGCCTCGACGCGAAGGGCATGCGCCACGACGCGCGGCGTGTGCTCGACGAGCTGGGCATCGACGTGAAGTCCATGACACAGCTGGTGGAAACGCTGTCCGGTGGTCAGCGGCAGGCGGTGGCGGTGGCGCGTGCGGCGGCGTTCGGGTCCCGTGTGGTGATCATGGACGAGCCGACGGCGGCGCTCGGTGTGCAGGAGTCGGCGAAGGTGCTGGAGCTGATCGACCGGATCCGCGAACGCGGGCTGCCGGTCGTGTTGATCAGCCACAACATGCCGCACGTGTTCGAGATCGCCGACCGCGTCCACGTCCACCGGCTCGGGAAGCGGGTCGCGGTGGTGTCGCCGAAGACGCACTCCATGAACGCGGTCGTTGGCCTGCTGACCGGCGCGCTGCGCATGGGCGAGGACGGGACGATCGAGGAGGTCGGCCTGACGACCGGGCTGGGTCGCTCGTGAGACTTGTCCACAGGCCACGTCCCGTACCGCCGAAAATGTCGGTACCGCCTGGAAAAATGGTGACCGGGGGCCGGAGGCCGCCCCGCCGGGCGGGAGCGGGCTCGTGACCCTGGTCGTCGCGGTCGGCCTGTGCACGGTCGACCTGGTGCAACGCGTGCCGGAACTGCCCGCACCCGGCGACAAGGTGCAGTCGCTGTCGGTCGAGGTCGCGGCGGGCGGCCCGGCGGCGAACGCGGCGGTCGCGGTCGCCGCGCTCGGCGGCCGGGCCCGGCTGTCCACCGTGCTGGGCGCACACCCGCTGGCACGCCTGGCCGCCGAAGACCTGGCGGCCTGCGGGGTCCAGCTGACCGACGCACTGCCCGACCGGACCGCACCGCCCGCGGTGAGCGCGGTGTCGGTGCGGTCGCGCGACGGCGAACGGACCGTGGTGTCGCACAACGCGGCGGGTGTGTCCGCACCACCGGTCACGGACCTGTCGGACGCCGACGCGCTGCTGCTCGACGGTCACCACCCCGCGCTGGCACTCGACGCGGCCCGCGTCGCCAGGGCACGCGGCATCCCGGTGGTGCTGGACGCGGGCAGCTGGAAGCCGGTGCTGGCCGAGCTGCTGTCCTATGTGGACGTGTGCGCGTGCTCGGCCGCGTTCGCGTCGCAGGTGCCGCTGGACAACCCGGTCGTCGTCCGGACGCACGGCCCGGACCCGGTGACATGGCAGGCAGGCGGAGCGAGCGGTGACGTGCCGGTGCCACCGGTGACCGTCCGCGACACCGCGGGCGCGGGCGACGTGTGGCACGGCGCGTTCACGCTGGCGGTGGCCCGGCTGGGCCGCGTGCCGGACGCCGCGGACGTGCCCGGGTTGATCGAGTACGCGAACCGCGCGGCCGCGGTACGGATCGGGCACGAGGGAGCGCGGGCATGGGTGACACCGATGTCGGAGTGGTGAGTCTCGCCGACCTGGTCGCGCGGGTCCGCGGCCTGCCGGGCCGCGTCATGATCGGCATCTGCGGCGCCCCCGGCGCGGGCAAGTCGACGCTGGCGGAACGCCTGGTGGCGGCGCTGGGTGCGGAGGCGGTGCTGGTCGGCATGGACGGCTACCACCTCGCACAGGTCGAACTCGAACGGCTCGGCAGGACCGCGCGGAAGGGCGCCCCGGACACGTTCGACGCCGCCGGCTACGTGCACCTGCTGCGCCGGATCCGCGACCGCGGCGACGAGACCGTGTACGCGCCGGAGTTCCGCAGGGAGATCGAGGAACCGATCGCGGGCGCGGTGCCCGTCCGGCCCGAGCACCGGTACGTCGTCACCGAAGGCAACTACCTGCTGCTGGACGAGGCGCCGTGGCACGAGGTCCGCACGCTGCTGACGGAGACGTGGTTCCTGGCCCCGGACGAGACACTGCGCCGGGACCGGCTGATCGCCCGCCACCGGGCGTTCGGCCGCACCCTCGAGGAGGCCCGCGACCGCACGCTGGGCTCAGACGAACGCAACGCCGTGCTGATCAACGCCACACGACGCTCCGCTGACCTGGTGCTGGGCGCGGTCGCATGACACCGGGGTGCGGCAGCCGCGGCGGCGGCCCGCCGGGCCAGTACTCGAAGTGCCACCATTCGTTGTCGTAGCGGCGGTACAGCCCGAACCGCCACCCGTGTGCCTCGAGCCACCGCGCGCCTTCGACCGGACGCACGTCCATCGCGATGCCGACGACGTGCGGGGACTCGTCCGGCGGCAGCACCCGTCGTCGCGCGGCCGCCTCGGAACCGGTGCTGGCGATCTCCGTGAGGAACATCCGCCACTGCTCGGCGGCGTTCCGGTGTCCGGAGGTGAGCCCGACGAGCTGCCGGTCCCGCCACAGCGCCTCGGTGCGCGCGGCGGTGAACGCGGTGTGCGCGGCGGGCACGAGACCGCGCAGGTCCTCGTGCGGGAAACGGAGCCCGAGTGCCCACTGGGCGGCGGCGTGCCGTGCTCGCCGCCCGTGGCGGAGCCACGCGACGGGCAGCAGCAGCCGGGCGAGCACCATCGTGAGCCGGGCGAACAGGGCATCTCGTCTCATGACGACCACGGTGGCGACCGCACGTCGGCGAGCAGCGACGGGAATTCGATGAACGTGTAACAGTTCGCCCCCGGGGAGGCGCGCCGGGCCGCGCGCTGCGATCGTGGTGGTCATGCCCCGGGTGCTGTTGATCGAGGACGACGCGGCCGTGCGTGACGGCCTGACGCTCGCGTTGACCAGGCAGGGCCACACCGTGCGCGCCGCGGCGACCGGCGAGTCGGGCCTGCCGCTGCTGTCCGCCGCGGACGTGGTCGTGCTGGACCTGATGCTGCCGGGAATGGACGGCTTCGAGGTGTGCAGGCGCATCCGGGCCGCCGGGGAGCTGCCGATCATCATGCTGACCGCCCGCAGCGACGACATGGACGTGGTCGCGGGGCTGGAGGCGGGCGCGGACGACTACGTGGTGAAGCCGGTACAGCCGCGTGTGCTGGAAGCACGCATCCGCGCGGTGCTGCGGCGGGCCAAGGAGAGCCAGGCGACGGACGTCGACCGCCACGGCGACCTCGCCGTCGACCGGTCCGCGCTCGTGGTCACCAAGGCGGGCGAGCCGGTGCGGCTCGCGCCGACCGAGCTGCGGTTGCTGCTGGAGCTGTCGTCGTCGCCGGGGCGGGTGCTGAGCAGGCAGCAGCTGCTCGAATCGGTGTGGGAGCACGGTTTCCTCGGCGACTCACGACTGGTCGACGCATGTGTGCAGCGCCTGCGCGCCAAGATCGAGGACGACCCGGCGAACCCGAGGTACGTGCAGACCGTCCGCGGGTTCGGGTACCGGTTCGGCCCGCTGTGAGGCGCTGGTGGGGACTGCGGGCGCGGCTGTTCGTCGCGTTCCTGGCGCTGGTGGTGGTGACGGCCGCCGGGGTGTCGGGCGCCATGTACGTGCAGGCGCGGAAGGAGATCCTTCAGCGGTCCCAGGACGCGGCCGTGTCATCGATGCTCGCCGGCCTGGAGGCGCGGCTGCCGTTGCGCACCCTGCCGCCGACGGACGTGCAGCTGAGGTTGCTCGCGGCCGAGCTGTCGAACCGGGTCGACACGGCCGCCGCCGTGTACGGCGACCGGTGGCAGGGCGACCTGCGCCCCCGGCTGGTCCCGCCGGAGCTGCGCAGCGCCGTCGCCGGTGGGCACGTGGCGTGGCAGCGCGTCGACCTGGACGGCGACCCGGTACTGATCATCGGCACCGCGATCGGCGGCACCGAGCTGGAGGTGTACTCGCTGACGAGCCTCGGCCCGGAAGAGGCGAGCATCGACGGCATGGCGGCCCGCGCGTGGCTGGTGAGCCTCGGCGCACTGGTCGCGGCGGTGCTCCTCGCCTTCCTGGCGGCGGAAGGCGTGCTGGGCCCGGTGCGTGAGCTGCGCCGGGCGGCGTGGCGGCTGGGCGCGGGTGACCTGACCGCGCGGTCGACGGTCCGCGGCGGGGACGAGCTGGCCGGCGTGTCCGTGACGTTCAACGACACGGCGCGGGCACTGCAACACCACGTCGGCGAGCTGCGGCGCATGGAGTCGGAGGCCCGCCGTTTCGTGGCGGACGTGTCCCACGAGCTGCGCACCCCACTGGCCGCGATGACCGCGGTCACGGACGTGCTCGACGAGGAAGCGGAGACGCTGCCGCCGGACACGGCACAGGCGGCACGGCTGGTCAGCCAGGAGACGAAGAACCTGACCAGGCTGGTGAACGACCTGATCGAGATCACGAGGTTCGACTCGGGGCGTGCGACCCTGGTGACGGACGAGGTGGACGTCGCGGCGGCGATCACGTCGACGCTCGACACCCGAGGCTGGCTCACCGAGGTGGAGACCGCGCTCCCCGAAGGCATCACGGCACGGCTCGACGCGCGCCGGCTGGACGTCATCGTCGCGAACCTGGTGGGCAACGCCCTGACCCACGGCGCGGAGCCGGTGCGGGTGTCGTTGACGGCGAACGAGCAGTGGCTGACGATCCAGGTCACCGACGCCGGCACGGGCCTACCGCCGGCGGTGCTGCCGCACGTGTTCGACCGTTTCTACAAGGCCGACACGGCGCGAACCAGGTCGCCGGGCAGCGGCCTCGGCCTGGCCATCGCGAGGGAGAACGCCCACCTGCACGGCGGCACCCTGACCGCGGCCAACGCCGGAGGCGCGGTCTTCACCCTGACACTGCCAAGGGACCGGACACGATGAAACGGTTGCCGCTACTGCTGTTGCTGGCACTGACCGCCTGCGGCGTCCGCCCGAGCGTCCCGATCGAGGGCGGCCCGGCGCCGACGGAGGAGGTGACGGAACGGACGGTGCTGTACTTCCTGCACGGAACCACCCTGACCCGAGTTCTCCGCCCGCCGGTGCAGGTGAACCCGCTGGAGCTACTGGCGAAAGGCCCGACACCCGAGGAGCTGGCGGAGGGCCTGACCACCGAGGTCCCGTCGTCCGCGTCCCCGATCACCGTGGACGTCGGCGAGAACACCATCACGGTCCACGTCTCGTCCCCGATCAAGTACCTGTCCCCGCTGGCACAGTCCCAACTGGTGTGCACGGTGATCCCCCCGCACTGGCCCCCGACCACCCAGGTCATCCTGTCCGACCCCGACGAGACGCTGCTCCCGCGGACGTGCCCGTTCGACGCCTGACGGGCGTCAGCCGATCAACTCGACCCGCGACCCGGTGCGCGACTTGTGCACCTTCAGCCGGGTGGGGATGCGGTGCCGCAACTCCTCCACATGCGACACCAATCCGACGACCCGCCCACCGGCCCGCAACTCGTCGAGCGTGTCCATGACCTCGTCGAGGGTGTTGGCGTCCAGCAACCCGAACCCCTCGTCGACGAACAAGGTGTCCAGCAGGGCCCCACCGGTCTCGGCGGCGACGACGTCGGCCAACCCGAGCGCCAACGCGAGCGAGGCGAGGAACGTCTCCCCACCGGACAGGGTCTTCGCCGGCCGTGCGTGCCCGGAGTAGGCGTCGAGCACGTCGAGCCCGAGCCCACCCCGCACGCCCCGCGGCCCGGCGACATCGGTGTGCACGAACGAGAACCGCCCGTCGCTCATCCGCTGCAACCGAACGGTCGCGGCGACGGCGACCTCCTCCAGCCGGGCCGCGAGCACGTACGCCCGGAGCGACATCTTCCGAGCGTTCTGCCCCCGCCCGTTGACGACGTCGGTCAGCTCGGACAACTCGGCGAACTCGGCAAGCGCGGGCCGCAACTCCGCCCAGGCGCTCCGCAACCGGGAAGCCAACTCACCGACGTCGGCGACCCGCTGCCGAGCCCCCCGAGATGCCGCCACCGCGGTCTCCATGTCCGCCCGCGCGACGGAGTAGGCGTCGGCCGCCCCGCCGACGTCAACCCGGAGGGCCGCGTCGACACCCGCGAGGTCCGGCTCGTCCAGCACGCGCCGAACCCCGGCCTCACGAGCGGCGGCGTCCGCGAGCCGCCGCTCGAGCCCGTCGGCGTCCGCCCGCCCAGCGGCAAGCGCCGAGGAGACGTCGGCAAACCCGGCAGCGGCAAGCACCTCACGAACCGCGGTCCGCTGCTCGCTGACCCGGACCCGGGCCGCGGCCAGCTCCCCGTGCGCCGAGGCAAGCTCCTCCAACCGCGCGGCCACACCGAGCAGGTGCAGCCGCCGAGCCCCCACGTCCCGGAACCCACCACGAGCGGAGGTCAACCGCTCGGCCCGCTCATCCATGCGCTCCACCAACGCGTCCCGCTCGCGCGAGTACCCGGTCACCTCCTTCTCGGCGTTCCGCAACCGGCCGAGCACCTCGTCAGCCTCCACCTCGAGCCGACCCACGCGGTCCCGAAGCCCACGATGCTCACCGGCGACCCGAACGGCGTGCTCGTGCGCCTCGACGGCAGCGCGAAGCGCCTCGCCAAGCGCATCGGCGTCCCGCCCCCGAAGCCGATCGAGCAGGGTGGCAAGCCCCTGCTCGGCAGCAGCCAGCCGCCGCCCGGCGTCCTGGCGACCGGCATCGGCCTCCTGCTCGACCCGAACAGCCTCCCGCTCATCAGCGGCGGTCACGGAACTGGCCACCCCGACAGCCGGCACCGGATGCTCGACGGAACCACAAACGGGGCAGTGCTCACCATCGGCGAGTTCACCGGCCAACTCGGCAGCCATCCCCGCCAACCGCCGCTCCCGGATGTCCAATGTGGACTCCCGGGCGGCGAGATGAGCCTCGACCGCGGCCTGGGCGGCCGCCGCACGCTCGGCAACGACCCGCCGAGCCACCGGCACCTGCTCCGCGTCCCGCACGAGCGCGGTCAACTCTTCCCGCGCGGCGACGAGCGCGGGCAGTTCCGCCACGGCACGCGCCGCCTCGGCGAGCGCCTCGCGAGCATCGGCAAGCTCCGCGGGAAGAACGGAAACCCGCCTGTCACAAGAGGCGACAACCTCAGCAGCCTGGTCCTCCAACCACCGCAACTCCTCGACGCGCTTCTGGTCCGCTCCTTGTTGCCGCGCCTCGTCGACAAGCCCAGCCAGCGCCCCGGCAACCTCCCGCAACGCCCCGGCCCACCACCGCGTCCCGTCCGCCACGGAACCACCGGCACTCGCGACGTCACCAGCATCGGGCACATCGCCGTCACCCCGCGCGCCAACAGAGCCCGCGAAGCCTGGCAAGCCGTCGGTACCAGCGGAGCCGCCGTTGTCGACCGAGCCACGGTTGTCCGTTGAGCCACCGCGCGCCGAAGCATCGGCGCCTCCAGAGGCATAGGTGCCGGGAGAGGCGTCAGCCCCGTCGGCTGAATCACCAGCGCCAGCGGAACCGGCCGCACCGATCCAACCGCCGATGGCCGCCCTGCGGTCCATGCCTGCTGCGAAGCCCATGCTCGCCGAACCGGCGCTGCTCGCCGAACCGGCGCTGACCGTGCGGCCGTCGTCGGTTGAGCTGCCGAATCCCGGAGGGCCGAGCGTGGCGGGCCCGGCCGCCTCGTCTCCGGTGCTGTAGTCGGGGACGAGGCTCCGCAACTCCTCGGCAGTGGGCACCTCAGCGGCCAGCGCGGTGACCTTCTCCTCGCCCGCGCGGGCGCGTGCCTCCATCCGGGCCAGCTCGCGGTGAGCCGTCACCACCGGTGCCGCCTGGCGGGCAGCCGCCAACTCCGCGGCCCACGACGCCCGCGTCTCGGCCTCCGCCGCCAGCACGGCAAGCTCCGCCTCCGCGGTGGCCTTGCGCCGTACTCGCTCGGCCAGCTCCCGCCGGGCCAGCAGCTCCGCCTCGGCCTGATCGCGTGCGACCGCCGCGGCCAGCTCACGCGAAACGGCTTCCTCCGCGTCCGTCTCCGCCGCCGCGACCAGCGACGAAAGCCACGCCTCGTCCACCGTGTCATCGGTCGGCGGCTCGATACCGACCACCTGAGCCAGCCGTGCGACCAACTGCACGCACTGCAGCCGTCCCGCGTCCAGCGCGCGGTGACGGTCCGCGCGTCGATCCCGGAACCACTGCTCGACCAACGCGAAATGCTGTGTGCCGAACAGCTTCTCCAGCAGCTTCTCCCGCTCGGCCGTGTCCGCGCACAGGAAACGCGCGAACTCGCCCTGCGGCAGCAGAACCACCTGGAAGAACTGGTCCTTGCTCATCCCGAGCAGCCGCTCGATCGTCCGGCCGACCTCGTCGATACGGGTGAGCCCGTCCGGCGCGTGCCCGTTCGGCGCGGCACCGATCCACGTCAGCGACGCCTTCGCATGTTGTTTTGTGGTGCCATCACCTCGTTTCTTGGCACGCAGGTACTCAGGACTCCGGACCAGCCGCAGCCGGTGCCCGCCCAGGCTCAGCTCGAGCCGCACTTCGGTGACCACGTCCGGTTCCGCGTAGTCACACCGCAACCGCTTCGCCTGGTCGCGTACTCCGGGCACGGCGCCGAACAGGGCGAACGCCACCGCGTCCAGCAACGTCGTCTTGCCCGCGCCCGTGTCGCCGTGCAGCAGGAACAGCCCGTCCGAGCCGAGCCGGTCGAAGTCCACCACCTCACTACCGGCATACGGCCCGAACGCGGTCAGCTCCAGCCGGTGCAGCCTCACCGGTCTCCGCTCACGTCAGCGGTGAGCGGGTGCCTGCCGGGGGACGGCGCCGCGCATGCTCGGCGCCGGCCGCCGGCGGCCCGCGGTAAACAGGGTTCGGTCATGCGGCCTCCCTGCTCCCGCGCTGCCGCGCGAGTTCCGCGCGCTCGTCGTTCGCCACCGCCGCGAAAGCCTCACGCAGGAGCGCGCGCTCGCTCTCGGTGGGCTCCGCACCCCGGCAGTCGGTGACGAAGTCGCACGCCACGTCGTGGTCCGACCGGTCCCGCACGGTCGTGGCGTAGCGCAGTGGGGTGGCAAGCGACCCGCTGACCGGTCGCCAGTCCACGTGCACGGCATGGGGAAACCGCTTCTGCAGGCGGCGCAACGCGTCCGTCGGCCGCACTCTGTCGGTCAGCTCCACCGACAGGTAGCAGTCGACGAGCCGCTCGTGTTCGTCAGCGGTGAGCAACTCGTCGAGGTTTCCCGTGACCGTGGCGAGGGCACGCGGGACCGGCAGGTCCCGCCGCTCGACCCCGGCGAGCCCGCCCGCGTCCAGGTCCACCAACCACACGGCTTTGCGGTGCCGTGCTTCGGAGAACGAGTACGCCAGCGGACTGCCGGAGTAACGCAGGTGCTCGGCCAGCCGTTGGGGCCCGTGGAGGTGGCCGAGCGCCACGTAGTCGACGCCGTCGAATACCGCGCCCGGTACCTGTTCGACGCCGCCGACGGAGATCGTCCGTTCCGACGCGCTCGGGGCGCCGCCGGTGACGAACGCGTGGGCGAGCACGATGGACCGCACGCCGGCGCCGCGTGAGACGAGGTCGGCGCGCACCCGCCGCATCGCCTCCGTCAGCACACCGGCATGCCCAGCCGCATCGATGCCCAGCGAGTGCCGCGCAGGCTCCGGCTCCAGGTAGGGGATCCCGTACAAGGCAACGGGTCCATGCCTGTCCTCCAGCACCACTGGACGGTCGAGTTCAGCCACCCGGGTACGCAGGTGTAGCCCGCCTGCCGCGGCGAACTCCGCGAACGCACCGAGCCGTGGTGCCGAATCATGGTTCCCCGGCGTGATCACCAGCCGCGCGCCGGCCTGTCGGATCCGGTCGAGCACCCGGGTGCAGACCGAGACCGCCTCACCGGACGGCACCGCGCGGTCGTAGAGATCGCCGGACACCACGACGACATCGACCCGCTCGTCGACGACCAGGTCCGCGAGCCCACTCAGTACGGACTCCTGGTCGGCGAGCAGATCCCGGCCGTGGAACATCCGTCCCACGTGCCAGTCGGAGGTGTGCAGCACTCGCATGGGGGCAAAGTTAGGCGGAGGCACCGACAAAAAGCGGGAGGCGCGCCACTCGAACGAGTGAAGCCCCCAGGAAAATCGTCAGAAAATTCGTTCGTAGGCCAGGCGGAACCAGCGATGCCGGCCCGGTTCGGGGAAGTCCTCGGCGAACTCCGCCTCCCGCAGGCCCTCCTGTTCGAACACCGCCAGATCCTTCCGGCTGACCGGCCACGGCCGCGAGGCGACGGACTCGTCGTCCGCTCTGCCGAGGCAGCGGACGAACAGCGCGCCGCCCGGTGCGACCGTGTCCGCGATCGCCCGCACGGTCCGGTCGCGGAGGTCCGGTGAGATCGACTGGATCGTGTTGATCTCGACGACGATGTCGTACCGGTGTGCCCATTCTTCGGGCAGTTCCAGCAGATCAGCGACCTGGTAGTGCACCGAGGACGCCGGGAAGCGGCGTCGGCACCAGCCGATCGCCGTCTCGGACAGGTCGAACGCAGTGACCTCACAGCCGCGCCCGCTCAGCTCCTCCGCGTCGTCGCCGAGCCCGCACGCGACCACCAGCGCGCGGCTGCCAGGCGCGATCGTGCGGCGGTCCAGCCACTCCACGAGCATCGGGTGCGGGCCGAGCCGTGCCCACGGGACCTGATCCAGATCGCCGCCCACCGAGGCGTACAGATCCTCGAACGAGTCACTGTTCCAGTCCGCCACGACACCCTCCCCAAAATTGTCGGTGGTCTGGTTCATGATGCATTCCACCGGACCGAGCCCAGGAAAGGGGACGTCAGTGGAAGCGGTGTTCGGCACCGTCGCATTCGTGTTGTTGCTCCTCCTCGTCGGCGGGGCGGCGCTGTTCCGGCGGCTGTACAACGACAGCCAGCGCAGGCTGGACGACGCCGTGCTGGCCGTGCGCGAGGAGCGCGACCGGTCCGACGCGCACGCCGCTGCCTTACGTCGCTACGAGGTGATGTTCGCGTCGATCAGCGGCCGCGGTGAACTCGGCGAACAGGTGCTCGTGGAGACCGCGCGATCGCTCGGTCTGCGTGAGGGGCTGCACTTCACGTTGCAGACCGATGTGGCCGGCGGTGGGTCCGTTCGGCCGGACATGCTGCTGTCGGTCGGCGACGGCAGGCTCGTGCCGGTCGACGCCAAGATGACGATCGCCTGCTGGCTGGAGGCGGTCGAGACGGACGATCCGGAGGAGCGCGCGGACGCGTTGCGGGTGCACGTGCGCAACATCCGGTCCAGGGCGACCGAACTGGCGGGCAAGGGCTATCAGCGGTGGGCGGACGCGATCTACGGCACGATCATGTTCGTTCCGTCGGACGCGGCGGTGGTCGCGGCGCTGGACACCGATCCCGACCTGTTGCGGTGGCTGCTGGACCGGCGGGTGTTCGTGTGCGGGCCGACCGGGTTCGCGGTGATCGCGTCCGCTGCGATGCTCGCCGCGAGCGAACGGGTGCTGGCCGCCGACATCGACGCGCTGCGCGGGCAGGCGCTCGCCGCGCACCGGGCGGCGGAGAGCGCGGTGGACGCGGTGAACGTGTCGAGCACGCACCTGCAACGGTTCGTGCAGGCACGGCGACGTGAGCTGGACGCGCTGAACCAGTTCGCGGCCGCGGTCGCGCCGCTGACCGAGGCCGCGGCCAGCCCGGCGCCGCTGCCCGCGGTGCGGCGGTCCGACGAAGTGGTCACGAACCCGTCGCCTACCGCCCGTGACGCAGCACCCGGTGAGCGGTACGACGAATTGTCCGATGTGGAGGTGCCGTTGGACCGTTGACCACCCACAACTCAATAAGGCGCTGCTCGCGGGCAGCGGCAGCGGACAGTGATCGACTGTGTCCCGGTTCACATCATGGTGTGGCTTCAGGAGTGCGGTTTTCAGAACGTCGGCCGGACTTGTTGCAGGTTCCACTAACGTGTGCGCCGTGACCGCGACCCGCGATCGCAGGAGCGATCCTGACGTAGACGCCGAACCGGCGTGGGACGACCGTCCCATCATCGGGCAATTCCGTGGGCTGCCGTGGTGGGCTGCTGTCCTGCTGGCGTTCGGACTGACGGCGATCGCCGCGTTCGTCGACATGCAGCTGCAGGAGTCACTGGGACGCATCTACCAGGGTGCTTTCGTGGTGAGCTGCGTCGGTGCGATCTGCTTCGTGCGCAGGAGGAGCCTGTTCGGCCCCATGGTGCAGCCGCCGCTGGTGTTCGCGATCACGGCGGTGGGTGCGGTCGCGCTGGTGAGCGAGAAGGCGTCCGGCGGCGGGCTGATGAAGCTGCTCGTGTCGGTGGCGTTGCCGCTGACGAGCAACTTCCCGACGATGGGCATCACGACCGGTGTGGTCGTCCTCATCGGGTTGTTCCGCTGGTGGCGTGAGCGCGATCCGGAGCCGCGGGTGCGGTCGAACAAGCCGTCGAAGCAGCGTGAAGCCGACATCGGTCTCGACGACGAGCCGGGCCAGGCCACCGGAGGGCGTGGCCGGGAACGGGCAGGCGGCGAGCGGCCCGCGGCGCCACCACGTCGCGGCCGGCCGGAGATGGAAGAGCTGCCACCGCCCGACGACCGTGGTGCCCGCCGCGCGCCGGGCCGTGGACCGCGTCCCTCGCGGGAGCCCGCGGCAGGCCGGGACGGCGGGCGTGACGCCGGCCGTGACGCGCGTCGCCGCGACCCTGCCGCCGGGCGGCCGGAGCGCGGCCGGGGTGAGCCACCCGAGATGCCTGGGCGGGCGCGTGGCCGAGGCGCCGACCCGACCCCGCGCCGTCGTGAGCCGGGTGCCGAGGGCGGCCGGTCACGCGACGAGCGTGGTCGCCGGGACGCGGGCAGGGACAACGGTCGTGAGGGTCGCGGCGGGACGCCGCGTCAGCCGCGTCGTCGCCCGCCGGAGAGCACCCGCTGACACGGCACCAGGTGTGTGGTGCCGTGGCGGTGGTGGCTGCCTAGCGGACGTTGCCCTGGAGGTCGTTGTCCTGCAGCGCCTTGCGCAGCTCGCGCGGGAGTGCGAAGGCGACCTTCTCGTTGGCGGTCGTGACTTCCTGGACCGCGCCGTAGCCGCGGTCCGCGAGCCACGACAGCAGGTCCATGACGAGGATGTCCGGCACCGACGCGCCGCTCGTGACACCGACGGTCTCGACACCCTCGAGCCACGCCTCGTCGACCTCGCGGGCGTAGTCGACCAGGTACGACGCCGTGGCGCCCGCCTGCAGCGCCACCTCGACGAGCCGCTTCGAGTTCGACGAGTTCTGTGACCCGACCACGATCACCAGGTCGCACTCCGCGGCCATGGCCTTCACCGCGACCTGGCGGTTCTGTGTGGCGTAGCAGATGTCGTCGCTCGGCGGGTCCTGCAGCCCGGGGAACCGGTCCTTGAGCTGGTTGACGCGCACCATCGTCTCGTCGACGGACAGCGTGGTCTGCGACAGCCACACGACCTTCGACGGGTCGCGGACGGTGACGTTCGCGGCGTCCTCGGCGGTGTCGACCAGCTGGACGTGCTCGGGTGCCTCGCCTGCCGTGCCCTCGACCTCCTCGTGGCCCTCGTGGCCGATGAGGAGGATGTCGTAGTCGTCGCGGGCGAAGCGCTTGGCCTCCTGGTGGACCTTCGTCACCAGCGGGCATGTCGCGTCGATCGTGCGCAGCTGCCGGGACGCGGCCTGTTCGTGGACCGCGGGTGACACGCCGTGCGCGGAGAACACGACGAGCGCGCCCTCGGGGACCTCGTCCGCCTCGTCGACGAAGATGGCGCCGCGTTCACTGAGGGTCTCGACCACGTGCTTGTTGTGGACGATCTCCTTGCGCACGTAGACGGGCGCGCCGTAGGTCTCGAGCGCCTTCTCGACGGTCACGACGGCGCGGTCGACCCCTGCGCAGTACCCGCGCGGCTTGGCCAGCAGAACTCGCTTGGTCATGCCACCAAGCGTACGGACCGGACACCTGTGTAGGCAGATCGGCTGGACTGGTGCAGGCTAGACACATGAAGTCACTCCCGCTCCCCGTCCGGGTTGCGGCCGGCCTCGCCGTCATGGCCGTGGAACAGGCCCGCACGCTGCCCGCCAAGATCGCCGGGCTGCCGGTCACCGTGGCGAGCCAGGCCCTGCAGGTCTCCATGCGTGTGCAGCAGCAGATCACCGAGCTGGCCATACGTGGTGACGAGGTGCTCGCAGGCCTGCGTCCGGTCGAGGAGACACCGGAGTGGGCGACCTTCGACGAGGACGTGGCGGACGACCGCTTCGACTTCAGCAGGCCCGCGCCGTTCGAGTCGGCGTTCGACCGGGCCGAGGACGAGGACGACGAGGAACGGCGTAACGGTCACCACAGTGTGAGCGCCGAGACGTTCGCCACACCGGACCCCTGGACGCAGGAAGAGCAGGCGATCGCGGAGGAGACCGAAGCACACGACGGCCCCGTCGACGATCCGATCGCCGGCCGCGACGACGACCGCGACGACGACCGCCCGTTGCCTGAGGCAACCGGCTACGACGAGCTGTCGCTGCCGCAGCTGCGTGCCCGTCTGCGCCAGTTCAACGCCGACGAACTGGCCGAGTTGCTCGAGTACGAACGCACGCACGGCAACCGCCCGTCGTTCGTCGGCATGCTGACCCGGCGCATCGCCACTGTGCGCGACCAGACGTGAGCGAACCCGCCACCACTCCGGAGAAGCCGTGGCCGGTGCGGACCGTCGCGCGCAAGGTCGCCGACTGGATCAACCGCCTCGGGGACGTGTGGGTCGAGGGACAGGTCACGCAGATCTCCAACCGGCCCGGCACCGGCACCGCGTTCCTCACGCTGCGGGATCCGGCGGCCGACGTGTCGATGACCGTCACCTGCCCGACCGGGATGCTCCGCGAGCACCAGCCGCCGCTGACCGACGGCACCCGCGTGATCCTGCACGCGCGGCCGGCGTTCTTCATCGGCCGCGGCACGCTGTCGCTGCGGGCCGACGAGATCCGCGCGGTCGGCATCGGCCAGTTGCTCGCGCGAATCGAGCGGCTCCGGAAGCTCCTGCACGCTGAGGGCCTGTTCGACCCACGACGCAAGAAGAAGCCGCCGTTCCTGCCGAACACCGTCGGCCTGATCACCGGTCGGGCGTCGGCCGCCGAGCACGACGTGATGGTCAACGCGCGTGCCCGGTGGCCCGCCGTGCGGTTCCGGGTGGAGAACGTCGCCACGCAGGGCGCGTTCGCGGTGCCACAGATCGTCGACGCGCTCGGCGTGCTTGACCGCGACAAGGACGTGGACGTCATCGTGATCGCCCGCGGCGGCGGGAGCGTCGAGGACCTGTTGCCGTTCTCCGACGAGACGTTGCTGCGCGCGGTGTCGGACTGCCGCACGCCCGTGCTGAGCGCGATCGGGCATGAACAGGACACGCCGCTGCTCGACCACGTCGCCGATGTCCGCTGCTCGACGCCGACCGACGCGGGCAAGCGGGTCGTGCCGGACATCGCCGAGGAGATCGCGCGGGTGCGCCAGCTCCGGGACCGTGCGCGCCGGGCGTTGCACGGATGGGTGGATCGCGAGCGCCACCGCCTGGACGCGCTTCGCAGCCGCCCGGTCCTCGCCGACCCGTTCACACCGCTGGAACAACGGAGTGCGCAGGTCAGCATGCTCGTGGAGCGGTCGCGCCGTGCGATGACCGCGCTCGTGTCGTCCGAACGGGCGTCCCTGGACCACACCAGAGCACGCTTGACGACGCTGGGACCAGCCGCCACGCTTGCCCGCGGGTACGCGGTCGTGCAGTGGGTGGACGAGGAAGGAAGCCCGCGAGTGCTCCGCTCGACGGCAGAGGCGCCGGACGGGACCAGGCTCCGGGTCCGCGTTGCCGATGGCGCGGTGCACGCGATCGCGTCCGACTGGGGTGACGCGAGCGGAGGTAGCGGTGCCGAGACTGGATCGTGAACCCACGTTCCTGCCGTTGACCATCGAGACCACCAACGCGGTCGCCCGAGCCATGGCGACCGAACCCGCCCTGCGTGCGCCCGCCGACGTCGTGTCGAGGCGGGCGAAGGAGGCCGACGCGGCGGCCGCCGAGTGCTGGGCGGCGCTGCTCGCCGGCTGTGACACGCCTGGCTGCCGCACACTGCCGGTACGGTTGCGGGCGTTGTCCGAGGCGACGTCCGACTACGCGGGCATGCGCTGGTGGCTGGGCCGCGGCTCGCAGCACCGCCACCGCGTCGGCGCCGCCCTGGAACGCATCGAGGAGGCGGTC
Organism: Actinophytocola sp. NPDC049390; assembly: GCF_044466355.1. NCBI lineage: Bacteria > Bacillati > Actinomycetota > Actinomycetes > Pseudonocardiales > Pseudonocardiaceae > Actinophytocola > Actinophytocola sp. NPDC049390. Next base: position 170,747 of record NZ_JBITMQ010000014.1, read on the forward strand.
GCCGAACGCGACGGCGCCGACTTCGCGGAGGCGTTCGTCGGATACGACCAGGCGGTGGCTGCCGCGCTGGTGAACGCCCACAGCCGATTGGAGACCCACGCCCAGTGAGCGACGACCCGACCCTCGACTACGAGGCCGCCCGCGACGAGCTGGCGGAGGTGGTGGCCAAGCTGGAGGCGGGCGGCCTGTCCCTCGAGGAGTCGCTGGCGCTGTGGGAACGCGGTGAAGCCCTGGCGAAACTCTGCGACCGCCACCTGGCGGGCGCGCGGGAGCGCATCGAGTCGGCCCTGGCAGCAGCGGAGTCGGAGAACTCCGCGGGCTGAGTTGTCCACAGCCCGGTCAGTTGTCCACAGGCAAGATCGACAACCCCCGGACTGTCACCCACCACTGGTAGACTGGCACGGCGGGACGCCCCCGGGATCGGGTGGGGGCTGGGCAACGTGCGCGCGCGAGTCAGGTGCCCGTGAAGGTCGGGGTTCGTTTGGTGACGAACGCGTCCACGGCTTCGCGGTGGTCCGCTGTTCCGCCCAGTAGCGACTGGCCCGCCTTCTCCGTCGCCAGCGCGGCTTCCAGGTCCGCGCCCGCCGCCGCCAGCAGGGCTTCCTTGATCTTCCCGTAGCCCGTGGTCGGGCCCGCCGCCATGCGGGACGCCAGTTCCTGCGCGGTGGCCAGCGGGTCCTCCGCCACCTCGGTCACCATGCCGATCTCCAGCGCGCGCTCCGCCGTCACCGGTTTCGCCAGCAGCATCAGTTCCATGGCGCGGCCGTATCCGATCAGGCGCGGCAGCGTCCATGACGCACCCGAGTCCGCGGTCAGGCCGATCGTCGCGAAGGCCATCAGGAACTTGGCGCCCGGCGCCGCTATCCGCAGGTCACACGCGTACGCGAAAGACGCGCCCGCGCCGGCCGCCATGCCGTTCACCGCCGCGATGACCGGCTTGCCCATCGTCGTCAGGCTGCGGACGATCGGGTTGTAGTGCTCCTCGACCGTGCGGAACGGGGCCGGGTCGTCGGACCGCAGCGCCGCCACGTGCTCCTTCAGGTCCTGTCCCGCGCAGAACGCCTTGCCAGCACCGGTCAGCACCACCGCCCGCACCGCCGGGTCCGCCGCCGCGTCGGCGAGGCCGTCGCGCAGCGCGTCCTTCAACTCCACCGTCAGCGAGTTGTACGCCTCCGGACGGTTGAGGGTGAGCGTGCGAACTCCCTCGCGGTCGTCGACCAGCAGTGACGTCAAGACATCCTCCTCATGCACTCGACCTGGCACGTCCGCCTCTGCTGAGGCATTCCGACAGGAAACTCTCCGCCGCCGGCGCGAGCCGCGCGGTGTGCTCGTCGAAGAACTCCGCGGCCGCCGTGCCGGCCCAGTTCCTCGGCAGCACCTTCTCCGGCAGGCCGGGGTCGCGGAACAGGAACTTGCGCCACGCGTGCAGCAGCCGCTGCGACGCCGCGAACGCCTCCGCGGGCTGTGAACCATCCACCGCGGACACGACAGGTAGCCACTCGGTCACGAAATCCGCGTAGTCCGCGCCCAGTGTCTCCAGGTCCCATGCGCGGGCGGCGAGGTCGCCGTCGTCGCCGTCGTGCTCGCCGTAAAAGAGCCGTCCCGCGATGTGCTCGGCCGACAGGATGTCCGTCAGCTCCGGTGACGGCCGCGGCGCGACCCACGTCGTCGGCCCCAGCGGTCCGTAGCCGATCAGTCGCAGAGAGGAGTCGATGCGGTCGCGGGCGCCGCGTGTCGGCAGTTCCTCCAGCACCAGCACGTGCCAGCGGCCGTCCCATGTGGAGGGATGGGTGCGGTAGATGCGCGCGGCTGCCTCGTCGAGCCTGCGCTCGGCACGTTTGGTGAGGGCGTAGCCAGGGCCGTCGGTGAGGCGGACGGGCCGCAACCAGTCCTGCCGCACCATTCTGGACACGGCGGTGCGGATGGCGGGCGCCTCGAAACCCAGCGGTTCGAGCAGGCGCACCAACGCCGCGATCGCGGCAGAGCCACCTCTGGCTCTGAGGTAGCTGCCGTAGACGTCGAACAGCGCGGACCGGGCTCGCACGATTTTCGAGTCTGTCAGTGCGGGGCGGCCCGGCGCCAGTGTGGTCCGAACCTGTCTTGGCCGGTCACCGACACGCAGGTGATCGGTTCCGATTTCACCGGCGAGATGGCATAGGGGAGAATGTCAGGGTCTTTGGCCGGGTGAGTCCGGCCAGGGTGGCAGGCTATGACGGAGGGAGCACGCTATGGCGGCCATGAAGCCCCGGACCGGGGACGGTCCCCTCGAGGTGACCAAGGAGGGTCGGGGCATCGTGATGCGCGTCCCACTCGAGGGCGGTGGGCGCCTCGTCGTCGAGATGTCGGCTGAGGAGGCAAGTGCCCTGGGTGACGCGTTGAAGGCCGCGGCTGGCTGACGGTCCGGAGTGGAGTCTCTGGGTCGGTGATCCGTCGAGTATGGAGGTCCGTTGCACACATCGGTACCCGCGTTACCGACGGCACTCCCCGAGGTAGAGGTGACCACCACGGCGAGGCGGACGACCCCGCTCGCCGTGGTGTGCCGATCGGGTGACGGGGCCCCCACGTCGTTGTCGGCTCGCGGGGAGGAGCTGACCGACGAGTGGGCGAACGCTGTCGCGCTGACCGGCAAGGCCGGTGAGGTCCAGCCCGGCCCGGCCGGTTCGTCGGTGCGGTGGGTCGCGGGCGTCGGGGACGGCAGCCCGGCGCAGTGGCGCACCGCGGGCGCCGCGCTGACCAAGGCGCTCAACGCGCGGATCGCGCAGGACGCCGACGCGGGCCGGTCCCCGGAGCGGACGGTGCAGCTGGAGCTGCCGTCGTCCGTCGGTCCGGACGAGGTCGGCGAGCTGGTGTGCGGACTGCGGCTGGGCGGGTACCGGTACGCGGTGACCGCGGAGGCCGCACCACCCGTGGTGCGGACGATCCGGCTCGTGACACCCGACGCGGCGCTGGACGAGCCGGTGCGGCGCGCGGCGGTGCTCGCGCAGGCGACCGCGCTGGCGCGGGATCTCGCGAACACGCCGTCGAACGTGAAGGACCCTGCGTGGCTCGCGCGGATGGCGACGCGGACGGCGGGCAAGGTCGCCGACGTCGTCGTGCGCGACGAGAAGTGGCTCGCGGAGCAGGGCTTCGGCGGGTTGCTGGCGGTCGGCGGGGGTTCGGCCCGCCCGCCGCGGTTCGCCGAGTTGACGTGGCGGCCGTCGGCGAAGGCGCCGCACGTGGTGTTCGTCGGCAAGGGCATCACGTTCGACACCGGCGGTGTCTCGGTCAAGCCCGCCGACGGCATGCACCTGATGCGGACCGACATGGCCGGGGGCGCGGCGGTGATCGCGGCGGTGGAGGCGATCGCGCGGTTGGGCATCGACGTACGGGTGACCGGTCTGGTGTCGTGCGCGGAGAACCACGTGTCGGGGTCGGCGTACCGGCCGGGTGACGTCGTGCGGCACTACGGCGGACGCACGACCGAGGTGACGAACACCGACGCCGAGGGGCGCATGGTGATGGCGGACGCGATCGCCTACGCGGTGGAGCGGTGCAAGCCCGACCTGATCGTGGACGTGGCGACGCTGACCGGTGCCATGAAGATCTCGCTCGGCCTGCGGACCGGCGGCGTGTTCGCGTCGACGGACGAGGTGGCCGCGCAGGTGCTGGCCGCGGGCGCGGCGGCGGGCGAACGCTGGTGGCGGATGCCGCTGGGTTCCGACGTCGGCTCCGTGGCGGACGAGTTCGCCGAGGCGGTGCGCAGCGAGATCGCGGACGTGCGCCAGTGTCCGCCGGGTCCGGGCGGCATCGCGGCGGCGATGTTCCTGCGCGAGTTCACGGGCGGGTTGCCGTGGGCGCACCTTGACATCGCGGGCCCGGCTCGGGCAGACCGCAACTACGACGAGGTCAGCGCGGGTGCGACCGGCTTCGCGGCCCGCACACTGGTGGAGCTGGCCGCGGCCCACGCCTGAGGTTGTCCACAGCGCGCTCGGTTGTCCACAGGCAAGATCGACATCGGGCTGTCTGTCGGTGGGTACCGGTAGACTGGCATGGCGGGTGGCCCCCGGGATTGGGTGGGGGTTGGGCACCGGGCGCGCGCGAGGGGTTTTCGCTGGTCAGCGGGGGTGTTGTCGCGCGCGGCTTCAGCTTGCCGCTGTTGCCGGGGCCAGCGGCTGGTAGCGGCGGGTGCGTGCCGCGAACACGCGGTCGAAGATGGCGAACTTCGCCAGGAAGACCGGGCCGCTCGCCGCGAGGTAGGCCAGCGTCAGCGCCACCGGCTGCCAACCGCTCGGCAGCAGGGGCAGCACCAGCTTCTCCGTGGCCGTCGTCAGCGCGATCGACGCCACGCCGCCGATCAACGTCACCGTCAGGTACGTCGTCAGCTGGGAGCGCAGCTTGCCCGGCGGCCACGCCCAGTACCGGACCATCAGGAAGTGCGGCACGGAACCCGCCAGGAACGCGATCGTGCTCGCCGTCGTCGCGTCCACGGTGGTCAGCCCGTACACCGCCAGCAGCACGACCTGGCTGATCCCCGTGGCGATCGCGGACGCGACCGTGAAGCGGGCCAGTCTGATGCGCGGAGGTGCCATGCGTCGAAGCTATTGCCCCAGGGCTGAACGCGCTCTCAGGAAGATCCCTGAGCTTCCCCGGATCAACCCCGGTCAGGGGTCAGGCGCCACACCACGTCCAGCCCGTCCTCGCCGGACGTGACCGGCTCCTGCGGTGGCCGCCGGTCCACGACCGTGAACCCGAGCCGTTTCGGGATCGCCGCGCTCCTCGTGTTCGCCACGTCGGTGACGATCTCCACCCGCTGCGCACCCGCGCGGAACGCCTCAGCCACCAGCAACGACGCCGCCCGCGTCGCCACGCCGCGGCCCACCTGGTCCGGGTGCAGCCAGTAGCCCAGCTCCAGCCCGCCCGGGCCCACGCGCGCCATCAGGCTCGCCGCGCCCGCGAGGCGGCCGGACACGACGATCGCGTAGTTGAACGCCGTGCCCTTCACCCAGTCGTCCGCCGTGCTCGCGATGAACGCCGTCGCCGCCTCGGGTGGGTAGCCGTCCGACACCCACGCCATCCACGGCCGCAGGTGCTCGATCGACTCCTGCACGACCTGGTGCAGCGCCGGTGCGTCCTGTTCCCGCCAGCGCCGCAACGTCACCTCGCCGGACCCGAGTCGCGCACGCACCGGTCAGCCCGTCACCGACCGGTACACCGCCACCGTCTGCTCGGCCACCGACGCCCACGAGAACTCGGTGACCGCTCGTTCCCGGCCCGCGTCGCCCATCAGCTTCGCCCGGTCCGGGTCGGCCAGCAGGCTGTTCACCGCGTCCGCGAGACCCACCCGGAACGCCGAGGTGTCCGCCTCGTCGTAGTGCACCAGCAGCCCGGTCGTGCCGTCGTCCACGACCTCCGGGATGCCGCCGACGTCCGACGCGACGACCGCGGTGCCGCACGCCATCGCCTCCAGGTTCACGATGCCCAGCGGCTCGTACACCGACGGGCACACGAACACCGTCGCGTGGGAGAGGAACTGCCGCACCTCCGCGGGCTGCAGCATCTTCTGGATCCAGTACAAGCCCGGCCGTGCCGCCGCCAGCTCCGCCACCGCTCGGGTGGTCTCCTCGGCGATCTCCGGCGTGTCCGGCGCGCCCGCGCACAGCACCAGCTGCGCACCGGGGTCGATCCGGTGCGCGGCCGCGATCAGGTGGCCGACGCCCTTCTGCCGCGTGATCCTGCCGACGAACACCACGATCGGACGGTCCGGGTCCACGCCGTAGTGGCGCAGCGCGTCCGACTCCGTGACCGGGTGGTAGGCCGACGAGTCGATGCCGTTGCGCACGACCCGCACCTTCTCCGGGGCGAGTGACGGGTAGCAGTCGAGCACGTCGGCGCGCATGCCCTCGCTCACCGCGATGATCGCGTCCGCCGACTCGTACGCCGTCTTCTCCACCCACGACGACAGCCGGTACCCGCCGCCGAGCTGCTCGGCCTTCCACGGCCTGCGCGGCTCCAGCGAGTGCGCGGTGACGACGTGCGGCACGTCGTAGAGGATCTTCGCGAGGTGCCCGGCGTGGTTGGCGTACCACGTGTGCGAGTGCACGAGGTCCACGCCGTCCACCGCCGCGGTGATCGACAGGTCCGCCGACAACGTCCGCAGCGCCTGGTTCGCCCGCTCGAGTCCCGGCGCCGGGTTGTGCGAGTGGACGCCCTCACCCGAACGCGGACCGCCGAAGCAGTGCACGTCGACGTCGATCAGCTCACGCAACCTCGGTACGAGGAACTCGACGTGAACGCCTGCCCCGCCGTAGACCTCCGGCGGCCATTCCCGAGTCAACAGCCCGATACGCACATGGCTCAAGGTAGCCGTACCAGTGCGAACGCGGTTAGGGTCAGCCACGTGAAGGGCCAGCAGCCACACGTGCTCGCGATCGTGCTCGCCGGGGGCGAAGGGAAGCGGCTGTGGCCGCTGACCGCTGACCGGGCGAAACCCGCGGTGCCGTTCGGGGGCAACTACCGGCTGATCGACTTCGTGCTGTCGAACCTCGTGAACGCGGGCTACCACCGGTTATGTGTGCTCACGCAGTACAAGTCGCACTCGTTGGACCGGCACATCTCCACCACCTGGCGCCTCTCGAGCGTGCTCGGGCAGTACATCACCCCCGTGCCGGCGCAGCAGCGGCTCGGGCCGCGCTGGTACACCGGCAGCGCGGACGCGATCTACCAGTCGCTGAACCTGGTCTACGACGAGAAACCGGACCACATCGTCGTCTTCGGCGCCGACCACGTGTACCGGATGGACCCGTCGCAGATGGTCGCCGAGCACGTGGACGCGGGCGCCGGCGTGACCGTCGCCGGGATCCGGGTGCCGCGCAGCGAGGCGACGGCGTTCGGCTGCATCGACTCGGATGCGTCCGGCAAGATCACCCGCTTCCTGGAGAAGCCGTCGTTACCGCCGTCGGTGCCGGACGACCCGGACGTGACGTTCGCGTCGATGGGCAACTACGTGTTCCGCACGGAGACGCTGCTCGACGCGCTGCGGGAGGACGCCGCCAACCCCGAGTCGATGCACGACATGGGCGGCGACATCATCCCGATGCTGGTCGGCCGCGGTGAGGCGCGCGTGTACGACTTCGACGACAACGAGGTGCCGGGCGCGACGGAGCGGGACCGCGGCTACTGGCGGGACGTGGGGACGCTCGACGCGTACTACGAGTCGCACCTGGACCTGGTGTCGGTGCACCCGGTGTTCAACCTGTACAACCACCGCTGGCCCATCCGCACGGCGACGCCGCCGCTGCCGCCCGCGAAGTTCGTCAACTCGGGCAGCGCGGTCGAGTCGATGATCGGGCCGGGCTCGATCGTGTCGGGATCGTCGGTGCGGGACTCGGTGATCAGCGCGGACGTGGTGATCGAGGACGGCGCGGTGGTCGAGGGCAGCGTGCTGCTGCCGGGCGTGCGGGTCGGCAAGGGCGCCGTGGTGCGCAAGGCGATCCTCGACAAGAACGTGCAGGTCGCCGAGGGCGCCGAGATCGGCGTCGACCTCGATGTGGACCGGCAGCGGTGGACCGTGTCGGCGGGTGGTGTCGTGGTGCTCGGAAAGGGCGAACGGGCGGAGTGATTCGCCGTACGCTTGACGGATGGAGCCGTCGGACAGAGATCCGTACCGGGCCGTCTGGCAGATGTCGCAGGTCGGTGACGCGGGCAAGCACGGTGGCAGGCGCATCCGGTGGGTCGCGGGGATCGTCGGCGGGCTCGTGGGGCTGTTCCCGTTCGCGCTGGTCACGACGGCCGTGTGGGGCTGGTGGTCCGGCGACTTCGGTGTCAACGCGGTCGGGTTCGCGATCCTGACCGTGGGCCTGGCGGCCGCCGTGTCGCTGGGCGGCTACGTCGCGACCAGCGACGACTGAGGTTGTCCACAGCTCATCCGGTTATCCACAGGCAAGATCGACAACGGCGTGACTGTCGGTGGGCACCGGTAGACTGGCATGGCGGGTGGCCCCCGGGAATGGGTGGGGGTCGGCGTTACGTCCCGGGGAGCGGGCAAGTTTCGCGTTTGTGCTGGTCAGCGGCTTCTCAGGTGGCCACCTCCCCGGGCCACGCCGCCACCTGGCAGTGCCTCCAACCGCCCGGTCAGCTCCCGGACGTCGGCCACACCCACACCCGCGCGTGAACGGGGGCGGCGCCGCTCATCCCGTCTTCGCGGCCACCAGCAGGCCGTCGCCCAGGGGGAGCAGGACCGGGACCAGGCGGTCGTCGTCGCGGACGGCTCTCGCGACCTCCCGCAGTGCGACGGTCTCGGCGTCCCGACGGGCCGGGTTGGCCACGCTGCCCGACCACAGGACGCTCGCGAACGCGATCACGCCGCCCGGCCGCAGCAGCCGCACGCCCTGCTCGTGGTACCCGGGGTACTCCTGCTTCGCCGCGTCGACGAACAGCAGGTCGTAGGCCTCCTCCGTCAGTCTCGGCAGCACGTCCAGCGCGCGCCCCATGATCAGCCGCGTGCGGCCGGGGGCGATCTTCGCCTCCATGAACGCGCGTTTGGCCGCGCTCTGGGGCTCGGGGTCCACGTCGATGGACGTGAGCACCCCGTCCTGAGCCATGCCGCGCAGCAGGTAGAGGCCACTGATGCCGGCGCCGGTGCCGACCTCGACCACGGCTTTCGCCTGGGTCGCCGCGGCCAGGAACCGCAGCGCGGCGCCGCCTGCTCGCGTGATCGGGGCGCAGCCGAGCTGCGTACCCCGCCTGCGGGCGGCGGCCAGCGTGTCGTCCTCGGTGAGGTAACCCTCGATGTACGCGTTCAACGCGTCCGAGTCGATGGTCGGCGTATCGGATGCCACGAAGTGTGAGATTAGCGTTGTCCGACCCCGAACCGGGTGATAAGGCCCCGGTCGATTCTCAGGCGCTTCTCAGACGGCTCTCACTAGCTTCACATCGAGGCTCGAAATCATGCTTGGTGACAGTTGGACTCGAGGTCCGGGGGATGGGGAACACGATGAGCATGGCAGGCGTTGAGAAGGGCACAGGGTTCACCGACCCGGAAGAGGTGGCACACCGCCCGATGCCTACGCAGACCGCCGACGCCGCGCCCGTCACCCTTGACGAGGCGACCGCATGGACGCCTCCGTCGTGGGACGAGGTGGTGCGGGAGCACGCCGACCGTGTGTACCGCCTCGCGTACCGCCTGACCGGTAACGCCCACGACGCCGAGGACCTCACCCAGGAGACCTTCATCCGGGTGTTCCGGTCGCTCGCGAACTACAAGCCGGGCACCTTCGAGGGCTGGCTGCACCGCATCACCACGAACCTGTTCCTCGACATGGCGCGCCGCCGCTCGCGGCTGCGCATGGAGGGGCTGCCGGAGGACACCGACCGGCTCGCCGGTGACGACCCGAGCCCCGAGCAGGTCTATGTCGAGACCCATCTCGACCCCGACCTGCAGGCCGCGCTGGACGAGCTGCCGCCCGAGTTCCGCGCCGCGGTCGTGCTGTGCGACGTGGAAGGCCTCTCCTACGAGGAGATCGGCGCCACCCTCGGGGTCAAGTTGGGTACTGTGCGCAGCAGGATCCACCGGGGGCGCCAGGCGCTGCGTGCGTCGCTCGAGCGCCGTCGTGAACTGGCACGGGAGGGTAGGTCGTGACCGACGAGCGCGGTTGGGGTCTGTCCGAACAGCATCTGCTTCCGGACGCCGTGGTGGCGTTCGTCGACGGTGAGCTGTCCGCCACCGCACACGACCGGGCGTCGTCGCACGTCGCGCGGTGTGCGACGTGTGCCGCCGAGATCGCGGCGCAGCGCCAGGCCGCGTCCGCCGTCCAGTCCGCCAACGCGTTCTCCGCGCCCGCCGGGCTGCTCGCGAACCTGATGGCGATCCCCGACCAGGTCGAGATGCCGTCCGTGCCGGACGGTCTCGCCATGACCAAGGACGGCCAGCTCGTCGCCGTGCAGCGACCCGACCGGGTGCCGCAGCTCGGGGGTACCGCCCCGTTGGGAAGTTCGGCGAAGCTCGGCGAGGGCGGTGCCGTCCTCGGGCGTAAGCCTGGCCGCCGCACCGTGCAGGGCGCCGGTGTCGTCGTGTCCGGGCTGGTGCTCGGCGCGCTCGCACTCGTCAGCACCTCCAGCGGCGACACCCCGCCGCGTACCCCGGCCAACGGCGAACAACGGCCTGCGGTCGTGGGCGGCGGCGCCATGCAGCAGGCCGGTCACGTGGCCACGGCGACGCTGCACGTCAGCGGTCGCTAGCGCAACGCCGACTTCACCGCTCGTGCGGCAGGCTTGGCGACGATGAGCAACCAGTGGAATCCCGAGCAGGGCCAGCCGTCGAACGGCAGTGCCGTTCCCGGCGCTGACGACCGTCCCCGGCTCGGGCCACGACCGTTGACCCACCCGCCCGTCGACCCGGGCGCGGCCGCCGTGTTCGGCCGCCCCGCCGGTGTCGACGGTGCGTTCTCCCCGCGGTCCGCGCAGCACCAGCCGACGCTCGGGGAGCTGAAGACCACACCGCCCGCCCCCGAGGCGCTGGCGTCCGCGTTCGGCAGGCCCGAGGGCAACCAGGAGCTGCTGCAGCGCCCGCCGTCGGACGAGCACGGCGGGAACGGCGTCGACCCGTGGGACACCGACGCCGCGCACGACCCGTGGCGTGACCCGTCGGCAGGCGCGATCATCGGTCCGCCCGCTGTCGGCCCGGAGAAGGGCGCCGACGACGAGAAGCCCGCGCCCAAGCCGGCCGCGCGGCTGCTGAGCCTGCCCGAGGTGCTGTTCGGACGCCGGGTGAAGGTGTCCGCGCTCATCACGCTGGCCGTGCTGGCGCTGGTCATCGGCGCAGGCGGCGGGGTCGCCGCGTACTTCATCGCCGACCGCGGCGACGAGCTGACCAGCGACGCGACGCTCGCCGAGGTGACCGCCGCGAAGGAACGGCCGCGGGGTTCGGTCGCCGACATCGCGAACCGGGTGCGGCCCGCGGTCGTGACCATCGAGGTCCGCTCCGAACAGGGCGCCGGTGTCGGGTCGGGCGCGGTGATCGACTCAGGCGGCTACATCCTGACGAACGAGCACGTCGTGACGCTCGGCGGCGCCGTGTCCGAAGGCCAGGACATCACGGTCGTGTTCAACGACGGCCAGCGCACCGAGGCGAAGCTCGTCGGCTCGGACCCGAAAATGGACCTCGCGGTCGTGAAGGTCGAGTCGGACGTGAGCACCGTGATCCAGCTCGGCAAGTCCGCGGACCTCGCGGTCGGCGACACGGTGCTCGCGATCGGCTCCCCGCTCGGCGAGACGGACACGGTGACGCTCGGCATCGTCAGCGCGCTGAACCGGCCGGTCGTGGTCGGCGAGGAGGACGGTGTGCCGGCGGTCTACGACGCGATCCAGACCGACGCCGCGATCAACCACGGCAACTCGGGCGGGCCGCTGGTCGACCAGACCGGCGCCCTCGTCGGCATCAACACGTCGATCATCTCGACGTCCGAGCAGGGCGGCAGCATCGGTCTCGGCTACGCCATCCCGATCGACGACGCCCGCCCGGTCGCCGAGTCGATCATCCGCACCGGCAAGGTCAAGCACGCCGACCTGGGGGTCAACGCCGCGTCGGTGTCGGCGGAGACGGCCGAGGGTGCGCGGGTCCAGAACGTCCGCGAAGGCGGCGCCGCCGACAAGGCGGGAATCAAGCAGAACGACATCATCAGGAAGGTCGGTGACCGGCCCATCGCGAACGCGGCGGAGCTGATCGTCGCGGTCCGCCACCACAAGATCGGCGACGTCGTGCCGGTCGTGCTGGCGCGTGACGGCCGGGAGCTGACGGTTCAGGTGACGTTGCAGTCCGATTGACCGGCTACGCTGGAAGGCGGCGTCGGAGTCCGTTGCTTCGGAGGTAGGCCACAGTGTTCGACAGCATCGGCTGGGCCGAGATCCTCATCTTGGTCGTAGCGGGCCTGTTCATTCTCGGTCCCGAGCGGCTGCCGTCCGCGGCGGCGTGGCTCGGCCGGAACGTGCGGAAGGTCCGCGAGTACGCGACCGGCGCACGGGAACAGCTCCGCACCGAGATGGGTGACGACTTCGACGAGCTGCGCAAGCCGCTGCAGGACCTGCAGCAGCTGCGCAACTTCGACCCGAAGCGCGCGGTGACGCGGCACCTGTTCGACGAGGTGGACACACCGAACGGCGGCACTAAGCCCAACGGCCACACCCCGTCGCCCGCCGCTCCCGCGCCGACCCGCGAGGACCCGAAGCCGCCGACGGACAAGCCGTCGTTCGACCCGGACGCGACCTGAGGGCGGCCACCGGCCCCCGATATCCAGCCTAGCGGCGGACACCGACAACGACGGTGCCCGCGGGGCGTGGCTGTGGACAGGTCAGCGTTGTCCACAGGCGGGGTTCACGACCACGAAAAGTGTCGGCGGTATCCCGTAGCGTGGCGACCGGGGGCCGGAGGCCACGGGACTGATCTTCGGGGCCGTGCCGGACATCGGCCGTGCGCGGCGCGGCCGTCGGCCCCCCGATATCCAGCGTAGTCGGCGGGACCGACAGGAACGGGCGCCGCGGGCGCCGTTGTGGACAACCGGGTGAGCTGTGGACAACCCGGCCCTCGCGGGCTGCGCGAAGGCCGGGACGTCGGTGGTGTGCCGTAGGCTGGAAAACGGGGGCCGGCGGCCGAACCCGCAGGTCAGGCCGGGGACACCGACAGCATGCGGCCCGCGAGCCCGCGTGCCCTCGTCGACAGCTTCGCCGCGATTCGCGTCAGTTCCTGCGCTGCCGCCGAGTCCGGCACCGACGTCACGATCGGCTTGCCGTCGTCGCCCGCCTCGCGCAGGCGCGGGTCCAGCGGGACCTGGCCGAGCAGGGGGACGTCCGCGCCGACCGTCTTCGTCAGCGACGTCGCCACCGTCTGCCCGCCGCCCGAGCCGAACGGCTCCATGCGCGAACCGTCCGGCAGCTCCAGCCACGACATGTTCTCAATCACACCCGCGATCCGCTGCCGCGTCTGCATGGCGATCGCGCCCGCGCGCTCGGCGACCTCGGCCGCCGCCTGCTGCGGGGTGGTGACGACGAGCAACTCGGCGTTCGGCAGCAGCTGGGCCACTGAGATCGCGATGTCGCCGGTGCCCGGCGGCAGGTCGAGCAGCAGCACGTCCAGGTCACCCCAGAACACGTCGGCCAGGAACTGCTGCAGCGCGCGGTGCAGCATCGGGCCGCGCCACACGACCGGGGTGTTGCCGGGGGTGAACATGGCGATCGAGATGACCTTCACACCGTTCGCCGCGGGCGGGAGGATCATCTTCTCGACACGGGTCGGCTTGCCGTCGGCGCCTAGCATGCGGGGCACGGAGTGGCCGTAGATGTCGGCGTCGACGATGCCGACCGACAGGCCGCGCTCGGCCATCGCGACCGCGAGGTTCACCGTCAGGCTCGACTTGCCGACGCCGCCCTTGCCGGACGCCACGCAGTACACGCGGGTCATCGAGCCGGGCTCGGCGAACGGGATCTTCGGCTCCTCGGAGCTGCCGCGCAGCTTCTGCCGCAGCTCGGTGCGCTGCTGGTCGGACATGACGTCCATGTCGACGGTGACGTGCCGCACGCCGTCGACGGCGGACACCGCGTTCGTCACGTCCTCGGTGATCTTGTTGCGCAGCGGACAGCCGGACACCGTCAGGTAGATCCCCACCTGCACGGTGCCCTCGTCGCCGATCGACACGTTCTTGACCATGCCCAGGTCGGTGATCGGCTTGTGGATTTCCGGATCCTGCACGGTGGCGAGCGCGGCGCGCACGGCCTCGACGTCTGGAGTGGTCACGCGACCATGCTACGGGCCGTTCCGTAACATCGTCTTCGTGCCGGAGCCCGCGGTGACCCGGATGCCCACCGGGAAAGAGCTGGACACGTGGCGATCCTTCCTGCGTGCCCACGCACGGCTGAGCCGCGTGCTCGAAGCGGAGCTGGTGGCGGAGCACCCGATCACGCTCGGCGGCTACGACGTGCTGGTTCAGCTCGCGGAGGCTCCCGGCCGCAGATTGCGGATGGCCGAACTGGCCGACGCGGTGCTGCTGTCCCGGTCCGGTGTGACCCGGCTGGTGGACCGGCTCGAGGTCGCGGGCATGGTCACCCGCGAACGCTTCGACGGTGACGGACGCGGCATCGTGGCGGTTCTCACCACGAAGGGCATCGACACCCTCCGGGCCGCGGCGCGGACGCATCTGGCCGGCGTGGTCCGGCACTTCGTGGAGCACCTGAGCGCTGACGAACTGACCACGTTCGGCGCCCTCTGCTCACGCATGCTCGACTAGTTGTCCACAGGTCACCCGGTTGTCCACAGTCGACCGCTCGCGCCCTGGTTCTGTCGGTGGGTACCGGTAGACTGGCATGGCGGGTGGCCCCCGGGATCGGGTGGGGGTCGAGGTGACGTACCGGGGGCCGGTCGGATTCCGCGTTTTCGCAGGTCAGCGGCTTGATTGCCAGGGGTGTCCCGGGTCAGGTCTCCGCCCAGCGGGGGTCCTCGCGCAGGGTCTCCGCCGTTGGACGCGACTTGCGGGGCTTGACGTTCAGGTCGGTACGCAGCCGCTCCAGCTCACTGCGCAGGTAGTCGCGGGTCGCGACCTCACCGACCGCCAACCGCAGCGCCGCGAGCTCACGGGCCAGGAACTCCGTGTCCTCCTTCGTGCGGGCGGCCCGCGCCCGGTCCTCCTCCAGCGACACGCGGTCCCGGTTGTCCTGGCGGTTCTGCGCCAGCAGGATCAGCGGCGCGGCGTACGCGGCCTGCGTGGAAAACGCCAGGTTGAGCAGGATGAACGGGTACGGGTCCCAGCGCAGCGACACCGCAGCCAGGTTCAGCGCGATCCACACGATCACGATCAGCGTCTGCCAGAACAGGAACTTGCCCGTCCCCAGGAACCTGGCCAGGCGTTCCGACAGCCTGCCGAACGCCTCCGGGTCGATGGACACCCGGAAACCGGGGCGGCGGGGCTGGTCCAGCCGTCGGCGGGAAAGCAGGTCAGGCATCCGCTGGCTCCTCGTTCGTGGACTCCCGCCACCCGGTGGGCAGCAGGTGATCCAGCACGTCGTCGACGGTCACCGCGCCCACCAGGTGTTCCGTGTCGTCCACGACCGGGGCGCACACCAGGTCGTACGTGGCGAAGTACCTGGTCACCTCGTTGAGCGTCGCCGACGGGGGCAGGCTCGCCAGTTCCGTGTCCACCGCGCTCGCCACCAGTTCACCGGGCGGTTCGCGCAGCAGCCGTTGCAGGTGGACACACCCGAGGTACCTGCCGGTCGGGGTGGCCGACGGTGGCCTGCACACGAACACCATGCTGGCCAGGGCCGGGGTGATGTCCGGGTTGCGGACCATCGCGAGCGCCTCGGCGATCGGGGCGTCCGGCAGCAGCACGATCGGCTCCGGTGTCATGAGGCCGCCCGCCGTGTTCGACGAGTACGCCAGCAGCCTGCGCACGGGATCCGACTCCTGGCGTTCCATCAGGCCCAGCAGCCGTGACCGGTCCACGGCCGACAGCTCCGCCAGCAGGTCGGCGGCGTCGTCGGGGTCCATGGCCTCCAGGATGTCCGCCGCCCGTTCCTCGTCCAGGTGCGCCAGCAGGTCCTTCTGGTCCTGCTCCGGCAGCTCCTCGAACACATCCGCCAGCCGCTCGTCGTCGAGGCTGTCCGCCACCTCGTACCTGCGTTTCGCGGGCAGCTCACGCAGCGCCGCCGCCACGTCCGCGGCGCGCATGCCCTCGAACACGGTCAGCAGGTGCACCGCGCCCTGCGGTGCCGACGCGAGGTCCGTGACGCCCGGCGCGTCGATCTCCTCCCACCGCAGCACCTGGATGGGCCCCCGCCGGGACAGCCTGCCCGTGCGTTCGCGGATCGCGACGCGGGAGAGCACCCAGTCGCGGGTCCTGCTCGGTTCCATCGCGGCGTCCACCAGCACCGCGGGCCGTTCCGTGTCGACGATCAAGGCCCTGGCGTCCAGCAGCTGGCCCACCACCAGCACCTCGTTGGGGCGTTGGTGGAAGCGGCGCAGGTTCACCGACCCCGTGGCGAGCGTCACCGCGTTCGCGTCGATCGAGGTCACGCGCAGCATCGGCACGAAGATCCGGCGGCGGGTCGCCAGCTCCACGACCGCGCCGAGGACGCGGGGTGGTTCGCGGTCGGTGCGCAGCACCGCCACCACGTCCCGGATCTTGCCGATGGACTCGCCGTCCGGCCCGTACACCGGCAGTCCGACGAGCTGTGCGACGAAGACCCTGCTCACGGCACCCACGCGCGCAAGGCTATCCGGTCTACCCGGCGGTGAGCTTGTCGACGAACGCCGGGTCGAGCACCTCGGTCAGCTCGTCGTAGGGCATGTCGACGGTCGGGACACCGCATGCGTTGGCGCGGCCGAGCCGCGGGAGGAACACGGTGAACGACGCGTGGTCGCGGGTGAACGCGACCTGCACCTCGCGGCCGAGGTTCTCCTCGGTCAGGTCTATCCGGGCGTCGCCGGTCGCGATGTCCGGGCACTGCGGGAGCGACTCCTGTGCCAGCAACAGGTCGGCGAGATGGCCCGCCGCGTCCGGCCGGAAGATCTCGTCCGTGGTCACCGCCTTGCCGGTGCGCACGTCCACCGTCACGGTGTCGTAGTCCTGCCACGTGGCCGAGCTGGTCGTCATCAGGCCGGTGTCCGGCAGGTTGGCGTAGCGCACGGACACGTAGTCGGTGCCCTGCATCAGCACGGTCGCCTCGACGTCGACGTCCACCTGCGCGTCCCACCGCTCGTCCCCCGCGTCCCGCAGGGTCGAGCGCAGCCCCTCGATGTTGTCGCGCACCTCGCGGATCTGCGCGTCGGCCGGGGCACGCAGCGCCGCGTTCACGGCGTCCGCGTTCGGCGTCCCGGACACCTGCACGATCTGCGTGGACGTGTCCAGGTTGACCGGGTAGCTCGCCTGCTCGGTCCGGACGCTCACCGCGAACGGCTCGGCGGCCGGGGGATCGTCGCCGGTCGTGTTGACCACGATCACCGTCGCGCCCACGACCACCGCGGCGCCGACGACCGCTGCGGCGACCTTCGCGGCCACCGCACCCGTGGCCGCCTTCGCGGCGACCGCCGAGCCCGCCGCCCCGCCGGCCGCGGCCACCGACCCGCCGCCGCTGAGCACACCTGTGGACGACACCAGCCATGCCATCGGCGACGCCGCCAGCAACGTGCCCGCGTACCCGGCGAGCCGCTGCCAGCCCTTCGACTCCCAGTTCTTGCCGTACCCGGCGACCGCCGCCGCCTCCAGTTCCTTCACGAACGCGGCCGCGCTCCCCGGTCGCGTCGCGACGTCCTTCGCCATGCCTCGCGCGACCAGTGCCCGCACCGGCTCCGGCACTCGCTCGACCGGCGGTGCCACGTACTGGTGGGCGTGCCGCAGCCGCTCGGTGTCGGTGTCGGGGAACGGCCGGAAACCCGTGACGCACAAGAAGAACACGCACGTCGCCGCGTACACGTCGGTCGCGGGGGTCGCGGGACCGCCCTGCCACTGCTCGGGCGCCATGTACGCGGGCGTGCCGCCCGAATGTCCACTGTGGCCGGCCAGCAGCGCGATGCCGAAGTCGACGAGCTTGCTCTGGTTGTTGGGCTGCACCAGCACGTTGCCCGGCTTGTAGTCGCGGTGCACGGTGCCCGCCGTGTGCGCGGCCGCGAGCCCCAGCAGCGACCCCTTCAGGATCGCGAGCGCCGCCTCCGGGGTGAGCGTGCCGTGCTGTTCGAGGATCTCCTTGAGCGGCACGCCCGGCACGGCCTCCATCACGATCGCGGCGCCCTCGGCGGTCTCCACGAACTGGTACAGCCGCGCCACGTGCGGGCTCACCACGCGGTGCAGGATCGCCGCCTCGTGCCGGAACCGCGCGCGCGAGGTCTCGTCGACCGTGTGCAGGTACTTGATCGCGACGACCCGGCTCGTCGCGTCGTGGCGGGCCAGCACCACGCGGCCGAACCCGCCCTCGCCGAGCACGGTCAGCTGCGTGTACCCCGGCGCCGTCCACTCAGACACAGACGCACGGTAGCGGGGTCAGGCGAGCGCCGCCGCGATTCGCGCACAGGCCGTGCCCAGCCAGTGGTCCGGGCCACTGTAGAGCCAGTTGTCGATGGCCCGGACGAACGTCCACCGCCGGGCCAGTGACCAGTCCAGCCCGGTGGCGTCGGTGATCGCGGCCAGCCCGCCGACGGCCTGGACCTCGTCGAACCGGTTCCACAGCAACGGGATGAGCCCGAACTCGCGGTCGCCCGCGATCGGCTTCGGGTCGATCACGAGCCACGGCTCGCGTTCGCCGCGCAGCACGTTGTCGTAGTGCAGGTCCTCGTTGACCAGGTGGTTCCCGGGGGTGAGCTCCCGGCAGTACGCGACCGCCTGCTCGACCAGCTCGGCCGGGACCGTGCCGTCGTTCTCCTCCGGGAACTCGTGGACCCAGCGCGCCGCGTTGTCCCGCATGTGCCGCATGCCGGGCGGCGCGGGCCGGTCGAGGCGGCGGATCATGCCCGTGACCACGGTCAACGCCTCCTCGATCGGCGCATGCCGCAGCGTGACCGCGGGGTCGAGGCGCTCCAGGAGCAGCGCCCACGCGTCGTCGTCGTGCGCGAGCAGGCGGACCGCGCCGTCACCGTCCCACAGGGAGAGCGCGAGTGCCTCGTGCCTGGCCTCGTCGTGCGGCCAGGTCACCTTGAGCACCGCGGGCTCGCCGGACGGGCGGCGGACGGGCACGACGAGCGCGCACACGCCGTGCATGAGCGGGCCGTCGACGGTCAACGCCCAGCGGGCGAGGCACGACTCGGCGAGCGCGGGCAGCCGCGCCAGCCATTCGGCGCCCTCGGCGTCGAAGCCCGCCGCGAAGGTCTCTGGCACGGTCAAGGTCATGCCGACAGCGTGGCGTAGCTGACACGTGTACGGCGAGCCGGTTTCGCACGGCCTAGGGTTACCGGCAGGTAGCTTCAGTTTGGAGGCTCGATGAGGTCACCGAAGGACTTCTTCCGCCCGCTCGCAGTCGGCGCGCCGGAGCCGCTGCGGCAGATCCCCTTCCGCCCGTCCCGGATGATCCACTTCTTCGACCCGGGCAACGAGAAGATGGCGGCCAAGGTCCCCGGCATGGTCGGCAAGGCCGACGTGCTGCTCGGCAACCTCGAGGACGCGATCCAGGCGGACCGCAAGGAGTCCGCGCGGAACGGCCTCGTGCGCATCGCACGCGAGGTGGACTTCGGTGACACCCAGCTGTGGACGCGGATCAACAGCCTCGACTCGCCGTGGGTGCTCGACGACCTGCTCACGCTGGTCACGGAGGTCGGCGACAAGCTCGACGTGATCATGGTGCCGAAGGTCGAAGGGTCTGCGGACATCCACTACGTCGACCGGCTGCTCGCCCAGCTGGAGGCCAGGGCCGGGCTGACGAAGCCGTTGCTGGTGCACGCGATCCTGGAGACCGCCAGCGGCGTGGCGAACGTCGAGGAGATCGCGCTCGCCAGCCCGCGCATGCAGGGCATCTCCCTCGGCCCCGCCGACCTGGCCGCGTCGCGCCGGATGAAGACGACCCGTGTCGGCGGCGGCCATCCCGGCTACCTGGTGCGGACCGACCCGGTCGGCGACGACCTGTCCGCCGGCCGGACCACCTACCAGCAGGACCTGTGGCACTACACGGTCGCCCGCATGGTGGACGCCTGTGTGGCGGCCGGGATCCTGCCGTACTACGGGCCGTTCGGCGACATCCGTGACGTGGTGGCGTGCGAGGACCAGTTCCGCAACGCCTACCTGCTGGGGTGCGTGGGCGCGTGGAGCCTGCACCCGGCGCAGATCGAGATCGCGCGGCGCGTGTTCTCGCCCGAGGCGTCCGAGGTGGCGTGGGCACGCCGGGTCATCGCCGCGATGGGCGACGGTACGGGCGCGGTCATGCTGGACGGGAAGATGCAGGACGACGCGACCGTCAAGCAGTGCCAGGTGATCGTCGCCCTCGCCGACGACCTCGCCGCCCGCGATCCGGAGCTGGCCGCCGCGTACAAGGAGGCGTCCGCGTGAGGCCCCGCCGGTCCGTTCTGTACATGCCGGGCGCGAACGAACGCGCGCTGGAGAAGGCGAGGACGCTGCCCGCGGACGCGCTGATCCTCGACCTGGAGGACGCGGTCGCCCCGGACGCGAAGGTCGACGCGCGGGAACGGGTGTGCGCGGCGGTCGGTTCGTACGGCTCGCGCGAGGTGACGATCCGCGTGAACGGCGCCGGCACGCCGTGGCACGCGGACGACCTGCGCGCGGCCGGTGAGGCGGGCCCGTCGGCGGTCGTGGTGCCCAAGGTGAACTCGGTCGACGAGGTCCACGCCATCGAGAAGGCGCTGTCGCACGCCCCGGACCACACGGCGATCTGGGCGATGATCGAGACCCCCGTGGCGGTGCTGAACTGCGCGTCGATCGCGGCGGCGTCCGAGCGGCTGACCGTCCTCGTGATGGGCACGAACGACCTGGCGAAGGAGATGACCGCGGCACAGGTGCCGGGCCGGGCGCCGTTGCTGGGCCCGCTGTCGACGTGCGTGCTGGCGGCGCGGGCGACCGGCCGGGTGATCCTGGATGGCGTCTACAACGACGTGCGCGACGCGGCCGGTTTCGCCGCGGAATGCCGCCAGGGCCGCGACTTCGGGTTCGACGGCAAGACGCTGATCCACCCGAGCCAGGTCGAGCCGTGCAACGAGGCCTTCGCGCCGTCGGCGGACGAGGTCGAGCACGCGCACCGGGTGATCGCCGCGTTCGAGGAGGCCACCCGCGAGGGTCGTGGAGTGGCCACTGTGGACGGTCGGATGATCGAGAACCTGCACGTGGCCAACGCCGAACGGACCCTTGCGCTGGCGGCGGCGATCACGCGACCCTGACCGGTGATGGTCGACTACGACGCACGCCTGCACGCGGTCTACGCCACCGGACGGCGGATGGCGCCCGAGGCGCGGGCGACGTGGATGGCGGCGTTCGCCCGTCACCTGCCACGGACACGGCCGCTGACCTGGCTCGACGTCGGCTCGGGCACCGGCCGCCTGACCCCGGCGCTGGCGGACGCGTTCGGCGGCCCGGTCCACGGCGTCGAGCCCTCGGACCGGATGCGCGATCAGGCGCCCGCGCATCCCGCCGTGACGTACCTGGCCGGGGCCGCCGAACGGATCCCGTTGCCGGACGCCTCGTGCGACGCGGCGTTGCTGTTCTTCGTGTGGCACCACGTGCGTGACCGGTCGGCCGCCGTCCGGGAGTTGCGCCGGGTCGTCAGGCCGGGCGGCACGGTGTTCGTGCAGGCGAACCTCGCCGACCGGATGCCCGACGTGTGGTGGTTCCGCGTCGTGCCGGAGTGGCGGGACGCCGACCGGGCGCAGTTCCGGACCGAGGCGAAGGTGCGGGACGACTTCACGGACTTCTCGTTCGTCGCCCGCGACGAGGTCACGTGGCGCCGCTCGGCGAGCCTCGCGGAGGACCGCGAGAGGTTGCGGCTGCGTGCCGTCTCGATGTTCGAGTTCCTGACGGAGGAGACCGTGGCCGCGGGCTTCGCCAGGATCGACGAGGCGCTGCCCACCCTGGCCGACGGCCCGCAGTACGAGACCAACGACCTGCTCGTCTTCCGGCGCTGAGCCCCGAGCCGTCCGACCTGGCCAGGCGTAGCATCGGCGGTGAGGGGGACGGCACGGGAGGTGCCATGGTCGGCTACGTGTTCCTCATCGTTCTCACCGTTGTCCTGCTGGGAGCGTCCTCCTGTCTGCGGATCATCAGGCAATACGAGCGGGGCCTCGTGTTCCGGTTCGGGCGGGTGCGCGAAGGCGTGCGGTTCCCGGGGCTCGCGGTGCTGGTGCCGGTCGCGGACCGCATGGAGAAGGTCAACATGCAGATCGTGACCATGCCGGTGCCCGCGCAGGAAGGGATCACCCGCGACAACGTCACCGTACGGGTCGACGCGGTCGTCTACTTCAAGGTGATCGACCCCGTCGCCGCGATCGTGCAGGTCGAGGACTACCGGTTCGCCGTCGGGCAGGTCGCGCAGACGTCGCTGCGGTCGATCATCGGCAAGAGCGACCTCGACGACCTGCTGTGCGACCGGGAACGCCTCAACCAGGGCCTCGAGATGATGATCGACAGCCCGGCGCTGGGGTGGGGCGTGCACATCGACCGCGTGGAGATCAAGGACGTCGCGTTGCCCGAGTCGATGAAGCGCTCCATGTCGCGGCAGGCGGAGGCCGAGCGGGAGCGGCGGGCCAGGGTCATCTCCGCGGACGGCGAGTTCCAGGCCTCGCGGAAGCTCTCCGACGCGGCGAAGGTCATGGCCGACACGCCCGCGGCGCTGCAGTTGCGCCTGCTGGAGACCGTCGTGGAGGTCGCCGCCGAGAAGAACTCCACGCTCGTGTTGCCGTTCCCCGTCGAGCTGCTCCGGTTCCTCGAACGGGCGACCTCTGAGGAGAAGTCGCCCACCGCATAGGGTTGCGCGGGTGGGTCTGTTCAACCGAGGCAGGCAGCGGCCGGACGAACCGCCCGACGAGGCGCTCCCGGAGCTGACGGTCAGCGAGGCGCAGCGGCTGCGTGACCTGGTCCGCACCAGCATGGCCGGGGCCGGCTACGAGGTCACCGTCTACGCGGGGCACGTCGAGGACGCCGACGGCCGCCAGTTCGGGCTCGGCACGCTCGCCCGGCGGCTGTCCGACCCGGACGTGCCGGTCCGGCGGTGGAGCCGCGTGGTCGACGACCACCTGCGCAGGCTGCTGTCGGCGATCGACGGGCCGGACCAGTTCGACGTGCCCACCGAGGACCTGCTCAAGCACACCTACCTGCGGCTCTACGACGCCGACTCGCTGCCGGACTCGCGGTGGTGGACCTACGGCCGCGAGGCCATGCCCGGGGTGCTGGAACTCCTCGCGCTCGACCTGCCGGACTCGGTCGCCACGTTCAACGACGAGCAGGTCGCGCGGCACGGCCTGGCCCGGCTGCGGGCCGCGGGCCTCGCCAACCTGCGCAAGGAACAGGCCGACGACCGGGTCACGCACCGCGGCGTGGAGATCCTCGTCGGGTCGATGTTCTTCGCGTCCACCGCGCTGGTGCTGCCCGAGGTCGTGCTGCGCACCACCGGCGAGGCGTCGCTGCCCAACGGGGTGCTGGTCGCGATCCCGTTCCGGCACCAGTTGCTCTACCACGTGCCCCGCGACAAGAACGTCGTCGAGGCGCTCCACACGATGGCCGCGGTCGCCGCCAACGCCTACGCGGAGGAGGTCGGGCCGATCACCCCGCACGTGTTCTGGTGGCACGACGGCGAGTTCGAACAAATCACCCACGCCGACGACGACGGTGGTATAGCGATCCGTGTCGAGGGCGAGTTCGCGGAGATGTTCTCCCGGTTGTTTCCCGAGTCGTGATCTGACTACGGAAAGTCAGAACTATTACTCTGCAGGTCGGCGACGTGACGGATCGTCGAAGGTTGCGGTGATATAACGCACAGATAACGGCCGTTTCCTTGCGTTTACCCCACCCCTGCGGGTGAAGCTGTCGCCCATGGGTAAGCATCGCATCAAGGAGGGGCGAAGAGGGCTGCGCCTGTTCGGCGGCCGTCCCCCTCGCGACGATCTGTTCGAGCGCAGCTTCCGCTCCTGCCGCGGCTGCGGCGCCGACGTGTACGTCCTCGCCGACGACTGCCGCGACTGCGGCTCGCGCACCGAGCTCCGCGCCGGGTGAGCTGAACCGGTCCTGGTAGTGGCCCTCCGCACAAGCATCCGGCGAACGAGCGTTAACCGGTAGATACTGGCCGGTAACCACGTCGTCCGGAGGGAGCCCCACGATGGCCCGCCTTGCTCAGACCGCCGGTCTGACCGAGATCCAGCAGGAGATCCTGGCCACGGTCCGGGACTTCGTGGACAAGGAGATCATCCCGCACGCGCAGGCGCTGGAGCACGCCGACACCTACCCGGCCGACATCGTCGACGGGATGAAGGAGATGGGGCTGTTCGGCCTCACCATCCCCGAGGAGTACGGCGGGCTCGGCGAGTCGCTGCTCACCTACGCGCTGGTGGTCGAGCAGATCGCCCGCGGCTGGATGAGCGTCTCCGGCGTGATCAACACGCACTTCATCGTGGCGCACATGGTGAAACAGCACGGCACGGACGCCCAGAAGCAGAGCCTGCTGCCGCGCATGGCGACCGGTGAGGTGCGCGGGTCGTTCTCGATGTCGGAACCGGACCTCGGCTCGGACGTCGCGGCGATCAAGACCCGCGCCAGGCGCGACGGTGACGACTACGTCATCGACGGCGCGAAGATGTGGCTGACGAACGGCGGCAGCTCCAACCTCATCGCGCTGCTGGTCAAGACCGACGAGGGCGCGGAGAAGGCGCACCAGAACCTGACGGCGTTCCTGGTGGAGAAGCCGGAGGGCTTCGGCGAGGTCGCGCCCGGTCTCACGATCCCCGGCAAGATCGACAAGATGGGCTACAAGGGCGTCGACACCACGGAGGCAGTGTTCGACGGCTACCGCATCGGCGCCGACGCGATCCTCGGCAACGCGCCCGGCAAGGGCTTCGCGCAGATGATGGACGGTGTCGAGGTCGGCCGCGTGAACGTGGCCGCGCGCGCGTGCGGCATCGCGATCCGCGCGTTCGAGCTGGCCATCGACTACGCCCAGCAGCGCAGCACGTTCGGCAAGCCGATCGCACAGCACCAGGCGATCGCGTTCAAGCTCGCCGAGATGGCCACGAAGGTCGAGGCCGCGCACCTGATGATGGTGAACGCGGCGCGCCTGAAGGACTCCGGCGAACGCAACGACGTCGAGGCCGGCATGGCGAAGCTGATCGCGTCGGAGTACTGCGCCGAGGTGACCCAGGAGAGCTTCCGCATCCACGGCGGCTACGGCTACTCCAAGGAGTACGAGATCGAGCGCCTCATGCGGGAGGCCCCGTTCCTGCTCATCGGCGAGGGCACCAGCGAGATCCAGAAGACGATCATCAGCCGCGGACTGCTGCGCGAGTACCGGTCGCGCTGAACCGAGCAGTCCGGACGCCGGTTCCGGTTGGGCGGGGTTAGCACTGATTGCCCCTTGTTGGCAGGATGGGGTCAACTGCTGAACATGAGGTGAGCAACGGTGAGTGGTGCGTTCTCCGGCTCGGCGAGGGGCAGCCAGGCGCTCCCCAAGGTGCCGACGCCCCCGTCCGGCTGGCCGATCGGGTCGTACGGCACGTACCAGGAGGCCCATCGCGCGGTCGAGTACCTGGCAGGCAACGAGTTCCCGGTCCAGGAGGTCACGATCGTCGGTGTCGACCTCATGCTGGTCGAACGCGTCATCGGCAGGCTGAGCTGGCCGAAGGTGCTCGGCACCGGTGCGTTGTCCGGTGCGTGGTTCGGCCTGTTCGTCGGCCTGCTGCTCGGCCTGTTCAGCTCCCAGACCATGTCCTTCGCCCCGATCCTCGTCGGCCTCGTCGCCGGCGTCGTCTTCGGTTTGATCTTCGCCGCGGTGGGGTACGCGACCACTCGCAGTACGGGCAGGGAGATCGCGTCGGCGAGCCAGTTGGTGGCCGGCCGCTACGACGTCCTCGCTCAGCCACGTAACGCGGAGAAGGGTCGTGACCTGCTGGCGAAGCTCGCGATGCGCCCGTCCGGAGCAACCGACTAGGCCGTTACACGCGTTGACCGGATCGTGACCGACCTAGGTTGCGGTCCGTGATCATCCGGCTTAGGTTCAGTGAACCGTGACATTCGCATCCCCATGGCACGCCGAGGTGCCGCACGCCTCCTTTCTCCGTGCCGGAGGGATAGGGAGGCAGGGTTCACATGGGCAGTACCGCCCGCTGGCGGATGCTCGCCGTAAGCGGGGCCGCACTGATGACGGCGTCCACGGTCGCGGCCTGCGGCTCGGACGGCGGCACGCAGATCAACGTCTACTACGCGCCTGAGCAGAACTTCCAGTCGGTCATCGACCGCTGCAACGAAGAGGCGAACGGCCGGTACGAGATCGTCTACCGCAAGCTGCCGCGGGACGCCGACGGCCAGCGCGAACAGATGGTGCGCCGCCTGGCGGCCGGTGACACCGACCTCGACATCCTCGGCCTCGACGTCACCTGGGTACCGGAGTTCGCCGAGGCGAAGTGGCTCGAGGAGTGGACGGGCGAGAACAAGTCCGACGCCGAGGCAGGCGTCCTCGAAGGACCGCTCTCGACCGCCGAGTGGAACGGCAAGCTGTACTCGGCCACGAAGAACACGAACGTCCAGTTGCTCTGGTACGACGAGTCCGTCACGCCGACCCCGCCGAAGACCTGGCGGGAGATGATCGACATGGCGAAGCAGCTGAAGAGCGAGGGCAAGCCGTACCAGATCCTCTTCACCGGCGCCCAGTACGAGGGCCTCGTCGTCACCTACAACACGCTCGTCGCCTCCTACGGCGGGCAGATCCTGTCCGAGGACGGCAAACAGGTCGTCATGGACCAGGGCGCGGTCGACGCGTTGAAGCTGCTGAAGGAGGTCGCGAGCGCGGGCATCACGGACCCGTCGCTGACCAACGCGCAGGAACAGCAGGTGCAGCAGGGCTTCGAGGCCCCGGACAGCGAGGCCGCGTTCGAACTGAACTGGCCGTACGTCTACGCCGCCATGCAGGGCGCCAACCCGGACCGCGCCAAGACCTTCAAGTGGGCGCGCTACCCGGGCATCGACGGACCGGGCCGGGTCACGATCGGTGGCTACAACCTCGGGGTGAGTGCGTACTCGCAGCACAAGCCGGAGGCGTTCGAGGCCGCGTTGTGCCTGCGCAGCCAGGAAAGCCAGCGGTTCTCGGCGATCAACGACGGCGTGCCGCCGACGATCGAGTCGGTGTACGACGGCTCCGACGCCGAGTTCGTCAAGGCGTACCCGATGTGGGAGACGATCGTCGAGGAGTTGCAGGACGCGGCGGTCCGCCCGTTGACCGTGGTGTACCAGAACCTTTCCACGATCACGTCGAAGGTGCTCTCGCCACCGCAGGACATCGACCCGGAGGCGACCGCGGCCGAACTGCGTGACCAACTGCAGAAAGCGTTGGAATCCAAGGGGGTTCTGCCGTGAGTGAGCTTGCGAACGAGCCATCGACTCAGAGCCGGACAGTTGAAAGTGGACCGGCTGTCGCCGCGCCGCCGCCCAGGAAGGGCAAGGCGGCGCTCAGTGAAGGCAAGAAAGCGGAGCGCAGACTCGGGCTCTTGCTGTGTGCCCCCGCCGCGATCGTGATGATCGCGGTGACCGGGTGGCCGATCATCTACTCGGTCTGGCTGTCGCTGCAGCGCTACGACCTGCGGTTCCCGGACCAGCGCCAGTTCGTGGGGTTCGACAACTACATCGCGGTGCTGTCCGACGGGTACTGGTGGACCGCGTTCGCGGTCACCACCGGGCTCACCGTGGTGTCGGTGGTGATCGAGCTGGTGCTCGGCATGCTGCTGGCGCTCGCGATGCACCGCACGCTCGTCGGCCGCGGCCTCATCCGCACGGTGTCCCTGATCCCGTACGGCATCGTGACCGTGGTGGCGGCGTTCTCGTGGTTCTACGCGTGGAACACCGACACCGGGTACCTGACCGCGTTGTTCAACGCGGAGGCGCCGCTGACCGAGCGGTTCGCGTCGCTGGCGATCATCATCCTCGCCGAGGTGTGGAAGACCACGCCGTTCATGGCGTTGCTGCTGATGGCGGGGCTGGCGCTGGTGCCGGACGACCTGCTGAAGGCCGCGTCGATGGACGGCGCCACGGCGTGGCAGCGGTTCACGAAGGTGATGCTGCCGGTGATGAAGCCGGCGATCCTGGTGGCGCTGCTGTTCCGCACGCTGGACGCGTTCCGCATCTTCGACAACATCTTCGTGCTCACCAAGGGCGCGAACGACACGTCGTCGGTGTCGATGCAGACCTACAACAACCTGATCAAGGGGTTGAACCTCGGCATCGGGTCGACCATGTCGGTGCTGATCTTCATCGCGGTGGCGATCATCGCGTTCATCTTCGTCAAGCTGTTCGGCGCATCCGCGCCCGGCAGTGACCCGGGAGGGAGGCGCTGATGGCCGTCATCGGTGGCACCACCACCGGCCGCAGGGCGCGGTGGACCATTGTGGACATCGTCATCGTCGCGTACGCGCTGATCCCGGTGCTGTGGACGCTGTCGCTGTCGTTCAAGACGGCGGAGACCCAGACGGACAAGAACTTCATCCCGTCGGAGTGGACGCTCCAGAACTACAAGGACATCTTCACCACCAACGAGTTCATCCGCGCGCTGGTCAACTCGATCGGCATCGCGATCATCGCGACGTTGATCGCGGTGGTGCTGGGCACGATGGCCGCGTACGCCATCGCTCGGCTGGACTTTCCCGGGAAGCGGTTGCTGGTCGGGGTATCGCTCTTGATCGCGATGTTCCCGCAGGTGTCGCTCGTCTCGCCGCTGTTCGAGATGGAGCGGCAGCTGGGCCTGTTCGACACGTGGCCGGGCCTGATCCTGCCGTACATCACGTTCGCGCTGCCGCTCGCGATCTACACGCTGTCGGCGTTCTTCCGCGAGATCCCGTGGGAGCTGGAGAAGGCGGCGAAGATGGACGGAGCGACGCCCGCGCAGGCGTTCCGGCGGGTCATCGCGCCGCTGGCCGCGCCGGGCGTGTTCACGACGGCCATCCTGGTGTTCATCTTCTGCTGGAACGACTTCCTGTTCGCCATCTCGCTGACGTCCACCGAGGCGTCGCGCACGGTGCCCGCCGCGTTGTCGTTCTTCACCGGTGCCTCGCAGTTCGAGGCCCCGACCGGGACGATCTCCGCGGCCGCCGTGGTGATCACCATCCCGATCATCGTGTTCGTGTTGTTCTTCCAGCGCCGCATCGTCGCGGGGCTGACGTCCGGCGCCGTGAAGGGCTGAGGGATATGGCAGAGATCGTCCTTGACAAGGTCAGCAAGCGGTACCCGGACGGTGCGCTCGCGGTGTCCGAGGTGGACATCCAGATCGCGGACGGTGAGTTCATCATCCTGGTGGGCCCGTCCGGCTGCGGTAAGTCGACGATGCTCAACATGATCGCCGGCCTGGAGGACATCTCCTCCGGCGAGCTGCGCATCGACGGCCAGCGGGTCAACGAGAAGGCGCCGAAGGACAGGGACATCGCGATGGTGTTCCAGTCGTACGCGTTGTACCCGCACATGAGCGTGCGGGAGAACATGGCGTTCCCGCTGCGCCTGGCGAAGGTCGACGACAAGATCGTGCGGCAGAAGGTGGACGAGGCGGCGAAGATCCTCGACCTGACCCAGCACCTGGACCGCAAGCCGGCGAACCTGTCCGGTGGCCAGCGTCAGCGCGTGGCCATGGGGCGGGCCATCGTCCGCAGTCCGAAGGCGTTCCTGATGGACGAGCCGCTGTCCAACCTGGACGCCAAGCTGCGGGTGCAGATGCGCACCTCGGTGTCGAAGCTGCAGAAGCAGCTGGCGACGACGACCGTGTACGTGACCCACGACCAGACCGAAGCCATGACCCTCGGCGACCGGGTTGTCGTGTTGCGCAGCGGTGTCGTGCAACAGGTCGGGTCCCCGCAGTTCCTCTACGACAACCCGGCGAACCTGTTCGTGGCGGGCTTCATCGGCAGCCCGGCGATGAACTTCATGCCCGCGACGCTGGAGAACGGCAGCCTGTCGACGGGGCTCGGTCAGGTGGCCCTGTCCGACCGCGTCCGCCGCATGGCGGAGGCGGCGGACGCGCCACGCGAGGTGATCGCGGGCATCCGCCCGGAACACTTCGAGGACGCGCACGTGCTGGACGAGCAGACGGTGTCGACCGGCTCCACGTTCACCGCGACGGTGGACGTCCTGGAGTCGATGGGCTCGGACAAGTACGCCTACTTCACCGTCGAGGGCGAGGCGGCCACGTCCGCCGAACTGGACGAGCTGGCCGCCGACGCGGGCGCGACGGACGTCCCGGCCAGCGGTTCGCAGCTGGTGACCCGCCTGTCGGCGACGTCCACCGCGAAGGAGGGCGCGTCCGTGGAGGTCTGGTTCGACACGGACAAGATCCAGCTGTTCGACCCGTCGTCGGGCAGGAACCTGACGTACGCGGAGTAGCGGTCCCCGCGACGCGGGCCCGGTCCTTTGGGGCCGGGCCCGCATCGTGTCGTGCGGTGGGCCGAGGCGACGGGTCAGCGGCGGGACGTGGCGCGGAACAGGCGGCGCTCCGCGGAGTGGGGTGTGGCGCGGGACGTCGCTTCCGGGTGGTGGCGGGCCAGCAGGGCGACGCCGACCACGGCCACGGCCGCACCGGCGACCAGGCCCACACCGGTCAGGCCGCCCGCGTTGGCGGTCTCGTCCAGCAGGCCGATGGCGATCGCCGTGGCCACGAGCGGGCTCAGCACCGTCTGGCAGCCGACCACGATGTCCGGTGGGCCGCTCGCGTAGGCCAGCTGGATGAACCACGAGCCCACCGCGAACGTCAGCACCAGCGCGGTCACCGACAGCGGCGGGATGCCGCGGACGCCCTCCAGCTGGAACGTGTACGTCACGTCCCTGACCAGCACCGACACCAGTCCGTACGCCGCGCCCGCGCCGGTTGCCAGCGCGACGCAGCGGGCGAGGCCGTGGCTCAACGCGCCGATGACGCCGAACAGCAGCACCGCGCCCGCGACGATCTGGCACGCCAGCAGCACCGCCGAGCTCGGGAAGTGCACGGCCGTCGCCCTGCTGGACGCCAGCGAGACGAACAGCGCGACACCCAGCGTGCTCGCGCCGATCGCGACCGTCGCCGTCCTGTCGAGCCGTTCGCCTGACGAGCGGGCGTTCAGCACCGCGACCGCGGGCAGCGCCAGCACCACGATCGGGGCGACGATCGTGACCGGGGCCAGCGCCAGGGCAAGGATCTGCAACACCGCGCACGCGAACAGCACCGCGAAACCGGCCAGCCACGTCCGGTTGTGCACGAGCGCCGCCGCGCCACGCAACCGCAGGTCAGCGTCCTTCGTCTCCGCCTGCACGCCCTTGTGCTGCAGGTGGGCGCCCACCGCGCTGCAGACCGCACCGAGGACCGCGAACAGGATGGCGAGTGCGATCATCCGGTGACCTCGGCTCGTGCGGGTTCCCGGCGCTCGCGGGCCGTGCTGACCGTGACCCGCAGCAGGTGGACCGCCAGCGCCATCAGTATCAGCATCTCCAATCCGAACAGCGCCCGCTGCACGAGACCGGAGATACCGCGTCCGTCCAGCATGCCGGGGATCGCGAGACCTGGGAAGACGTCCGCCAGCCGCGTCGCCAGGTACGCGGTCGCCAACGCCATCGCCACCTGCGCCATCCGCCGCACCGCACGCCCCACGCGCGCCCAGTGCACCCGCTCCACCAGCCGTTTCGCGAGCGACAGCCCCGCCAGCGGCAGGCTGACGAACAGCGCGGCGCCCGAGACCTGGTGGATCAGACCCGACACGCTGGTGACCGACTTGCTGTTGTCGGTCGGGAAGATCGCGCAGAGCGTGAGGCTCACGCACCAGATCGCGAAGAACACCCCGGCGGGCACGCCGAGACGCAGGCCCGCGGACCGCAACCCGACGAGCGTCGTCAGCGTCCCGGCCGCGAGGACGATCGCCGAGGTGGCGAACGCCTCGCGGCCGTCTCCGTAGAAGACGTAGTAGCTGACGGCACGCGAGAACGGGTCCACCTCGGTGCGGAAGTGGATGTTCAGGTACGTCATCGTCGCGAGGGACCG
This sequence comes from Actinophytocola sp. NPDC049390, assembly GCF_044466355.1. Taxonomy (NCBI): domain Bacteria; kingdom Bacillati; phylum Actinomycetota; class Actinomycetes; order Pseudonocardiales; family Pseudonocardiaceae; genus Actinophytocola; species Actinophytocola sp. NPDC049390. The sequence continues at coordinate 202,373 of NZ_JBITMQ010000014.1, forward strand.
CACCATCGCGACGATGGACACCACGGAGAGGATGGCGGTCAGAACGAGGAACCCGCCCAGCAACGAACGCCGCCCGGTCCCGGTCGTGCTCGGGTCGCGGTCCATCGCCCACCCCCTACGTGGATCAACGCGCGCACGCGCCTACACGTTCCCGCATCGGGGCTGAGATCGGCCTCAGGTATTCAGTTGATCCACTCGTCAGGGTGACTCATTGCTCCCAGATCTGCACCCCCCGCACCACGTACGGCGCTTCCGGCACGAACGTGCCGCCGCCGGGATACGTGTCGAACTCGGCTTCGGTGGCGCAGTCGCGGCCCTGGTAGACCGTGACGGGACGTTTCGTCCGGTTGGCGAACGACCGACCGTCGAATCCCGCGGGCAGCGGCACGCATTCCCCGGGATTGGCGTTCTCGAGCGCGATCCGCTGGAGGTCTCCCTGGTAGCTCTCGGCGGGCCACAGGCAGAACTCTCCGCGCTCACACGGTTGTGTTGCGGGTGCGGCCGCGGCGGGCGCGGTGGCGGCGAACATTCCGGCGACGATCGCGAGCAGGACGATGAGCTTCTTCATTTCCTGTGGACTCCCTCTGTGTCGTGCGCCGCGGAAATGCGGCGCACCACGAGAATCGCGCAGGCGGAGCGAATGGCAAAAAAAGTTGTCCACAGGGGGAAGTTGTCCACAGAAGACCGGCATCGAGTTGACAACTTCAGCGACGTTTGCTTTCCCGGACCGCGGTGATTACCTCGTCGTCCCAGCGGTGCGTGCGGATGAGCCGGTACCGCTCGCACGCCACCCACATGTACGCCTCGGCCTCGGTCTGCGTCTCGATCATCCCGGCCTGGCGCAGCATCCGGACCACGGGCACGAACTCCTCGTCGTACCAGCGCTGCGCCACGATGAGGCGGTCCAGGTACCGCCCTTCGTCCTGCATGAGCCGGAATCCCCACGCTTCCACCGACTCCGCCAGCTCCGCGTAGTCCCACGGGTCGGTCAGCGACACCGCCCGCCGCGCCTCGCCGACCAGCGGCACGCGGTCGAGGAAGATCCGCCGGTAGTCCTTCACCAGCAGGTCGCCGCGGTACCGGATGCCGCCGGGCGACAGCCGGGTCATCACCTCGGTGACGTAGGCGTCGATCGTCTTCAGCCCCAGCGCGTGCGCCACCGACACCCGGTGGTGCCCGTCGACGACGAAGTGCATGTCGCCCACCCGGTACACCTCGATCGGCGGGATCGACTCGCCGCGCCGCGCCGCGAGTGCGAGCCGCTGCCAGCGCTCCCGCACCTGCCCGGACGTCGGCCGGAACCGCCGGTCGAACTCCCGTGACCGGTCGACGCTGCCGACGATCGAGTCCAAAGTGATCACTTGCAGGCCGAGGCGTCGCTCCCCGGTCCGGCTCAGCGCCGCGACGACCTCGTCGAACGGCAGCATGATGTTCACGTCGTCCGGCTGCCTGCGCAGCCACGCGGCCAGTCGCGAAAGGACCTGCCTGCGGCGCGCACGCAGGAAGTCGTTCTCGGCGTCGGCTACTGGAAAGCCCGTGTCTCGGTTCATGGCACGTCCAGGATGCGGTATCCGACCGTGTTCAGCACCCGCGTTTCGCCCATGGACCGATCAGGAACCGGCTGTCCGTACGGGTGGATGTGCCCGTGCACGAGAACGCTCGGTCGCAGTCGTTCGACAACCGTGTGGAGACAGGCGAACCCGCGGTGCGGCGGGTCGTCGCGGTCCCCGACACCCAGCGGCGGCGAGTGGGTGAGCAGCACGTCCACCGGGCGCCCGCGTGCGGCCCGCACCAGCCGTGCCGCCCGGCGTGACTGCTGCCGTTCCGTCCACTGGTTCGGCCCCTCGTTGTAGCGGATCGACCCACCCAGCCCGGCGATCCGCAGCCCGGCCACCTCCACCACGCGGCCGTCGGCGTTCACCGCCCCGCGCGGACCCGGGTAGCGGGCCGGAAAACCGGAGGCGAACCACATGCCACGCCGCCGCGAATACGCGGACAGGTCGGCGTCGTGGTTGCCGGGCACGAACACCAGTGGGCGGTCGAGTGCGGACGCGAGGAAATCGAGATAGTCGAAGGGAAGATCCCCGGCCGCGAGCACCAGGTCGACAGAACCGAAACGTTCCGCTACCCGTTCCGTCCACAGCGACTCGACAATCTCGTCGGACACTGTCAGGAGCTTCGGCACACCAACGAGCGTACGGCGGGCGTCTGATCAGACTAGTGCCGTCGCCGCACACGACCCATTACAGTCAGGAACGGATGTCGGGGAAGAGGGACGGGGAACTCCATGACAGAACAGGGGTCTGACTACTACGTCAGTGGCGGTGTGAACTGGGCCGCGTTCACACTGGAAGAGCTGGTCAACATGGTCGTCGACAAGGCGAGCGTGCCGCAGCTGGAGAGACTCGCCGACGACTGGCGCACGACCGGTGACGGGGTCGCCGACGCCGCCGACTACCTCGCGGAAGCCCTCGACGACCTGATGGACTTCTGGTCCGGCGAGACCGCCGACAAGGCCCGCTACACGGTCGCGCTCAACGCGCAGTGGGTCGGCGACCTCGGCATGACCGCCAAGGAGATGGGTGCCCCCATCGAGGAGGCCGCCGGTGCGCTGAAGTCCGCGCAGGAGGCCATGCCGAAGCTGCCGGAGACACCGCCCGCCGCGGTGCCCGGGTCGGCCCCCGAGGGCGCGGAACGGGCGCGGCTCGTGACCGAGGGCAGCCCGCTCGCGTCGGCCGTCGGGGCCACCGCCGCCGGTTCGGAGAGCGCGTTCCAGGCGCGGGCCGAGCAGGAGCGGCTGAAGCGGGTCGCGATCGAGACCATGCAGCGGTTCGAGCAGGCCGCGGTCGGCATCGACCAGGCCACGCCGCACTTCGAGGGCCGGGGCACCCAGCTGCGGCCGCGTGTCGGCGACGTCGGGGTGACGCCGGGCGGCGACGTGTGGATCAGCAGCGTGAACGTCGCGGCGGGCGTCGACCTGCGCTGGCAGCTGCTGACCGGCATGACCGACGCCAGCTCGTCGTCCATGTCCGGCGTCGGCGCCTACGACGGTGGCGGCGGAGGTGGCGGCGTCGGCGGTGTCGGCGGGCTGTCCGGCGGGATCGGCGGTGCCGGTACCGGTGGCGGGCTCGGCGGCGTGCTGCCCGGCCCGATGACGAGCCGCGGCACGATCGGCGACACCGCGGGCAACCTGGGAGGAGCTGCCCGCGGCGGCCTGCCGACCGGAGCCGCGGGGGCGGTGCCGACGTCCGGCGGCGGCCCGACGACCGGCGGGATGATGGGGCCCATGGCCCCGATGGCCGGCGCGGGCATGGGTGCGCAGGGGGCGGGACAGGCGCACCGCAGACGAGTTCCCTTCGACGCGGACGACCCGTTCGACACGGGTCAGAAGGCGTCACCACCGGTCATCGGCCTATAGGGAACAAGGGGTTAAGGGATGTCCACAGAGAACCTGCTCGCGGTGCTCCAGGGGGAACAGGGCAGCGACGTGCCGCAGCCGATCGCGGAGGGGGACCAGGGCTCGGCGTGGATCGCCAGGGTGACCGGCGACCAGTCCACACCGCAGCCGCCGCCACCGATGCCGGAGGCGCCCGCCACACCACCGCCACCGCCCGCCCTGCCGGAGGCGACCACGACGCCACCGCCGCCGCCACCGCCGCCACCCGCGATGCCGGACGCGCCCGCGACCACCATGGCCGAGCCAGCGCAGACGTCCACGGGTGGCTGGGAGGTCGACTCGTACCGGCTGCGGGCGTTCGGTGACGCGGTCGTGCGGGCGAGGGCGTACCTCGACGCGGTGCGGATGAAGGTCGACCGCATGCAGGGCCCGGAGCTGAGCCCGCAGCTGGGCACCAGCCCCGTCGGCCAGCAGCTCGCGAAGAAGTTCGACGACCGGCTCAACGCCGAGGACGGCCTGCGCGCCATGCTCACCGAGGCGATGAAGCGCATGGAGCGGTTCGTCAGCACGGCCGAGGAGGCGTCGAAGGCCTACGAGCAGGCCGAGGAGAACGCCGTCGAGGAGCTGGACAAGTTCAAGTACGAGGTCGAGTGGTGGGACGACGAGCCGGTCGACCACGGTCACGGGCACCACCACGACCACCACGGCGACGACCCGGCCCAGGACGAGGACCAGGCCGAGGAGAAGCCCGAGGACCAGCCCGAGGACGGCGTCGAGGATCACGGACCCGGGGACACGCCTGGCGAGCAGGCCGAGGACCAGTCCGGCGAGCGGCCCGAGGACCAGGTCGGGGACCAGTCCCAGGACGGGCCCGACGACCAGGCCGAGGACCAGCCGGGAGACAGGCCCGAGGACCAGTCCGGCGAGCGGCCAGAGGACCAGCCCGAGGACGGCGTCGAGGATCACGGACCCGGGGACTCGCCTGGCGAGCAGGCCGAGGACCAGTCCGGCGAGCAGCCAGAGGACCAGGCCGGGGACCAGTCCCAGGACGGGCCCGACGACCAGGCTGGCGACCATCCTCAGGGCGGGCCTGAGGACCAGTCCGGCGAGCGTCCGGGCGACGGGCTTGGCGACCAGGCTCAGGGCGGGCCCGTGGACCAGTCCGGCGAGCGTCCGGGGGACGGGCCTGGCGACCAGTCTCAGGGCGAGCCCGGGGATCGGACCGCGGACCAGCCCGGTGAGCGGCCGGAGGACGGCCCGGTGGACCAGTCCCAGGACGCGCCTGAGGACCAGCCCGGTGAACCGCCCCGGGACGGCGCCGAGGACCGGCACACGGAGCAGCCGGGTGACGAGCCCGGCGAGCAGCACGACGACCACGGCGCACCTGCCTGATGATCATCAGCGCCAGGTCGGCGGTGACCGTGGGCGCCGCGGAGGTGGATCTCCTGTGCGCGGCGGCGGGTTCCGCGCCACCGTTCCCCCTCCGCGTGCCGTCCGCCGGTGCCACCACCGAGGAACGACGTGCCGTGTTGCGGGCGGCCGGGGAGAACCTGGCCGCCCGTGGCCTCGCCGACGAACGTGGCCCGCTCGGCGTCGCGGAGGCGTTCGCGTACCTGCTGCAGGACGCCGCGATGACGCTCGACCTCGTCATGTCGGCGGGCGGTGAGACGCTGGGCGCGGTTCTGCTCGCCAGGCAGGACCTGGCCGTGCTCACCACCCAGGAGCTGACCGGTGCCGGCCGGCTGTGCATGGCCGAGCTGCCGCTCGACGACGCCGTCGACGAGCTGCTTCGCCTCGTCCCCGACCACGGGGCCGCGCTGACCGCCCCGTTCTCGCTGCCGAAGGCCGCGCTCGACCGCGTCTACCGGATGCTCCTGAACCGCCGGGACGACCCGTTGGGCCGGGACGAGTGGGACGAGCTGCTCGCCGCGAACGGCATCGACGACCGGCTCGCGCGCAGGCTCGTGACCCACCTGCAACCCGTGCTCGGCAACGGGCAGATGGGCCTCGCGACCCGGGCGGGTTACGCGAAGCAGTGGCAGCGCGTCGGTGCCGAGCTGCGCTGGCTGGACACCGAGCGGGGGAGGTTCCAGTTGGTCGAGGGCTTGGGCGACGGCACCGAAGGTGGTTGGCTGTCGGTGAACCCGATGCACGGCAACGATCTCGCGGTGGCGGTACGCGGGCTCGCCCAGTCACTCCGTGGTTGAGCGTTCGCTTGCGAAAAGTTGAGACCTGTTCGCGTGCTCTGCGTCGGTGGCATCGGCTACCGTGACCGTCGGAATCGATGGTGGGAGGGGCGGGGGCGTGGGCTTCGAGCAGATCCTCCAGCAGGTGGCGGACGCGCGGCGGCGTGCGCAGGAGGCCGCGCAGCACGCGCGGGACGAACGCAGGCGCAGGCGCGAGGAAAACGACCTGTGGGTCAACGGCGGAGTCAACTGGAACGGCTACGGCCTCGAGTCACTGATCAAGATGGTGGCCGAGCGGGCCAGCCCCGGACAGCTCGACGCGCTGGCCGGTGAGTGGAGCAGGCACGGCTCGGCGGTGTCGAAGGCCTCCGAGGACCTGTCGCGGTCGCTGGACAAGCTGATGCGGTACTGGACCGGCACGGCCGCCGACGAGGCGGTGCGCAAGGTCACCACCAACGCGCACTGGATCGGTGAGCTCGGCGAGACCGCGCAGCGGATGTCCGGCCCGATCCAGGACGCGAGCGGTGCGCTGCGGTCCGCGCAGGACACCATGCCCGGCATGCCGAAGAACAACTGGCTCGCGACGGCCGGTGGTGGTGCGGCGGCCGGGTTCGCGGTGGCTGGCCCGATCGGCGCGGCCTTCGGCGCCGCGATCGGCGGCATCGCGAGCGTCTTCGGGTTCGGGTCGAAGAAGAAGAAGATGAAGCGCAAGGCCGTGCAGACGATGCAGCGCTACGAGGGTGCGCTGCTCGGTATCGACCAGACCACCCCGCAGTTCGGGCTCCCGTCCGACGGTGGCAACCCGGGCACCGGCCCGCTGCCGAACCCGGACGACGGCATCGGCAGGCCGGGCGTGCCCGCACCGCCACCAGGCGTCGGCGGGCCGTGGCGGCCGACCCCCGCACCTCCGCTGGACCTGGGCCAGGTGACCACCCCGTCGTTCGCGGGTGGGCCGGAAGGGCGCTGGCAGTCGCTGACGGGGCTCGGTCCGAACAGCCCGGGGCTGCCCGGCCTCGGCGGTGGTGGCGGCACGGGCGGCGGTCCCGGCGGTCCGTTCGGCGCGATGCCCCCGATGGGCAACGCCCGTGGCGCGGGCGCGATGGGTCCGTACGCCGGCGGCCGTGGCGGTGCCGCGGGTGGTCGGGGCGCGGGCGGCCGTGGTGTCGGCGCGGGTCGCGGTGGCGCCGGGTTCCCCGGTGCCATGGGCGGCGCCGGCGGCCGTGGTGACCGCGACTACCGTGGCCGTGGCCGGTTCAGCAAGACCGGCGGGCTCGGCATGGGCGGCGGCGCCGCTGGGCGCCGCGGCGAGGACGAGGAGGACGGTGAGCACCGCAGGAGGGTGCCGATCGAGGAGGACCCCTTCTCGTCGGACCTCAAGGCGGCACCGCCGGTGATCGGGCTCTGAGGGGAACTCACGCATGTACGTCGACGAGTCGCAGCCGTCAGGCTCGGGTGCCGGCTGGGCGGTGGACCCCGCCGAGGTGCGGGCGTTCGCGGACGCGGTCGCCGAGGTGCGCAGGCACCTGGACGCGGTCACCCGCGAGGTCGAGGATCTGTCCACACCGGACTACGCGCCGATGCTGGGCACCAGCCCGGTCGGGCAGGAGCTGGCCGAGAAGTTCACCGACCGCATGGGCAGCGAGCGCGGCCTGCGCGGCCAGCTGAACCTCGCGGTCGCGCACATGACGGAGTTCGTGCTGGCGGCCGAGCACACCGCGGGGACGTACCTCCAGGCGGACGCAGACAATGCCACCAAGAACCGGTACTACTGACGCGATGGAACTGCGCGTCAACGCTGGTGCGCCGCTGCACACCGTCGAGGTGGACCTGCTGTGCGTGTTCGCCGAGGTCGAGGCGCCGTTCCCGCTGGAGATCCCGTCGACGGGCACGAGCGAGGCCGAGCAGCGGTCGCTGTTCAGGTCGGCTCGTGAGCAGCTGACCGCCCGAGGGCTGGCCGACGAGAACGGCCCGCTCGGCGTGGCCGAGGACTTCGTGTTCCTGCTGCGGTCGTGCACCGGTGTGCTGGACATGGTGCTGGCCAAGGAAGAGGTGCTGCTGGCCGCCGCGGTGCTGGTGCACCGGGACGAGGCGCTGCTGGTGACGCAGGACCTCGCGTCGGACGACGGCATGGTGCGGATGAAGGCCGCGACGCTCGACGAGGCGCTCGACGACCTCGTGCGGCTGGTGCCGCGCGCCGACACACCGCTGACCGCGCCGTTCAGCCTGCCGCGACGTGCGCTGGAGACGGCGTTCAGCGCGCTCGTCGACCGGGACGAGCGCCTGACCGCGCAGGAGGTCGACGACGTCATCGCGGCACAGGGCATCGACGACCGCGTGGTGCGGCGGATGGTGTCGCACCTGCAGCCGGTGCTGGGCAACGGTCAGGTGGGCGTCGCCCGCCGCGACGACACCGAGGACCAGTGGCAGCGCGTCGGCGAGGAACTGCGCTGGCTCGACACCGAACGCGGCCGCTACCGCCTCGCGGGCGACGCCGAGTGGATGAGCGTGAACCCGCTCTCCCGCGAAGAAATCCGCGACACAATCCGCAAACTCTCCCTGAAAACCCGCTAACCCCGCGAGTCGCGCCCCAGAACACCGCGAGTCGCGCCCCAGAACACCGCGAGTCGCGCGCCAGAACACCGCGAGTCGCGCTCCCGCACATACTGAGTTGTCGGTTTCATGCAGACGTCACCTGCACGAAACCGACAACTCGGTGTGTCCCAGAGCGCGACTCGCGGTGTCTGAACGCGTGACTCGCGGTGTTTTGGCGCGTGACTCGCGGGGGTTAGTTTCTGGGGCGGGGTTTTGGTTCGGGGCGGCGGTTGCGTTTGACTGTGTGGACCACGAAGAGGGTCAGCAGGAGGAGGCCCAGGCCGCCGCCGGAGCCGATCATGGCGACCTGCATGGGGGTCCAGTTGCGTTCGTAGGGCGGCGGCATCTCGAACGGGACGTCGATCGCCTTGTCCGCCGGGATGTTCTCCTCCGCCGGGATGAAGGCGGTCAGCGCCGCGATCGGGTTGATCATGCCGTGGCCGACGAGGTTGTCGTGGCCGTTCTTGGCGGCCGGGTGCGACGCGGTCGACTTGATGCGGTCCATGACCTGCCGCGCGTCCAGTTCGGGGAACCGCTCCCGCACCAGCGCGGCCAGGCCGGCCACGTACGGCGCGGCGAACGACGTGCCCTGGATCGGCTGTGCGTTGCCCTTGTCGTCGACCGTCTGGTTCGCGAGACCCTTCGAGTTCGCCGGGTCGAGCGAGATGATGTCGGTGCCCGGGGCGGCGACGCTCACCCACGGGCCGGTCATCGAGAACTCGGCGACGCTGCCGTCGTCGTTCATCGCCGCGACCGAGAGCACGTACTTGGAGAACCACGGCGGGATCACGATCTGCGTCGGGTTCTTCGGGTCCGGGCTGTTCTGCTCCTTGCAGTCCCGCTCGGGCAGGTTGCCCGCGGACGCCACGGGCACCACGTCGCGTTCCTCCACGGCGTACCGCAGCGCGGCCTGCACCTGCCGCTCCGGGTCGAAGATCTCCCCGGCGGACGCGGGCCGGCAGGAGTCCACCGACATGTTGATCACGGTGACGCCCGGCGTGTTCGCGGCGCGCACGATGGCCTGCGCGAGAGTGCCGAGGTTGCCCGCGGCCGAACTCTGGTTCGTTTCCGGGTTCTTGTACTCGTAGTTCGCGCTGGACTGGCGGATGCTGACGATCCCGGCGTCGGGAGCGATGCCGCGGAACCCGATCGACTCGTTCTTCGGGTTGGCCGCGATGATGCCCGCGACCTCGGTGCCGTGGCCGTCGCAGTCCAGGAGCCCGCGGTCCTTCTTGACGACGTAGTCGCCGCCGCCCTCCAGCCGGTTCTGGAAGTAGTCGTGCGGGGTCACACCGGTGTCGATCACGGCCACCTTCTGGCCCTTGCCGGTGGCGAACTTCGAGATCTCCTCGAACTGCAGCATGTCCTGGCCCCACGGCTTGTACTCGAGCGGGGCCGTCGAACCCTTGGACGACACGCACTGCGTTTTCGGCGTGTACGGGTGGTCCGGCTCACCGGAGTCGACCGGGGTCGCGAAGCCCGGTGGCAGCGGTGGTGGCGTCGGTCCCGCCTTCGCGGGTGCGTCGGGCTCCGACGACGGCTGCGCCGCCGCGGGTGCGACCGGCGCGAACGCCAACGAGGTCGCGGCGAGCACGGACAGGACCCGAGTTGTCCGGGTTACAGCCATTACGGGCGGGCTCCCCCTAGTTCGCAGGCAGGATGTTCACGTGCCGCAGCGTGCCGTACAGGTTCATCACGGCCAGCGCGAGCGGCAGCAGCACCGCGATGCAGATGGCCTCGATGATCTCCACGGTCCTGCGCAGCGGCGGTGAGAAGCGCTGCTCCGGGAAGATCACGCCGAGCACCAGTGCCGCGGCGGCGATCAGCACGAGCGTGCCGAAGACCCACAGCAGCCGGTCGAACGTGTCCGCGCCGATCAGCCAGCCGATCATGATGCCCGCGGCCGACAACATGCCGGTGGCGAGCAGTGCGATGGCCTGGCTGCCGTTGGCGTAGGTGCGGGCACGCAGCAGCAGCACGAGCGTCGCGGAGACGGCCATCGCGATGGCCCAGAAGTCCGACTTGCTCGCGGTGATGATCGCCGAGATCGCGGCCGCGCTGCCGAGGCCGATGATCATGCCGGTCATGTACTCGTGCGCGAGACCGGCGCGGCGCTCGATGGACCGGTAGTCCGGGAAGCCCGCGTCCTCCTTGAGGTCCTCCGCGTTGCCCGGCACGTTCGGCAGCGGCAGCCTGGCCAGCTGGATCGTGACCCTCGGCAGCATCGACAGCGCGGCGAGCGAGACGGCGGCCGTGCCCGCGGCGATGCCCGGCGCGGGGTGGGCGATCAGGGTGCCGATGGCGAACGCGATGACCCCGATCAGCGCGGCCGAACCGGCCGCGACGAACGTGGTCACCCCGGCACCGATCAGCATGATCGACGCCGACGACACGATCAGCACGAGCGCGCACGCGAGCAGCAGGCTGGCCCGTCCGGTCGCGCCGGGCACGATGTAGAGGCCCGCGACGAACGCCATGGGCAACCCGCCCGCGGCCGCGATCAGCACACCGGCGGTCTCGGCCTGGTAGCCGCGTGCGATCACCGCGCCGAGCGCGACGCACACGACGGCGGCGGCGCCCGCGGCGACGGACGCACCGATGTGGGACCCGCCGAACAGCGGGCCGGTCATCAGCACGGTGAGGGCCGCGACGATCAGCGCCAGCGCGCCCGCGATGTAGCCGATGCGGTTCGCGGTCTGCTTGGTCCACGGCCGGTAGCTGTCCGGTGACGACTCGGCGATGGCGTCGACGACGTCGTCGTACAGGGGCGGCGGCGGGTTCTCCGCGCGCTTGCGCAGCTGCAGCAGCTCGCCGTCGACGATGCCGAGCGACGCGAGCGTGCGGCTCGGGTCGAGCGGGCTGTCACCCAGCTTGGCCAGGCACCACCCGCCGTGGCGGGCGCCGCCGTCCGGCGTGGCCTCCTTGGCCATCTCCAGCAGCATCGGCAGCAGGTCCGCCACCGCGACACCCGCGGGGAGCGCGACGTCGATGCGCGTTCTCGGCGCGACCACCGTCACCCGGCTGAACACTGTCGTACCGGTAGCCACCCCGCAGCCCCCTCACCTGTCGTCTTGCGATAACCACCCAATGCCGTCGGTGGCGGCCCCTAGTATGGCCTTGCCGCTCGCGGCTCGTGCGCGGGTTCGGCCAAGTTGGGGATCTATCGGGATGAGGGGTACACGGTGAGCACGCTTCAGTTCAAGCGTTCACCCAGGCTCGCTGCGCCGCGGCAGCCCGGCGGCGAGGTCCACCTCGAGCCGCCACCCGAGGTGCCCCGCGTCATCCCGGGCAACATCCTGATGAAGCTCATGCCCGTCGTGATGGTCGTCGCGATGCTGGGCATGATGGCCCTGATGTTCACCGCGGGCGGCGCCATCGGCCGCAACCCGGTGACGCTGCTGTTCCCGATGATGATGATGTTCTCGATGGTCGGCATGTTCGGCCAGAACCGGGGCGGCGGCCCGAAGAAGGCCGAGATGAACGAGGACCGCAAGGACTACCTGCGGTACCTCGGCCAGATGCGTGACCGGGCCCGTGAGGCCTCGCTCGACCAGCGCGCCGCGCTGGAGTGGGTGCACCCCGACCCGCAGGCGCTGTGGTCCATGGCCACCAGCCGCCGCATGTGGGAGCGCCGCCAGTCCGACCCCGACTTCTGCCACCTGCGCGCGGGCCGCGGCAGCCAGCGCCTCGCGACCCGGCTCGTGCCGCCGCAGACCGGCCCGGTCGACGAGCTGGAGCCGATCGCCACGCTCGCGCTGCGCCGGTTCGTGCGCGCGCACTCGATCGTCCCCGAGCTGCCGATCCAGGTCGCGATCCGCGGCTTCGCGGCCGTGGGCCTGTCCGGTGACAAGGAGCTGACCCGCGGCCTCGCCCGCGCGCTGCTCGCCCAGCTCGTGACGTTCCACACGCCCGACGACGTGCTGATCGCGGTGGTCACCTCCGGCCGCGCGAAGGACGAGTGGGAGTGGGCGAAGTGGCTGCCCCACACCCAGCACCCGACGATGGTCGACGGCATCGGCCAGATGCGGATGATGGCCGGCTCGCTGGCCCAGGTGGAGGACTGGCTCGACGAGGAGCTGCGCGACCGGCAGCGGTTCACCCGCAACGCGCCGCCGCAGCCCGACCAGCCCCAGATCGTGATCGTCCTCGACGACGGCGAGGTGACCCGCGAGGAGCAGATCATCCTCGAGGAGGGCCTGGTCGGCGTCACGCTGATGGACCTGTCCGAGAGCCTCGGCAACCTGACCGCCCGCCGCGGCCTGCGGCTCGTGGTCGAGGAGGACCGGCTGGGCGCCCGCAGCGCGTCAGGCGTCGAGTGGTTCGCGAGGCCCGACCAGATGTCCGTGGCCGAGGCGGAGGCGCTGGCCCGCAAGCTCTCGCCGTACCGGCTTGGCGCGGCCGCGGCGGATGACGGCGGCGAGGAGCCGCTGCTGTCCAACCCGACGCTGCTGGAGCTGCTCGGCATCCCGGGCGACCCGATGACGTTCGACGTGCAGCAGGCGTGGCGGCCACGGCCCATCCGTGACCGCTACCGCGTGCCGTTCGGCGTCGGCGAGTTCGGCCAGCCCGTCGAGCTGGACATCAAGGAAGCGGCGATGGAGGGCATGGGCCCGCACGGCCTGTGCATCGGCGCGACCGGTTCCGGCAAGTCCGAGTTCTTGCGCACGCTCGTGCTGGGCATGCTCGCCACGCACTCGTCGACGACGCTCAACTTCGTCCTCGTCGACTTCAAGGGTGGCGCCACGTTCCTCGGGCTGGACTCCGCGCCGCACGTCGCCGCGACGATCACCAACCTGCAGGACCAGCTGACCCTGGTCGACCGCATGAAGGACGCGCTCGCCGGTGAGATGAACCGGCGGCAGGAGGCGCTGAAGAACGGCGGCAACTTCAAGAACGTGTGGGAGTACGAGAAGGCCCGCGAGAACGGCGCCGACCTCGACCCGCTGCCCGCGCTGTTCATCGTGGTCGACGAGTTCTCCGAGCTGCTGAGCGCCAAGCCGGACTTCATCGACCTGTTCGTCGCCATCGGCCGTCTTGGCCGTTCGCTCCAGATGCACATGCTGCTGGCCTCGCAGCGCCTGGAGGAGGGCAAGCTGCGCGGTCTGGACTCGCACCTGTCGTACCGGATCGGTCTGAAGACGTTCTCCGCGGCCGAGTCCCGTGCCGCGATCGGTGTGCCGGACGCGTTCGAGCTGCCGTCGATTCCCGGCTCCGGTTACCTCAAGTTCGACACGTCGACGATGGTGCGGTTCAAGGCGTCGTACGTGTCCGGGCCGTACCGCCCGGCGGGCATCCAGACCGTCGGCCCGGCCGCGGTGGTCACCGGCGACCGGCGCGCGAAGCTGTTCGTGCCGGACTACGTCGAGATCCCGAAGGAGCCCGAGAAGCCGGTCGAGGTGGTCCAGGAGGCGCCGAGGCAGGAGAGCAACCAGCCGACGGAGCCCAGCGAGCTGGACGTCATCGTGTCCCGGCTGCAGGGCCAGGGCCCGCCCGCGCACGAGGTGTGGCTGCCGCCGCTGGACACCCCGAACTCGCTCGACACGCTCCTGCCGCCGCTGCAGCCGACCGAGGACCGCGGCCTCTCGCCCGCGGGCTTCTTCGGCAACGGCAGGCTCCAGCCGCCGCTCGGCCTGATCGACAAGCCGTTCGAACAGCGCCGTGACCTGCTGTGGGCCGACTTCTCCGGCGCCGCCGGGCACGCCGCGGTCGCCGGCGGTCCGCAGTCCGGCAAGTCGATGCTCGTGCGTACGTTGATCATGTCGATGGCGCTCACGCACACCGCGGAGGAGGCGCAGTTCTACTGCGTCGACCTCGGTGGTGGCACGCTCGGCACGTTGCAGGGCCTGCCGCACGTCGGTGGTGTCGCCGGCCGTCTCGACCCGGACAAGGTGCGCCGCATCGTGGCCGAGGTCGCGGGCCTGGTTTCCATGCGCGAGCAGGTGTTCCGGGACAACCAGATCGACTCCATGACCGACTTCCGCAACCGCAAGCGCCGCGGTGAGCTGCGGGAGGACCCGTGGGGTGACGTGTTCCTCGTCATCGACGGCTGGCTGAACTTCCGCCAGGAGTTCGACGCCATCGAGTCGCAGGTGCTGAACATCGCCGCGCAGGGTCTGTCCTACGGCGTGCACGTGATCGTCACAGCCAACCGGTGGGCGGAGATCCGGCCCGCGATGAAGGACCTCCTCGGCACCCGCTTCGAGCTGCGACTCGGTGACGCGAGCGAGTCCGAGGTGGACCGCCGCGTCGCGGTCAACGTGCCGGAGGGCCGTCCCGGTCGCGGTCTGTCCCGCGACAAGCTGCACTTCCTCGTCGGCCTGCCGCGCATCGACGGGTCGAGCAACCACGAGGACGTGGCGCAGGGCGTCCAGGACGCCATCGCCAAGATCAACCAGGCGTGGCGGGGCAGGCGGGCGCCGCAGGTGCGGCTGCTGCCCGACCAGATGCCGTACGAGGAGCTGCTGGCGCAGGACAAGTTCCGCGAGTCCAAGCTCATCCCGATCGGTGTCAACGAGGACGAGCTCGCGCCGGTGTACCTGGACTTCGACGCTGACCCGCACTTCTTCGCGCTGATGGACGGCGAGTCCGGCAAGACGAACCTGATGCGCACGATCGTCCGGGGCATCACCGAGCGGTACACGCCGAAGGAGGCCGTTGTCGTCCTGATCGACTACCGGCGCACCATGCTGGGCTTCATCGAGACGAAGCACCTGCTGGCGTACGCCGTGTCGTCGAACCAACTGGGCGGCATCGTCACCGAGGTAAAGAAGTCGCTGCAGAAGCGGCTCCCCGGCCCGGACGTCACACAGGAACAGCTCAAGACCCGGTCCTGGTGGAAGGGCCCGGAGCTGTTCGTCGTCTGCGACGACTACGACCTGGTGTGCCCACCGCAGAACAACCCGCTGCAGCCGCTCGCCGAGTTCATCCCGCAGGCCAAGGACGTCGGCCTGCACATCGTGGTGGCACGCCGCACCGGTGGCGCCTCCCGCGCGATGTACGACCCGGTGCTCGGCAAGCTGAAGGAGATCGCGCAGCCGGGTCTGCAGGGCAGCGGCGACAAGGGCGAGGGCGCCCTGATCGGCAACGTCCGCCCGTCGGCCATGCCCCCCGGCCGGGGCACGATGGTCAGCCGCAAGACGGGCCAGCAGCTCATCCAGGTGGCCTGGATCCAGCCGGAGGCCTGATCCGCGTCCGTGCCCGCGCCGGGGAACCGGCGCGGGCACCGGTCACGGGGTGAGCGTCGGCCACACGTGGTCGAACACGCGCTCGGCCGGGTACTCCTCGCCCGTCGCCAGCCAGTGGTAGACCAGCGGCCCGAACAGCAGGTCGCGGACCAGTTCCGGGTCGAGGCCGGCGCGGAGCTCGCCGCGCGTCACCCCACGCCGCACGACCTCCGCCACGAGTGCGTGCCGCCCGGCGAGGAAGCGCTCGTACAGCCCGAGTTCCGGCACCCGCCGGGCCTCGGCGTGCACGGCCAGCACCACCCACGACATGCCGTCCACCAGAGCGTGCGCGAGCAGCAGGAGGTCTTCGCGCGCGCTGCCGGTGTCCGGGTCGGCCATCGGGACGACCGAGGTGGTCAGCACGTGCGCCACGAGGTGCAGCTTCGTCGGCCACCGCCGGTACAGCGCGGGTCTGCTCACCCCGGCCCTGGTCGCGACGGCGTCGAGCGTCAGCGCGTCGAACCCGACGTCGTCGAGCAGGGCCAGGGTCGCCGCGGTGAGCGCGCGGTCGACTTCGGGATCACGGGGCCGGGGCACGTGGCCATATTACGATACAAGTTGTAATGTAATAAGCGTGAGCGACAAGAAGATGACCTGGGGGCTCCTGGTCGCGTGGCTCGCGCACGACCTCGAGGAGCTGGCGACCATGTCGTCGTGGACGCGTGCACAGCCGAGGGTTCCCACGGTCACGCGGGCGGAGTCCGCCATCGCGATCGGCGCCGTGGGCGTCGTGATGGCGGCAGCGGCGGCCGACGGCGCGCGTACGGGCGGGCGGTCGCGCTTCTTCCAGACCGCGCTCACCGGCTTCGGCCTGCACGCCTTCACGCACCTCAGCGCGAGCGCGCTCTTCCGCGGCTACACGCCGGGCGTGCTGACCGCGCCGACGGTCGTCCTGCCGTACTCGGTGTGGGCGTGGCGCACGCTGCGCCGGGACGGCCGCTGGACCGGCGGCGGAACGGGTGCGCTGGCGTGGTTCCCGGTCGCGGTCGGGGCGGCGCACCTGATCGCGCGCGCCTGCCGGCGGCCCGCGGGTGGTCGACCCGGCGGACACTCCCTAACATCGGCTCTGGCGGGCCGGTGACGAGCAGGGGTGCGAATGCGGGTAGCGGTCGACTTCGGCACCTCGAGCACGTGCGTCGCGATCGTGGTCGCGGGCCGGGAACCGCAGGTCGTGACCGTCGACGGGCTCCCGCTGATGTCGTCAGCCGTCTACGCGGGCCGGGACGGCAACCTGTTCGTCGGGCAGGAGGCGGACCGGCAGGCGGCGATCGACCCGTCGCGCTACGAGCCGCACCCCAAGCGCCGCATCGACGAGACGGAGCTGCTGCTCGGCGCGAGCGTCGTGCAGGTGCGGGACGTGATCCGCGCCGTGCTTAGCCGCGCGGTCGCCGAGGCCCGCCGGGTCGGCGGCGGCGCGGTCGTCGAGCAGCTGGTGCTCACCCACCCCGCCGACTGGGGCGGCGTCCGTGCCCGCGTGCTCCGCCAGGCGGGCAACGGCCTCGCGAACCGCATCGTGCTCGTGCCGGAGCCGGTCGCGGCCGCGGTGTTCCACGCGGCTCGGTTCCCGGGCGCGGGCAGGCCGCTCGCCGTGCTCGACCTCGGCGGCGGGACCGTGGACGTCAGCGTCGTCCGGCCGGGTCCCGCCGGGTACGAGGTGCTGGCGACGAAGGGCGACCACTCGTTCGGCGGCGCCGACATCGACCAGCTGCTGCTCGACCACGTCGGGTCGGTCGTCGCCGGGACCGACCCGGACGGCTGGCGCACCCTCGTCGAGGGGCGTGACCTGCCGGACCGAAGACGCAGGCGCGTCATCCACCAGGACGTGCGGGGCGCGAAGGAGACCCTGTCCCGGCACACCTACACCGACGTGCCGATGCCGCCGCCGTTCCCGGACGTGCACGTCACCAGGAACGACCTGGAACGCCTGATCACCGACCCGGTCGACCGCGCGGCCCGGCTCACGGCCGCCACCGTCGCCGACGCCCGCCTGCGGCCCGCCGACCTGGCGGGGATCTTCCTCGTCGGCGGTTCGAGCCGGATCCCGCTGGTGTCGCGGCTGGTGCACCAGCGCTGCGGTGTCGTGCCGACCACCCTCGACCAGCCGGAGACCGTCGTCGCGCGGGGTGCGCTGCTCGCCGTGGCCCCGAACGCCACCCAGGACACCCCCGGAGCGGGCGCGGTGCTGCTGCCCGTGCCACGCGACCAGCAGCAGACCCGCCGCCTCACCCCGGCGCCGCCACCGCGTCCGCTCGCGCCGCCGCGGCCGAGCGCCCTGCTGGCCCCGCCGCCCGCACCGCCCAGCTCACGGCGTAAGCAGCTGCTGGTGGTGGGTGGCACCGCGGCCGTCCTCGCCGCCGCGGCGAGCCTGGCGGTCGTCCTGCTGGGCGGCGACTCCGAACGCGACCCGAAGGCCACGGCGACCACCGGGACCGCGGCGACCGCCACGAGCGCCTCGCCGAGCAGGCTGATCGCGCAGTACGAGTACCGGTTCACGCTCCCGGACGGCTGGCTGCAGACCGGCGGTGACGCGGCCAAGCTGCGCACCGAACTCAAACCGGCCGACGCGAGAACGGGCGACGACGTGGTGTTCGTCGAACAGATCCGCCTGTCGTTCGACAGCACCGCGGACCGGGACCGCGCGGTCGACAAGCTGCGCGGCGACTTCCAGGCCGCGGGCGCCGCGTTCTCCGACTTCGACGCGGACGCGTCGTTCGCGGGCCGCGACGTGATCCACTACCGGCAGTCCCTGCCGAACAAGGACGCCACGGTCGACTGGTACGTCCTGTTCGAGGGCCGCACCCAGGTGAGCGTCGGCTGCCAGCGCGAGAACGCGGGCGACCGCGCCGACGACGTGGCCGCCGCGTGCGAAACCATCGTCTCGACGGTGACCATCACCGGGTGACGTCGGTACTGTTGCGCGCATGACCGGGCAGGACGGCGGTTTTCCCCAGGCCGCACGGCGTTTCATGGCGGACGTCGACAGCGCGTTGACCAGGGCCCGGCGGGCCGCGCGCGAGGCGAGAGCCACGTCGGAGGACTTCCGTCGCAGCACCGGGGAGCTGGGCGCGCAGGCGAAGACGGGAAAACTGCGCGGAGTTCGCCGCGGTGACGTCCGGCCCACCACGCCGGAGTCCCGTGCGGACGCTGTGGAGTTCCGCACTGCCAACGGTTTTCCCGTCGAGGAGCTGCCCGACGCGGACGCGTTGATCGCCCGCCTGCCCGGGCGGGAACCGGAACGCACCCCCGAGCAGGAGGACTTCTCCCAGCACCGGGTCCTGTTCGACGTAGACACCGAAACCGTCGAAACCAGCGGCGAACCGGAAGACGAGGAAATGGCCCGGATCGATTCACCGGATCCGGAACCGACCCGAACGAGTGTCGAGGATGAGGACTTTTCGCAACAGCGAATCCTCTTCGACGCGACCGCGGAAACCTACCGCCCGGAGGGCATGCCAGGCGGCGTGTTCGACCCGTCCGATCCGGAAACCGGCAGGTCAGAGCCGTCGTCGTAGCGACGCGGGGACACCGGCGGCGGAAGGTGCCCACCCCGGCCGCGGCAGCGCTGTGGCCTGCGCGTTCCCGAGTGCGATCGCCGTGCGCGTTCACGCTCGCAACGACCTCCGACCAGATGACGACAACGTGGAACCAGACATGGCAGGGTCTACGTCGCAGGAGGCGTACGAACCCAAGAGCTTGTACGACCGATACAGACCCACTGAAGGGGGTTCTTTCTTATGGGTGACTTCAAGACTGGGACACCGGAACTTCTCACCGCGTCCGACCAGATGATCGCCACCAACGAGCTGCTGCAGGACAACGGCCGCAAGCTGGCCCAGGCCGTTGACTCGGTCCAGGGGGCCTGGTCCGGTGCCGCCGCCCAGGCGTTCACCAACCTGATGTCGCAGTACTCGACGGACTTCACCAACCTGAACACCGCGCTGTTCAACATCGCGGAGCAGGTCGCCGGTTCGGCCCGCGACTACCAGGCGCAGGAAGACACGGCGGCCGCCGACGTCTCCGCCATCATGGCGACGCTGGAAGACGGCTGAGTCGTTCGTTCATCAGGTCCATCCCTCGTCTTTGACACTTAAGAGAAAGAGTTAGGAAATGGCCGACGGCAACATCAAAGTCACATTCGGCTCGCTGGAGCAGCTCTCCGGTGACATCCACAACCAGGTCACCGCGATCGAGGGGAACCTCGCCGACCTGGGCTCGCAGATCAGCAACCTGGAGACGCTCTGGGAAGGTGGCGCGAGCGCCGGCTTCCAGGCCACCAAGCAGCAGTGGTTCAACTCGGCCGAGCACCTGAAGGTCGTGCTCGCGAAGATCGAGACCGCGGTCATCCAGTCCACCGACGGCTACCGCGACGCTGAGGACCGCAACACCAAGCGCTGGGACGCCTGAGTCACACGCTGACCAACCGAACACCGCGAGCGGGGCCCGGGAAAGCATTCCGGGCCCCGCTGCTGTGCTTGTCAGTTGTCCGGGGTGCGGTCGTTGAACTTCGTCATGAACTCGTCCACCGCGGCCTGGTCGGTGATCGCGGTGACCTCGGCGGCCTCGGGTGCGTCCGGGATGTCCGACTCCTCCGCCTCCCCGAGCACCTCGTACTCGAGCTGGATCTCCAGCCTCGTCGCGTCGCCGTCGGTGACGGTGCCGCGGACCACGAAACCGGTGAACTCCATCGAACGGTCGAGCCGGATCGTGACCGGCACCACCGTGTTCAGCATCCGCTCGGTCAGTCCGTCGCGTTTGTCCTCCGGCACGGACACGATGCCCTCCCCGAGCATCACGCCGAGCAGCGCGCCGGTGGTCACCTCGAAACCGTCCTCGGTGGCCCGTGCCTCGCTCGGCTGCTCGTCCGGGGCGTCGAGGGAGGTCTGCCCGATGGAGGCGTCCACATTGCACGCCGCCCACGCGGTCAGCAGGAAGCAGGTGTCGAACCCCTCCGCGAACGTGGACGGCACCGACACCCACGGCGTCGGCGCGAGCGACGCGTGGTCGGAGTCCAGCTCGATGTAGTCCACCTTCGACCCCGGCGGCGTGACCCGCTGCGACCAGTCGCCGTCGTCGCTGAACCGTCGCTTGAGGAGGATCGCGGGCGGGTCGCCCACCTTGTACGACTCGTGCTCGGTGGTGATCTTGGTGTCGCCGTAGTTGAGGTAGTTGTAGACCCGGGCGTGCTCGTCGCCGAAGTTCGCGAAGTGGTCCTGGAACGCGTCGAGGCCCCGCTTCACCGCGTCGTCGGTGGCCTGCTCGGCCGCGGCGCGGTCCGCGACCGGCCTGCCGGTGGTCGGCTGGGCGCACCCGGCGGTCACGGCGACGCACACGGCGGCACAGGCCAGCAGACGGGCGACCCTCGTGACCCTCATCGCACACACCCCTCGCAGAACAGCGGGAACACCCCGCCGACGTGCACGATAGTGTGCGGCACGGTGTCCTCCGTGGGGGCCGCTTTGACCCTCCTCGAAGGCGCCGGGTATCTTCCTATGTTGTTGCGCGGCGCGGGCCCATGCCCGTATGAGCGCACATGCACCCTGACGCAAATGACGACGAGGTAGATCCGTGCGCACGTACAGCCCGAAGCCAGGCGAGGTGGCCCGCACCTGGCATGTCATCGACGCGGAGGACGTTGTCCTCGGCCGGCTCGCCTCGAACGTCGCCACGCTGCTCCGGGGCAAGCACAAGCCCACCTTCGCGCCGCACGTCGACACAGGTGACTTCGTCATCATCGTGAACGCGGACAAGGTCGTGCTGACCGGCAACAAGCGTGACCAGGCCTTCGCGTACCGGCACAGCGGCTACCCCGGCGGTCTGCGCAAGCAGTCGTTCGGCGAGCTGCTCGACACGCGGCCCGAGCGGCTGCTGGAGAAGGTCGTCAAGGGCATGCTGCCGAAGAACAAGCTCGGCCGTGCCCAGGGCAAGAAGCTGAAGGTCTACGCCGGCCCGGACCACCCGCACGCCGCGCAGCAGCCGAAGCCGTTCGAGATCGCCAAGGTCAGCAGGTAAATGAACTTGCTAGCCATCAAGTCGGACAAAGCGAGGATCATTGAGCACCCCTGAGACCACCGAGGACACCGCCGTGGAGGTGGAGGCGGCAGCCGAGGCGCCGCGTCCCGTGCGTGTGAGCGGCGAGACCGCCCAGACCGTCGGCCGCCGCAAGGAGGCCGTCGTCCGCGTGCGGCTCACCCCCGGCAGCGGCAAGTTCACCCTGAACGGCAAGTCGCTCGAGGAGTACTTCCCCAACAAGGTGCACCAGCAGCTCATCCGTGAGCCCCTGGTGATCCTGGAGAAGCCCGAGGCGTTCGACGTCCGCGCCAACCTCAAGGGCGGCGGCATCACCGGTCAGGCCGGTGCGCTGCGCCTCGCGATCGCGCGTGCGCTGATCGAGCTCGACTCCGAGGACCGTCCGGCGCTGAAGAAGGCCGGCTTCCTCACCCGTGACCCCCGGGTCAAGGAGCGCAAGAAGTACGGTCTGAAGAAGGCCCGCAAGGCGCCTCAGTACTCGAAGCGCTGAGCGTTCACAGCTTGTAGTGGAACGCCGCGTCCGGCATCTGCGATGCACCGGGCGCGGCGTTCGCTGTTTCGCAGACACCATCTGGAGGAATCGCCAACAATGGCTCGGCTGTTCGGTACCGACGGTGTTCGCGGGCTGGCGAACTCCGATCTGACCCCTGAACTGGCCCTATCCGTCGCGGCGGCCGCGGCGCGGGTGCTGGCGGAGCATGACAGCTCACACCGTCCGGTCGCGGTGGTCGGCCGGGACCCCAGGGCGAGCGGCGAGATGCTGCAGGCCGCCGTCGCCGCGGGCCTCACCGCGGCGGGCGCCGACGTCATGCAGCTCGGGGTGCTGCCGACCCCCGCGGTCGCGCACCTCGTCGGTGAGCTGGGCGCCGACCTCGGCGTGATGATCTCGGCGTCGCACAACCCGATGCCCGACAACGGCATCAAGCTGTTCGCCGCGGGCGGACACAAGCTGCCGGACGTCATCGAGGACGAGATCGAGACCCACATGGGCGTCGACTTCACCCGTCCCACGGGCGCGGGCGTCGGCCGCGTGTACGACATCGCCGACTCGCTCGACCGGTACCTGCAGCACCTGCTGAAGGCCGTCCCGCACCGGCTCGACGGCCTGCGCGTGGTGGTCGACTGCGCGAACGGCGCGGCGTGGGCCGCGGGCCCGAGGGCCTACCGCGAGGCGGGTGCCGAGGTGATCGCCATCCACGCGCTGCCGGACGGCGAGAACATCAACGCCGACTGCGGTTCCACGCACCTGGACGTCCTGCGCGCGGCGGTGCTCGCCGAGCAGGCCGACCTGGGCATCGCCCACGACGGCGACGCCGACCGCTGCCTCGCGATCGACAAGGACGGCAACGTCGTCGACGGTGACCAGATCATGGCGGTGCTGGCGCTGGCCATGAAGGAGGCGGGCGACCTCGCCGAGAACACCCTGGTCGCCACCGTCATGAGCAACCTCGGCCTGCACCTCGCGATGCGCGAACACGGCGTCCACCTCCGCACCACCGCGGTCGGCGACCGCTACGTGCTGGAGGAGCTGCGCCAGAACAACCTCTCCCTGGGCGGCGAGCAGTCCGGCCACGTGGTCCTCCCGGCACACGCCACCACCGGCGACGGCCTGCTGACCGCGCTGCGCCTGATGTCCCGCGTGGCCGAGTCCGGCCGCCCCCTGGCCGACCTGGCCGGCGTGATGACCCGCCTCCCCCAGGTCCTGGTGAACGTGAAGGTCGCCGACAAGACGAAGGTGACCGGTTCCACGACGGTGAGCGAAGCGGTCGCCGAGGTGGAAGCCGAACTGGGCGAGACAGGCCGAGTCCTCCTCCGCCCGTCCGGCACCGAACAACTCGTCCGCGTCATGGTCGAGGCCCCGTCCCACGAGGCGGCCCAGGCCGCCGCCGACCGTCTGGTCAACGTCGTCAGCACGGCCGTCTGACCAGCACATTCCGTTCACAAATCCCCCAATACACCCCCGTCCGCGACAACCCGTCGGTATGTTGCTTGCAGTGTGCGCAGGCGTACGATCCGTGCTTGCGCTCGCAGGGTGGGAGACAGTAGAAGGAAGATCGAGGGGGCTACACCATGGCGGGTGGTATGGAGGTCGATCCGGAGGCCATCCAGGCCTTCGCCACGTTCATGGCCGACGCGAAGCAGCAGTTCGACAAGGTCGCGGCCCGTTTCGGTGAAGCGAACGCGACGGCGGAGAGCTTCGGACGGAACTGGAAGGCCGAGGGCGACGAGTACGTTAAGTCGTGGGGGATGCTCGCGCCCGACCTGACCAGCCTGTCCGCGACGCTCGACCAGATCACCGCGCAGCTGGGTGCGAGCGCGGACCTCAACGTCCAGGGCGAGACGACGAACGTCGGCCAGTTCACCTCGATCGAAGCCAGCGCAGACGGCGGCACGCCGTCGACCGAGCCCGGCGGTGTCTGATGGGATTCGAAGCAGCCAACATCTGGCAGGACTTCAAGCAGGGCTCGGAGACCGCGCGGGGCACCGTCGACGACAACTCCAACCAGGTACTGCTGGGTCCCCGGCTCAACGAGGCCGTGCGGCACTTCGCGAACGGTTATCTGGAGAAGTTGGAGCTGGGGCCCGCGGACAAGGCGACCAGCGAACGCGCCAAGCTGCTCGACCTGCAGTGGGGCGGCATCGAACACGACGGTGCGATGCTGCGCGGGCTCGGCATCGCGCTGTCCAACTTCGCCGAGGTGCTCGGCGCGAACGTCACCAGGCTCGGGGAGAGCTGGAGGGGCGATTCGTACGACGCCTTCAAGGCCGCGATGGCCAAGGTCCAGAGCACGATCGCGGCCTATGGCACCTACGCGACGGCCACGGGCGACGGCCTGATCAACAGCATGTCCCAGCTGCGGGTCGTCTTCGAGCAGTTCGCCCAGGACAGCGCCAACACGCACCTGAACTTCGGAGATGTCTCGCCGCCCGAGTACTGGCACAAGATCGGCACGGGCGACTACACCCCGGACGCGCTGGCCGACGGCTGCCCGACGTGGTTCCTCGTGGGCAACTGCACGAAGAACGACGAAGCGCAGAGCAGCGTGATCAACGGTCGCTTCGTCACGCAGCGGCGTTGGGACATCTGCATGGCCGACCCGTGCGAAGACAACGCGGGCCGCGTGTTGATCATGTATCGCAACATGGTCGATGCCTGCCACGATGCCCGCGAGGACATCAGGCGCAAGCTCCACAACTTCTTCGCGGCGGTCGGTGCGACGGTCGAGACCGTGTCGAACCTTTACGACGCCGCGCTCGGCAATGTCTACACGCTCGCCAACGAGGAGGTCTTCAGCTCCCTCCGCGTCATCGGTGCGGGTGGCGGTGGACAGCCCGTCGGCGGCGGGGACACAGGCGCGCCGACCGGATACCCCGGTGGTGGCTACCCGGGCGGTGAAGGTGGTGGCTACCCGGGCGGTGGCGGGCCAGGACCGGCCGCGGTCGCCGAGCCGATGCCGCCCACACCCGAGCCACCCGTCGAGGACGCCGCGCCGGCGGAGGCGCCTCCGGACGCGGCCGTGCGGGAGGAGCCGGACACCGCCGTCGAGCAGTCCGCGACCGTCGAGATCAAGGACGGCGACCGGACGATCGGTGTCACGAGTCCGGATGGCGACGGCCATGTGCGAGTCACCGTCGACGACGGCACCGGCAAGACCAAGACCTACGAGCTGGACTTCGACGCCGCCAGTGGGCTTGCTCCCCAGCGGCCCGCTGACAGTGTGCCTGGTCCGAACGGCGAAGTGTCCGACGGCGACGCTCCCCAGCAGGTACCGGCCCGCACCGACGGGAAATGCGTCATCCAGGACGGTCCGCTGACCATCACCGCGGAACGTCCGCTCTTCTCCCCGGAGTCGATCCAGCTCACCGTGGACGACGGCTCCGGCAACCCCACGGCCTACACGCTCGATTTCGACGAGGAACCGGACAGCGCGGAGACACAGTCCGGTGCCACGGCCGCCGAGCCGGGCAAGCAGGAGGCGTCGGCTCAGGCGCCTGGGAGCGCACCGCGATCAGCGTCGGACCAGTCCGCCGCTGTCACCGCCGATCCGGCACCAGTCGAGGACGCCGTGCCCGACGTGCCGGAGGGTGCGGACGCAGGCGAGAACGAGGCTGTGCTGGCGCAAGGCCGCGACACCGACGACATCGAGCAGGCCGCGGAGAGCGGTACCGCACAGGCTCCGGCGGCCGCGGACGAGCCCGCCGAGACGTCAACGCAGCGTGCCGTCGCGGGCCAGACGCAGGCGGCCGCCAGCGACATCGCTTCCCAACCCGGGTGGCTGGCGGACCGGGAGTCGATGTCCGGGGTGCTCGTGCCCGACCAGCCCGACGGTGACGCGGGACTGTCGAAGGCACCCGACGCCGCCGAGCCTGACGCGTCCGGCATGGTGGGCTCCGGGATGCCGATGCTCGGCGGCGCTGCGCCGCCGAGTGGTGGGTCGGAGCCGGGCCGTGCGGGATCTGGGTGGAGCGTGCACGGCGATCTCTTCGACAGCGCCGAACCGGTCTACAGCATGCACGGCGTGCTGGGTGACGACGACCAGGCGACGGAGTAGGCATGGCACTCGCTGACATCGACGCCGCGGCGACTCAGCACCGTATCCAGGAGGCTGTCGAAACAAGCAGGAAGACCTTCGCCGACCTGGTGCAACGCTCGACGGAGATCGACAACCGCTTTCGGGACGCGGCCGCCAAGGAAGAGGCCGAGCTGAAGGCGGCCTTGGAGCGCAAGGCGGAAGCCGAGGCCGCCAGGAAAGCCGCCGAGCAGGAGAAGGAGACGCAGGCCGAGGAGCCCAAGCCGCGGCCCAAGCCGTCGACGCTCTCCCTCGGGGCCGACGAGTTCAAGGAGGCCCGGCAGGCGCGGAAGGCCGCGGACGAGGCGAAGCCGGTCGACACGCCAGCGCCCGTCGTGCCCGAACCCGCCGCGGAACCGCCCCGACCAGGCAAGACGATGAAACTCGGCGCGCGGGACGACGAGGGCGAGGCGCCCAAGCCCAACCGGACGCTCAAGCTCGGTGCGCGGGACGACGCCGAGCCGAAGCCGGAGGAACGCCCGGTCCGCAAGCCGCGGCCGCCGCGTCCCGAGGGCGACGACGACATGTCCGGCCGGACCTGGTTGCGGTAGCGGAAGCAAATTTCCCGGTCGCACGCGGCGTCACCTGCGGGTGGGTACATTCTGTGTGCAGATGCGACGGCACCGGCCGCCGTCGGCGCGCGTCGAAGTAGGGCAACCGCGCTCTAGGGACTCTGGAGGGGGACTCCGACCATGAACACGCCGCCGCCCAGCGGGCCACCCGCCAACCCGTCCGGTGTGCAGGCGCCCGACGGGTACAAGACCGACACGGGGCAGATGTCCTCTGTCGGCCGGACCATCAGCACCAAGGCGGAGGACGCCAAGGGCGACGTCGCCGAGGTCAAGCCCGCCAAGACGCAGGCCGCCGAGTTCGGGCAGCACGAGGAGCACCAGACCTGGCAGGCCGACTACGCCGCCGCCATCGAGCAGCTCGGCGCCGGGTCAACCGCGATGTGCGACAACCTGATCGCGTTCGCCGGGCAGCTCGACGCGGCCGGGGCCACGTACTCCGACAGTGAGTCCGCCGCCCAGACCAACGTCAACTCGGTTCAGGTCTGACCGTGGCCAGGTCCTGGGAAGAGGTCAAGGCCGTCCTCGACGACCCGTACGTCTCGGCGGACACCAAGGAGCTGCTCCTCACCGCCTACGTGCGGGAGAACAGCGGCCCGTTCGGGCTCAACGACCTGCCCGACGAGGTCAACGACTACACCGACGGCACCAAGGCCAGCTACAACATCGACGGTGACGAGGCGTGGGTCGGCCAGTACGCCACCACCGACGAGGTCTACGAGACGGCACAGGACGAGTCGGACGAGGCCGGGTACAGCCAGGGCCTCAACGACCAGAACGTCGAAGAGGGCCGCACCGAGATCGAGGACATGCGGCTCCCCGAACCCGGGTCGAGCTCTAACGTCGGTGTGCAGAAGTCGGACGAGATCTTCGACGCGGCCCGTGACGCGTTGCGGATCTTCCAGGACTTCCTGCCGGTCAACGACAAGGTGCCGTCGGACACGCTGGGTCGTCAGGGGAAGTTGAAGTTCGAGACGGACATCGTCAAGCGGTACGACGAGCAGATGGGCATCTCGTTCAAGAACTTCCTGGACGACTCCAACCGGCTGCGTGAGGCGTACTCGACGCTCTCCGAGCTGAACTCGTCGACCGAGACCGAGCTGAACAACCTGTACCGGGAGTGGACCGGCCAGGCGGCCAACGCCTCCTACCAGCACTACTCGGAGAAGATCGCCCCGAACTCGACCGATCTGCTGTCCTACCTGCAGACCGCCCCCGAGATGATCGAGACGACCGTCACGAACGTGTTCGAGGCGTGCCGTGGCAAGGCGAACGACATCATCGCCCTGTACGAGACCTTCCGGGGCACCCTCGGCAGCGCGACACCCGAGATCGCCGACAAGGTCGTCACGCTCGCCAGCGGCGACTTCGACTCGCAGGACCAGGTCCTGGAGGTCGCGGCGTGGGTGGACTCGGTGACCGGGTCCAACCTGGAACAGACGATCCGTGACGACGACTGTGGGTTGAACGACGAGAACAAGGACTATGTGATCCGCGAGTGCAAGAAGTGGATCCGGGATTCGTTCAACCAGGATCTGCACGAGACGCTGTACGTGAGTTTCGAGCAGATCTGTGATGACACGCTCGAGGCGGTGAACCTGCACTACGAGGCGTTGAACGAGTACCTGAAGGAGTACGAGAACAAGTTCGCCGCCGCGCAGCCGCCGCCCAGCCAGCCGACCCAACCGACACAGCCGACTCAGCCGACTCAGCCGACTCAACCGAGCCAGCCCTCGACGCCCTCGACCCCGTCCACTCCGTCGACCCCGTCGACCCCGTCGACGCCCTCGACCCCGTCGACCCCGTCGACTCCGTCCACTCCGTCGACGCCGTCGATGCCCGAGGTGCCGACGCCGCCGGAGACGGACCCGAACACGCCGGGCAACCCGAACGACCCGAACACGCCGGGCAACCCCAACGACCCGAACAAGCCGGGCGACCCGAACAACCCCGACGTGCCGACGACGCCGCCGACGGACCAGGAAGAGACGGTCACCATCAACGACGGCGACCGGGAGATCTCGGTCACCAGCCCGGACGGCCAGGGCAAGGTCACGGTGACGGTCGACGACGGCAGCGGCCCGCCGAAGACGTACACGTTGGACTTCGGTGGCGCCGACCCGCTCACCCCGGGCACGCCCGGCGGGGTGATGCCGACGGTGCCCGGCCCGGACGGGGTGATGCCGACCGTGCCCGGCCCGGACGCGCCGATCGAGCCCGGCCCGGACGGGAAGTGCACGATCACCGACGGGGACCTGACCATCACCGCCGAACGGCCGGAAGGCCAGCCGGACACGGTGGTCGTGACCGTCGACGACGGCACCGGCGAGCCGACGACCTACAACCTGGACTACTCGGAGTCGGACACGGGCGTGGAGGCCCACCCGGCGCCCGGGCGGATGCCGCAGGAACTGGTCGACGCCAACCGGCAGGTCGACGGCGCCGACTTCACGCCGGACGGGGTGAGCATCCAGCCCGCGCCGGGTGAGATGCCGCAGTCGCTGCAGGGTGAGCAGGTCAGTACGCAGCCGGCGTTTGGTGAGATGCCGGAGTCGTTGCAGGGTGAGCAGGTCAGTACGCAGCCGGCGTTTGGTGAGATGCCGGAGTCGTTGCAGGGTGAGCAGATCAGTACGCAACCCGCGTTCGGTGAGCGGCCGATGCCGGTGCAGGGTGACATCAGTACGCAGCCCGCGTTCGGTGATGGGCCGCCGTCGCAGGGCATCAGTACGCAGCCCGCGTTCGGTGAGCGGCCGATGCCGCTGCACAGCGACATCAGCACGCAGCCCGCGCCCTACGACGGCACGCCGCCGCAGGGGCAGGGCATCAGCACCCAGCCCGCGTTCGGGGAGATGCCGGAGTCGCTGCGGTCCGAGGCCGTGTTCGCCACGACCGCGTCGGCCGCCGACGACCCGACCATGTCCGGGTTCGGCGGCGACGCCGGGCCGCACTCGTCCGCCGGTGAGGCCGGGTCGTTCGGTGGGCCGGACCAGTCGTCCCCGTACATGAACGGGGCGAGCGGTGAGGCCGGGCTGTCGACCGCGCCGGACAGCGTCGCCGACACCAGCCCCGGCTCGCCGTCCGGGCCGGACCAGGCGCATGGTGGGATGGCCGGTGGCGGCATGCCGATGATGGGCGGAGCGCCCGGTGGCGGTGGCGGCGGCGGTGACAGCGAGCGGGCCGGCAGCCAGTGGCGAACCACCGGCGACCTGTTCGACGAACCGGCCGATCCGCAGGAGTTGCGGGGCGCGTTCGGTGGCCAGGACCGTTAAGAGGGGAAACTGATGGGCGCTTACGACCGGGCCGCGGCAGCGCGGGCCAAGATGGCGCAGGTGCAGCGGGAGATGTCGGAGCGGCGTGCGCTGCGTGACCGCAACTTCCGGCAGAAGCGTGAGCAGGCGCTCGAGGCGTTCAAGAAGCAGGGCCCGGTGATGGCCCAGGTCGCCAAGCACATGGGCGAGCTGGGCCGCCGCCGCGCCCAGGCGGGTGGCTGGGCCACCGAGAAGACGGAGCAGGACAAGGACTTCGTCATGGGCTTCGGCTTCGAGGACGAGGAGCAGAAGGACCCGTACGCCTACCGTCCGCCGCAGCGGCCGAACCGTGCCGACACGCCGCCCGGCGGCATCGGCATGATCGACGACGAGGAGTCGTCCGCGCCCATGCCGCCGCCCGCGCCGGAGGCCCCGCCCGCACCGGCACCGCCCGCCCCGCCGAGGGCGCCGCGTGCCGCGCGCAGGCCGGAGCCAACGGAACTGGACGACGAGGACGACTTCTCGAACCAGTCCAGCTGGATGCAGAACCGGTGAACGCGCGGGTCGCGGAGCGGGCGGACGACATCAAGGCGGTCGTGTGCCGGGTGCTCGAGGTGGACGCCGACGAGGTGGGGCCGGCCGACCACTTCGTCGAAGCCCTCGGCGCCGACTCGATGAAGCTGATCGAGCTGCTCGCCAACCTGGAGATCGAGTTCGACGTCGAGGTGGACCCGGCCGAGTTCGAGCGGCTGGTCAGCCTCGACGGGGTCTACGCCGTGCTGAGCGAGGCGCTCGAGAAGTGACTCGGGTCGCCGTGACCGGGCTCGGCGTCGTGTCCAGCATCGGCACGGGCATCGCCGAGTACACGGCCGGGCTGCGGGCCGGGCGCAGCGGCGCCCGGCCCATCGGCGCGTTCGACACCGAGGGCTTCGCGCACGCCGTCGGCTGCGAGGTCACGGGGTTCGAGCCCGAACGGTGGGTCACCGCGCAACCCCTCGACGACCTCGGCAGGGCCGCGCGGTTCTCCGTCGCCGCCGCGAAGATGGCCGTGGCCGACGCCGGTCTGGACCTCACCGGCCGGGGACACGGACGCGGCATGGTCTGCGTCGGCACCACCGACGGCGGCGGCGACGCCGGTGAACGGATCGCCGAGCACGTGGTGCGTGGCGAGGACGTTCCCGCCGAACTCCCGCGCCGGGTGCCCGCCGCGTCGATCCCGGTCGCGGTCGCACGGGAACTCGGCCTGTCCGATGTGGACATCTCGACGGTCGCGACCGCCTGCGCCGCGGGGAACTACGCGCTGGGCAACGGTTTCGACGCGGTCGCGTCCGGGGACGTCGACTTCGCGTTGTGCGGTGGCGCGGACGCCATGTGCCGCATGACGTTCACCGGCTTCTACCGCCTGGGCGCGGTCGACCCGGAGCGGTGCAGGCCGTTCGACGTGTCCCGGCAGGGCATCCTCACCGGTGAGGGCGCGGGCGTGCTCCTCCTGGAGCCGCTGGAGAAGGCCGTCGCACGTGGTGCGCGGATCTACGCCGAGGTGCTGGGCTACGGCCTGAACTGCGACGCCACCCACCCCGTCGCCCCGGACCGGGACAGCGTGGCCGCCTGCATGCGGCTCGCGCTCGACGACGCCGGTGTCACACCCGACCAGGTCGACCTGATCTCCGCGCACGGCACCGGCACGAAAGCCAACGACGCCACCGAATGCGGCGCGATCCACGACGTGTACGGGGCCACGCCGCCGCGCACGGTGTCGGTGAAGTCCATGCTGGGCCACACCATGGGTGCCGCGAGCGCGCTGTCGGCCATCGCGTGCGCGGTCGCCATCCGCGACGGCTTCATCCCGCCCACCATCAACCACACCGAGACCGACCCGGCGTGCGGCATCGACTGCGTGCCCAACACCGCGGTCGAGGCCGACCTGCGGGTGGTGCAGAACAACGCGCTCGCGTTCGGTGGCAACAACTCGGTCGTCCTCTTCGGACGGCACCGATGACCGGCGTCGTCATCTCCGCGTGGTCGGCGCTCAGCCCGTTCGGCCACGGCAGGGCCGCGTTCGCCGACGGGGTGCTGCGCGGCGAACCGGTGGCGCCCGTGTCCACGAAGGACGACTGGGCGGCCGCCGAGGCGCGGGTGGTGCCGGACTTCGACATCGTCGACCAGCTCGGCCGCAAGGGCACCAGCTCGATGGACCGCACGAGCGCGCTCGCCGTCGCCACGCTCCGGGAACTGGTCCCGGAGGTGGCCGTCGACGCGCGCACCGGCGTCGTGCTCGGCACCACCAGCGGCAGCAACCGCACCCAGTTCGAGTTCACCCGCGACTCGCTGACCCGGCGCAAGCCGTACTTCGTCAACCCGGCGCAGATGCCGTTCGCGCTGATGAACTCGGCCGCGGCCCAGTGCGCGATGTGGCACGGCCTGACCGGCCCGAACAGCACCATCGCGGCGGGGCGGACCGCGGGGCCCGCTGTGCTGCGGTACGCGAGCAGGCTCCTGCGCACCGGCCGCGCGAGCGGTGTCTTCGCGGGTGCCGTCGAGGAGCACAGCGGCGTGCGTGAGCTGCTGGAACCCGGTGGTTTCCCGGGTGAGGCCGCGGTGGCGTTGTTTTTGCAAACCGGCGCCGCGGGGAACCGACCGGGGCTCGCGGAGGTCTTAGCGGTCGATACCGCGTTGGACACGCGGTCCGGCGCGCCACGTGACGCGCTCGTCGCGTGTCTGGAGCACGTGCTCGCCGGGCTCACGGTGGACGAGGTGTGGGGAGTCGCCACGTCCGCCGCGGACCCGGAACTGTCCGAAGTGGAACTGGAAGCGACGGGTGAGGTGTTGGGCCAGCGGACCGTGATCCGGCCGGGTCACCTGATCGGGGACACGGGCGCCGCGAGCGGCGTCGTCGGTGTCGCCGCGCTGCTGGCGGCCGCGGCGGGCGACCCGGGTGCTCGTGGGCGTCTCGCGGTGGCCACGGCCGTCGACCGGGACGGCACGGCCGGCGCGGTCGTGCTTCGCTTGACCGGAACGATCGAATCGAGGGGTGAGGGATGAGCAGGTCGTGGGACGAGGTCAAGGCGCTCCTCGACGATCCGTACGTGGACGCCGACACCAAGGAGCACCTGCTCGCGGCGTACCTGGTGCAGGAGGGCTACGCGAGTCCCTACGGCGGGGGCCTCGGCACCCGGAGCGGGATCCACAACGAGGACGACCTGCCCGACGAGGTGCGGGAGTACTACGACCGCCACCAGCTCCGGTCCGGTGACTACCAACAGGGCGACATCGACGAGATCTACTCCGACGCGCAGGCCGAGTCGGAGGAGCGCGGCTACAGCCAGGGCCTCAACGACCAGAACGTCGAGGACGGCCGCACCGAGATCGAGGACATGCAGCCGCCGTCGGAGGGCTCCAGCACCGGCGTCGAGAAGTCGGACGAGATCTTCGACGCGGCCCGTGACGCGTTGCGGATCTTCCAGGACTTCCTGCCCGTCAACGAGAAGGTGCCGTCGGACACGCTGGGTCGTCAGGGGAAGTTGAAGTTCGAGACGGACATCGTCAAGCGGTACGACGAGCAGATGGGCATCTCGTTCAAGAACTTCGTGGACGACGCGACGCGGCTCCGCAACGCGTACAGCACCCTGAACGAGCTGAACTCGTCGACCGAGACCGAGCTGAACAACCTGTACCGGGAGTGGACCGGTCCGGCGGCGAACGCCTCCTACCAGCACTACTCGGAGAAGATCGCCCCGAACTCCACGGACCTGCTCTCGTACCTGCAGACCGCGCCGGACATCATCGACGCGACGGTCACGAACGTGTTCGAGGCGTGCCGTGGCAAGGCCAACGACATCATCGCGCTGTACGAGACGTTCCGGGGCACGCTCGGGTCGGCCACACCGGACATCGCGGACAAGGTCGTGACGCTCGCGAGCGGTGACTTCGACTCGCAGGACCAGGTGCTCGAGGTGGCCGCCTGGGTGGACTCGGTCACCGGGTCCGATCTGGAGAACACCATCCGCGACGACGACTGCGGGTTGAACGACGAGAACAAGGACTATGTGATCCGCGAGTGCAAGAAGTGGATCCGGGACTCGTTCAACCAGGATCTGCACGAGACGCTGTACGTGAGTTTCGAGCAGATCTGTGATGACACGCTCGAGGCGGTGAACCTGCACTACGAGGCGTTGAACGAGTATCTGAAGGAGTACGAGAACAAGTTCGCCGCCGCGGGGCCGGGCACCCAGAACCCCGGCCAGCAGCAGCCGGGCACCCAGAACCCGAACCAGCCGGGCACGCAGACCCCGACGGTGAACACGCCGCCGCCGTCGTCCACCTCGCCGGGCTCCAGCTCGCCAGGGTCGTCGTCGCCGTCGACGCCGTCGGTCAGCACGCCGGGCTCGTCGACGCCGGGTGGGACCACGCCCAGCAGCATCCCGAGCCTGCCGCCGCTGCCGGGGTCGAGCACCGACCCGTCGAGCGCGACGACGAACCCGTCGTCGACGCTGCCGGGCGTGAACACCCCGGGCAGCAACATCCAGCCCGGGATCGACCCGATCACCGGCCTGCCGATCGGCAGCACCCCCGGTTCGTCGACCGGTCTCCCCGGCACGCCGGGCGGCGGCGCGCCGAAGGAGGTCACGATCAAGGACGGCAACCGCACGATCACCGTGGGGCAGCCGGACGCGCGTGGCCGCAGCAAGGTGACCGTCGACGACGGCGAGGGCGAGCCGCGCGAGTACGAGGTGGACTTCACGCCGGACCAGCCGGGCGAGACGTACGAGGACGGCGTCATCAAGGCCGGCCCGGACGGCAAGGTGACCATCCCGGACGGCGACGCCACGATCACCCTGGAACAGCCGCCCGGCCAGCTCGACAAGATGAAGATGACCGTCGACGACGGCACCCCGGCGACCTACGACTTCGACTTCGACGCCGAGAACGACGTCCCGGGCTCCTCCGGCGGCGGCCTCCCCGACGTGTCGACCCCGTCCAGCCTCGGCGGTGACCTGGGCGGCGGCGGTGGTGGCGGCGCCGGTGGTGGCGCAGGCGGCGGCGGGATCGGCGGCGGGGGTGGCGGCGGCTTCGGCGGCGCCGACACCCCGGGCACGTCGGCTCCGTCCGGCCCGGGCGCCATGGTCGGCGCACAGGCCCCCGACGGCGGCGACCGCGCCGGCGCGGCGGCCGCGGCGGCCGGTGCCGGTGCGGGTGGTGCCGCCGGTGGCGCCGCGGGCGGTGCCCCGGTGGGTGGCATGCCGATGGGCGGCATGGGCGGCGGCGGTGGCCAGGGCGGCGGTGACCAGACCCGCCAGAGCAAGTGGCGCACCACCGGCTCGATCTTCGACGACCAGGACCCGGCCGCCAACTTCAGCGGCGTCGTCGGCCGCGACCCGGCGGAGGCCGGGAAGACGAAGGCCCCGAAGCGGTAGTCAGCGGACGGCGGGAGGGCGCGCGCCCTCCCGCACCGCCCGCACGATCAGCGGGACAAGAGCGAGCACGATCGCGACACCTCCGAGAATCCCCGGCAGCACCAGATCCGACGCGTCGGTGACAGCGGGCCGCGCGATCACCGCCACAACGCCGAGTATCGCCATGATGGCGATGAGGATGGCGTAGCCGTAGCAGAAGAACGGCAGCGGCCGTGGGTGTTTCCTGGCGAGTCGCAACCCGGCGTAGAACAAGGGCACGGACAGCACGGCGATTGCCGGCATGAAGAAGTTTGCCGCCGCGAGACTCCCCACGCCGAGGACGAACATCGCGACGCAGCCGACGATGCCGAGTTGCTCAGCGGCGGTCTTGGGCGGTGTCGGCTGGCCCGCCCACGGCTGACCGGTCCCGTACCGGGGATGGCCGGGAGCAAGGAGGCCGGGCGCCGGGGGCCCTACCGGCGGGCCGAGGTGGCCGGGAGCGTGTCCCGCGAAACCCTGCTGACCCGCGTACGTCGCCGGCGCCCTGGCCGGGCCAACGGGATTGGCGGTGCCGATGGGAGCCGGAGCCGCGGTGGGCATGCCGGGCTGAACCGGTCCCATCGGCGTGCCGGGTTGGCCTGCGCGAGTGGCGGGTGCCGCGGCAGGCACGCCAGGTGGAGCGGTTGGAGCCGCAGGGACGCTGGACGGTGCGGGCCTCGCGGGCGGGTGGATGGCTGTTGTCCGGGTTTCCGCCAGTTGGGGTGGGACGTCGCGGGTGCGGAGGCTGGTCCCGTCCTCGTTGACGTGGTGCGCGCCCAGCGCCACCGCCGTCTCCGGCTGGTCCAGGTTCACCGGCAGCACCCGCAACCGCTCCGCGATGAGCGTCGCCACCAGCGGGATCCGGCTCGACCCGCCGACCAGATAGATCCCGGCCAACTCACCGAGCGACGTCCCGGCCGCTTCGACCGTCGACGCCAGCACCTCCACGCTCCGCAGCAGGCCCGGCCGGATCAGCGACTCCAGCTCCGCCCTGGTCACGAGCACGTCGCCGAACGGGTCGGGCAGCGGCACCTCTGTCTGCGGGTGGTCCGACAACGACTCCTTCGCCGCGCGCACGTCCTCGCGCAAGGCGCGCGCCGCCCGCCGGTCTGCCGTCGACTCCGGGCGCAGCAACCGCTGCCAGCCGCCGGGGTCCCGCGCCGACACCTGGCGGCCGATGTGGTCGAGCAGCGCCTGGTCGACGTCGAGGCCACCGAGGTCCGCGAGGCCGCCCTCCGCGAGCACGGTCGCGCCGCCGACCACGGCGACGTCGAACGTCCCCGCGCCCAGGTCGTACACGGCGAGGGGCTTTTTCGTGCCGACACCGGTGACCGCCGCGAAGTGCGCCGCCGCCGCGACCGGTTCGGGCACCAGCCGCGGGTTGCCCAGCCCGGCCTGCCGCGCCGCGGACAGCAGGATGTTCTGGCGCGCGGCACCCCACTGCGCGGGGTGTGTCAGCCGCACCTCGTCGGGCCGGGCGCCGCCCAGCTGCCTGCCCACCTCCGCCGCCACCTTGCCGAGCACCGCGGCGAGCGCGTTCGTCACCGGCACGACCGAGTCGCCGAGCAGGAGGGAGCCGTCGTCGACGCGGCGTTTCGGGTTCGGCTCGTACCTGGCCGGGGAGAGCCTCGCTCGCCGTTCCGCCTCCCGGCCGACGATCAGCGCCCCGTCCTCAGCGGCGAACACGGCCGACGGCATGCTGGACGCGCCCTCGACCTCCACCACCCTCGGCTGCCGGTCCAGGGCCGACAGCACGGCGACGGTGTTGGACGTGCCAAGGTCGACCGACAGCACGCTCACGCCGAACATCCCCCCAGAAGAAAAGAACAGTCAGGCCACCAGTTCGGACGTGTCCTCGATCGGTGCGCCCTTGACGTCCGCGTCCAGCAGTGGCCGGAACCGGTCCTGGCCGGCCAGGTGCACCAGGAAGAACGCGGTCAGCAGGGCCCGTGACAGCCGCAGCGCGCCGTGGTTCGACGTGCCGGGGATCAGCAGCCCGGTCCAGTGCCTGCCCTCGGCGAACCCCATGTGGTCCACCTTCGGCAGCAGCCGCAGCTGTGCCTCCCCGCCCCAGTTCGCCGCGATCAGCCGTGCGTGGCCCACGGGCGGTGCCACCAGGTCCGCGCCGCCTGCGAGGTGCAGCGACGGCATGGCGCACCGGGCGGCGGCGTCTGTCGCGAACGGCTTGACCTGCGACGCGGCCATGGTCGCCACCGCACGCACGCGGCCGTCGTCCGCGGCGGCCAGCACCGCGGCGCCCGCGCCGGTCGAGTGCCCGGCCAGCGCCAGACGGGTCTGGTCGACGCTGATGTCGCCCTCACCGAGCCGCACGCCGACGCACACGTCGAGCGCCGTCCGCAGGTCCGCCGCGAAGAGACGGGCCGACCCGAGCGGGCCGCGCTGTGTGCCGGGTGCGGCGACGACGAAACCCCACGACGCCAGGTGCCGGAACAGGCCGAGGTACCGGGCGGGCGGCTGCAGCCAGCCGTGCCCGAACGCGATCGCGGGCAGGCCGAGGCCGGTCCGCGGCGTGAACACCAGGCCGGGCAGCCCTATCAGGGCGAGGTCGCCGCGCAGCACCTGGTGCGGACCGCGGTGGTTCAGTTCCTCGAGCAGGTGCTTCGGCTTGGTGGCCATGGCATGGGACCTTAGCCAACCTGGGACCCGGCAGCCCTCCCGGCGCGGCGAGATAGCCTCTTCGGCATGTGCGGAATCGTGGGATACGTGGGGCACCGGCAGGCCCTCGACGTCGTGGTCGACGGGCTCCGGCGCCTTGAGTACCGCGGGTACGACTCGGCAGGCGTCGCCGTGGTGACGGGGCCGGGGAACCTCGCCGTGGAGCGCAAAGCCGGTCGGCTCGCCAACCTCGAGAACCGCCTCGACGAGGTCGGCAGGGACGGGTTCGCGGGCACCGCGGGCATGGGTCACACCAGGTGGGCGACCCACGGGCCGCCCGTGGACCGCAACGCCCACCCGCACCGCGACGCCACCCACCGCGTCGCCGTGGTCCACAACGGCATCATCGAGAACTTCGCCGCGCTGCGTGCCGAGCTGGAGGCCGACGGTGTCGAGCTGACCAGCGACACCGACACCGAGACCGTCGCGCACCTGGTCGGCCACGCCTACGCCGAGGGCCAGACCAAGGGCGACCTGCCCGCCAGCGTCCGTGCCGTCTGCCAGCGCCTGTCCGGCGCGTTCACGCTGGTCGTCACGCACGTCGATGAGCCGGACATGATCGTCGCCGCGCGCCGGTCCTCGCCGCTGGTGGTCGGGGTCGGCGAGGGGGAGACGTTCGTCGCGTCGGACGTGGCGGCGTTCATCGAGCACACCCGCGACGCCGTCGAGCTGGGCCAGGACCAGGTGGTCACGATCACCCGCGACGGCTACCACGTCACCGACTTCGAGGGCACGGACGCGCAGACCCGCCCGTTCCACGTCGACTGGGACCTGTCGGCCGCCGAGAAGGGCGGCCACGAGTACTTCATGCTCAAGGAGATCGAGGAGCAGCCGACGGCGCTGGCCGACACGCTGCGCGGCCACTTCGTCGACGGCCGGATCATCCTCGACGAGCAGCGCATGACCGACCAGGACCTCCGCGACGTCGACAAGGTGTTCGTGGTCGCGTGCGGCAGCGCCTACCACTCGGGCCTGGTCGCGAAGTACGCCATCGAGCACTGGACCCGCCTGCCCGTCGAGGTGGAGCTGGCGTCGGAGTTCCGCTACCGCGACCCGGTGCTGGACCGCGCGACGCTGGTCGTCGCCGTGTCGCAGTCCGGCGAGACCGCCGACACGCTGGAGGCCGTGCGGCACGCCCGTGAGCAGAAGGCCCGCGTCCTGGCGGTCTGCAACACCAACGGCGCGCAGATCCCACGCGAGTCCGACGCCGTGCTCTACACGCACGCGGGCCCGGAGATCGGGGTCGCGTCGACCAAGGCGTTCCTCGCGCAGATCGCCGCGAACCTGATGGTGGGGCTCGCGCTCGCGCAGGCCCGCGGCACCAAGTACGCCGACGAGATCGCCCGCGAGTTCAACGAGCTGGCCGCGATGCCCGACGCCGTCGCGAAGGTGCTCGGCACGGTCGAGCGGGTCCGCGAGCTCGGCCGGTCGCTGGCCGACTCGAAGGCGGTCCTGTTCCTGGGGCGCCACGTCGGCTACCCGGTGGCACTCGAAGGTGCGCTCAAGCTCAAGGAGCTGGCGTACATGCACGCAGAGGGCTTCGCGGCGGGCGAGCTGAAGCACGGGCCGATCGCGCTGATCGAGGACGACCTGCCGGTGGTCATCGTGATGCCGTCGCCCAAGGGCCGGGCCGTGCTGCACGCGAAGATGGTGTCGAACATCTCCGAGATCCAGGCCCGCGGCGCCCGCACGATCGTGCTGGCCGAGGAGGGTGACGAGACGGTCCGCCCGTTCGCGGACGTGCTGATCGAGCTCCCTGCCGTGCCGACGCTGCTGCAGCCGCTCGTCTCGACGGTGCCGCTGCAGGTGCTGTCGGCGGAGATCGCGCGGTCCCGCGGCTACGACGTGGACAAGCCGCGCAACCTCGCCAAGTCCGTGACGGTGGAGTAGCCCGTGCGGGGGGTGTGGACGACCGAGCAGGTCAGGGCCGCCGAGGACCGGCTGCTGGCGCGCACCCCCGAGGGCGCGCTGATGCGCAGGGCGGCGTTCGGCGTCGCCGCGGTGGCGGCGTCGATGTTGCGCGACCTGACCGGCGGCACGGCCGGTCGGCGCGTGACGCTGCTGGTCGGCGCGGGCAACAACGGCGGCGACGCGTTGTGGGCGGGTGCGTTCCTGCGGCGGCGCGCCGTGGCGGTGACGGCGGTGCTGCTCGCTCCGGACCGCGCACACGCGGCCGGGCTCGCGGCGTTCCGCAAGGCAGGCGGGCGAGTGTCCGCCGAACTCGGCGACCCGGACCTGGTCGTCGACGGCATCGTGGGTCTGTCCGCGCGCGGATCGCTCCGCCCGGCGGCGGCCGCGCTCGTCGACCAGGTCCGTGCGCCGATCCTGGCGGTCGACCTGCCGAGCGGCGTCGACCCGAACACGGGCGCGGTCGACGGGCCCGCCGTGCGCGCGGACGTGACGGTCACGTTCGGCGCCCACAAGCCGGTGCACGTGCTCAACACCGGGCACTGCGGCGAGGTGCACCTGGTCGACATCGGGCTGGGGCCCGAGCTGCCGGACCCGGACCTGATCACCCTCGACGCCGACGACGTGGCCTTCGCGTGGCGCGTCCCGGGCCCGGCGGACGACAAGTACACGCAGGGCGTCACGGGTGTCGCGGCCGGTTCGGCGACGTACCCGGGCGCGGCCGTGCTGTCGTCGGGTGCGGCGGTGCTGGCGACGTCCGGCATGGTCCGGTACGCGGGCTGGGCGGCCGACGAGGTGCGGGGCCGCTGGCCGGAGCTGATCGCGACGGGCACGGTCGAGGACGCGGGCCGGGTGCAGGCGTGGGTCGTGGGCCCGGGCCTGGGCACCGGCCAGGTGGGCCGGGACGTGCTGACCGCCGTGTTCGACGACGCCGTCCCGACGTGTGTGGACGCGGACGGGATCACGTTGCTGGCGTCGACCCCGTCGCTGTGGGACGCCCGCGACCCGGACGTGCCGGTGGTCCTGACCCCGCACGCACGTGAGTTCGCCCGCATCGCCGACCCGCTCGGCATCGAACTGGGCGCGGACCGGGTGGCCGCGGCCCGCGCGCTGGCGAAACGCCTGGACGTGGTGGTGCTGCTGAAGGGCAA
The DNA here is from genome assembly GCF_044466355.1 of Actinophytocola sp. NPDC049390. NCBI lineage: Bacteria > Bacillati > Actinomycetota > Actinomycetes > Pseudonocardiales > Pseudonocardiaceae > Actinophytocola > Actinophytocola sp. NPDC049390. Next base: position 243,353 of record NZ_JBITMQ010000014.1, read on the forward strand.
CGCCACGGTGGTCGCCGCCCCGGACGGCCGGACGCTGGTGAACGCGGCCACGTCGTCGTGGCTGGCCACGGCCGGTTCCGGGGATGTGCTGACCGGCCTGATCGGCGCGCTGCTGGCGAGCGGACTGGACCCGTGGCTGGCAGCGGGCTGCGCCGCGTGGCTGCACGTCCGCGCCGCCGAACTGGCCGCCGACGGCGCCCCGGCCCCGGCGTCCGCGATCCAGCAGGCCATCCCGGCGGCCATCCGCGCGGTCCGCGCATCCGTCGGGACGATCTGAATCGTGTGGGACCATGAACACCGTCATGCCTGATCAGCCGTCTCCCCGGGCTGAGGTGGTCGTCGACCTCGACGCCATCCGCCACAACGTCGCGCTGCTCGCCGCCCGGGCGAGCGGCGCCGTCACGATGGCCGTCGTCAAGGCCGACGGCTACGGCCACGGTGCCCTGCCCGTCGCCCGCGCGGCGCTCGACGCCGGGGCGACCTGGCTCGGCTCGTGCTCCCTCGCCGAGGCCCTCGACCTGCGCGAAGGCGGCGTCACGTCCCGCATCCTCAGCTGGCTCGACGTCCCCGGGACCGACTTCGCCCCCGGCGTCGAGGCCGATGTCGACCTGTCGGCGTCGAGCAGCGCTGAACTCGCCGCGATCGCCGGGGCCGCCCGCCGGGTGGGCAGGACTGCCCGCGTCCACCTGAAGATCGACACCGGGTTGTGCCGCAACGGCTGCCCGCCCGGCGACTGGCCCGACCTCGTCGAGAACGCGGCCAAGGCGCAGTCGGACGGGCACGTCGAGGTCGTCGCCGTCTGGTCGCACCTGGCGTGCGCCGACGAACCCGGCCACCCCGCGAACGACCTGCAGGCCGCGCGGTTCGCGGACGCCTACGAGGTCGCGAGGGCGGCGGGTCTGCACCCCATGCGCCACCTCGCGAACTCCGCCGCCACCCTCGACCGGCCGGACCTGCACTTCGACATGGTCCGCGTCGGCATCGCCATGTACGGGCTGAACCCGTTGCCGTACAAGGAGAACCTCAAACCGGCCATGACGTTCCGGTCGACGGTCGCGCTCACGAAGCGGATCGACGCGGGCGAGTCCGTCTCCTATGGACAGACGTGGACCACCGACCGTGACACCACGCTCGCGCTCGTCCCGGTCGGCTACGCGGACGGCGTCTCCCGCGGCCTGTCGAACCGGATGGACGTGTGGCTCGCGGGCAGGCGGCGCCCGATCGTCGGCCGCGTCTGCATGGACCAGATCGTGATCGACTGCGGTGACGACGCGGTGACGCCGGGCGAGGAGGTCGTCCTGTTCGGCGCGGGCACCCGCGGCGAGCCGACCGCCACCGAGTGGGCGAACACGCTCGGCACCATCGACTACGAGATCGTCACCGGCATGTACCGGCCCCGCGTCACCAGGAGCTACCGGTGACGGTGTCCCGCAAGGTCGGCGCGCTCATCGGCGGCGCCATCGGGGTCGCCGCCGCGGGCACGGCCATCGCTGTCGGCGTGGCGCGGCGCAAGCACGACCACGAGCCCGTCGAGAAGCTCGGCACCCTGCGCCCGGACCGCGAGTTCACGGTGATCACCGAGGACGGCATCGAGCTGTCCGTCGAGGAGGTCGACCCGGCCGACGGCGGCAGGCCCGCGCTGACCGTGGTGTTCGTGCACGGCTTCGCGCTCGACCGCCGCTCATGGCACTTCCAGCGCAAGGCGCTGGCCCGCCTCACCGAGCCCCGCGTCCGCCAGGTCCTGTACGACCAGCGCAGCCACGGCCGCTCCGGCCGCGCGAACGAGGCGTCCAGCACCATCGAGCAGCTCGGCCGCGACCTCGGCGAGGTGCTGAACAAGCTCGACGGCCCGATCGTGCTCGTCGGCCACTCCATGGGCGGCATGACGATCATGGCGCTGGCCGAGCAGCGGCCGGACCTCTTCGAGGAGCAGGTGTACGGCGTCGCGCTCGTCGGCACCTCCGCCGGTGAGGTGGGCAAACGCGGCCTGCCGCGGCCGCTGCTGTCCCGCTGGAACCCGGTGACCCGCAACATCGGCAGGCTCGCCGACTGGCAGCCGGGGCTCGTCGAGTTCGCCCGCGCAGCGGGCGGCCGGCTCACACGCAGGGCCGTGCGGTCGCTGGCGTTCGGCGCGAAGGACGTGGACGCGGCGCTCGTGGACCTCACGATGGAGCTGATCGACGCCAACCCGGTGCGGGTGCTCGCCGACTTCATCGACACCCTCGGTACCCACAACCGGTACGCCGCGCTCGCCGGTCTCAAGCACACGCACGTGCTGGTGCTGAGTGGCGACGCGGACCGGATGACGCAGTTCTCGCACGCGGAACGGATCGCGCGGGAGCTGCCCGACGCCGAGCTGGTGCGGGTGCGCGGGGCCGGACACATGGTGATGCTCGAACAGCCGCAGCTGGTCAACGACCACCTGGTGATGCTGCTGCAGCAGTGCGCGTACGGACGGGAGGAGGGCCGGAAACGGTGGTGGCGGCGCGGATGAACAAGGTGACGCACGAGGAACTGCTCACGGAGAGCGACACCCTGCGGTTCGGCAGGCATATCGGCGGCCTGCTCGAACCCGGTGACCTGGTGCTGCTGACCGGTCCGCTCGGCGCGGGCAAGACGGTCATGGCGAAGGGCATCGCGGAGGGCCTGGGCGTGGAGGGCCGCGTGAGTTCCCCCACGTTCATCATCGCCCGCGAGCACCGGCCGGCTCCCGGTGGCCGCGGCATCCCGCTCGTGCACGTCGACGCCTACCGCCTCGGTGACGACTTCGCGCAGCTCGACGACCTGGACCTGGACACCGAACTGGTGGAGGCGGCGGTCGTCATCGAATGGGGCGAACCGGGCACGAGGCTGTCCGAGGACCACCTTCTCGTGAACTTGATCCGCCGGGAGGACGATTCCAGGCTGGCTGAGGTGACTCCGTCAGGCTCTTGGGAAAAGCGCTGGTCGACGTAATCTGGATGGTATGCGTGCGGTGATCTTCGATTGGGGTGGCACGCTCACCCCCTGGTATCCCGTCGACTACGTCGCCGCTTGGCGCAGCTACGCGGACCACTTACACCCGGGCGACGAAGCGCAGGCAGCCCGCGTCGCCCAGGCCATCGTGGCCGCGGAGGAACAGCACTGGACGGTCGCCCGCGACCACCACAAGGCGTTCACGTTGGCCCAGGTCCTGGCCGCGGCGGGGGCACCGCACCACGACGACGGGATGGCCGCCTACCGCACGTTCTGGGACCCGTCGACCTACACCGACCCCGACGTCGCGCCCACGGTGCACGCGCTGAAGGAGAAGGGCCTGCGGCTGGGCGTCCTCTCGTCGACGCCGTGGCCGAGGGAGTGGCACGAGGAGGTGCTGCGCCGCGACGGCGTGCTGCACCTGTTCGACGCGCTCGTGTGGAGCTCTGACCTGACGTACACGAAGCCGCACGCGGAGGCCTTCCTGGCCGCCATGCACGCGGTCGGCGTCGACGACCCGGCGGACTGCGTGTACGTCGGCGACCGGCTCTACGACGACATCTCGGGCGCCAAGTCGGTCGGCATGCGGGCCGTTCTCGTGCCGCACAGCGACATCCCGGAGTACCAGAGGGTGCCCGTCGACGTGGAGCCCGACGCGGTCATCCAGCGCCTGACGGACCTCCCTGAAGTGGTGGAACGCTGGCGCGGTTAGGCTTGGGCGCCGTGCTGGTCATCGCGGTGGACACCGCGACCCCCGCCGTCACCGCCGGGGTCGTGAACGTCGAGGAGATGCTCGTCCTGGCCGAGTGCGTCACGATCGACGCCAAGGCGCACGGCGAGCTGTTGACGCCGCACGTCCTCACCGCGCTGGCGGAGGCGGACCGCGGCTTCGCCGACGTCGCCGCGATCGTCTGCGGTGTCGGCCCCGGACCGTTCACCGGGCTGCGGGCGGGCATGGCCACCGCCGCCGCGCTGGGGCAGGCCCTCGCCAAGCCCGTGTACCCGGTGTGCACGCTGGACGCGATCGCCGCCGACTCCGAAGGCCCGTTGCTGGTCGCCTCCGACGCCCGCCGCAAGGAGGTCTACTGGGCCGCCTACGACGCCGCCTCCAAGCGCGTCACGGGGCCGTCGGTGGACCGGCCCGTCGACGTGGTCGAGCGGATCCCGTCGCTGTCGGTGGCGCGGGTGGCCGGCAACGGCGCCACCCTGTACGACCTCGGGCTGCCGCACACCGGGCAGGAGTACCCGACCCCGCTGGGTCTCGTCAGTGCCGCCCGCGACGACGTGCTGGCCGCCGCGAAGCCGCGCCCGTTCGTGCCCCTGTACCTCCGCCGCCCGGACGCCGTCGAGCCGGGCGCGCGCAAACGGGTGACCGCACGGTGATGTCGGCGGTGACCTTCCGGCTGGAACCGTTGCGGCGCGAGGACCTCGCCCGCTGCGCCGAGTTGGAGACCATCCTGTTCCCCGGTGACGACCCGTGGCGCGAGTCGGCGTTCCAGGCGGAGCTGGACGCGGGCCACCACTACGTGGGCGCGTACGTGGAGACCGTCGGGCTCGTCGGCTACGCGGGCATCTCCGTGCTCGGCGGGCCGGGCAACGCCGAGGCCAACGTGCACACGATCGGTGTCGACCCAGGCTGGCAGGGCAAGGGCGTCGGCAAGGCGCTGCTGCGTGCGCTGCTGGCACGTGCCGACGCCGTCGCCGCGCCCGTCTACCTCGAGGTGCGCACCGACAACGCGGCCGCGATCGGCCTGTACGAGGCGCACGGCTTCACCAGGATCGGCATGCGGCGCAGGTACTACTGGCCGTCCGGCGCCGACGCGTACACCATGGCGCGCCCCGCACGGGTCGCCGAGGAGGCCACATGACCATTGTTCTGGGCATCGAGAGCTCGTGCGACGAGACCGGGATCGGGCTCGTCCGCATCGAGTCCGACGGTGCGCTGACCCTGCTGGCCGACGAGGTCGCGTCCAGCGTCGACCAGCACGCGCGGTTCGGCGGCGTGGTGCCCGAGGTCGCGTCCCGCGCGCACCTCGAGGCGTTGGTGCCGTCGGTGACCAGGGCGTTCGAGACCGCGCGGCTGGAGCTGTCCGACGTGGACGCCATCGCCGTCACCTGCGGGCCGGGCCTCGCCGGTGCGCTGCTGGTGGGGGTGTCGGCGGCGAAGGCGTACGCGGCGGCGCTGAACGTGCCGCTGTACGGCGCGAACCACCTGCCCGGCCACGTCGCGGCGGACACCCTCGAACACGGTCCGTTGCCGTCGCCGTGCCTGGCGCTGCTCGTCTCCGGTGGCCACACCCAGCTGCTGCGCGTCGACGACCTGGCCACGAAGATCACCGAGGTCGGCTCGACCATCGACGACGCGGCGGGCGAGGCGTACGACAAGGTGGCCAGGATCCTCGGCCTGCCCTACCCGGGCGGCCCGCCGATCGACAAGGCCGCTCGCCGGGGCAACCCGGACGCGATCCGCTTCCCCCGCGGCCTGACCGGGCCACGGGACGCGAGGTTCGACTTCTCCTTCTCGGGCCTGAAAACCGCGGTGGCCCGCTGGGTGGAGGCCCGCGACGGCCAGGAGATCCCGGTCGACGACGTGGCGGCGTCGTTCCAGGAGGCGGTGGCGGACGTGCTGACGGCGAAGGCCGTCCGCGCCGCGACCGAGCTCGACATCGAGACGATGGTCGTCTCCGGCGGGGTGGCGGCGAACTCCCGTCTGTCCACTCTGGCAGCGGAACGGTGTGCCGAGGCGGGGATCACGCTGCGGGTGCCGCGCCCCCGGCTGTGCACGGACAACGGCGCGATGATCGCGGCGCTCGGCGCGCACCTGGTGAAGGCGGACGTGCGGCCGTCGTCTTTGGACCTGTCGGCGAATCCGGGCCTGCCTGTCGGCACTGTGGCGGTCTGACCCGTACGCTCGTACGGGTGAGGATCGCGGTCACCGGAACCAGCGGTCTGCTCGGCGGCGCACTGGTGCGCAGGCTCGCGGCAGACGGGCACGACGTGCTCAGGCTGGTGCGCAGGAGACCGGAGGCCCACGACGAGGCGCTGTGGTTCCCCGAGGTCGACACCGACAGCCTGCGTGGCGTCGAGGCGGTGGTCCACCTCGTGGGCGAGCCGCTGGTGGGCAAGTGGACCGCACACCAACGTGAGGCGATCCGCGAGTCCAGGGTGCACGGAACGCGTCTGCTGGCGACGGCTCTCGCGGAGATGCGGGACGGCCCGAGGACGCTCCTGTGCGCCTCCGCGACCGGCTTCTACGGCGACCGGGGTGCCGACTCGCTGACGGAGGAAAGCCCGGCCGGCGTGGGTTTCCTGCCGTCGGTGTACGCGGCGGCGGAGAAGGCGGCCGCACCCGCGGACGATGCCGGGCTGCGGGTGGTGCGGCTGCGGGTCGGGGTGCTGCAGTCGCTGGAGGCCGGTGGGCTCGCCATCCTCCTGCCGATGTTCCGCCGGGGCATGGGCATCCGCGCAGGCAGCGGAACTCAGTGGGTGAGCTGGATTTCCCTGTCCGACGCGGTGGGCGCGATCGTCCACACGCTCGGTGGCTCGCTGACGGGGCCGGTCAACGTCGTGTCCCCGAACCCGGTGACGAACCGCGAGTACGCGGACACGCTGGCGTCGGTGCTGTCGAGGCCGAGGTTCCTGGCGTTGCCGCCGAGCCTGGTGCGGGCGTTCTTCGGCGCGGGCCTGGCGGACGAGGTGCTGCTGGCGAGCACGCGGGTTCTCCCGAAATGCCTGCTGAGCAGCGGTTTCCAGTTCGAGCACCCGACGCTCCGCGAGGCTCTGCAAAACCTGTTACTTCGGGTAACATGAGGCCCGTGGACGACGAGGACGGCTACCGGGGCGAGGCCACCCTGACCCTGGACGGCGCCGAGCTGACGGTGACGGTCACGCTCCGCGGCAACTTCGAGCCGGTGGACGGCCGCTACCACTGGTACGGGCGCATCCAGCCGCACGCCGAGGTGACGGAGAAGGCGGCGGGCCGCAAGCCGACCGCGTCGGTGCGGACACCGTTCGGCACGGCGGAGGGCGTGTTGTCCGATCCGGACACGTGGGGCCGGTACCGCATCAGCGGAACGAGCAGACCGCCCTTCGAGGTGCCGGTGTCCCTGGCGGACCTGCCCGCGGGCAGCTGACCCAGATCGGCCGCCGGCCCCCGGTTCCCTTGCCGTAGCGTGGAAACCGGGGGCCGGCGGCCGTCTCACGTCAGCTGAACGACAACCGCACGTCCACGTCGTCGACGTTCACGAACGCCACGCGGTGTCCGAACTGGATCTGCAGGTACGTCATCTCCCCGCGCACAACGGTGTGGTTCGTCGGGTCATACGTGACAGCCCGGTAGTACTCCGACGGCGCCACCAGACCCACCGCGTACTTCTGCCCAGCGGACAGCGTGTACTGCAACGGCGTCACGGCCTGCGGCGGAATCCCCGGCGGGTACGCGGAAGCCTCCGGGTACGCCCGCCCGTAAACGGGAATCGACTCGCGCCCCTTCTTCGGCGTGGCAACGAAACCCACCGACCACACGGCATCCGACGACTTCAGCCAGCCCTTCTGCCCCAGGTACCACACCGCGACCCACTGCCCGCGCCGCTCGGCGATCGCGAACGTCTGGCCGGTCTCGCCGCGCGACGAGTGGTCCGAGATGTGCATCGTGCCCGGCGAACCGTCCGGTCGGAGCCCGATGTCCGTCAGCTGCGGGGCGTCGTCACGCGGCTCGGTCCGCAGCACGACCGTGCCGGAACCGTGCGGCTCGCACGGCACCCCGGCCCCGTCGCACCCGGTGAACGCCGGCTTGTTCGTCGCGTAGTCCGGCCTGATCGTCACCAGCCCGGTCCGGTGCGTGCCCGTCGACCGGAACGGCGCCTCCAGCAGCTCGAAGTAGTGCGCCCAGTCCCAGTACGGGCCCGGGTCCCAGTGCATCCCGCGCACCGTCGACGGAATCGTGCCCGGCACGTTGTCGTGCCCGAGGATGTGCTGCCGGTCGAGCGGGATCCCGTACTTCTCGGCCAGGTACCGCACCAGCTTCGACGACGTCCGGTACATCGCCTCGGTGTACCAGGCGCCGTTCGCCGCGAAGCCCTCGTGCTCCAGGCCGATCGACTTCGCGTTGACGTACCAGTTGCCGGCGTGCCAGGCGACGTCCTTGGCCTTCACGTGCTGCGCGATGTGCCCGTCGGCGGACCGCAGCGTGTACTGCCAGCTCACGTACGTCGGGTCCTGCACCAGCCGCAGCGTCGTGGCGTAGCTGCCCTCGGTGTCGTGGATGATGATGTACTTGATCTTCTGGCTCTCCGGCCGGTTCGCCTTGTCGTGGTTGCCGTAGTCGCCGTCGCCGAACGCCTCGTACGGCGCCGGGATCCACTCGCACCCGAGGTCGGCAGGGCACTCGGTCTCGCTCGTGTCCGTCGCGCGCAGCCCGAGGTCGGCGAGCTGCGCGGTGTCCAGGTCGACCGGGGTGGCGGGCAGCGACACCCGGTGACCGTCGTCGGTCACCCGGGACACGCCCTGCGCGATGGTGGTGAAGACCTCGTTCGCGAACGTCCGCGCCGACGCCGTGTCGGCCGCGCCGCTGTACCTGGCGACGGCGCCGTACCAGTCGCCGGGCGCGTCGCTGTCGACGCCGAGTGCGCTCTGGTACTCGGCGAGCAGTGCCGCGCCGCCGCGGATGTTCTGCACCGGGTCGGACCGCAGGACGGCCGCGTCCACGTCGATCAGGTCCGCGGCGACGTCGACGGTCCGCAGTGACGGCGCGGAGAAGTCCTGTTCGCCCGGGCTCGGCGGGAGCATGGGCCGCGCGGTGTCGCCACGCGGGTCCTCGGTGCCGTCGTCGTGGTGGGTCCCACCGGAGTTCGCCGCGACGACGTCGGTGAGGTGCATGGGTCCGTAGCCCGCGCTGGTGCTGGGCAGGCCGGCGTTGGTGTCCCAGCGCGACTCGAGGTAGGACACGCCGAGCAGCACGCTTTCCGGCACCCCGAACTCCTCGGCGGCGGCCGCGTAGGCCCCCTGCCGTGTGGTCGGTGGTGCGGTACCCGGGGATGCCGCCGCGGTCGACATGCCGGCGGCTAGACCGGCCGCGACGGCGGCGATGAGTAACGTGCGGGACGTCGATCTCGACATGACGACCTCCTGGGCGGACGACTCCGGCAGGCCACAACTCTGGTGCCGCACGCCCTGGCGGTCAATACTTTACGTCCGAACGGCTCAGTTGGTGATTAGCTCCCGGACCACGCCGGGTACAGCGCGGGGACCTGGTCCTCTCACCGGCGGACGCGCTGCTCACCGCGCGGCGGGCGACCGCGGCGAGCCGGTCGGGAGGGGTCGGCTGACGACACCCCCGGGGCCCTCGTTGCACGGTTAGCAGTCGCGTAGGTAGAGTGCCAACCGTACGGCGCCGACACCGCCCCGGCACCCGCGACGGCGGGGTGGCAGGAGCCGCAAGCAACACTGGTAACTGCCAACGCTTTCGAAAGACCCGTGGAGGTCATCGCGGTGAGCGTGAACATCAAGCCGCTCGAGGACAAGATCGTTGTCCAGGCGAGCGAGGCCGAGGCCACGACTGCCTCGGGCCTCGTCATTCCGGACACTGCCAAGGAGAAGCCCCAGGAGGGCAAGGTCCTGGCCGTGGGCCCGGGCCGGATCGACGACAACGGCAACCGCGTCCCGCTGGACGTGAACGTCGGCGACGTCGTCATCTACTCCAAGTACGGCGGCACCGAGGTCAAGTACAACGGCGAGGACTACCTGATCCTCTCCGCCCGCGACGTGCTGGCCGTCGTCAACTGACGCCTGGCGTTAGTCACACAGCGCCCCGGTGGCCCCGTTCCGGGGGTACCGGGGCGCTGTGTGTCCGAGAAAGGTAGGACATGCCCAAGCAGATCAGCTACGACGAGGACGCTCGTCGTGCGCTCGAGCGCGGGGTGAACAAGCTCGCCGACGCGGTCAAGGTCACCCTTGGTCCGCGTGGCCGGCACGTGGTGCTGGCCAAGAAGTTCGGCGGGCCGACCGTGACCAACGACGGCGTCACCATCGCCCGCGAGATCGAGCTGGACGACTCGTTCGAGAACCTCGGCGCCCAGTTCGCGAAGAACGTCGCCACCAAGACCAACGACATCGCCGGTGACGGCACCACCACGGCCACCGTCCTGGCGCAGGCCATGGTCCGGGTCGGCATGCGCAACGTCGCCGCCGGTGCGAACCCGATGGCGCTCGGCCAGGGCATCCAGCTCGCCGCCGACGCCGTCGTCGACGCGCTGAAGGCCAAGGCCACCCCGGTCAAGGGCCGCGACAACGTGGCCCAGGTCGGCACCGTGGCCTCCCGTGACGCGTCCATCGGCGCGCTGCTCGGCGAGGCCATCGAGAAGGTCGGCGAGGACGGCGTGATCACCGTGGAGGAGTCCTCCACGATGGCCACCGAGCTCGTCATCACCGAGGGTGTGCAGTTCGACAAGGGGTTCGCGTCGGCGTACTTCGTCACCGACCCCGAGTCGCAGCAGGCGGTCCTCGAGGACACCTACGTCCTGCTGTACCGGGACAAGATCTCGTCCCTGAACGACCTGCTGCCGATCCTCGAGAAGATCGCCCAGGCCTCCAAGCCGGTCATGATCATCGCCGAGGACGTCGAGGGCGAGGCCCTGTCGACGCTGGTGGTCAACTCGGTCCGCAAGACCATCCGCGCGGTCGCCGTCAAGGCGCCGTACTTCGGTGACCGCCGCAAGGCGTTCCTGGAGGACCTCGCGGTCGTCACCGGCGGCACCGTCATCTCCAGCGACGTCGGCATGAAGCTGTCCGAGGCCGACCTCGACGTGCTGGGCACCGCCCGGCGCGTGGTCGTCACCAAGGACGAGACCACACTCGTCGACGGCGGCGGCACCAAGGACGCCGTGGCCGGTCGCGCGGAGCAGATCCGCCGCGAGATCGAGGCCACCGACTCCGACTGGGACCGCGAGAAGCTGCAGGAGCGGCTGGCGAAGCTGTCCGGCGGCGTCGCGGTGATCAAGGTCGGCGCCGCCACCGAGACCGAGCTGTCGGAGCGCAAGCACCGCATCGAGGACGCGGTGGCCGCGACGAAGGCCGCGGTCGAGGAGGGCATCGTGCCCGGCGGCGGTTCCTCGCTGGTGCACGTGGCCAAGGAGCTGGACGCGCTCGCCGAGAAGCACGACGGTGACGTCGCCACCGGTGTGAAGCTGGTGCGCGAGGCGCTGGCCGCGCCGATGGCGTGGATCGCGATCAACGCCGGTCTCGAAGGCGCGGTCGTCGTGTCCAAGGTCAAGGACCTGGACTGGGGCCACGGCTTCAACGCGGCGAAGCTGACCTACGGCGACCTGGTCGCCGACGGTGTCGTCGACCCCGTCAAGGTCACCCGCTCGGCGGTCACCAACGCGGCGTCGATCGCGCGGATGGTGCTCACCACCGAGGCGTCGGTCGTGGAGAAGAAGGAAGAGGAGCCGGAGGCCGCCGCGGGCGGTCACGGCCACGGTCACGGTCACGGGCACGGCCCGGGCTTCTGACCCCGTACACGAACGAACGCCGCGTCCTGGTCGCTTCCCCCGACCGGACGCGGCGTTCGTCGTTTCCCGCAGTCCCTGCTAGTTGGCCACGGCCAACGTCCGCTTCTCCAGCTTGATGATGGCTTCCCGCTCACCCTCCGAGAGGCCACCCCAGATCCCGTACGGTTCGTGCACCGCGAGCGCGTGGCGCCGGCACATCTCCAGCACGGGGCAGGCCTGGCAGACCGCCTTCGCTCTCGCTTCGCGCCGAGCCCGTGCCGGACCGCGTTCACCGTCCGGGTGGAAAAAGAACGCACTGTCCATGCCGCGGCAAGAACCCTCGAGCTGCCAGTCCCACACGTCCGCGTTCGGACCCGGGAGCCTCCGAGTGTCCGCCATGGTGACCGCCTCCCTCGCCGGATGTTCGCACTACCGGCTACTCCATTCGGTGCAGCGGAACCAACGCTAGAACCGCGCCAATGCTTGTTCAAGGCTGATCGACTCATTGGTCAGGCATTTCAGCCGATCGGTTCACCACGTCCACGCAGCGTGTTCGTCGATCCGGTTGCCGGACACCGGTGATCACCCGACGATGGGAGGGTGGCGACGAAGGAGGCGTCCGTGGGCGATCATGGCCGAGTCCTGGACGCGGTCATCGGTTCGGCGATCCGGCACGACGACGAGGAGACGCTCCCCGTCGCGGCCGTCGCCCGCAGGCTCGGGGTGGCGCCCGCGACGCTGCGGACCTGGGACCGCCGCTACGGGATCGGGCCGCGCGCCCACACGACGGGCAGGCACCGCAGGTACACGCAGGCGGACATCGCCAGGTTGGAGCTGATGCAGCAGGCGCTGCTGCGCGGCGCCACCCCGGCGGAGGCCGCCTCGTACGCACTGCGGTCGTCGGAGGTGGTGCCGCCCGAGGTCGTGGCGCCGAGGGAGGGCGGCCCGTCGCTGCTGCGCGAGTTCGGCACCCGCTCGGCGACGGTACTGGGCCTGTCCCGCGCCGCGATGGCCATGGACACGGTCGCCATCCAGCAGCTGATCGCGGACAGCATCGACGCGCTCGGCGTGGTCGCGGTGTGGAACGACGTGCTGCGCCCGGTGCTGTCCGCGCTCGCGAGCAGGTGGGAGCAGTCGGGCGAGTGCGTCGAGGTGGAGCACCTCGTCCACGAGTGCACCCTGACCGCCATGATCGGCGCGACGCCGGTGGTGACCGCACCGAGGAACCCGCGCCCGGTGCTGCTGTGCTGCGCACCGGACGAGCGGCACAGCCTTCCCCTGTACGTACTGCGCGCGGCACTCGCCCGCGAGGGCATCGGCACACAGATGCTGGGTGCGGCGCTGCCCGCGTCGGCGCTGGCGGCGGCGGTCCGGCGAACCGGCCCGGCGGCGGTCGCGGTGTGGGCGCAGCTGCCGAGGTACGCACAGGCGTCGGTGCTCGACGAGGTGCCGCGAACGAGACAGCGGGTACGGCTGTTCGCCTGCGGCCCGGGTTGGTACACCACCGACCTGCCCGACCGCGTCGATCGCCTGGAAGACCTCACCGACGCGGTGGAGAGAATCGAGGCGCTGGTCGGAGCGCGGACCGCGATGCCCTGAAAGACGCCTTCGGGACTCCTGGTGCCCTGAAGCGTCTTTCAGGGCACCAGGATTGTCGGTGGTCGCCGATACGCTGGCATCCGTGGGGCGGAGGCCGCCCCACCGCCACACCCGGGGGAGTTCTGTGACCACGCTCTACCAGGCCGCGTTCGGCGACCGGCCCGACCTCGCCGTCGCCGCCGAGCCGCCGCGTCCGCGTGACCGGTGGCTGGCCGCGGTGGTCCTGGGTGCGCAGGGTCGCTACGCCCGGGCGGCCACGCTCCTCCACCCCCTCCTGAACCGCGAGGACGACCTGGCGGCCCTGGCCGCCGCGACCCTCGCCTCCCACCGCCGGCAGCTGGGCGGCCACGCCGCCGCGCGGACACTCGACGCGCGCGGCCTCGCCACCGCCCGGTCCGACGAGGCGCGCGCCGACCTCATCCTCGGCCTCGCCGCCGACGCCGTCGGCGCGGGCAACCTCGCGGAGGCGCGGCGGCTCCGCGACCGCGTCCCGCTGACCACGTGGCGCGCCAGGGTCCGCCACGGTTGGGTCTCGGCGGAGATCGAGTTGAGCTCCGGTGGAGCCGCCCGAGGGCACGCCGAGCGCGCCCTCGCGGAGGCGGAGGCGGCGAAGGCCGTCCGGCACCGGATCAAGTCGGAGATCGTCCTCGGTGCCGCGCTCGCCGCGTCTGAACCGGTCATGGCACGAAAGCTGGTCACCCGCGCGCGGGACGACGCTACGGAACTGCACCTGTCGTCGCTGGTCTGGCCCGCGTCACTGGTGCTGGCCGAGGTAGACCCGTCCGAGGCATCCAGGCACACCCGTAACGCGACGACGGTCTTGCACGGTCTGTTACTGAGAACCGATCCACGTGGGCGCGAGCTCGCAGAACGCTCTCCGTGGGTACCCGATCCCGCTGGCCCAACCGGGTGACGAGGGTCGCTCGGACATCTGGGCGAACTGGTCAGCAGATTTACCACCAGATCGTGTCAAGGTTCGCCCCGAAGCGTCCGATAGGGAGTAGTACGTCACTCGGCTGCAGGAAGGAGTCCCCGTGACGACGGTCTTGATTTGCGACGACCGCCGCGGTGTGCGGGAGGGATTGACCCGTGTCATGTCCGCGGTGCCAGGGGTCAGTCGCATCGACTGCGTAGCGCACGGTGACGAGCTGCTCGCCCGCTTCTCCCGTGCGCCGGTCGACGTCGTGCTCGTCGGCACCCAGCGTGCGGTTCCCACCGGTGTGGAGGCCACCCGCCGCCTGGTCTCGGCGAACCCGACGGCGAACGTCATCGTGTTCGGCGCCCCGGACGATGCCAGCAGCATCGCGGCCGCCATCGCCGGTGGCGCACGTGGTTACCTGCGGTGGGACGCCTCGCGTCCGGAGCTGGTCGCCGCGCTCGCGCACACGCTGGCGAGCACCTCGGTGCCCGCGCCCCGACAGCCGTCCGACCCCGGTGTCCAGCTCACCGACCGGGAGCTGCAGGTGCTGCGCGGCATGGCCATGGGCAAGAGCAACGGTCAGATCGGGCGGGAGCTGTACCTGTCCGAGGACACGGTGAAGACGCACGCGCGTCGCCTGTTCCGCAAGCTCGGCGTGCGGGACCGGGCGCAGGCCGTGGCGCACGGCTTCCGCCGGGGGCTCGTCTCCTAGGCTCTGCCGTGTGACTTCAGTCGGTGGGTCCGGTACGACCGGACCGGGTGGGACCGGAGTGCGTGGAGCTGGGTCTGGCGACAGGGATGGGTCGGCCAGGCCCACCACCGCTGATGAGGGGTCAGCGGACGTAGAGATCGACGACGAGTACGAGGGTGAGTACGAGTACGTCGTGCGGCCGTGGTGGGCCAGGGCCTCGACGCTCGTCGTGGTCGTCGTCGCCCTGTTCGTGGTGTCCGGCGCCGTGACCGCATGGCTGCGGATCTCCGACCTGCAGGAGCGCGTGGACTCCTTCGAGGAGCAGACGCTCGCGGTCGAGACCGCCCGGCAGGACGCCATCCTCCTCGCGGAAGACCTCGCGACCTACGACTACCGCGACCTCGGGGGTAATTTCCGCCACGTCGCCGCCCGTGCCACGGACCGGTTCGCCGGCGAGCTCCGCGCGTTGACCGAGGAGCTGGGCCCCGAGCTGGCGCGGACGCGGGCGATCGCCACCGCCACCGCCCGTTCGGCGGGCGTGGTCCGTGCCGACACCGAGAAAGCCGTGGTCGCGGTGTTCGTCGACCAGAGCGTCACCAACACGAAGACGCCTCAGCCGCGTGTCGAGCGCAGCCGCATGGAGCTGACCCTCGTGAGGGACGGCGGTGTGTGGCGGTTAGACCAGGCGGGGGAACTCTGACGTGTCGCTCCTGGCCGGAACAGGGTGGATTGTGTTGCGCGGTACGGTGGGTGGCACCTCCGTGAGTGACGGCACAGTCCCCTCGGGGTGTGACATGGAACTGACCGTACCTGCACGTAACGTTGAGGCTGCTCGCTGCGATGACCACATTGGGGGACGGACTGGACGCTTCCGTAGCCGCTGCCGTCGAGGGCGATCCACGCGCCATTGACCGGGTGCTTGCGTCTATCCGGCCCCTCGTCGTGCGGTATTGCCGCGCGCGTGTAGGCAGGCAGGAGCGATCCTTCGCTTCGGCGGACGACGTCGCACAGGAGGTGTGTCTCGCGGTGCTAACGGCCTTGCCCAGCTACCGCGACCAGGGACGACCTTTCCTGGCGTTCGTGTACGGCATCGCCGCGCACAAGGTGGCTGACGCCCATCGTGCCGCCGGGCGTAACCGATCAGAGCCGGTCGCCGACGTACCCGATGAGCCCGAGACCGACGCCGGGCCGGAGCAGCGTGCCATGCAGCAGGATCTGTCTCGCCGGATGAAGGACCTGCTCGACGTTCTACCCGACAAGCAGCGTGACATCGTGCTGCTCAGGGTGGTCGTCGGGCTGTCGGCGGAGGAGACGGCCGAGGCGATCGGCTCCACCCCGGGCGCGGTCCGGGTGGCTCAACACCGGGCCCTGGCCCGGTTGCGGAAGACTCTGTCAGCGGAGGAGGTGGTCTGAGTGAGTGATCGAAGAGATCCTGCCGAGCACGAGTTCGCCGAGTTCGACGAGAACACGGACACCGAGGCCATCGACCTCGCACTGGTGCACGCCGATGACGAATACCTCGACCTGCTGAACGGCGTCCACCTCGACGACGCCGACGACCCGTTCGGCGAGTTCGGTGACGAGCAGCTGACCGAGCTCCTCATGTCGTGGCGCCGGGACGTGGACTCCGAGCCCGTCGGCGAGCTGGTCGACACCAAGCTCGCGACCGTGACCGTGCAGGCCGCCAGGATGCGCCGCAAGCGCAGGCCGCGCCTGCTCGTGCCGCTCGCCGCCGCCGCTGCCGTGCTGGCCATCGCCTTCGCGGGGGTCGGCCTCGCGGCCAAGGACGCCCAGCCCGGCGACACCCTCTGGGCACTTTCCAAGGTCCTCTACGCCGAGCGCGCCCGCTCGGTCGAGGCCGCGCAGACCGTCAAGCAGGACCTCGCGCAGGCGAAGGCGGCGCTCACCGAGGGCAACCTCGAGGTGGCCAAGTCCAAGCTCGAAGACGCGAACGAGGCCCTGCCCACCGTCATGAACGAGGACGGCAAGGACGAGCTCGTCGCGCAGCACCGGTCGCTGATGGCCCAGCTGCCCGGCAGCCCGTCCGGTGAGGCGGGACCGCCGCCGAGCCCCGACCCGTCGACCCAGCCCGACCCCGGCACCGGCAGCTCCGACGGTGAGGGTTCGTCCGACGCCCCGGCACCCAACCCGCCCGCCACGACCTCGCCGAGCACTCCGCCGCAGGAGAGCGCGACGTCGACGACGCCGACCACGGAGACCACCTCCGAGCCGCCGCGCAGCGAGAACCCGGGCACGAGCAGCGGCGAGCCCGGCGGCGAGCCCGCCGGTGGTGGCGAGCCGGCCAACGTCGAGGGCGAGGTCGCCGACGCGGGCGCCGGTGCGGCGAACTGACGCACGGGTACGCTGCCGGGACATGACCGCGGGTCACGTGTACAGCCAGGCCCCTCGCTGCGCCCGCTGCGAGGGCAGGGCTCTGCTGACCAAGGAAGCCGCCCAGGCGCTCGTCGACGAGTCACTGGGCAGGCTGAGCGCGGCGCGCTGCCCGGCCGAGGACGGCTGGCACGTGCACGCCCCGACACAAGACGAGAAGTAGTGGACCGGCGCTACTTGGAACTCGCCGGTTGTTTCGCCGTCGCCGTCACACCGTCGATGAAGCCGCGGCAGTACTCCCAGCTCACGTACGCGGCCGGGTTCGGGTCGAACGCGGGCTCGTGCGGGCGCATGCGGCCGTCGGAGAGCAGCTGCTCCAGCGACGCGCGCAGCAACGCCCAGTCGTGGTAGTGCGGTTCCTGGCACTCCGCGCAGTCGACCACCACACCGCGCACCGACCGCTGCTCCAACAGCGCCTGGTAGACGGCCAGGTCCCGCAGGTCGGCCAGCAGTTCGTCGCGCTCCTGCGCGGAGACCGGCTCCGGGGTGGCGGGGTCCTCGTCGGAGAAGGCCCACACGGGATCGTTCGGGTCACCCGCGAACGGGTCCGGTGGCAGTGCGTCGTCCCTCACGCCCCGCACGGTACCGGGCGGAGGCGGCCTATGGTCCAGATACCATGTGTTAACTGCGGAAACCCCGTCACCAAGAAGGGCCACGATGACCACCGCTGAGGGGATCCCGGCCAAGTTCGCCACGCTCGGCCTCACCTTCGACGACGTGCTGCTGCAGCCGTCGGAGTCCGACGTCGTCCCCAGCGAGGTCGACACGAGCACCCGCCTGACCCGCAACATCACCCTGCGCATCCCGCTGGTGTCCGCGGCGATGGACACCGTCACCGAGTCGCGCATGGCGATCGCCATGGCCCGCCAGGGCGGCATCGGCATCCTGCAGCGCAACCTCTCGATCGAGGAGCAGGCGCGGCAGGCGGAGACCGTCAAGCGGTCGGAGGCCGGCATGGTCACCGACCCGGTCACGTGCTCGCCGACCGACACGCTCGCCGAGGTCGACGCGCTCTGCGCGCGCTACCGCATCTCCGGCGTCCCCGTCACCGACGCCGACGGCACCCTCGTCGGCATCATCACCAACCGCGACATGCGCTTCGAGGTCGACCACACGAAGCCGGTCAGCGAGGTCATGACCAAGGGCCCGCTGATCACCGCCCAGGTGGGTGTGTCGGCCGACGCCGCGCTCGGCCTGCTGCGCCGCCACAAGGTCGAGAAGCTGCCGATCGTGGACGGCGCGGGCAAGATCCGCGGCCTCATCACCGTCAAGGACTTCGTCAAGACCGAGCAGTTCCCCAACGCCACCAAGGACCCGGACGGCCGCCTGGTGTGCGGCGCCGCGGTCGGCGTGGGCGACGACTCCTACAAGCGCGCCATGACGCTGGTGGAAGCCGGTGTGGACGTGCTGATGGTCGACACCGCGCACGGCCACTCCCGCGGCGTGCTCGAGATGGTCGCCAAGCTGAAGAAGGAGCTGGGCGACACCGTGGACGTGGTCGGCGGCAACATCGCCACCACCGCGGGCGCGCAGGCCCTGGTCGACGCGGGCGCCGACGGCGTGAAGGTCGGCGTCGGGCCCGGCTCGATCTGCACCACGCGCGTGGTCGCCGGGGTCGGCGTGCCGCAGATCACCGCGATCTACAACGCCGACCTCGCGTGCCGGCCCGCGGGCATCCCGGTGATCGGCGACGGCGGCATCCAGTACTCGGGCGACATCGCCAAGGCCATCGCGTCGGGTGCGTCCGCGGTCATGCTGGGCAGCCTGCTCGCGGGCACCGCCGAGGCGCCGGGCGACGTGATCCTGGTCAGCGGCAAGCAGTTCAAGACCTACCGGGGCATGGGCAGCCTCGCCGCCATGCAGTCGCGCGGCACGGCCAAGTCGTACTCGAAGGACCGCTACTTCCAGGACGACGTGCTCAGCGAGGACAAGCTGGTGCCGGAGGGCATCGAAGGGCGGATCCCCTTCCGCGGCCCGCTGTCCCAGGTCGTGCACCAGCTGGTCGGCGGTCTGCGGTCCGGCATGGGCTACACCGGGTCGCGCACCATCGCCGAGCTGCAGAACGCCCAGCTGGTCCGGATCACCGCCGCGGGGCTCAAGGAGAGCCACCCGCACGACGTGACGATGACCGTCGAGGCCCCGAACTACACGACTCGCTGAGCTGGCGGACCGCTCCGCGAGCTGCGCTCAGAAAGGATCACCTGTGCCGGATCTAGTGGAGATCGGCATGGGGCGGACCGCCCGCCGCGCCTACGCGCTGCACGAGGTGGAGATCGTCCCGTCCCGCCGGACCCGGTCGTCGCAGGACGTGTCGACCGAGTGGAAGATCGACGCGTACCGCTTCGACATCCCGCTGCTCACGCACCCGACCGACGCGGTCGTGTCGCCGTCGGTCGCGGTGGAGGTCGGCAAGCTCGGCGGTCTCGGCGTGCTCAACGCCGAGGGCCTGTGGGCGCGGCACGCCAACGTCGAGCAGGTGCTGGAGCGGATCGTCGCGACCCTCGACGACCAGGACTACACCGCGCTGACCCGGTTGCTGCAGGAGCTGCACGCGGCGCCGATCAAGCCGGAGCTGATCACCGAGGCGGTCAGGCAGGTCGCCGAGGCGGGCGTGACGGCGGCGGCGCGGGTGAGCCCGCAGCGGGCCGCCGAGCTGACGCCGACCCTGCTCGCGGCCGGGGTGGAGATCCTGGTCGTGCAGGGCACGATCGTGTCCGCGGAGCACGTGTCGCGGGACGGGGAGCCGCTGAACCTGAAGTCGTTCATCGCGGAGCTGGACGTGCCGGTGATCGCCGGTGGCGTGCACGACTACCGCACCGCGATGCACCTGATGCGCACCGGCGCGGCGGGTGTGATCGTCGGTTACGGCACAGGTGTGGCGACGACGACGGACAGCGTGCTGGGCATCGGTGTGCCGATGGCGACCGCGATCGTGGACGCCGCGGCCGCGCGCCGCGACTACCTCGACGAGACCGGTGGCCGGTACGTGCACGTCATCGCCGACGGCGAGGTCGACGGCAGCGGTGACATCGCGAAGTCCATCGCGTGCGGCGCGGACGCGGTCATGCTGGGCAGCCCGCTCGCGACCGCAAAGGAGGCGCCGGGCAAGGGCCTGTACTGGACCGCGGCTGCCGCGCACCCGTCGTTGCCGCGCAGCCGCGTCATCCCGGCCGCCGCGGAGGAGGAGGTCACCGACCTGCCGACGCTGCTGTTCGGTCCGTCGTCCGACCCGGACGGCATGATCAACCTGTTCGGCGCGTTGCGCCGGGCCATGGCGAAGACCGGGTACTCGGACCTGAAGGAGTTCCAGAAGGTCGGCCTGTCGGTACGCGGATGACCGTGGCGAGACAGATCGTCGCCGAGCGGGACGGTGTGGCGCTCGCGGAGCTGACCGACGCCGACCGCGCGGTGCTCGACCAGCGGAACGACGGCGCGTGGGACGTCGACCCGGACGACCGCCCGGCCCCGCACTTCACGTTCGAGGTGTACCGGCTCGCGATCGTGGACGCCGAGACGCACGCCGCGATCGGGTCCGTGAACTGGCACGCGGTCGGCTACGGCCGCACCGCCGCCTGCACCGCGTGGAACGTCGGCATCGGCCTGCTCCCGGCCGCGCGTGGCAGGGGCGCGGGCCCGGCCGCGTTGCGGCTGCTGGTCGAGCACCTGTTCGCGACCACCGAGGTGGACCGGATCGAGGCCAGCGCCGACGTCGAGAACGTGGCGTCGCAGAAGGCGCTGCGCAAGGCGGGCATGCGGCGCGAGGGCGTGCTGCGTGGCGCGCAGTTCCGCGGCGGGACGCGGCGCGACATGGTCGGGTTCGCGATCCTGCGGTCGGACCTGCCGGACCCGGACGCGACCCGCGAGATCGTCGCGACCGGCGAGGGCGTCGCGCTCGGCACGTTGATGCCGGGCGACGAGCCGACGTTGCGGGCGCGGTACGGCAGCGACTTCGACATCGACCCGGACGACCGGCCGCTGCGCCACCACCCGGGCGTCGAGCGGCTGGCGGTGCTCGACCGCGCCACGGAGGAACCGATCGGCACGGTCAGCTGGCACGCCGTCGGCTACGGACCGACCGCCGGCTGCGAGGCGTGGAACATCGGTCTCGCGCTGGTGCCGGAGGCGCGTGGCCGTGGTGTCGGCGCGACCGCGACCCGGCTGGTGGCGGAGTACCTGTTCGCGGCCACCGACATCGACCGGCTCGAGGCCAGCACCGACCGGGAGAACGTGCCCGCGCAGCGGGTGCTCGCGAAGGCGGGTTTCCGGCCGGAGGGCCTGGTCCGCGGCGGGCAGCCGCGTGGCGGCCGCCGCCGCGACCTGGTGTCCTACAGCCTGCTCCGCACGGACGTCGTCGAGGACGCGACGGCCGTCGAGCGGCACGTCGTGGTCGAGCGGGACGGGGTGGTGCTGGCCGAGCCCGGCCCGGGTGACCGCGAGGCGTTCTACGTCGCGGCCGCCGGTGACTTCCAGGTCGACCAGGACGACCGGCCGCGCGTGGCGGGCCCCGCGCGGACGTCGCTGTTCAGCGTGCTCGACGCGGAGACCGGGAACCTGCTCGGCGGCGTCAGCTGGCACGCGGTCGACTACGGCGGCACCGTGGCGTGCTCGGCGTGGAACATCGGCATCGGCCTGCTGCCGGAGGCGCGGGGGCGGGGCATCGGCACGATCGCGCAGCGGCTGCTGGTCGAGCACCTGCTGGCCACGAGCGAGCTGGACCGCATCGAGGCCAGCACCGACGTCGAGAACCTGGCCGAGCAGCGGGCGCTGGAGAAGGCGGGTTTCCGCAGGGAGGGCGTGCTGCGGGGGGCGCAGCTCCGCGGGGGTGTCCGGCGGGATCTCGTGCACTACGGGCTGGTCCGCAGCGACGTCGAGGCCTAGTCTCGACCCATGGGTGAACTCGCGAGTAGGACTCCCGGTAACACCTTTGACTACGACGTCGTGGTCGTGGGTTCCGGGTTCGGCGGCAGCGTGGCCGCGCTACGGCTCACGGAGAAGGGCTACCGGGTCGCGGTGATCGAGGCCGGCCGCCGGTTCGCGGACGACGAGTTCGCCACGACGTCGTGGGACCTGCGCAGGTACCTGTGGGCGCCCGCGCTCGGCTGCTTCGGCATCCAGCGCATCCACCTGCTCAACGACGTGATGGTGCTGGCCGGGTCTGGGGTGGGCGGCGGCTCGCTGGTGTACGCGAACACGCTGTACCGGCCGCTGAAGGAGTTCTACGCCGACCGGCAGTGGGCGCACATCACCGACTGGGAGGCGGAGCTGGCGCCGCACTACGACCAGGCGTCGCGGATGTTCGGCGTGGTCGACAACCCGACGGTCACCCCCGCCGACGAGGTGATGCAGAAGGTCGCGGCGGACATGGGTGTCGCGGACTCGTTCCACCCGACGCCGGTCGGCGTGTACTTCGGCAAGCCCGGGGTCGAGACCGCGGACCCGTTCTTCGGCGGCGCCGGGCCCCGCCGCACCGGCTGCACGGAGTGCGGTTCGTGCATGACGGGCTGCCGCGTTGGCGCCAAGAACACGCTGGTGAAGAACTACCTGTACCTCGCGGAGAAGAACGGCGCGAAGGTCCTGCCGATGACCACGGTGACGGCGGTCCGGCCGTCGTCACCGTCGGGTTTCGCGGTGGACGTGCGCCGCACCGGCGGCCGCGCCCGCCTGACGATCACGGCGGGCCAGGTCGTGCTGGCGGCGGGCACGTGGGGGACGCAGCGGCTGCTGCACGAGATGAAGGACCGGGGCGTGCTGCCGCGCCTGTCGCCCCGGCTGGGCGAGCTGACCCGCACGAACTCGGAAGCGATCATCGGCGCGGGCCGCACCGCGGTCGACCCCGATCGCGACTTCAGCCGAGGCGTCGCGATCACGTCGTCGATCCACCCGGACGAGACCACGCACATCGAACCGGTCCGATACGGCAAGGGCAGCAACGCGATGGGCCTGCTGCAGACCATCGCCACCGACGGCGCCGCGTCGATGCCGCGCTGGCTGCAGGCGGTGCGGTTCATGGTCCGGCACCCGGTGCGGACGGCGCAGCTGCTGCGCACGCACCGGTGGAGCGAGCGGACCGTGATCCTGCTGGTGATGCAGAGCCTGGACAACTCGATCACCACGTACACGAAACGCGGGCTGTTCGGGCGCCGCAGGTACACGTCGCGACAGGGCCACGGCGAACCGAACCCGGCGTTCATCCCGGCGGGCCACGAGGCGAACCAGCTGGCGGCGAAACACATCGACGGGATCGCGGGCGGGACGTGGGGGGAGATCTTCAACATCCCGCTGACCGCCCACTTCATCGGCGGCTGCCCGATCGGCGCGGCCGCGGACGAGGGCGTCATCGACCCGTACCACCGCGTGCACGGGTACCCGGGCCTGTCGATCGTGGACGGCTCGGCGATCTCGGCGAACCTGGGCGTGAACCCGTCGCTGACGATCACCGCGCAGGCGGAGCGCGCGTTCTCGTTCTGGCCCAACAAGGGGGAGGCGGATCCGCGCCCTGCTTCGGGGTATGAGCGCCTGGCGCCGGTACCGCCGCGCAAGCCCGCGGTCCCGGAGAACGCCCCAGCCGCACTGCGGCTCCGCTGAGGCCACCCAGCCTTGCCGAATCTCGGCACGCCGGAATCGTGAGGCCTCCTCCCCGAGATCGGCCCGTCCGGCGAGGGCACCACCCACCACGAGGATCGCTACGCTGCGAAAAGCAGGGCCGGTCACAACGGAGTGGGGTGCGGAATGGCGTTCGCGTCCAGTGGGGATCTCGCCGCCAAGGAGGAGACGTTCTCCGAGCTGGCACCAGGCGTGTACGCGCTCACCGCGGAAGGCGACCCCAACGTCGGAGCCATCGAAGCCGACGACTTCCTCATCGCTTTCGAAGCCCGCGCCACGCCCGTCGCCGCTCGGCGATGGCTCGACCGACTGCGGGAACGAACCGACAAACCCGTGCGGTACCTCGTCCTCAGCCACTACCACGCCGTCCGCGTCCTCGGTGCCGCGGCGTTCGACGCCACCGAGATCATCACGCACACACAGACCCGACGCCTCATCGCCGAACGCGGCAAGGAGGACTGGGCGTCCGAGCTGGCCCGCATGCCGCGCCTCTTCGAGGACCCCGACTCCATCCCCGGTCTGACCTGGCCCACGCTCACCTTCACCGACCGCATGGTCATCCCGCTCGGCGGTGACCGCGAACTCGTCCTCGCCCACTGCGGACGTGGCCACACCGCAGGCGACATCGTCGCGTGGCTGCCGCACGAGCGGATCCTCTTCGCCGGCGACCTCGTCGAGGCGCGGGCCGCGCTCTACACCGGCGACGCGTTCCACACCGAATGGGCTTCGTCCACTTTGGACAACGTGCAGGGGTTCGGTGCGGAGGTGCTCGTCGGTGGCCGGGGTGCGGTCGCGGCCGGGGCGGACGCCGTGTTCGCGGCCATCGCGCAGAGCAGGCACTTCCTCGACGGGCTGCGGCGCACCGTCGGCGCGGTGCACGGTGCCCACGGCACGCTGAAGGACGCCTTCACCGCCGCCCACGACGCGCTCGCCCCCGACTTCGGCGGCTGGCCCATCTTCGAGCACTGCCTGCCGTTCAACGTGCAGCGCTACTGGGACGAACTGGACGGCATCGACTGGCCCCGCGTCTGGACCGCCGAACGCGACCAGGAAGTCTGGGCCGCCCTGCGGGACGGCGACTGATGCGCGTTCTGGTCGTCGGCGCCGGACCGGTCGGCATGACGGCGGCCCTGCTGCTCGCACGGCACGGCGTGCCGGTCACCGTGCTGGAGGCGGCACCGAGCAGGCAACTGGTCGGCAGCCGCTCGATCTGCGTGCAACGGGACGTGCTCGACATCCTCGAACGGGCCGGGGTCGGTGCGCAGGTCGCGGACGTCGGGGTCACGTGGACGCGCGGGCGCGTCTACTACCACGAGCACGTCGTCGGCGAGATCACGTTCGACGAGGTCGGCGAGACCGCGTTCCCGCCGTTCGTGAACACGCCGCAGACGATCGTGGAGTTGTTGCTGGAACAGCGGATCGCGGCGGAGCCGCTGGTCGACCTGCACTACGACCAGGCCGTCGTCGCGGTCTCGCAGGACGACGACGGCGTCTCTCTGTCCACATCGGACACCGTGTACCGCGGCACGCACTGCGTCGCCGCCGACGGGGGCCACTCCGCGGTCCGCGACCTGCTCGGGTTGCCGTTCGACGGGATGTCGTTCGACGACCGGTTCCTGATCGCGGACATCCGCGCCGACCTCGGGTTCGACCGGCCCGAACGGCGGTTCTACTTCGACCCGCCCTGGAACCCGGGCAGGCAGGTGCTCCTGCACCCGCAGCCGGGCGGCGTGTGGCGCATCGACTGGCAGGTGCCCGCCGACTTCGACCTGGAGAAGGAGGACCTCGACGCCCGCATCCGCGCGATCGTCGGCGACGCCGACTACGAGGTGGTGTGGCTGTCGGTGTACCGCTTCCACCAGCGGCGCGTCCCGACGATGGCGGTGGGCCGGATCCTGCTCGCGGGCGACGCGGCGCACGTGATGAGCCCGTTCGGTGCGCGTGGCCTCAACTCCGGCGTCGCCGACGCGGACAACCTGGCGTGGAAGATCGCGCTGGACCGGCGGGGCATGGGCGGCCCGGCGCTGCTGGCGTCGTACGACGCCGAGCGTGGCGCGGCGGCCGACGAGAACCTGCGGGTCACCGGGAACACGATGCGCTTCCTGGTGCCGCGGACCGACGAGGACCGGGCCCGCCGCGTGGACGTGCTGACCCGCTCGATCGACGACGAGCGGGCACGGACGGAGATCGACTCGGGCAAGCTCGCGGCCCCGTTCACCTACGACGAGTCCCCGCTGACCACCTCCGGCGGCGGCCTGTGCCCGGACGCGCGGCTGATGCGCGGCGAGCGGCTGCGGGAACTGGGCTGTTTCACCGTGCTCACCCACTGGTGCGACTGGCAGCCCGCGGACGAGTGGGAGAGGTCGCTGGTCGGTGCCGTGCTCCCGCTCGAACAGGAGGACGACACGGTCCTGGTCGACGCGCTCGGACTGAACCCGAGGCAGGCGGTGGTCGTCCGCCCGGACGGTCACATCGCCGCGGTGCTCACCGAACCACAGGGCGGCATCGCGCCGCTGATCACGAAGGCCCTGCGCCGCGCGACCGGGTGGTAGCCCTCGATCGGGTAGGTGTGAACAACCTCCTCCGAACCCCGCACGTCTGGTCTTCGTGGGAGGTGTCGGGGGATGACGATCAATCGACGGCGTTTTCTGGGCGTGGTGGCGGCGGGGGCGGCGGCCGCCGCGTGCTCACCCGGCAGAGGTGCGGCGCCACCCACCAGCACGGGCACGACGACGACCACCACGACGAGCGCGCCGCCGCCGTCCACCAGCCAGGCGCCGGTCCCGCCGGACTGGAACGCCCTGCGCGAGCAGCTGAAAGGCGAGCTGATCCTCCCGGCGGACAACGGCTACGCCACCGCCGCCCGCTCCTACAACCCGCGCTTCGACAACCACAAGCCCGCCGCCATCGCGCGCTGCCAGAGCCCTGACGACGTGCAGCGGTGCGTCGACGTCGCCCGCGACGCCCGGATGCCGATCGCGGCGCGTTCGGGCGGCCACAGCTACGCCGGCTACAGCACCCCCGACAAGGGTCTCGTGCTCGACCTGCGGCCCATGGCGACCGTCCGGGTCGACGGCGACACCGCCGAGATCGGGGCCGGGGCGCGGCTCATGGAGGTCTACTCCGGGCTCGCCGACGCGGGCCGCGCGCTGCCCGCCGGGTCATGCCCGACCGTCGGCATCAGCGGGCTCACCCTCGGCGGCGGCATCGGCGTCACCGCCCGCAAGTACGGCCTGACCTGCGACAAGCTCGTCTCCGCGAAGGTTGTCCTCGCCGACGGGACGCAGCGGACCGTCGACGGCGACGACCTCCTGTGGGCGCTCAAGGGCGGGGGCGGCGGCAACTTCGCCGTCGTCACGTCGTTCACGTTCGCCACCGAGCCCGCGCCCGACATGACCGTGTTCTCGCTCCGGTACCCGGCGGGCGCGACCGCCGACGTCATCGGCGCCTGGCAGGACTGGATCGCCCGGCAGCCGGACGAGATGTGGTCCAACTGCGTCGTCTCCGCGGGCTCACCGCCCACCTGCCGGGTGGGCGGCGCGCTCCTCGGCGGCGAGGACCAGTGCAAGCAACTGCTGCGGTCCATGCCGCGCGCCTCGTCGCTGCTCATCACCGGCAAGGGCTACCTCGACGCCATGCGTTACTTCGGCGGCTGCTCACAGCGCAGCCTCGCCCAGTGCAGGCCCGAGTCCGAGGGCGGGCAGCTCGGTCGGGCGACGTTCACCGCGTCGTCCCGCATGCTCACCGAACCCGTCGACCCGGCCGCACTTGTCGACCTCCTGCGGGGACGCACGGCACTCGACGTGCTGCTCGACTCGCTCGGCGGCGCCGTGTCCCGGGTCGCGCCCGGCGACACCGCGTTCCCGCACCGCGCGGCGCTCGCGTCCGCGCAGATCTACTCGTCCGGCGACGCGCGGGCCGTCGCCGAGGTGCGTGACGGCCTGGGCAGGCTGGCCGGACCGCACGGGTACGTCAACTACATCGACCCGGCCATGCCGGACTGGGCGACCGCCTACTACGGCGACAACCTCCCGCGCCTGCGGGAGGTCGCCGCCAAGTACGACCCGGACAAGGTCTTCGCCTTCGCCCAGGCGCTCTAGGCCGTGTTTCAAAGTAGCCACTCGTTGATCGCGGCCAGATGGACGACGGCTTCGTACCGGACCGCCAGCTTGTCGTAGCGGGTGGCCACG
>NZ_JBITMQ010000015.1:0-38752 GCF_044466355.1 Actinophytocola sp. NPDC049390
CGCCGCCAGCGTTCGTCCTGAGCCAGGATCAAACTCTCCAACAATGCTTTATGTGAAGAGAAACAAATCCCAGCAATAAATACCTAGCTCTAATCAAAAGAGGCCAGGCACAAGCTCACTAGCATTTTGAATCGGCACACTGTTGAGTTCTCAAACAACACACGCACACCCATCGGACACTGCAAGAGCTATCTTCTGGGGGCTTGTTCTAGCTTAGCATCGGCCTCGATCTCTCTCGGCCTGAGGTCGCCCACTCTATCACCTGCGTGAGAGCTTGGTTCGCGACCCCCCTGCCTGCGCTCCGTTCCGGTCTGGCCTTCCGGCTTTCCGGCCCGTTCCGCGCTGGCAGAGAGAAAGTTACACGCCCCCGAAAACCCCGTTTCACCCACCCCCCCTTAACGTGCGTTTCCGCAGGTCAGGGGGCGAATCGCGGGGCTCGCGGAGCGATCATCGGACACAGTCGACGCCGGCGGTGTTCCGCTTGCCCCGACGAACCACGAGCCACCGCGCGTGCAGGAGGTCGCCGGTGGCCGGTGTCCACTCCTCGTCGGCGATCTTCTGGTTGTTCACGTACGCCCCGCCCTCGTTCACGACGCGGCGCGCGGCACCCCGGCTCTCCACGAGCCCGGACGTCACGAGCAGGTCGACGATCGTGGGCTTGTCCGCGAGACGGGCGGTCCCCGTAGGCACCTCGGCCATGGCGGCGGTCAGCGTCGACTCGTCGAGGTCGCGCAGCTCCCCCCGCCCGAACAGCGCACCGCTCGCGGCCACGACCTGGTCGGTCGCGTGCTGCCCGTGCACGAGGGTCGTGAACTCCGCGGCCAGGCGCTTCTGCGCGGCACGCAGATGGGGGCGTTCCACGGTGTCCTTCTCCAGCGCGTCGATCTCCTCGCGCGGCAGGAACGTGAACATCCGCAGGTAGCGGAGCACGTCGGCGTCCCCCACGTTCACGAAGTACTGGTACCAGGCGTACGGCGAGGTCAGTTCGGGGTCGAGCCACACGTTGCCGCCGCCGGTGGACTTGCCGAACTTGCGCCCTTCGGCGTCGGTGACCAGCGGTGTCGTCATCGCGTGCACGGAGTCGCCGTCCACGCGGCGGATCAGCTCCACCCCGCCGACGATGTTGCCCCACTGGTCCGACCCGCCGACCTGCAGCGCGCAGCCGTAGCGCCGGCGCAGCTGCAGGTAGTCGTTGGACTGCAACAGCAGGTAGCTGAACTCGGTGAACGACATGCCGTCGGTGTCGAGGCGGCGCTTCACCGTCTCCCGCGCGAGCATCACGTTGATCGAGAAGTGCTTGCCGACGTCCCGCAGGAACTCCAGGACCGAAAGCTCACCGGTCCAGTCGAGGTTGTTGGCGACGACCGCGCCGGTCGGCGAGTCGTCGAAGTCGACGAACCGTTCGAGCTGGCCGCGGATCCGCTCCGCCCACTCGGCCACCACGTCCGCCGCGTGCAGCGAGCGTTCGCCCACGTCACGCGGGTCGCCGACCATGCCGGTGGCGCCGCCGGCGAGCACGATCGGCCGGTGCCCGGCCTGCTGGTAGCGACGGAGCATCAGCAGCGGCACGAGGTGACCCGCGTGCAGGCTCGGTGCGGTCGGGTCGAAACCCGCGTACAGCGTCAGCGGACCGGCGTCGAGGTCGCGCCGCAGCGCGTCGAGGTCGGTGGACTGCGCGATCAACCCGCGCCAGGACAGCTCGTCGAGGATGTGCTCCGTCACGGTCACCAATACTCTCGCACCCCTGCCCGGCGGGTCGCGCGAGTATCAGCCGACCGTCCTGACCCGGCGTTTTCCGCCGCGGCGGTACACGCTCACCGCGGGTGAGCCCTCGATCCAGAACCGCCACGGCACGTCCATGGCGACGGCCACGCCGACGCGTGGACCTGCGTGGATGCGCTCCGCGGGCACCGGATCGCCCGCGTACAACCGGACCGGTGACTCCGGGTCGGTGAGGTCGACGCCGTTGTGGCCGCGTTCCAGACCGAGCACGGACGTGAGCCGGGCCGGGCCCTTTGCCAGCTCGGCGTCGCTGCGGGACGCGGGTCGCCGGGACCGCGCCACGTCCAGTCCGCCGACCACCTCGCCCGCCCGCAGCAGCACCGCGCCGGGCACGCCGTCGGTGAGCGACACGACGTTGGCGCAGAAGTGCATGCCGTAGACGAAGTACACGTAGAGGTGGCCCGCGGGACCGAACATGACCTCGTTGCGCGGAGTCTTGCCGCGGTAGCAGTGCGACGCCGGGTCGTCGCCGCCCCGGTACGCCTCCACCTCGACGAGCCGCACCCGCACGTCACCGGCGTCGAGCACGCATCCGAGCAGGAGCTTCGCGGCGTCGATCGGGTCGACCGCCAGCTCCTCCCTGCTGAGCTGCCGGTCCAGTGGTGTGGCACCGGCAACGGACATGCGCCCGACCCTATACGGGCGTCGGCTGCCGTCGCTCGGCACGCACTGCGGGCAGGTACAGCGGCGCCGCCAGCGCCAGCACGACGCCGCCCGCGACGATCGCGATGCCGGTCGAGACACCGGACGCGAGCAGCGTGAGCAGGATCTGGCCGAGCGCGCCCGCCGGTTGCCAGACCATCGAACTGATCGACATCACGGTGGACCGGTGTGCGCTGGTGACCTCGCGGTGCAGCAGCGTCATGCCGACCGGCCCCCGCGCGCCGTGCGCCGCGTAGCAGACCAGGTGTGCCGCGATCACCCCCGCGGGACCGGCCGCGAGTCCCATGACCACGATCGCGCCACCCTGCAGCAGTGGCAGCAGGACGGCGGTGCGTCCGACGCCGATGCGTGCGGTCAGCAGCGTGATCGCCGCCGCGCCGAGCGCGTTCACGAACCAGGCGGCGGCGCTGACCGGGCCGGTCAGCGCCGCGGCCTGTTCCTCGCTGCCGACCAGTTCGGACAGCCGGACCGGCATCAGCACCTCGAACGTGACCATGCCGAAGCCCCAGCACAGGGACACGCCGAGCAGGCAGAGGAGGACACGCGAACCGCGAACGATGCGAGTGCCCTCGGCGATCACCTTCGGGACGTCGCGCACCGAGGCGAGCAGCGAGCGCTTGCCGTTCGGGTGCGGGGCCTCCCGGACCAGCAGCGCGAGGGCGGCGAAGCCGGCGACCTGCAGAGCGAGGATGAGCAGGACCGGCTGCACGAGCGTTGGCACGCCAGGCAGCTGGACCCACGCGACGATGCCGCTGGTCACGAGCGCGCCCGTACCGATGGCGACGCCCGCGACGGTGCCGCCCGCGGACAGACCGCGTTCGAGCTTCGCGTCAGGGTCGGCGGCCAGTGTCGCGTCGACGAACCAGGACTCGAGCGGGCCGCTGTCCAGTGCGCGGTAGATGCCCTGCAACACCCAGACCAGGGCGAACATGGCGAAGCTGTCGGCGAAGATCAGCAGGACCACCGAGGCGAGGCCGACGACGGACGACAGGAGCAGGACGGGGCGCCGCCCCCAGGAGTCGGACAGACCGCCGGTCGGCAGCTCCAGTGCGAGGACGACGAAACCCTGCAGGGACGCGGCCAGGCCGGCTTCGGCGAGGGTGAGGCCGCGGTCGAGTGGCAGGAGGACCACGATCGGCACCCACAGGCCGACCGGGAACCAGCGCAGGAAGAGCAGGAACAGGTAGCGGTTGCGTGCCTGTGCGCCGGTCATGGTCTGTCTTCCGGGTTGACCGGCATCGCGTTGAGCATGACCGCGACCCGGCGGGCGCCCGGGCGGGGTTCGTCGCCGACGTTCTCCCGGAAGCGGTCCATGACCGACTCGAGTTCGGTCATCAGCTCGTCGAGTTCCTCGACCGTGACGGTGAGCAGGTAGTCGGACGTGTGTGCGGCGGCGCGCCACGCGTCCGGCCAGTACCGGCGTTCGTCCTCCCAGCGGGCGTGCATCTCGGCGAAGTGAGCGGCGTAGTGCTGCTGCAGCCACTGCGCCGCGGCGGCCGCGTCCGGGTCATCCTTGTGGTCGGTGTCCGACCAGCTGTGCGACTCCTGCGCGGGCATCCAGAACCGTTGCTTGCCCGTGCCCTCCCCTGTCTCGACGACCAGGTTGACCTCGGCGAGTTTGCGCAGGTGGTAGCTGGTGGCGCCGGTGTTGGTGGACAGGCGCCCGGCGAGCTGGGTGGCCGTGGCGGCGCCGTTGAGGCGCAGTTCGCTGAGCAGCCGCGCCCGGAGCGGGTGGGCGAGAACCCGCAGGGCGCGGCTGTCCAGGTGGAGGTTGGCCATACGTGCACACTAACTGTGCACACTTTTGTTGCACAATAGTTGTGCACAACTATTGTGCAAACCATGTCGCCAGGTCGGTGAGCACCTCGTCGACGCGGGCGCGCTGCTCCGCCACGCGCGCCGGGGCGGTGCCGCCGTACGCGTCGCGGGACGCGATCGAGCCGTCGACCGTCAGGACGTCCCTGACCTCGGGCGACAGAGCGGGGTGCACGCCCGCCAGCTCCTCGTCGGTCAGGTCCTCCAGCCCCACGCCGCGTGACTCGGCGACCCGCACGCAGTCCCCCGCCGCCTCGTGGGCGACGCGGAACGGGACGCCCTGCCGCACCAGCCACTCCGCGATGTCCGTCGCGAGGGTGAACCCGGCCGGAGCGAGCGCGGCCATGCGGTCGGTGTGGAACGTGAGCGTGCCGATCATGCCCGCGATGGCGGGCAGCAGCAGGTCCAGCTGCTCGACCGAGTCGAACAGCGGCTCCTTGTCCTCCTGCAGGTCGCGGTTGTACGCGAGCGGCTGTGCCTTCAGCACGGCGAGCAGGCCGGTCAGGTTGCCGATCAACCGACCGGCCTTGCCGCGGGTCAGCTCCGCGACGTCCGGGTTCTTCTTCTGCGGCATGATCGACGAGCCGGTCGCCCACGCGTCGTCGAGCGTCGCGTAGCCGAACTCGGCGGTCGTCCAGATGATCGTCTCCTCGGCGATCCGCGACAGGTTCACGCCCAGCATGGCCAGCACGAACGCCATCTCGGCGGCGAAGTCGCGGGACGCGGTGCCGTCGATCGAGTTCTCCGCCGACGCGTCGAAACCCAGCTCCTTCGCGACCGCCTCGGGGTCGAGTCCCAGCGACGAACCGGCCAGCGCGCCCGACCCGTACGGCGAGACGGCGGCACGCTTGTCCCAGTCACGCAGCCGGTCCACGTCGCGGAGCAGCGGCTGGACATGGGCCAGCAGGTGGTGAGCCAGCAGCACCGGCTGCGCGTGCTGCAGGTGCGTGCGGCCCGGCATGACGGCGGTCGGGTGCTGGTCGACCTGGTGGAGCAGCGCCTCCACGATGTGGCCGACCCCGGCGGCGATCCGGCGGGCGGCGTCGCGCAGCCACATCCGGAACAGCGTCGCGACCTGGTCGTTCCGCGACCGGCCCGCCCGCAGCTTGCCGCCCAGCTCCGGGCCCGCCCGCTCGATGAGGCCGCGTTCGAGGGCCGTGTGCACGTCCTCGTCGGCGAGGACCGGGGTGAACGCGCCGGACGCGACGTCGGCGGCCAGCGAGTCGAGCGCGGCGAGCATGCCGGTCAGCTCGTCGTCGGTCAGCAGCTTCGCGTTGTGCAGCACCTTCGCGTGGGCACGTGACCCGGCGATGTCGTACGGCGCGAGACGCCAGTCGAAGTGGGTCGACAGCGACAGCTTGGCCATCGCCTCGGCCGGGCCGGAGGAGAAGCGGCCACCCCACAGGGCGGACGGCTCAGACATTTTCGTACCTCTTCTCGGGGCGGGGTTCCGTCACGACCGCACGACCGGCGTGCAGCACCAGGTGGACCTCGCCGGAAACGTGTTGCTGCGACACCTCGACGAACGTGTCCAGCGCGTGCGTGCTCGCGCGGCGGCAGATCTGCTGGATCGCCTGCAGCGCGGTCACCGTCTCGCCGTCGATGGCGACCGGGACACCGTTGTCGAAGGTGATGACCAGCTCGTCACCCATCGTCCCCTTCTCCTTCGTACGTACCCGCCGACAGGGCGGTGAAGCGTGCCGCCAGGTCCCTGCCGGACAGGGGTTCCCTGGCGATGACCATCACGGTGTCGTCGCCCGCGATGGTGCCGACGACCTCGTGCAGCGCTGCCCGGTCGATCGCGCTCGCGAGGAACTGCGCGGCACCGGGCGGGGTTCGCAACACGGTCAGGTTCGCCGAGTAGTCCGCGGACACCATCAGCTCGGTGAGCAGGCGCGACAGCCGGGACGTGCCGCCCTGCACGCCGCGCACGGGCGCGCCGTCCTCGGGGATCACGTACACGGCAGCGCCGCCGTCGACGCCGCGCAGCTTGACCGCGCCCAGCTCGTCGAGGTCCCGCGACAGGGTCGCCTGGGTGACCTCGATGCCCTCGCCGGCGAGGAGCCTCGCCAGCTCGGTCTGGCTGCGGATGGCCATCGTGGAGACCATCTCGACGATCCTGGCCTGCCGCGCGACGCGCGTCGTGTTGGACACCGACGTCATGCCGTCACCAGCCACGACAGCAGGGCCTTCTGCGCGTGCAGCCGGTTCTCCGCCTCGTCCCACACCGCGCTGGACGGGCCGTCCAGCACCTCGTCGGTGATCTCCCAGCCGCGGTGCGCGGGCAGGCAGTGCAGCACGATGGCGCCGTCGGCGGCCCGCGCCAGCAGCGACGCGTTGACCTGGAACGGGCGGAACGGCGCGACCCGGTCCTTGCCGTCGTTCTCCTGGCCCATGGACGTCCACGAGTCGGTGACCAGCACGTCCGCGCCGTCGACCGCGGCGTGCGGGTCGGTCACGACGGTCACCGAGCCCCCGGTCTCGGACGCGCGTTCCTTCGCGTCGATCAGCACGTCCTGGTGCGGTGCGAACCCGTCGGGGTGCGCGACGCGGACGTGCAGACCGGCCGTGGCGCCACCCAGCAGCAGCGAGTGGGCCATGTTGTTGGCGCCGTCGCCGAGGAAGGCGAGGGTGACGCCGGCCAGCCTGCCGTGCCGTTCACGGATGGTCTGCAGGTCGGCGAGCACCTGGCACGGGTGGAACTCGTCGGTCAGCGCGTTGATCACCGGGATCCGTGACGCCGAGGCCATCGCGATGATCCGGTTCTGCGCGTACGTCCGCCACACGACCGCGTCGACGTAGCGGGACAGCACCCGCGAGGTGTCCTCGATGGTCTCCTCACGACCGAGCTGCATGGTGCGGCCGTCGACGACGATCGGCTGGCCGCCGAGCTGCTGGATGCCCACTTCGAACGACAGGCGGGTGCGCGTCGAGTTCTTCTCGAAGATCGTCGCGACCGACTTGCCGACCAGGCCGTCGAAACCGAGCCGGTCGGCCTTCATCCGGTCGGCGAGGTCGAGCACGGCGAGCTGCTCGTCGGGGGTCAGGTCGTCGTCACGCAGGAAGTGCCGGACCACGTCATGCCTCCTGTGCCGTGTCGAGGACGCCGGGCAGGGCGTCGAGGAGGCCGTGCACCTGGTCGGCGTCGAGGGTCATCGGCGGCGCCAGCCGGACCGTGTCCGGCTGTACGTTGTTGACCAGGTAGCCGACTTTCTGCGCGGCGGCGGCGACCGCGCCTGACACGGGCCTGGTGAGCCCGATGCCGAGCAGGAACCCGCTCCCCCGCACCTCGCTGACCAGCGGGTGGCCGAGCGACTCGACACCCGCGGCGATCTCCTTGCCGAGCGCGGCGGCGTGCTCGACGAGGCCGTCGGCGGCGATGGTCCGCAGCACCGCGAGCCCCGCGGCGCAGCACACCGGGTTGCCGCCGAACGTGGTGCCGTGCTGACCCGGTTTCAGCAGGTCGCCGACCGCACCGACGCCGATGCACGCGCCGAGCGGGAGGCCGCCGCCGAGGCCCTTGGCGAGCGTGATCACGTCGGGGGTGATGCCCGCCTGCTGGAACGCGAACCACGTGCCGAGGCGACCGAGACCGGTCTGCACCTCGTCGACGATCAGCAGCGCGCCGTGCTCGGTGGTGATCCGGCGGGCCGCCCGCAGGTAGTCGGCGGGCGCCGGGTGGACACCGCCCTCGCCGAGCACCGGTTCGATGATCACGGCGGCGGTGTGGTCGTCGACCGCGGCGGCCAGTGCCTCGGCGTTGCCGAACGGGACGTGCTCGACGTCCGGCAGCAGCGGCGCGAACGGCTCCCGCTTGGCCGGCTGCCCGGTCAGCGTGAGCGCGCCCATGGTGCGGCCGTGGAACGCGCCCTCGCAGGCCACGACCTTGCTGCGCCCGGTGAGCCGGGAGAGCTTCAGCGCGGCCTCGACGGCCTCCGCACCCGAGTTGCAGAAGAGGACCTTCGCCTGCCCCGCGAGCCCGGCCACGTCGAGCAGCTCCTCCGCCAGCTCGACGGTGACCTGGTTGACGTACAGGTTCGACGTGTGGCCCAGCGTCTGGATCTGCTCGGTCACCGCGGCCACGACGGCCGGGTGCGCGTGCCCCAGGGCGTTGACGGCGATGCCGCCGACGAGGTCGAGGTAGCGGTTGCCGTCGGCGTCCCACACGTACGCGCCCTCGCCGCGCACCAGCGTCAGCGCGGGCGTGCCGTAGTTGTCCATGAGGGACGCCTGCCACCTGGCCTGGCCGTCCACATTGGACGAGATCATGCTTGTCCCTCCTCGGGAAGAACCATCGTGCCGACGCCACTGCCGGTGAACACCTCGAGCAGCACGGAATGGGCGAGCCTGCCGTCGATCACGTGGGCGCGCGGCACCCCGCCGCGCACGGCCGCGAGGCACGCCTCCATCTTCGGGATCATCCCGCTGGCGAGGCCCGGCAGCATCTTCTCCAGCTCGTCGGCGCGGACCTGGTTGAGCAGCGAGTCCTTGTCCGGCCAATCCGCGTACAGGCCCTCGACATCGGTCAGCATGACGAGCTTCTCGGCCTCCAGCGCGACCGCGATCGCGGCGGCGGCCGTGTCGGCGTTCACGTTGTGCGCCAGGCCGTCCGCGTCCGGGGCGACCGTGGACACGACCGGGATGCGGCCGGCGCGGACGATGTCGAGCACCGCGTCCGGGTTCACCGCGACCACCTCACCGACCAGGCCGAGGTCGACCTCCGCGCCGTCGACGACCGTGGTGCGGCGCTGTGCGGTGAGCAGGTTCGCGTCCTCGCCGGAGATCGCGACCGCGTACGGGCCGTGCGCGTTGATCAGCGCGACCAGCTCGCGGGACACCTGACCGGTGAGCACCATGCGGACCACGTCCATGGTCTCCGGCGTGGTGACCCGCAGGCCGCCCTTGAACTCGCCGGGGATGCCGAGCCGGTTGAGCATGGCGGTGATCTGCGGGCCGCCGCCGTGCACCACGACCGGGTGCAGCCCGGCGAGCTTCAGGAACACCATGTCCTGCGCGAACGCGGCCTTCAGCTCCTCGTCGACCATCGCGTTGCCGCCGTACTTCACGACCACCGTCGCGCCGTGGAACCGTTGCAGCCACGGCAGTGCCTCGATCAGGACGGCGGCCTTCTCGGCTGCCTGCGGGATCGTCATGACGAGTACGCGCTGTTCTCTTCGACGTAGCCGTGCGACAGGTCGGTGGTCAGCACGGTGGCCTTGCCGTCCCCGGCGTGCAGGTCGACCTCGACGGTGATGTCGCGGCCGGACAGGTCCGCCTTCGACCGGTCCTCCCCCGCGCCGCCCGCGACGCAGACCGCGACGCCGTTGATCGTGATGTCGAGCTTCGCCGGGTCGAAGTCGGTGGGCGCGTTGCCGACAGCCATCGCGATCCGGCCCCAGTTCGGGTCGGAGCCGAAGAACGCGGTCTTGCACAGGTTGTCGCGCGCGATGACCCTGGCGGCCGCCTCGGCCTCCGCGTCGGTGGCGGCGCCCGCGACGGTCACGGTGACGTGCTTGGTGACGCCCTCCGCGTCCGCCTGCAGCTGGGCGACCAGGTCGCGGCAGAGCCCGGTCAGCGCGGCCGTGAACGCCGCGACCGGGACCGCCTTGCCGGACGCGCCGGAGCACAGCAGCAGCACGGTGTCGTTGGTGGAGGTGCCGCCGTCGACGTCGAGTGCGTTGAAGGTCACGTTCACGGCGTCGCGCAGCGCGGCGTCCAGGTCGGACTGGTCGAGGACGGCGTCGGTGGTGACGACCGACAGCATCGTCGCCATGTTCGGCGCGCACATGCCCGCGCCCTTCGCGAACCCGCCGAGTGCCCAGCCGTCCTGGACCGACCTGGCGTGCTTGGGCACGGTGTCGGTGGTCATGACGGCCGTGGCCGCGTCGACACCCGCCTCCTCGCTGGAGGCGAGCCGCGCGGCGGCAGCGGTGACGCCCGCCTTCAGGTTGTCCATCGGCAGTCGGGCGCCGATCAGGCCGGTCGAGCAGACGGCCACGTCGATCGCGCCGATCCCCAGCGTGGCCGCGACGTGCTCGGCGGTGGCGTGCGTGTCCTGGAAACCCTCCGGACCGGTGCACGCGTTGGCGCCGCCCGAGTTCAGGACGACCGCCTTCACGCGGCCCGTCGCCAGGACCTGCTGGGACCACAGGACGGGCGCGGCCTTCACCTTGTTGCGGGTGAAGACCCCGGCGGCGAGGTCCAGTGGGCCGTCGTTGACCACGAGGGTCAGGTCCTTGTTGCCGCTCTCCTTGATCCCGGCGGCGACTCCCGCGGCCCGGAAACCCTTGGGGGCGTTGATGGTCACGGTGCTACTCCCACAGTCGACAGGCCGGTCGCCTCCGGCAGGCCGAGCGCGATGTTCATGGACTGGACGGCCGCGCCCGCGGTGCCCTTGGTCAGGTTGTCGAGCGCGGCGACCACCACGAGGCGGCCGGCGTCGCGGTCGACGGTGGCACGCAGCTGCACGGCGTTGGAGCCGAGCGTGGCGGCGGTCGCGGGCCACGAGTTCTCGAGGACGTGGACGAACGGCTCGTCGGCGTAGGCCTTGCGGTACACCTCGTCCGGGTCCACGTCGGCCGTGAGCGGTGCGGACGCGGTGGTCAGGATCCCGCGCGGCATGGGCGCGAGCACCGGCGTGAACGAGACCGCGACCTTCTCCCCCGCGATCCGCCCGAGGTTCTGCGCGATCTCCGGGGTGTGCCGGTGGGCGCCGCCGACACCGTACGCGCTCGCCGAGCCCATGACCTCGGACCCGAGCAGGTGCGGCTTGAGGGACTTGCCCGCGCCGGACGTGCCGCTGACCGAGACGATCACCACGTCCGGCTCGACGATGCCCGCCGCGAACGCCGGAGCCAGCGCCAGGGACGCGCCAGTCGGGTAGCAGCCGGGGACGGCGACCCGCTTGGCGCCCACGAGCTTCTCGCGGTGACCGGGCAGCTCGGGCAGGCCGTACGGCCAGGTGCCCGCGTGCTCACCGCCGTACCAGCGGGTCCAGTCGGCCGCGTTCTCGAGCCGGTGGTCGGCACCGCAGTCGATCACGAGCGTGTCGGGGCCGAGCCGGGCCGCGATCTCGGCGGAGTGGCCGTGCGGCAGTGCGAGGAAGACCACGTCGTGCCCGCTGAGCTGCTCGGGCGTGGTCTCGGCCAGGACGCGGTCCGCGAGCGGCAGGAGGTGGGGCTGGTGCGCGCCGAGCGCCGTGCCCGCGTTGCCGCCTGCGGTCAGCGCGCCGATCTCCGCCTCGGGATGACCGAGCAGGAGCCGCAGCAACTCACCCCCGGCGTACCCGCTGGCGCCACCCACGGCGATTCTGATCGTCACCTGGATGATTATGCACGCTCATGCAAACTCACTCAACCGAGATGCGGGCGGGCGCTCCCAGGATGCCCCGGGAGCGCCCGTTCCACCGTCACCACACGGTCACCGCGCGGTCATCGCGGCACCGCGACCGCCAGTTCGGCGCGCGGATCGGCCGAGGGGACCGACGCCGCACGCTTGTCGGCCGCGGCCGTGGGCACCGGCT
Organism: Actinophytocola sp. NPDC049390; assembly: GCF_044466355.1. Classification (NCBI taxonomy): domain Bacteria; kingdom Bacillati; phylum Actinomycetota; class Actinomycetes; order Pseudonocardiales; family Pseudonocardiaceae; genus Actinophytocola; species Actinophytocola sp. NPDC049390. The sequence goes on from NZ_JBITMQ010000015.1 coordinate 11,783, forward strand.
GCGGCACCGGCTCGCACTGCACGTCGGAGCCGTTGCCCGGCTTGCGCTCGGGCAGCGCACCCGTCTTCAGGTACTCCGTGATGATGCTGTCCGTGCACTGCACACCGGAGAGGGACCCTGAGTGAGTGGTGCCGCCCACACCCTCGACGAGCACCGAGTTCGGGAACAGCTTGCGCACCTCGATGGCACCGGAGTACGGCGTCGCCGAGTCCAGCGTCTCGTTGATCAGCAGCGCGCTGTCGACCCCGCGGCCGTCGACCCGCACCGGCTTCTCCGCCGCGGCGGGCCAGAAGACGCACGGGGCGTTGAACCACACGTTGCCCCACGTCTCGAACGGGGCACGCAGGTGCGTGAGCCAGTTGTCGACGCGCCACTTGTTCCAGTTCGACGGCCACTGGGTGTCCGTGCAGGACACCGCGAGGTACACGGCGTGCCCGTTGTCGTCGAACGGGGGCGTGCCGAACAGCTCGACCAGCGTCTGCCAGTCACCGTCGTGGACATAGCCCGCGAACGCGTTGGCGATGTCCTCCCAGCCGTACACGTAGTAGGCGGCCTGCAGGAAGATGTCGGTCCACTCGTCCGGGCCGATCTTGCCGCCCGCCGGCTCGCGTCGCAGCTCGGCCTGCTTCTGGTAGAACAGCGCCTCGACCTGACGGCCCGTCGTACCGAGGTGGTAGACGTTGTCGTACGTGGCGATCCAGTCGAAGTAGACCTTGATGTTGCGGTCGAACGCGATGTCCTGGTCGAGGTTCGCCTTGTACCAGACCCGTTTCGGGTTCACGTTGCCGTCGAAGACCACGCGGCGGAAGCGGTCGGGGAACAGGGTGCCGTACACCTGGCCCAGGTAGGTGCCGTACGAGAACCCGTAGTAGTTGATCTGCTCGGCGCCGAGTGCCTTGCGAATGCTCTCCATGTCGTTCGCCGACTCGACGGTCGTCATGTGATCGAGCAGTTTTCCGCCGTTCTCACCGCACGCGTCCGCGTAATTCTCCGAACGCGTGAGCCAGGTCCGCTCGAGCGCGGGCGTGACCGGCACGAAGTACGGCCGGTTGTAGCCGTCGTAGTCCGGAATACACGAAAGGGACGGCTGGCTGGCGCCGACCCCCCTCGGGTCGAAGCCGATCCAGTCGTAGGAGTCGCCACCGCCGTCCGGCACGAAGTCGCCGAAGACCGAGTAGATCAGGCCGGAGCCGCCCGGACCGCCGGGGTTCACCAGCATCGGGCCCTGGTACTCGGAATCCGGGCTCTTGTGCGTCACCCGGGAGACGGCGAGCTTGATCTTCTCCCCGTCCGGCTTCGCGTAGTCGAGAGGGACCTCGAGGAAGCCGCATTTGGCGCCGGCCTGCACCAACCGGGGATTGTCGCATTCACCCCATTGGATGGGTTCTGGAGTGAATTCGGGTGATTTCGCCGGTGCAGCGGAAGCGACCGTTGTCGCGGTCAGTCCACTGAGCACGATGGCCGCGATCCCCGATAGGGCGGCGATTCTCTTAGCTTTGATCACCGGATGAGCCTGCCTCCGAAATAGCGAATGGGGAACACATCGAAAGTCGCATTACCGTATCGTGACCGCACGGAAAGCGACCACTCGAACACGCGGCTCGCACGGGTTGTCGGTGGGGTGACGTAGCTTGCGCCCCATGGACGAACCCGATGCCCTGATCGCCGCGGCGCGATCCGGTCTCGCCGCCGTCGGCGATCCGCGCAAGGCGCCGGAGATGCAGCGGTACATGAAGTCCGAGCTGCCCTACCGCGGTGTGGCGTCACCGGAACGCAAGGCGCTGGCGAAGGAACTGTTCGCCGCGCACCCACTGCCGGACGAGACCGCGTTGCGGACGGCCGCGCTGACCCTGTGGCGCGAGGCCGGGTACCGCGAGGAGCGGTACATCGCGATCGACCTGACCGGGCACCGGGCGTACCGGGCGTGGCAGACCCCGGCGCTGCTGCCGCTGTACGAGGAGATGATCGTCACCGGCGCGTGGTGGGACTACGTGGACGAGATCGCCAACCGCAGGATCGGCCCGCTGTTACGGGACCACCCGGGCGAACTGACACCCGTCATGCGTGCGTGGGCGGGCGACGAGCACCTGTGGAAGCGCCGCACCTCGATCATCTGCCAGCTCGGCTTCAAGGAGGCCACCGACACCGCGCTGCTGACCGACGCGATCGAGGCGAACATCGACGACCGGGACTTCTTCGTCCGCAAGGGCATCGGGTGGGCGCTGCGGCAGTTCGCGCGCACCGAGCCGGGCTGGGTCCGTGCCTTCGTGGACGGTCACCCCGGCCTGTCGCCGCTGTCCGTGCGGGAGGCGCTAAAGCACTTGTAGCCGTTGGCAGGATGACCGTGTGACCGCACTGCCCGCCACGCGGACGTCCCTGGCCGCCGATCTCACCGCCCTCGGTCTGGTCGCCGGTGACACCGTGATCGCGCACTCGTCCATGAAGGCCATCGGCTGGGTACCGGGCGGCCAGGTGGCCGTGGTGCAGGCACTGCTCGACGTGCTCGGTCCGGACGGCACGCTCGTGGTGCCGGCGCAGACCGGCGGGAACTCCGACCCGAAGCACTGGTCTCGGCCGCCGGTCCCGGAGGAGTGGTGGCCGACGATCCGCGAGCACATGCCCGCGTTCGACCCGGCGATCACGCCGAGCCGGGGCATCGGCGCGGTCGCGGAGTCGGTGCGGACGTGGCCGGGTGCGGTGCGCAGCGACCACCCGCACACGTCGTTCGCGGCGATCGGCGCGAACGCGGCGGCGCTGATGGCACGGCACGACCTGGACAGCCAGCTGGGCGAGGGTTCCCCGTTGCGTGCGCTGGAGGACGTGGGTGCACGGGTGCTGCTGCTCGGTGTCGGGTTCGACGTGTGCACGGCGTTCCACCTCGCGGAGTACCGGGTGCCGATGCGCAAGACCGAACACAGCGGCGCCGTCCGCACCGAACGTGGCCGCGAGTGGATCACCTACGTCGACGTCGCCACCGACAGCGACGACTTCGACCGGCTCGGCGCCGCCTACGAACCGACGGCCACGATCCTGCACGGCCAGGTCGGCAACGCGGACGCACGCCTGTTCCCGGTGCGGGAGGCCGTGGCGTTCGCGACCGACTGGCTGCGGACCAACCGCCACGGCGAATAGGACGCCGATGGACCTCGACCAGGAGATCGCGCTGCCCCCGTCGGTCGGGTGTGGGGACTTGCACCGCGCGGCGCCTGACCGGCGTCCCGTTCCCGGGAACCGCCTAGGCGCGCAGCGCGGCGCCGAACCTCGACGCGGCGGCCGACACGGCGGCGTCGCGGGCCGCGGTGGCCTCCTCCACCGTCAGCGTCCGGTCCGGGGCACGGAACCGCAGCGAGTACGCCAGCGACCGCTTGCCCTCACCGACCTGCTCACCGGTGAACACGTCGAACAGGTGCAGCTCCTCGAGCAGGTCACCACCGCCGCCACGCAGCGTGGCCGCGACCTCGGCGACCGGCACGGCCTCGTCGACGACCAGCGCCACGTCCAGCAGCACCGGCGGGTACGGCGACGGCGACGGCGCGGGCCGGTTGTCGACCAGCGGCAGCGCGTCGAGCTTCAGCTCCATCGCGCACGTCCGCTTCGGCAGCCCGAGCTTGTCGACGACCTTCGGGTGCAGCTCACCCGCGTAGCCCACCGGGAGGTCACCGACCAGCAGCTGCGCGCAGCGGCCGGGGTGCCACGGCGCCAGCGCGCCCGCCTTCACGGTCAGCTCGACACCGGCGGCCTCCGCGACGATCTGCGCCGCGCGCACGGCGTCCGACCAGCTCGCCTGCTGGCCGGCACCCCACCACCCGGCACGCTCACGGTTGCCGGCGAGGACCACGGCCGTGTGCACCGGCTGCTGCGGCAGCGCGGCGTGCAGGCTCGCGATCTCCGCGTCGCTCGGGCGGCCCGCGACACCGACCTCGGGCACCGGCACCTGCTGCGCCTTCGGCAACGTCACCTGCCCGATGTGGAACAGCGCCAGGTCACGCATGCCGCGGGAGGTGTTGCGCACCACCGCGTCCAGCAGACCGGGCAGCAGCGTGGTGGCCAGCTCGCTGCGGTCGGCCTCGAGCGGGTTGAGGATCGTGACGGTGCGGCGGCGGGAGTCCTCGGCGTCGATGCCGAGCGAGTCCCACACCGACGGCGACACGAACGGGAACGGGATGACCTCGACGTACCCCGCCTCGGCGAGCGCACGGCCGACGGACCGCCTGCGGCGCTGGCTCGGCGTGGCGCCCTGGCCTGGGCGGGCGGCGGGCATGGCGGTCGGGATCGTGTCGTAGCCCTCGAGCCGCAGCACCTCCTCCACCAGGTCGGCGGGCTCAGCGAGGTCGGGGCGCCACGTCGGCGGCTGCGCGATCACGTACGCCTTGCCGTCGTCGCCGGTGACGACCTCCGTGGTGCAGCCGATCTGCTGGAGCCGCCGCACGGTCGCGCCGCGCTCGTACTTCGTGCCCGCGACACGGTCCGGCAGGCCGAGCTGCATGGTCACGGTGGGGAGCTGGGTCACGCCGCCCACGTCGGTGCGGCCCGGCTTGATGCTGCCGTCCGCGTGGTCACGCAGCAGGCGCGCCGCCCGCTCCAGCGCCATCGGCGGGATGTTCGCGTCGACGTGCCGCTCGAACCGCTTCGAGGCCTCGGACGGCAGCTTGTGCCTGCGCACGGTCCGCGCGATCGACGCCGGGTCCCAGACCGCGGCCTCCAGCAGGATGTCGGTGCTGTCGTCGCGGACCTCGGTGCTCCCGCCACCCATCACGCCGGCCAGGGAGACCGGGCCGGTGTCGTCGGCGATGATGATGTCGTCCGGGTCCAGCTCACGCACCGAGTCGTCGAGGGTGGTGAGCTTCTCCCCCGGCTTCGCGTGCCGCACGACCAGCCCGCCCTTGATCGACGGGGTGTCGAAGGCGTGCATGGGCTGGCCCATCTCGAGCATCACGTAGTTCGTGACGTCGACGGCCAGCGAGATCGAGCGGATGCCGGCCAGCATCAGCCTGCGCCGGATCCAGAACGGGGTCGGCGCGGTCGGGTCGACCCCGGTGACGCGGCGCGCGACGAAGCGCGGGCAGTCGGCCTCGTCCTCGACCGTCACCGGGAACGCGTCGCCCTCGGCTCCCGGCACGTCGATGGCGGCCGGGTCGCGGTAGGCGATGTCGAACGCACAGGCCAGCTCGCGGGCGAGGCCGCGGATGGAGAACGCGTAGCCCCGGTCCGGGGTGATCGACAGCTCGATCACGCTCTCGTCGAGGCCGAGCAGCTCGACGGCGTCGTCACCGGCGCCCGCCTCACCGCTGGGCAGCACGAGGATGCCCGAGTGCTCGTCGCCGAGCCCCAGCTCGCGGGCCGAGCAGATCATGCCGTTGCTGACCCGGCCGTACGTCTTGCGCGCGGTGATCGCGAACCCGCCGGGCAGCACGGCGCCGGGCAGCGCGACCACCACGAGGTCGCCCTCGGCGAAGTTGGTCGCGCCGCAGACGATGCCGCGCACCCGCGGCTCACCCTCGATGACGTCGTCGTGGTCCTCGGCCTCCGCGACCTCGACCTTGCAGTACCGGATCGGCTTCTTGAACTCGGTGAGCTCCTCGATCTCGGCGACGCGGCCGACCACGACCGGACCGGTCACCGGCCCGAGTGGCGTGACCTCCTCGACCTCGAGACCGACCCGGACGAACGCCTCGGCGATCTGCTCCGCGGAGTAGTGCTCGTCCGTCTCGAGGTGCTCGGTGAGCCAGCTGACGGGAACCCGCACGGTGTTACCTCTCCTACTGACGGGTGTGACGCGATCAGGCTTCGGTGCCGAAGGGGGCCGTGAACCGGACGTCCCCTTCCACCATGTCGCGCATGTCCGGGATGCCGTTGCGGAACTGCAGCGTCCGCTCGATGCCCATGCCGAACGCGAAGCCCGAGTAGACGTCCGGGTCGATGCCGCAGGCACGCAGCACGTTCGGGTTGACCATGCCGCAGCCGCCCCACTCGACCCAGCCCGCGCCGCCCTTCTTCTCCGGGAACCACACGTCGGGCTCCGCGGACGGCTCGGTGAACGGGAAGTACGACGGGCGCAGCCGGATCTTGGACGTGTCGCCGAACATGGCCTTGGCGAACGCGTCCAGCGTGCCCTTCAGGTGGGCCATCGTCAGGCCCTTGTCGACGGCCAGGCCCTCGACCTGGTGGAACACCGGGGTGTGGGTGGCGTCGAGCTCGTCGGTGCGGAAGGTGCGGCCCGGGCACACGACGTAGACCGGCAGGTCACGCTCCAGCAGCGAGCGGATCTGCACCGGCGACGTGTGGGTGCGCAGGACCAGGCCGGAGTCGGCGGGCGCCACGTGGAACGTGTCCTGCATGGTGCGCGCCGGATGGTCCTTCTTGAAGTTCAGCGCGTCGAAGTTGAACCACTCGGTCTCGACCTCGGGCCCTTCGGCGATCTCCCAGCCCATGCCCACGAACACGTCCGCGATCCGGTCGGACAGCGTGGTCAGCGGGTGCCGGGCGCCGCGCGGGACACGGTCCCACGGCAGTGTGACGTCGACGGCCTCGTCGCGGAGCACCCGCTCGTCACGGTCGGCCTCCAGCTGCACGCGGCGCTCCTCGAACGCCTCGCGCACCGCCTTCTGCGCCTCGTTGACCCGCTTGCCCGCGTCGGCCTTCGCGTTCGGCGGCAGCGCGCCGATCTCGCGGCGGGCCACCATCAGCGGCGCCTTGTCCCCCAGGTGGGCCGGCTTGACCGAGGCCAGCGCCACCAGGTCGCCCACGGCCGCGAACTCCTTGCGCGCCTGCTCCACGGCAGCCTGCAGCGTCTCGGGCGCGAGGGCCGCGACCTGCTTCGGATCGTAGGAGTCGTTGGCTGCGGACATAGAGAGCTGGCTCCAGGGACGTTGCCGGATCGGAGTGCCCGCGCGTACGGCGAGCACAGTGATCCTAGGTGATCGGTCGATCCGGCCCGAACCCAGTTTCCCTTATCGCCGTCTTCGGGGGGAACGCGCCGACCGAAAAGCTGAGGTGTTTCCCGACCAGGCACGCAGCTAACCCTGATCGGGTGAACCGTGTGCACGCCACGCGCTCGCGTACAGGCAGACAGTCGCGGCGGTGGCCAGGTTCAGGCTCTCCGCTCTGCCGTAGAGCGGCACGCGGAGTGCCGTGTCGGCGGCGTGTTTCACCTCGTCGGGCAGGCCGTGGGCCTCACTGCCGAAGAGCCACGCCACCGGCGCGGGCGCGGTGGCCGGGGTGAGTTCGCCCTCGGCGTAGCCGTCGGTGGCGACCAGGCGCAGGCCCGCGGCACGGCAGGCGGCGAGGGTCTCGTCGACCGGCGCGCGGGCGATCGGCAGGTGGAAGACACTGCCGGTGGAGGCGCGGACGCACTTGCCGTTGTGCGGGTCGACGGCGTCGCCCGCGAGCACCACCGCGTCGGCGCCCGCCGCGTCGGCGACCCGGATGACCGTGCCCGCGTTGCCGGGGTCGGACACCTCGACCAGCACGGCGACCAGCGACGGCGTGCCCGCGAGCGCGGTGGCCAGCGGCACGTCCACGAACGAGCACACCGCGACCACGCCCTGCGGTGTCACGGTGTCGGCCAGCCCGGCCATGGCGCGGTCGGTCACCGGGGAGACCACGACGCCGCGGTCGGCGGCCAGGCCGCGCAGTTCGGTGTCCCGGGCGGCGAACGCCTCGGTCACGAACAGCTCGTGCACCTCACCGGGCCACGTGAGCGCCTCGCGGACGGCCTGTGTGCCCTCCACGAGGAACCGCCCGGCGCGCTGCCGCCCCACTCGGCGCGACAGTGCCCGGGCAGCAGCGACCCGGGGTGTCCGTTCGGTGAACGGAGCTGCCCCGGGTCGTGGCGCGGTGCTCAGGAAGCGGCCTTGCCCTGCTGGTCGGCGTTGGCACGCGCGACCTCGACGAGCGCGGCGAACGCGGCGGCGTCGTTCACGGCCAGCTCCGCGAGGATCTTGCGGTCGACCTCGACACCCGCGTTCTTCAGACCCTGGATGAAGCGGTTGTAGGTGAGGCCGTTCTGGCGGGCCGCGGCGTTGATGCGGGTGATCCACAGCTGGCGGAAGTCACCCTTGCGGGCACGGCGGTCCCGGTAGGCGTAGTTGAGCGAGTGGAGCATCTGCTCCTTCGCCTTGCGGTACAGCCGCGAGCGCTGACCGCGGTAGCCGCTGGCCAGCTCAAGGGTGGTGCGGCGCTTCTTGTGGGCGTTGACTGCCCGCTTGACGCGTGCCACGGTGCAAATCCGATCGATCTCGAGGGCGGCGATCCAGCACGCCCGAATTGGTCAGGGGAAACAGGGGCCGGTCAGCGACCGAGCAGCTTCTTCACGCGCTTGACGTCGGCCTTGGCCACCTCTTCGGTGCCCGACAGGCGGCGGGTCAGCGTGCTGGGCTTCTTCTCCAGCTTGTGGCGGAGGCCGGCCTGCTGACGACGGAGCTTCCCCTTGCCGGTGATCCGAATGCGCTTCGAAGTACCGGAGTGGGTCTTGTTCTTGGGCATGGTCTTGCCGTCTTCCTTGCGCGGTTGTGCGACCGGGCGTCTCGGAGCGAGGCGCCCGGCCCCTTGCGGTCAAGCGTCAGATCGTGTCGGTGCCCGCACTCGCCTTCGGGCGGGTCTTCTGGGACTTGTGCGGCGCCAACACCATGATCATGTTTCGGCCGTCCTGCTTCGGCGCGGCCTCGACGAAGCCGAGATCGGCGACGTCCTCGGCCAGCCGCTGCAGCAGCCGGAAGCCAAGTTCGGGGCGGGACTGCTCACGCCCGCGGAACATGATCGTCACCTTGACCTTGTTCCCGTGCTCGAGGAAGCGCATCACGTGGCCGCGCTTCGTCTCGTAGTCGTGCGTGTCGATCTTCGGGCGGAGCTTCTGCTCCTTGATCACGGTGAGCTGCTGGTTCCGACGCGACTCACGAGCCTTCTGCGCGCTCTCGTACTTGAACTTGCCGTAGTCCATGAGCCTGCAGACGGGCGGGCGAGCCTGTGGGGCAACCTCCACGAGGTCCAGATCCGCTTCCTGAGCCAGCCGGAGCGCGTCTTCGATGCGCACGATGCCGACCTGCTCGCCACCGGGTCCGACCAGCCGGACCTCGGGGACTCGGATGCGGTCGTTGATACGTGTCTCGGAGCTGATGGGGCCTCCTCGGGCCGGGTTCGTCTTCCTCCTCCGCGACCTTCGCGGATCCCCATCAAGCACGAAACCCCGGTCGTCAGGTGACGAACGGGGCCCGATTCCGGTCACCTCGCCGCACCCGACGAGGAACCGCGCCCTGAGCACCGGAGCTGTCCGGCACAGGTCGCGGCGACCGGAACCCGGCCACTGTGTGACTCGGGTGGGAGCGGGGCTCCACTTGTGCAGCCCCGCAGGCGGGGCTGGTCGCGTCGTTCAGGATAACACCACGGCCCGACCGGTTGTTCCACCGGGCTGTATCTGACGGGTCGCTTCGCTCCTCCGCTAAGCCACCGTCTTCCCTCCTGCGCGCGGAGGTCCCTGGGCTCGTTCCTCGCGCATGGACCTCCGTGCTCGTCAGTCCAGACGGTGCCCGCTCCGTCGCTCCGCTCCCGCCTGCGCCCACTGGTAGCGCAGTTCCGGGCGTCCCACCTGACCATACCTCGGTTGCCGGACGGCCATCCCGTGGTCCGCGAGGTACTCCAGGTACCGGCGCGCGGTGACCCGGGACATGCCCAGCGCGTCCCCGGCAGCGCTCGCGGAAAGGCCCTCGTCAGCGCCCCGCAGCGCCGCCGCCACCGCGTCCAGGGTCGGTGCGCTCATGCCCTTCGGCAGCCGCGCGCCCTCGCTGCCGCGCAGGGTCGCGAAGAGGTGGTCCACGTTCGTCTGGTCGGCCTCCTCGGCCTGGTCGACGCCGTGCCGGAAGCGGGCGTACCGCTCCAGCTTGTCCCGCAGGGTCGCGAAGGTGAACGGTTTCAGCAGGTACTGCACCACGCCACTGGACACCGCGGCACGCACCAGTGCGAGGTCGCGGGCCGAGGTGACCATGATGACGTCGACGAGGCGCCCTTCCGCTCGCAGAGAACGGCACAGGTCGAGCCCGTTTCCGTCGGGCAGGTACTGGTCGAGGAGCAGCAGGTCCACGTCGAGCCGCCCGAGCGCCCGCCGCGCCTCCCCCGCCGAGTGCACGACCCCCGCGACGGCGAACCCGTCGACGCGGTCGACGTAGAGCCGGTGGGCGTCGGCGGCCACCAGGTCGTCCTCGACCACCAGAACGGAGATCACGACGACACCAAAGCAGTGGGAAGCCGGACGGTGAACACCGCACCCCGCTCCCCCTGGCCCACCTCGATGGTCCCGTTGCCGCGGCGCACCGCCTGCCGGACCAGCGCCAGGCCCAGGCCGCGACCGTCCGCCTTCGTGGACCAGCCGCGGTCGAACGCCACCTCACCGGCCGCGAGCCCGGGCCCGGTGTCCTCGACCCGCAGCAGCAACGCCCCGTCCTCGGTCCGTGCCGTGACGAACACCCTCGGCGCGTTCCCGCCCTCGATGGCCGCGTCGAGCGCGTTGTCGATCAGGTTGCCCAGGATGGTGACCACGTCCCTCGGCGCGATCGTGCCGCGCAGCACCGCGTCGTCGATCTCCGTCTCCGGCGTGATCACCAGCTCCGCGCCGCGTTCGTTGGCCTCCGCCGCCTTGCCGAGCAGCAACGCGGCGAGCACCGGCTCGGACACCGCGTTCACCACCCGGTCGGTCAGCTGCTGCGCGAGCGCCAGCTCGGCGGTCGCGAACTCGACGGCCTCCTCGTACCGGCCCAGCTCCACCAGCGACACCACCGTGTGCAGGCGGTTCGCAGCCTCGTGCGCCTGCGAGCGCAGCGACTCGGCGAACCCGCGGACCGAGTCCAGCTCGCCGGTCAGCGCCTGGAGGTCGGTGTGGTCCCGCAACGTCACGACCGTGCCGTGCGCGCTGTTGCCGGACCGGACGGGTGTGCAGTTCACGACCAGCACGCGCCGCTCGGTCAGGTGGATCTCGTCGCGGGTCGTGCGGTCCGGCGCCATGCTCGCGACCATCGCGGCGGGCAGCCCGAGGTCGCCGAGCAGCCTGCCCTCGACCTCCCCGGCCAGGTCGAGCAGCGCGCGGGCGCCGTCGTTGCACAGCGTCACCCGGCCCGCCTGGTCGACCAGCAGCAGTCCTTCGCGGACGGTGTGCAGGATCGCCTCGTGGTACTCCAGGCGCCTGCCCAGCTCGGCCGGACCGAGACCGTGCGTCTGGCGGGCGAGGCGCCTGCTCACCAGGTACGTGCCGGTCATGCCGGCCGCGAGGGTCACGAGCGCGACCACCACGAGCGGCACGAGCCGGTCGCGGACCTGCCCGGCGATCGCGTCGAGCGTGATGCCGACGCTGACCAGCGCGACAATCCGGTCGCCGTCGCGGACCGGCACCACCGCGCGGACCGACGGGCCCAGCGTGCCGGTGTAGGTCTCGGTGAACACCCGGCCTGCCAGCGCCTCGTCGATGTGGCCGAGGAACTTCTCGCCGATGCGGTCCGGGTTCGGGTGCGTGAACCGGCGCCCGTCCGTGTCCATGATCGTGATGAAGTCGACGCCGGTGTCGTGGCGGACGCGCTCGGCGAACGGCTGCAGGATCGCGCTCGGTTCGTTGGCCTGGACGACGTCGACGACGGCGGGTGAGTCGGCGATCGTCAGCGCGACCGAGATGACCTCCTCGCGCGTGGAGTCCTCCGTCCGGCCCGCCACGTCCAGGTACGCGAGGACCGCACCGGCGACGACCAGCACCCCGACGATGATCACCTGGAGCACCAGCAACTGCCGCGCGAGGCTCCACCCCCGACGCTCACGTGTCATGCGCATCAGTGTGGCCCGCTTCACAACGATCTTCGAACGCCCGTCTACTTAATGAACAGAAACGTGACCCCGGTCATAGCGGTTCGGACAATCCCGATGGTCGCTGCGCAAGCTCCGCTCCGTCTGCCCACCAGTCCCTGCCAGGAGGTCTCGTGTCCAGCGTTGAACAACCGGCCCGACCACGTCGTCGCGACCGGACCCATCTCCTCTACATCGCCGTGGTGGTCGCGGTCGCGGCCGGCATCCTGATCGGCCTGGTGTGGCCCGAGGTCGGGAAGGAACTGAAACCGCTCGGCACCGGGTTCGTCAACCTGATCAAGATGATGATCAGCCCGATCATCTTCTGCACGATCGTGCTCGGGGTCGGCTCGGTGGCCAAGGCCGCGAAGGTCGGCAAGGTCGGCACCCTCGCCATCGGCTACTTCCTCGCCATGTCGACGGTCGCGCTGATCATCGGTCTCGTCGTCGGCAACATCCTGCACCCCGGCGAGGGGCTGCAGCTCACCGACAGCGTCCGCGAGGCAGGCCAGTCGCAGGTCAAGGAGGCCGAGGGCACGGTCGACTTCCTGCTCGGCATCATCCCGGAGACCCTGGTGTCGGCGTTCACCGCGGGTTCCGTGCTGCAGACCCTGCTGGTCGCGCTGCTGGCCGGGTTCGCGTTGCAGGCCATGGGTTCGAAGGGCGAGCCGATCCTGCGCGGCGTCGGCCACCTCCAGCGGCTGGTGTTCCGCATCCTCGCGATGATCATGTGGGCGGCGCCGGTCGGCGCGTTCGGCGCGATCGCCGCGGTGGTCGGCGAGACCGGCGTGGACGCGTTGAAGAGCCTCGCGATCATCATGATCGGCTTCTACGTGACCTGCCTGCTGTTCGTGTTCGTGATCCTGTCCAGCCTGCTGTGGCTGGTCGCGCGGATGAACATCCTCACGCTGTTCCGCTACCTGTCGCGGGAGTTCCTGCTGATCCTGTCGACGTCGTCGTCGGAGGTGGCGCTGCCGAGGCTGATCGCGAAGATGGAGCACCTCGGCGTCAGCAAGCCGGTCGCCGGCATCACGATCCCGACCGGGTACTCGTTCAATCTCGACGGCACCGCGATCTACCTGACCATGGCGACGCTGTTCATCGCCGAGGCCATGGACGCGCCGCTGTCGGTCGGCGAGCAGATCGGGTTGCTGCTGTTCATGATCATCGCGTCGAAGGGTGCCGCGGGTGTGACCGGCGCGGGTCTCGCGACGCTCGCCGGTGGCCTGCAGTCGCACCGGCCGGAGCTGGTCGACGGCGTCGGCCTGATCGTCGGCATCGACCGGTTCATGTCCGAGGCGCGGGCGCTGACCAACTTCGCGGGCAACTCGGTCGCGACGGTGCTCATGGGCACGTGGACCAGGGAGTTCGACCGCGACCGGGCCAACCGCGTGCTGTCCGGCGAGGACCCGTTCGACGAGCGGACGTTGATCGACGACCACGCCGCGGCGCCACCCGCGGAGAAGGAACCCAGCAAGTAAGCCGAAACGGCCGCCACCTGGCGGCCGTTTCTCATTTCCTGGTGCGGCGCCGGTGACCGCGGCCCTCGTGCCAGGACTCGATCACCAGGTGGTCCGCCGGGGTGCCGACGTAGGTCAGCACCACCTCGTCGATGTCGATGCGGAAGTACCCGGCACCCGGCTCCGCCCCTTCCGCGGGTGGCGGGATCTCGACGACCCGGCCCGCGAGCTTGGCGTCACCGACCCACTGCGTCGGGTCCTCCGGCGGGTCGAGGGAGGGGCTGTGCACGGCGATGCGCGGATCGCGCCGGACGTCCCGCAGCTTCAGCGAGTCACCCATCATGCCGATGGTCACGTCGTCGTTCTTGAAGTCCAGCTCGGAGCCGCTGATCCGCGGCGACCCGTCCTTGCGCAGGGTCGCGATGGTCTTGTGGATGCCCGCCGCGAACCGGCTCTTCACTCGTTCGGCGAACTCGGGCGCGTCCTTCTCGATGTCCTTCCAGTCAGCCATGGCACCGATGCTACCGCGTTTCTGAACCGTGGTTCAATAACACCATGGCCCGCCCCCGCAAGATCTCCGACGACGAGCTGATGGCCGCGTGCGGCCGCGCGATCGGCAGGTACGGCCCCGGTTTCACGCTGGCGCAGGTGGCGGCGGAGGCAGGCGTCGCGGTGGGCACGGTCGCGGGCCGCTTCGGGTCGAAGCGGAACCTGCTGCTGGCGATGATGACCGCGGGCGCGGACGGCATGGCCCCGTGGCTGCGGGAGGCCGCTGCCGGACTCGCCCCACTCGACGCGATCAGGACGACGATGCTGGTCTCCGGCGAGGGCGTCGCCGACCCGGCCACGACGTCCAACCACCTCGGCCAGCTGGGGGTCGACCTCGCCGATCCCGAACTGCGCGCCGGTTTCGCCAGGATGCGGGCCGGTGTGCGCGAGGTGCTGGCGGAACTGTTCGCGGCCGCGGACCTGCCCGGTGCGCCCCCACCCACGCAGGCGGCCCGGATCATCGCGGCCATGGCGCACGGCGCGCTGATGGACTGGGCCCTCGACCCGTCCGGCGAGTTCGCGGAGATCCTGGCCACCGACCTCGACGCGATCTTGAACACGTGGCGCTGACGGTGCCAGAATTCCGGCATGCCTGACAGAATCGAGCACATCTCCCCGCGGTGACCGCCCTCTACGCGCATGCACTGCGGCTGCATCGCGAACACCCGGACACCCCGCTCCCCCAGGACGGCAAGCCCTACCCGGGCCATGAGCTGCTCCACCGTCGACCGGATCTGAAGGAAGACCCACGGCGCAGAGGCGCCGCCGCGGCAAGGCTTCTCGATGCCCATTTCGGAGACCCCGCCGCCACACCTGCCGAACTCGCGACCGCCTGCCATGACGTGGCCGTGCCGATCCATCCCAACGACCACATCACCGCCGCCGCGCTTCGTGCCGAGAAGAAGCGGGTGCGGGCCACCGGGCGCTGGCTGGTCCGGCACGGCACCGACCAGTGCGCGGTCACCATGGGCCTCGCACTGCTGGCCACCGTCTGGGACGAGGACGACATCCCCCTGATCCAGACCATCGGCCTGCTGTCCGACACCTTCGGCCCGCTGGCCGCCCGTGCGCTGAGGCGGCGATCCGGTGGCGCCGACGCACTCCGGTGGCTGGCACAGCGGGTCGGCGGCTGGGGAAGGGTGTACGTCGTCGAAGCCCTGTGCGAGGTCGGCCCGTTCCAGCACCGGGAGTGGTTGTTGCGCAACGCCTGTGACGGCAACTTCCTCAACGGCTACATCGCCGGGACGGTGGCCACCGCCGCACATCTGCACGAAGCGATCACCCGTCCCGGCGCCGACGCCGCGCTGGTCGACCACACGAGCCGGTTGCTGATCGTGATGAGCGAAGCCGAAGGCATGGGCATGACAGTCGACACGTACCCACCCGCGGACCTCGTGCTGGCCGCCCACGCCGAGGCGTTGGGCACGCTGCCGCCGACCCCGGACCGGCACCGTGCCGCCACCCGGCTGGCGGACGTGGCCGAGGGGCGGCGGCCGGAGCCGCTCCGCCAGTACCGGGCGTTGCTGGCACGACCGGACTGGGTCGCGGTCAGCCCGCCGGAGTGAGTCGCTTCTTCGCCGCGCCCGGGGACACGCCCAGCACCCGTTTGAAGGCCCGCGCGAACGCGGCCTCCGAGCGGTAGCCGAGCTTGCGGGCCAGTTCCGCGGTGGTGGTGCGCCCCTCCTCGAAGGAGCGCATCGCCACCTGCATCCGCCAGCGCGTCACGTACTGCATCACCGGCTCCCCCACCACCTGCGTGAACCGCGCCGAGAACGCCGAGCGGGACATAGCCAGCTCCGCCGCCAGCGACGAGACCGTCCACGCGTGGTCCGGGCGGCGGTGGATCAGTGCGAGCGCACGGCCGAGCTGCGGGTCGTGCAGCGCGCCGAGCCAGCCGGTGCGTGCCGCCGGGTCGGAGTCGAGCCACGCGCGGATGGCCTGGATGACGAGGATGTCCGACAGCCGCGTGATCACCTCCTCGCCGCCGGGGCGCAGCTCACGCGCCTCGCTCGCCATGAGCCGCAGCAGGCTCGGCATCCAGCTGTCCGGCGCCGCGTCGGCGGCCTCGATGTGCATGGTCTTCGGCAGCACCTCGATCAGGTGCCGGGCGCCGGGCTGGTCGAACCGGATCGCGCCGCAGATCATGTGCGTCACCTGGCCGCCACCGCCGTGCCGCAGCGTCTCGTAGCGGTCGCTGACGGGGTCGCGGGGCAGGTCCATGACGTTCGGCGTCGCGACGCCCGGTTCGCTGAGCAATGCGTGGCCCTGCCCGTGCGGGACGAGGAACAGCTCGTTCTGGCTCATGGTCCGGGTCTCGCCGTCGGCGGTGCGGAGCAGGCAGCGCCCGGCGGTCACGACGTGGAACCACAGGTGGCCCGGCATGGCGGGCATCGCCATGCCCCACGGCGCGGACATCTCGGTTCGGCAGTAGAACGCGCCGTTCATGCGCAGCAGGTGCAGTGCCTCACCGAGCGGGTCGGTGGGTGCCCACGGGTCGAAGCCCTTCATGCCGTCAACTATCCCCGCTGTCGCATCGACCATCCAAGAAGCCTGGACGAATGGGCAGGAAATGGCGTCGGACAGTCATGGATTCGCCAAGCCTGCCGTGGTCTGCTGGATGTACTGCAGACCGAGGAGGAACATCGTGAACACACTGATACTGGGCGCCAACGGCAAGACCGGACGACGGGTCGCGGAGCGCCTGACCACACGCGGCGTGCCGGTGCGACGGGGCACCAGGGCGGGCGCGCCGCCGTTCGACTGGGAGCGACCCGACACGTGGGCACCGGTGCTGGCAGGCGTCGACGCGGTGTACGTGTCGTACTTCCCCGACCTCGCTGTGCCGGGCGCGGTGGACGCGATCCGCGAGCTGACCGGTCTGGCGGAGAAGGCGGGCGTGCGGCGGCTGGTGCTGCTGTCGGGCCGCGGCGAGGCGGAGGCACAGGTCGCGGAGGACGTGGTGCGGGCGGGCAGCGTCGAGTGGACGGTCGTGCGGTGCGCGTGGTTCAACCAGAACTTCTCGGAGAGCTACCTCCTCGATCCGCTGCTGGCCGGCGACGTGGTGCTGCCCGCGGGTGACGTGACGGAGCCGTTCGTCGACGCGGACGACATCGCCGACGTGGCGGTGGCCGCGCTGACCGAACCGGGACACGGCGGCAGGACGTACGAGATGACCGGCCCCCGCCTGCTGACGTTCGCGGACGCGGTGGCGGAGATCGCCGAGGCGACCGGCAGGCCGCTGACCTACCGGCGGATGGACCTCGACGAGTACGTCACCGCCGCCACCGGGGACGGGCTGCCCTCGGACGTCGCGGAACTGCTCGGCTACCTGTTCGGCGAGGTGCTGGACGGCAGGAACGCGTGGGTCGGCGACGGCGTTGAGCAGGCGCTGGGCCGCCCGGCGAAGGACTTCGCCACGTTCGCCCGCGAGAACCGTGCCGTGTGGCTGCCCGCCGCTCAGCTCGCGAGGTAGGCGCGGAGTCCGCGCTGGCCACGCCACATCATGAGGGCGTGGTTGGCGCGGAAGACGGGCCGCCCGACCGGCGCGAGGGCACGGAGCAGCGGCTTGGTGACGGCGACCCGCTGCGTGATCGCGAGCAGCGCCCCGGCCCGGTGGGCGGCGACCTCACCCTGGACGTAGCCCTCGAGGTCACCGGTCATGTCGACCCGCATCCGGCCCGCGGTCTCGTCCTCGACGGCCCGGTGCAGCCGGAACCGGAGGCTGTAGGGCAGGACCGAGCGGCAGGTGACCTCGGCGGTGTCGTCGTCGACCCGGGTGACGGCCCGGATGTCGGGCCACCAGTCGGGGTAGCAGGCGAGGTCCACGAGGGCGGAGTAGAGCCGCCCGGTGGGGACGCGGACGGACCAGACGCTGCGGAACCAGTAGTCGTTGAGCGTCACAGGTCGAGTATGCCGGGGCCGGCGCCCACTAGGGTTCTGCCATGGCGAAGTGGACGTTGGCCGACCTGCCGCCCCAGAACGACCGCACGGTGATCGTGACGGGTGCCAACAGCGGCATCGGCCGGGAGGCGGCATCGGCCTTCGCCGCGGCGGGCGCGCGGGTGATCCTGGCCTGCCGCAACGTCGACAAGGGCAACGCGGCCGCCGCGACCATGGCGGACACCGTCGAGGTGCGGGCACTGGACCTGGCGAACCTGGCGTCGGTGCGGGAGTTCGCGAAGTCGGTCGACGAGCCGGTGGACGTCCTGGTCAACAACGCCGGCGTGATGGCGATCCCGCACCGCCGCACCGCCGACGGGTTCGAGATGCAGGTCGGCACCAACCACCTCGGGCACTTCGCGCTGACCGGGCTGCTGCTCGACCGCGTCACGGACCGGGTGGTGACCGTGTCCAGCACGATGCACTGGTTCGGCCGGGTGGACGTGACCGACCTGAACTGGGAGCGCCGCCGGTACCAGCGCTGGCTCGCCTACAACCAGTCGAAGCTCGCGAACCTGCTGTTCACGTACGAACTGGCCCGCCGCCTGACCGCAGCGGGCTCGCCGCTGAAGGCACACGCCGCGCACCCGGGCTACGCGTCGACGAACCTCCAGTCCCACACGGAAACGCTGATGGACACGATCATGGGGCTGGGCAACCGTCTGGTGGCCCAGAGCGCGGCCATGGGCGCCCTGCCGACCCTGTACGCGGCGACGGTGGACCTGCCGAACGGCTCCTTCGCGGGGCCGGGCGGCATCACGACACAGCACGGTTACCCGAAGGTGGTCCCGTCGAGCAGGGCGTCACGCGACGAGGAGAAGGCGGGTGCCCTGTGGACCCTGTCGGAGAAGCTGACGGACGTGACCTTCACGTTCTGAGCGACCTCACAGCACCGTCTTCAGGAACTGCCCGGTGTACGAGTTGTCGAATTCGGCCACGTCCTCCGGCGTGCCCTCGGCGATGACCGTGCCGCCGCCGGAGCCGCCCTCGGGACCCATGTCCACGATCCAGTCCGACGTCTTGATCACGTCGAGGTTGTGCTCGATGACGATCACCGTGTTGCCCTTGTCCACCAGGCCGTTGATGACGCCGATCAGCTTGCGGATGTCCTCGAAGTGCAGGCCGGTCGTCGGCTCGTCGAGGATGTACACCGTCTTGCCGGTGGACCGCTTCTGCAGCTCCGAGGCGAGCTTCACGCGCTGCGCCTCACCACCGGACAGGGTCGGCGCGGGCTGACCTAGGCGGACGTACCCGAGGCCCACGTCCACCAGCGTCTTCAGGTGGCGGTGGATGGCGCGGATCGGCTCGAAGAACTTCTCCGCCTCCTCGATCGGCATGTCGAGGACCTCGGCGATGGTCTTGCCCTTGTAGTGCACCTCGAGCGTCTCGCGGTTGTACCGGGCGCCCTTGCAGACCTCGCACGGCACGTACACGTCCGGCAGGAAGTTCATCTCGATCTTGATGGTGCCGTCGCCCGCGCACGCCTCGCAGCGGCCGCCCTTGACGTTGAACGAGAACCGGCCCGGCTGGTAGCCGCGCACCTTCGCCTCGGACGTGGCCGCGAACAGCTTGCGGATGTGGTCGAACACGCCCGTGTACGTCGCCGGGTTGGACCGCGGGGTGCGGCCGATCGGCGACTGGTCCACGCGCACCAGCTTGTCGACGGCTGCCAGCCCGTTCACCCGGGTGTGCCTGCCCGGCACCTGCCGCGCGCCGTTGAGCTTGTTCGCGAGCACCGTCGCCAGGATGTCGTTGACCAGCGTCGACTTGCCCGAACCCGACACGCCGGTGACCGACACGAGGCAGCCGAGGGGGAACGACACGTCGATGTTGCGCAGGTTGTGTTCCCGCGCGCCCACGACGGTCAGCTGCCGCTTCCTGTCGACCGGGCGACGTAACGCGGGCACCTCGATCTGCTCGCGCCCGGACAGGTACGCGCCGGTCAGCGACTTCTTGTTCTTCAGCAGCTTCTCGTACGGACCGCTGTGGACGATCTGGCCGCCGTGCTCGCCCGCGCCGGGGCCGATGTCGACCACCCAGTCGGACTGGCGGATGGTGTCCTCGTCGTGCTCGACGACGATCAGCGTGTTGCCCAGGTTGCGCAGCCGCGTCAGCGTCTCGATCAGCCGGTGGTTGTCGCGCTGGTGCAGGCCGATCGACGGCTCGTCCAGCACGTACAGCACGCCGACCAGACCGGAGCCGATCTGCGTCGCCAGCCGGATGCGCTGCGCCTCGCCACCGGACAGCGTGCCCGCGGCGCGGTCGAGCGACAGGTAGTCCAGGCCCACGTCGAGCAGGAACCGCAGCCGCGCCTGGATCTCCTTCAGCACCGCGCCCGCGATCATCGACTCGCGCTTGCCCAGCTGCAGCCCGGACAGGAAGTCCGCGCACTCGCTGATCGACAGGTTCGACACCTCGGCGATCGACCGCGGACCGTGCTTCCTGTGGGTGAGCGTGACCGCGAGGATCTCCGGCTTGAGGCGGGTGCCCTCACACGCCGGGCACGGCACCTCCCGCATGTAGCCCTCGTACTTCTCCCGCATGTACTCGGACTCGGTCTGCTCCTGGCGGCGCTCCAGGAACGGGATGACGCCCTCGTAGTTGGCGTAGTAGGAGCGTTCGCGGCCGTACCGGTTGCGGTAGCGGACGTGCACCTGGTCGGTGGTGCCGTGCAGCACCGCCTTCTGCGCCTTCGCGGGCAGCTTGCGCCACGGGGTGTCCATGCGGAACCCGATGGTCTCGGCGAGCGAGGTCAGCAGCCGCTGGAAGTACTCGGCGGTCTGCCCGCCCGCCCACGGCGCGATCGCGCCGTCGGCGAGCGACATCTCGTCGTCCGGCACGACCAGCTCCGGGTCGACCTCCTGACGGACGCCGATGCCGGTGCACACCGGGCACGCGCCGTAGGGCGAGTTGAACGAGAACGAGCGCGGCTCCAGGTCCTCGATGGCGAGCGGGTGGCCGTTCGGGCAGGCCAGGTTCTCGGAGAAGCCGCGGGTGCGGTGCGGGTCGTTCTCCGGCAGGTCGACGAACTCCAGCTCGACCAGGCCGTCGGCGAGACGCAGCGCGGTCTCGACCGAGTCGGTGAGCCGCCGCTTGGCGCTGGCCTTGACCTGCAGGCGGTCGATGACGACCGCGATGTCGTGCTTCTCCTGCTTCTTCAGCGTCGGCGGGTCGGTGAGCTGGTGCACGACGCCGTCGACGCGGGCACGCGAGTAGCCCTGCGACTGGAGCGACGAGAACAGATCGACGTACTCGCCCTTGCGGCCGCGGATGACCGGCGCGAGGACCTGGAACTTCAGGCCCTCCTCCATGGCCATCACCTGGTCGACGATCTGCTGCGGCGTCTGCTTGCTGATCGCCTCACCGCACTGCGGGCAGTGCGGCTTACCCGCGCGCGCGAACAGCAGGCGCAGGTAGTCGTAGACCTCGGTGATCGTGCCGACGGTGGACCGCGGGTTGCGGTTGGTCGACTTCTGGTCGATCGACACCGCCGGCGAGAGGCCCTCGATGAAGTCGACGTCCGGTTTGTCCATCTGGCCCAGGAACTGCCGGGCGTACGCGGAGAGCGACTCCACGTACCGGCGCTGGCCCTCCGCGAAGATCGTGTCGAACGCCAGGCTCGACTTGCCCGAGCCGGACAGCCCGGTGAACACGATCATGCTGTCCCTGGGCAGGTCGATGTCAACGCCGCGCAGGTTGTGCTCCCTGGCGCCGCGGACGACGAGGCGGTCAGCCACTGAAGTCCCTTCGAAGTATCAGTTCTTGCTGGTCACGGGGCGGTTCGAGACCGTCGGCCGTGGCCGGGGGCCATGCTAGGACAGGGCACCGACAATTTCCGGTTCGCTCGGTGACTACCGGTCAACTGCCGCGCTCACCTACGCTGGAGTAACCAGGTCTGCCACCGAACACGCGGGGATGGGCGGTATGAGCATCTCACCTGAAGCATCCATCGGACAGAACGACGTACCCGCACAGCGGCGCGCCGACGAACGGTCGGCGGCGCGACGCGCGGTGCGCCTGCTTCCCTTGGTGCGACAGGCGACGGAAAGACTCGACCACGTTGTCGCGGGGCTCGGCGAGGACACCATCCACCGGCCGAGCGGGCTGCCCGGCTGGTCGAGGGCCCACGTCGTGACCCACCTCGCCCGCAACGCCGATGGGCTGGTCAATCTCTTGACCTGGGCACGCACCGGCGTCGAGCATCCAATGTACGCCAGCAACGCCGACCGCGACGCGGACATCGAGGAGGGCGCGGGCCGGCTCGCCCAGGTCCTGGTCGAGGACCTCCGCGCGGCCTGCGACCGGTTCATGGTCGCCGCGACGGGCATGCCGGAGCTGGCGTGGTCCGCCTCCGTGACGGCGCGCCTCCCGATCCCGTTCCCGGCGGCCAACATCCCGTCGATGCGCCTGCACGAGCTGTGGGTGCACATGGTCGACCTCGACGCGGGCGTCACGTTCGCCGACGTGCCGGACGAGCACCTGGAACACCTCGTCGCCGAGGCCGTCACCAGGCACATCAACCGGCCCGACGGCAAGCGCGTACGCCTCACCGTCGAACTGCCGGACGGCCACGAGCGGGTGTGGGACCTCGTGAACGGCCGCGACGAAGACCGCCACGACGTGTCGGGCGGTGCCGCGGCCGCGATCGCGTGGCTGACGGGCCGCTCCGACGGCGACGGCCTGGACGGCGACGTGCCGATACTGCCCGCGTGGGGCTAGCCCGTCGCGGTGATGGTGATGTTCTCGAACCGTGTGGTGAACCCCTTCCCGGTCGGTGACGCGCACATCACACCAGCGAGCACCGACAATTCCGGTGGGAAGTAGGCCAGCCGCAGCATCGTCGCAGGTGGGGCACCGTTCAGGCCGTACGAGATCGTGACGGTGTCCCCGGTCCGCTCCGCCTTGACCGTGACCGACGCGGCGGGCTCAGCCAGCGCGACGACCGACCAGTCGGACACCTCGCGGGTCACCACCGCCGAGATCTGCTGCTGCCCGTCGACCAGCTCGACGCCGCTCTTGATCCAGTTCTTCTCGTCGAGCCGGATCGCGATCCCGGCCTGGTCGAACTGTTCCCGGTAGTCACCCGCGAAGGTGACGGTCAGCACGAAGTCGCCCGCCTGGTCGACACCGAGGACGTGCCCGGTGTCCCGGACGAAGCCGTAGTGGGTGGTGCGCCAGAAGTCCGTGTCGGGGTCGGTCGTGACGGTGTCGCCGCCCCACGCCGAAGGCTCGTTGAACCAGCGCCAGCCGCTCGTGATCAGGTCCTCCACGAGGCCATGCTGTCAGCCCGCCCGCGCCAGCCGCTAGGGTCCGTGGCGTGGACGTTGTCGAGGAGTACACCGGTCATGTCGAGCCAGGCGGCCCCGCGTCGCGGCGCACGCTGGACGCGCTGACGATCACCAAGATCTCCGTCGGCCCGATGGACAACAACGCCTACCTGCTCGTGTGCCGCGGCACGCGCGAGGCGCTGCTGATCGACGCCGCGAACGACCCGGAACGCCTGTCGGACCTCATCGGCCACGGCGACGACCGGCCCACCCTCCGCACCATCGTGACCACGCACCAGCACGGCGACCACTGGGCCGCCCTGGGCGCGGTCGCGGGCGCCTACGGCGCGGACACGATCGCCCACGAGGCCGACGCCGGTCCGCTGCCCGTACCCCCGGACCGCTACGTCACCCAGGGCGACACGGTGCCGGTCGGCGACTGCGTGCTGGAGGTCATCCACCTGCGCGGCCACACACCCGGTTCGGTGGCGCTGCTGTACCGCGACCCGAACGGCCACGGCCACCTCTTCACCGGCGACTCGCTCTTTCCCGGCGGGGTCGGCAAGACCACGTCGCCGGAGAACTTCACGTCTCTGTTCAACGACGTGAAGTCACGCATCTTCGACAAGCTCCCGGACGACACGTGGTTCTACCCGGGCCACGGCGACGACTCCACCCTCGGCGCCGAGCGCCCGAAACTCGACGAATGGCGCGAACGCGGCTGGTGAACACCGACGTTCACGTGATTCCGGCGGGCACACTGACCTCATGAGAGGGAAGCGCTCCGCGAAACAGCCCACCGTGGTCAGCATGCTGGTCGAAACCATGTAGCAGGGCCAAGTCAGCCTCTTGGTCGAGGCGCCGGCAACCTTCACCCGAAGCCATGGAGCGAGTGGGACCACTTGCCCCCAACGACGCGCGCTTAGCGGCTCCGCAGAGGGCGCTTGGGCTACGCACGTCACTGCTCCTCCCGGGGGTGGTTCTACCCCGGCCACGGCGACGACTCCACCCTCGGCACCGAGCGCCCCCAACTCGACGAGTGGCGCGAACGCAGCTGGTAGGGCCGCCTTTACCAAGACGTGCCACACGGTGCCACCGAGTGGCACAAGCGCGTATCATGGGCACCATGGCTCAGCCTGAGATCAATCAGCGCGACCTTCGCAGCCGGTCCAAAGAGATCATGGACGCCGTCGCGAACGGGCAGTCCTTCACGGTCACTCGCGACGGACATGAAATCGGAGAACTGATTCCGTTGCGTCGGCGCCGACGCTTCGTTGCCCGAGATGAGTTCACCGCCATGTCACGCAACGCCGCGAGCGTCGACATCAACGCTTTCCGCGCGGACCAGGATGCCGCGGCGGATCAGGAGGTCATCGACCCCTATGAGCAGTAGTCCCCATCGCCAGGGCCTCCTCGACACGAACATCCTGATCCTTCGCCGCTGGGTCGATCCAGCCGAGTTGCCGGAGGAGATGGCGATCAGCGCGATAACGCTCGCCGAACTCTCCGCAGGTCCACACCAAGTGCGACCGAACAGCGAGCAGAACACCTATGACGAACATGCCGAACGCGCCCGGCGCCTTGACGTTCTTCAACGTGCCGAGCACGAGTTCGATCCGATCCCATTCGACGTCGAGGCGGCCAGGATCTACGGCCGAGTGACCGCCTCAGTGGTCGCCGTCGGACGAAAGCCACGGCGCCGCATCGGCGACCTGATGATCGCCGCAACCGCCATCGCCGAAGAACTTCCTCTGTTCACGACGAATCCCGGTGACTTCGACGGACTTCACGACCTGCTCACCGTCGTGCCAGTCACCAGGCCCGCTGTACCCCATGAGGGACGCTGACCATCACCCCGGTTGTTCACCGTCAGTGTGACTCGCGGTTTCCCGGCGGGGTCGGCAAGACCACGTCGCCGGAGAACTTCACGTCCCTGTTCAACGACGTGAAGTCACGCATCTTCGACAAACTCCCGGACGACACGTGGTTCTACCCGGGCCACGGCGACGACTCCACCCTCGGCACGGAACGCCCGAAACTCGACGAATGGCGCGAACGCGGCTGGTGAACACCGACGTTCACGTGATTCCGGCGGGCAGACTGACCTCATGAGAGGGAAGCGCTCCGCGAAACAGCCGACCGTGGTCAGCATGCTGGTCGACACGATGCAGCAGGGCCCGGTCAGCCTCTTGGTCGAGCCCGAGGGCATGGCGTACGAGTTCCCTCCCGCGGAGCGGGTGCTGCTGACGTTCCGTGGACCCAGCTCGATGAAGTTCGAGGTCTCGCACGCAGCTGATTGCCTGACAATCTGGCGTCCCGCCGACACGGAAGTGTGGGCAGCGACGCGGCCGGGCGCGTCCGTCGAACAGATTGCCTGGTCGACCAATCCTTTTTTCGGGCTCGACAAGGCCGCCGGCAACCTTCACCCGAAGCCATGGAGCGAGTGGGACCACTTGCCCGCAACGCCGCCGCGGCGTGCGCCGCGTTGACACACGCCTGCGCTTCGCCCTGTTCCAGCGCCGCACTCGCGCTCCGGATCGGAGCAGCCGACCGGGCGCGTGAGCGTCCGAAACCTCCAAGACCTCCGGTTGCGGCCGCGCGACAATCGAGGCGTGACTGTCGATCTCGCTGCTGCCGCTTCCTTCATGGCCACCCACGCGCGCGTGCTCGACCGGCGACGGTTCGAGTTCCTCTTCGGCGACGGGGATGCCCAGGCCGTGCTCGCCGCCGTCGACGGGTACCGGAACCCTGACGGCGGGTACGGCTGGGGCCTCGAACCCGACCTCCGGGCGCCCGAGAGCCAGCCCGGTGGGGCGCTGCACGCGTTCGAGGTGTTCGCCGAGGTCGGGCCCACCGACAGAGCGCTCGAGGTGTGCGACTGGCTCGAGCGGGTGTCGCTGCCCGACGGCGGCGTGCCGTTCGCGGTCCCCGTCGCCGGCCCGGCCGGGTGCGCGCCCTTCTGGGTGCAGGCCGACCCGAGAACGTCCTCGCTGCAGAGCACGGCGTTCGTGGCCGGGGTCGGGCACCGTGTCGCGGCGCGGGACGAGCGGGTCGCCCGGCACCCGTGGCTCGTGGCGGCCACCCGGTACTGCCTGGACGCCGTCGCCGCGCTGGAGTCGGCGCCGCACGCCATCGAGCTGCGGTTCGCGGTCGGGTTACTCGACGAGGTGCACGGCACGCACGACGAGGCCGGGCAGCTGCTCGACAGGCTCGCGGCCTTCATCCCCGCCGACGGGCTCGTGCCGGTCACGGGTGGGAAGGCCGGGGAGACCATGCGGCCGCTCGACTTCGCGCCCCTGCCGGGCCGTGCCGCGCGGCGGTTGTTCTCCGACGACGTGATCGCCGCCGACCTGGCGCGGCTCGCCGACGGGCAGCAGGACGACGGTGGGTGGATCGTGGACTTCGACAGCTACTCCCCCGCCGCCGCGCTGGAGTGGCGCGGGTACGCGACCGTCGCGGCGCTCTCGACGCTGCGTGCGAACGGCGTCGTGTAGAGTTGCGGATTGTCGTTGGTTTTGTGTTCGTGTCATTGCGCGCTCGCGAAACATGTTGCGGGCGTTCGCACCTCCCCTGTGTGGTCGGACATTCCGCCGCAGACAGCGGCGACTCGTATCACCACACAGTCAGAGGAAAGAAACATGGCTCAGGGCACCGTGAAGTGGTTCAACTCCGAGAAGGGCTTCGGCTTCATCGCGCCGGACGACGGCAGCGCCGACGTCTTCGTGCACTACTCGGAGATCCAGGGCAACGGCTTCAAGTCGCTGGACGAGAACCAGCGCGTGCAGTTCGAGGTCGGCCAGGGCCAGAAGGGCCCGCAGGCCACCGGCGTCACCGCCATCTGAGATAGCTTGTCGCCACCGCCGGGGGGGGGGGGCCCGCGGGGGCCGGGGGGGGGGGGGGGGGGTGTGGGGGGGGGGCCCGCGGGGGGGGGGGGGGAG
>NZ_JBITMQ010000015.1:38762-133261 GCF_044466355.1 Actinophytocola sp. NPDC049390
GTTATTTGCGGCGGGTGCGCGCCCGTCCCGGGCCCCGTGCGCGCCGACGTCCCTTTTTTTGGTTGGTGGGTGGGCGCCCCCCCCCCCGCCCCGCCCCCCCCCGGGGCCCCCCCCCCCCGGCGGTGGTCTTTCTGCCGCGTCCCCGTGCGTCGTGAGGAGTAACGGGGGTGCGGCCATTGTTCGTCACAACACGCTGGGGGGTAACGGATCCCCCGCGTCGTGCCGACAGACCGGACATGGGTTTTGCCGAGTGGTTGCGGAACAACCTCGTGGCGGGTTCCGACGGTCCGGGAATCCCGGACACCTCCCCGGCGGCTCGTCGTCCACAGTGGATGCGGGACGGCATGCGCGCCATGGAGATCGCCGGCGCCGACGACCTGCGCGTGGTCGGGCTGCCCGGACACCAGAACGTCCTGTGGTCCATCGTCGGCCGTGACGTGCCGGGGCTCGTGCGCCAGGACATCCACGGACTGCTGGTCGCCGAGCACGGCAACCCGTTCGACCGGCACGCGGTCGCCGTGTGGGTCGGCGGGCACCGCGTCGGCAAGCTCCCCGACGATGACGCGAGCCGCCTGCGACCGGGGCTCATCCGCCTGCAGCGGCAGCACCGCCGGGCCGTCGCGCTGCCCGGCCACGTGGGCGGGGACCAGTCGGACGGCCTCGGCGTGTACCTGACCTACGACGCGAACGCGTTCGGCCTCAGCTAACGCACGTAGTAGTCGCCCATGGTGTCGTCGTAACGGCCGGTGGGGCGGCAGCAACGGCGGAAACCGCCGTCCGGAGCCGCACGGGCACGGGTCGTTGCCACCCAGCTTCTCGACCAGTTCCTTGTCGCCGCCGACCACCCGGTCGCCGCGTTTGACCCTGGTCTCGCTAGAGGGAACCCCCTGCGGCGCTTGCTGATGGGTTCAAAAGGACGCCTCGGCGTCGTGTTCGCGGTGCATGGCTGCCTCCTCGGTCCGATGTGCTCTCACGCTACCCACGCTGTCACCCGGAATTCGGTTGGCGCGGCCGCCCGCCCGTGACACACTTGCCGTTACCCGACAGACCGAGCAAGGGGAACGCCTCATGCCTGACGCCCACGGTGGGCGTCGCCTGTAGTGCCGGTGGCGCCGTTTCCGCTGTCATCCCCCCATGCTCGTTGAAAGGGTTACCTCATCTTGTCTGCTCTGCAGTCACACATGCGCCGTGCCGCGGCGGCCGGGCGCATGACCGAACAGGTCGGTCCGTTCCTCGCCACGTTCTCGCCGGACTCGGCCAACCCGTTCCTCAACTACGCCATCCCCGTCGACGGCGCGCGGCCGTCATCGTCCGATGTGGACGCGCTGACCGAGGCGTACGCGCAGCGGGACCTGTTGCCGCGCGTGGAGTTCATGGCCGAGACCGCACCCGCGGCCGAGCGCGCGCTGCTCATCGCGGGCTGGTCGGTCGAGCGACGCATTCCCGTGATGTTGTGCCCGCCCGGGTCGGCGGTCGCGATCGCGGCACCGGCCGGTGTCGAACTGGTCGTGCCCCGCACCGACGAGGAGGTCCGCGGCATGCTGGTCGCCCAGCACGAGGCGTTCGGCGAGCCGGCGGACATCCGGGACGGCGATGTCGAGAAGGCCCGCGAACGCTTGCGTGCCGGTGGGTTCGCCGTGCTGGCAAAGGTCGCGGGTGAGCCCGCGGGCGGCGGCGTCGCCGAGGCGGTCGTCGACGGAACGACCGAGGTCGGCGGCATCGGTGTGCGGGAACCGTACCGGCGCCGTGGCATCGGTGCCGCGATGACCGCGTTCCTCACCGCGGCCGTCCACGAGGCCGGTGCCAGGACGGTGTTCCTCACCCCGGCCGGTGTGCCGGAACAGCGGCTGTACGCCCGCGCGGGCTTCACGCCGACGGGCGACATGCTGCACCTCAGCCGCTGATCTCCCGCAACCACGACACCACGACGTCCGCCTGGGCCTGCTGGAACTCACGCAGTGACGGCAGCCCCGGCGGCGCCGGGTGCCGTGCGGCGTCGGCGAAGAACGCGCCGAACCCGGCGAGCGCACCGACCGCGTCGTGGTGGTCGGCGTCGAGTATCGACAGGTCCGCGTGGCCGCCGCACAGCCGGATGTTGATCAGCAGGAGGAGCGTGTCAAGCCACGCCGCGCCGCGACAGCCGTACGGCCAGTCGACGACCGTGACCGAGCCGTCGTCGCTGACCAGGAGGTTGTCGGCCCGGACGTCGAGGTGCACGAGCGTGTCCCCGACGATCGCGTCGAGCCCGTGCTCGGCGTGGCGGCACAGCTCGTCGAGATGCGCGGCGACCCACGGGTCGAGGTGTGCTGGTGGGTCGTCGCGAAGCCGGTGCCAGCCGGTGAAGTCGGGTTCGAGCAGGTCACGGACCGTGCGGACGTCAACGGGACACGGGGTGAGCACGCGGGCCAGGTCGGCGAGCGCGGTCCGGGCGGCGGTCACGTCGGCAGGGTCGTGCCAGTCGGGGTGCCGCCCGTCGACGTCGGTGAACACCAGCGCGACCCAGTCACCGTCGTCGTGCGTGCCGAGCAGCGTCGAGGTGGGCGCGTCGTCGGGCAGCGCGGCGGCGATGGCGGCTTCGCTGCGGTGGAGGCGGGGACTGAACTCGTTCTGCGCCGCGCTGACGGCCTTGACGAACGCCCGGCCCCCGTCGACGGTCCGCACGCGATCCGCGGTACCGGGCGAGAACCCACCGGACTGCGACACGGCCTCGACGACAGCGCCGCCGAGGATCCCCTCGACCGCACGCCGCACCGACCCGGGCAGGTCACCCCACCCGATCCGCACCCCGGAAGCCACCACCATGCAGGCGATGATGCCCGGCCGACGTCACCGGCCGCATCCGGATTTCACCCGTCCGCACTGTCGGTCAGGATGTTCGGTACCCCGCCGACGGTGTCGACCGCCGCACGCAGTCGCAGCTGCGTGTCTTCCATCCACCGGCGCACCTCCGGCCACTTCGCCTGGTCCGTGATCTTGGGGCCGTGCCGACGTACCTCGATCCGGCACGCCTTGTTGTTCGGCAGGTCGTCGAAGATCAGTCCGTCACCGAAACAGGCGATGATCTCGTCACGCCGCTCGTGCAGCACTCGCCATCGCGCGAGGTTCATCGCCGGATCGGTGTGCCCGAAGTACAGCTCGGACCGGCACCCGAACATCGAGTAGGACAGCACCCAGGTCACCCCGCCGACACCGCTGGGCATGTCCCACCAGTTCTGCGGCGGCGGCGTGGACTTCGTCCACCGGTGTTGTACGACGACTGGCCGAAACTCGGTCCAGAACCGGCGGTACAGCTCCTGCTTCGGCGTGAGTCCGGCGGTCACCTGTACGGGTTCGTCCTGAATCGGCTGGAGGGGCACCGCCGGTGGCCGCCCGAGAACCACCGCGATGGCCGTGGCGGTCTGCTGCACGTGGTCGATGGCCAGGGTGACGTCGTCTGCGGAGATCGGGAGCCGTCTCGTGCCGTCGTCCGGGTCGCGATCGGCCTCGTGCGCGATGCGGTTCCTCCGGTTGACGATGTCCTTGAGCCGGACGACGGCCGAGTCCAGCTGTTTCTCGACGTTCGGCCACAACGGTTCCGCCGTGACGTGGGCGAGCGCCTGCTTGATCTTCTCGGGTGCTTGGAAGGACTGATAGCCGAAATGATCGCGCAGGTGCTCGGCGAACGCCTCCTGCAACGTTCTCGACCGGTGGTAGTGCACGTCCTCGAACATCTGCATCGGGATGCGCAGGTTGAAGAACTGGGGAGGCCGCTTCTCGCCGACGTTGAGCGCGAACCCGAGCGCACGGTCGTACAACTCGCGGTGCACCCAGTGATCAAGGGCCGAGACCGCCTGCACCCATGCCGCGCGGTACAGGTCCGCCACGTCGAAGGCGTTCACCTGCAGCCGTTGGAGGTGTTTGCCACCGCTGACCAGATCACGGGCATAGTCGAGGTTGCTGCACAGCTCGTGGTAAGCGGCGGTGGTGTGGGCCGCGACGGAATCGTCCATGTCTGAACAAATAGTTCACCGCGGCATGTTCGTTACCGCCAGATGGCCACCGTGAATTCGTCGTAGTCGTCCGGGGGGTCGGGTAGCGGTTGTGCGGTGCCTGCCGCCACACGAGCGGCGGTCCACGCGACGGCGGCGGCGTCGAGGATGTCGTCCGGGGCGGCCTGGCGACCTGCGTCTCCGAGATCGGCGGGGAAGCGGATGCCGTTCTCGGCGAGCAGTCGGCGGCGGTGTTCGAGCCCGGCCCACGTCTTCTTCGAATCAGGGATCGGATCGCCTGCCATCTCGCGGAAGCTCAGTTCCGGATGTGCCTCCACGACCCGACACGACGCCGTCCGGCGCCAGGTGTCCACCTCCCGGATCTTCGGGAACAGACCGAACGCCTGGATCGACATGCCCTCCCCGGCCAGCTGGCGGTTCACCGTGCTCGCGCGGGCATGGGTTGTCTCGGTCAGCGCCGCGCGGACCGGGGTGAGGAAGACCGACGACCGTCGGGGGCCGAGCAGCCCGCGGGCCGCCACGTCGGCGGTCCGGCGGCCGCGATCGGGCAGGCCGATCGGGATGTCGATCGCGATCACCGAGACGTCGGTGGGCAGGTCGGCGATGTGCTCCGCGTAGTGGGCGGTGACCGACGAACCCAGGCGGATGGCCACCCAGGCGGACTTGCACGCGTCAACGCCCAGAACGGGGTTGGTTAGGCTTCTGGCCGTGGCGAACACCGTGGAGATATACACCGACGGCGCGTGCAGTGGGAACCCCGGCCCGGGCGGGTGGGGCGCCGTGCTCAAGTACGGCAAGCACGAGAAGGAGCTGTACGGTGCCGAGGCGGGTGTCACCACCAACAACCGCATGGAGTTGATGGCGCCGATCGTGGCGCTCGAGAGTCTGACCCGGCCGTCCGTGGTCGCCATGTACACCGACTCGACGTACGTGCGGAACGGGATCATGCAGTGGCTGCCCAAGTGGAAGAGCAACGGGTGGCAGACCGCCGCGAAGCAGCCCGTGAAGAACGCCGATCTCTGGCGGCGGCTCGACGAGGCCGTGAAACCGCACGAGGTGCAGTGGTTCTGGGTGAAGGGCCACGCCGGGCACCCCGAGAACGAGCGTGCCGACCAGCTCGCCGTCAAGGGCGCGCAGGAGGCCGCGGGCCGCTAAATCGCAGGCGCGCCAACACAAGTACGTGCCACCATCTCGGCATGAACCACACCGAGCACGGAAACCGGGACGTCGCGCTGCGCGGCGAGATCCTGCGTACCGTCGTGGGCTCCGGTGTGCACGGAATCGCGATCGCCGGCACCGACGACCACGACGAGATGGGTGTCTACATCGAACCGCCCGCGAACGTCGTCGGGACGGACGGTGCCGCGCAGCACTACGTCTTCCGCACGCAGCCCGAGGGCGCGCGGTCCGGGCCGGGTGACACCGACCTGGTGAGCTACTCGCTGCACAAGTACCTGCGGCTCGCGATGAAGGGCAACCCGACGGCGCTGCTGCCCCTGTACGCACCCGCCGACGCGATCATCACGGTCACGCCGCTGGGTGAGGAACTGCGGGCGCTCGCGCCGAAGATCCTGTCGCGGGCGGCGGTGCACCGCTTCCTCGGCTACCTCAACGCACAGCGGGACCGGCTGCTGGGGCAGAGCAAGGGCAAGGTGCCGAGTCGGCCGGAGCTGGTGGCGAGGTACGGCTACGACGTGAAGTACGCGTCGCACGCCCTGCGTCTCGCCTACCAGGGGCTGGAAGTGGCGCGGCACGCCCGCCTCACGCTGCCCATGCCGGACGTCGAGCGGGATCGGGTGCTGCGGGTCAAGGGGGGCGAGGTGCCTGACATCGCCACAGTCCTCGCCGAGATCGCGGAGGTCCAGGCCCAGGTCGAGGAGATACTGGCGACGGGGAAGACGCCGCTGCCGGACGAACCCGACAGGAACGCGATCTCCGAGTGGGTCGTCAGCGCCCACCGGCGGCACTGGGGCTGGTGAACGCCGCCGCCAGCCTGCGCATGCCCTCGACGATCTCCTCCGGTGGGTTCGTCGTGAACGACAGGCGCATGGTGGCCGTGTCCGGTGTCGTCGCGAAGAACGGGGCACCGGGGACGAACGCGACGTTGTGGTCCAGCGCGTTACGGAGCAGGTCGGCCGTGTCGACCGGCCCGAGCAGGCGCAGCCACACGAACATGCCGCCGTCCGGGTCCGACCACACCGTGCCCGCGGGCACGGTGTCCGGGAGCGCCGCGATCATCGTGTCGCGGCGTTCCCGGTAGGCGGCGCACAGGCCGGCCACGTGCCGGTCCAGGTCGACGCCGGTCAGGTACGCGGCCGCGGCGGCCTGGTCGATCGTGCTCGTGTGCAGGTCGGCGGCCTGCTTCGCGATCACCGCGGCGGGCATCAGCGACCGCGGCGCCCGCAGCCAGCCCAGCCGCAGGCCGGGCGCGCCGATCTTCGACAGGCTGCCGAGGTGCAGCACCTTGTCCCCGTACGTCGCGAGTTGCGGCACCGGCTCGCCCCGGTAGCGCAGCTCGCCGTACGGGTCGTCCTCCACCACCCACACGTCGTGCTGTTCGGCCAGCGCGGCGATCTCCCGCCGACGGGACGCGGGCAGCGTCCGGCCGCTCGGGTTCGCGAACGTCGCCACCACGTACACGAGCGTCGGGCGGTCGCGCTCCAGCACCTCCGCGAGCGCCGACGGGACCATGCCGTGCTCGTCGCTGGCGACCGGCACGACCCGCGCGCCCGCGAGCTGGAAGCACTGCAGGGCCGCCAGGTAGGTGGGTTCCTCGACCGCCACGACGTCGCCCGGTTCGAGCAGCGCGGTCGTCACCAACGTCAGTGCCTGCTGCGAACCGGTGGTGACGAGCAGGTCGCTGTCGGCGGTCGGCAGGCCGCGGCGCGTCATCCGCTCGGCGAGCACGCCGCGCAGCACGGGGTTGCCCTCGGTCGTGGCGTACTGGAGGTTGCGACGGTCCTCCGCGGCCTTCGCGAACGCGTCCCGCCAACCGTCCACATCGAACAGTTCGGGTGCGGGAAGCCCGCCCGCGAACGAGATCACCTCCGGCCGCTGCGTCAGCGCGAGGAGATCACGGACAGGCGAACTCTTCACACCCTGGAGCCGACGAGCCGGAGACATGCCGCGATGTTAACGAACGCTCACGTCAGGCTGCCAGTACCAGCCCACAGGGCGGGACGCCGGGGTGGCTGGTTGGATGAACCGGTACGCCGGAAGCACAACCAAGGAGGAAACGCATGGCGCTCGAGAAGCCCGTGGTCGACCCCGTCGAGGGCCCTGCCCCGGCCGACCTGGTCGTCGAGGACATCACCGTGGGCGACGGCGACGAGGCGAAGCCCGGTCAGAGCGTGAGCGTCCACTACGTCGGCGTCGCGCACTCGAACGGTGAGCAGTTCGACGCGTCGTGGGATCGCGGCGCACCGTTCAGCTTCCCGCTCGGCGCGGGCCGCGTGATCGCGGGCTGGGACCGCGGCGTGGCGGGCATGAAGGTCGGCGGCCGCCGTCGGCTGGTCATCCCGCCGCACCTCGGCTACGGCGACCGCGGCGCGGGCGGGGCGATCAAGGGCGGCGAGACCCTGATCTTCGTAGTGGACCTGCTCGGCGTGCAGTAGCCCGGGACCAGAGCTTGCCATTTGGATCTTTGTGCGACGTCTTGGCCTGATCAGCGGTTACCTCACAACCACCGACCACCCGCGGTCAGCTGGTGACGCCGGGTCGGGCCAACACGTTCAGATCCGGGGATGCGGGCTGGTCAGCAGTCTGTCCATGATCGGCCACAACGTCAGCGGGTTCTCGACGTGGACGTTGTGGCCGGTCGCGGGCAGCACCACCCCGTCCGGGTCGACCGCCTGCAGCTGGTCGGGCGGGCACATCGGGTCCCGCTCCCCCGCCGCCAGGATCGTCGTGCCCTTCGCGGCCGCGAGCAGCGCGGGCACGTCCGGCGCGCCGACCCCGAACGCCTTCGGGTCCACCGCGACCCGCCAGCCGTCAGGCCCCTCGACCACGCCCGCGTCGGCACGCGGTGAGTCCGGCGTCACGAGCCCGACCAGCCCGGAAACCTTCAGCCAGCGGTCGACGGCGTCGGCACGCGTGGCGAACACCCGTTCGGGCTTGGCCGCGACCTCGGCCGCCTTCGCCAGCTCGGCTTGCGACCAGTTCAGCTTGATGCCGACCCCGCACGCACCCGTGACCTCGAACCCGTAGCTGCCGTCGGTCAGCATCAGCGCCAGCACGCCGCCGAGCGAGTGGCCGAGCACCACCACCTGCCGACCGGACGGCACCAGTTCGGCGACCGCGGCCGCCATCGACGCGAACGTGTACTCGTCGAGCCGGTCCGACCGGCCGTGGCCGGGCAGGTCGGGGGCCAGCGTCTCCCCCGGCCAGTTGCGCTCGAGCAGGTCGTGCCAGACCTCGCCGGTCGCGCCGAGGCCGTGGAGCAGGAGCAGGACGGGGTCGCCGCCGACGTCGTGCCGGGCGAGGTGCAGGTTCGTCACACCTGTAGATCGTGCCGCATGACGGGCCAGAATGGTGGTCGTGCCGACCGACACCGCTGTCCTCGTCAACCCCGACACCTACCTGACCGGCGTGCCGCACGACGTGTTCGCGCGGCTGCGTGCCGAGGCCGCGGTCGTGTGGATGGCCGAACCGGCGGTGCCGCCGTGGCCGGAAGGGCCCGGGTTCTGGGGCGTGGTGCGGCACGCGGAGATCAAACAGGTCATGCGGGACCCGGCCACGTTCTCCTCCTACGCGCGGGCCACGCAGATCGTCGACCCGCCGGACGACGTGGCGCTCGCGTTCGTCCGCCAGATGATGCTCAACCAGGACCCGCCCGCGCACTCGCGGCTGCGGAAGATGCTGACCCGCGCGTTCACCCCGAAGGCCATCGCGCGGCTGGAGGACCGGATCACCGGGTGGGCGAACGAACTGGTCGACCGGGTCGCCGACGACGGCCGGTGCGACTTCGCGGAACTGGCCGCCGACCTGCCGCTGCGCACCCTCGCCGAGATCTTCGGTGTGCCGCACGAGGACCGCTGGCTGATGTACGACTGGAGCAACCGGGTCATCGGCTACCAGGACCGGGAGTACGCGGTCAGCGCGAAGGCGAGCGCGGAGGGCTCGACGGAGATGGCGCGGCGTGCCATGGCGCTGCGCCCCGAACCGGACGAGCACGGGCTGCTGCCCGACCAGCGAACTCGCGAAGGCATGCCGGACCTCTACGCCTACGCCCACGACCTCGCCGAGCACAAGCGCCGTGTGCCCGGCGACGACGTGCTGACGAACCTCGTCGCCGAGGGCATCACGACCGGCGAGTTCGAGAACATGTTCTGGCTGTTTTCCGTGGCGGGCAACGAAACCCTGCGCAACGCGCTCCCTGGTGGCATGCACACCCTGCTGTCCCATGTGGACGAATACCGGAAACTTGTGCGGGACCGGGCTTTGCTGCCGGGCGCGGTCGAGGAGATGCTGCGCTGGTGGTCACCGGTGATGCGGTTCCGGCGCACGGCCACGACCGACACGGTGCTGGGCGGTCAGGAGATCCGCGCCGGGGACAAGGTGGTCGTGTGGTTCTCGTCCGGCAACCGGGACGAGCGCGTGTTCCCCGACCCGGACACGTTCGACGTGACCCGAACGCAGAACGACCACCTGAGCTTCGGTCACGGCCCGCACTACTGCATCGGCGCGCACCTGGCGAAGGTGCAGATGCGGGCGCTGTTCACGGCCGTGATCGACCGACTGGGCGAGGTAGAGCCCGCCGGTGAGGTCGTGCGGCTGCGGTCGAACTTCCAGCACGGCGTGAAACACCTGCCGATCGCGTGGTGAAAGGCGGTGCTTTCCCCCGGGGAGCAAGGGAAAGCACCACCGGCTCCACCTAGCAACCCCCGCAGTTGTAGTACGTGACGTCCCAGTGGTTGCTTTCCAGGAAGTAGATGTTCCCGGACCCGGACCGCCACTTGTTGCCACCGATGTAGGTGAAGTTGTTGCGGATGTAGTTGCCGACGCAGGTGTAGAGGCTGTAGTCGAGTTTGTAGCCGTTCCAGTGGCTGTAC
This sequence comes from Actinophytocola sp. NPDC049390, assembly GCF_044466355.1. Lineage (NCBI taxonomy): Bacteria > Bacillati > Actinomycetota > Actinomycetes > Pseudonocardiales > Pseudonocardiaceae > Actinophytocola > Actinophytocola sp. NPDC049390. The sequence continues at coordinate 48,802 of NZ_JBITMQ010000015.1, forward strand.
GTGCCGCTGGCGTGCCCGACCTCCGTGCCACCGGTGATGTTCAGCGCGCAGCCGCTCGCCGACTTGAGCGTCTGCGCACCCTGGATGGTGGCCAGGTTGACCTGCTCGAACGACGTGCAGGTCGAGTTGTAGCGGTCACTGCAGTTGCCACTGGACGACCAGGTGATGCCGGACGACCGCAGCATCGACGTGGCCTGCGAGTGGCTCAGCTTCGTGACGTACGGCCCGACGTCGGCGGCCGCGGCCGGGCGGTCGAAGACCGGGTCGACCTCCTTGGGCTGCGCCGATCCCTGCGCGGCCGTGGCGGTGAACAACAGGGCGGTGGCCGCCGAGACGGCCGTGACGAGCGCTCGGACCACGATTTTTCGCATGGCGGAATCTCCGTTCCACAGGCAGGGCCACGCGGGCGGGGATGAGCAGGGGCCACGCACCCGCGGGCGGTAGAACGCTTTCGCCAGCCGACGTTAGTAGTTACTGACCAGATGTCATAGTGCTGGATGAGAAATTTTCCAACTCGACATTCCCATGGTTCCCAATACGTCCACGGCGTTCCGCGACCGCCAGCGCGAGGGCGATCAGGATCAGCGCGACCGCGACGAGCATCGCCACCGCGAACCCGAAGGCGGGTGCCCCCGCGGCACTCGCCACGGCGTGGAACACCGCCGCGAGGAGCGCCGTGCCGACCGCCGTGCCGATCCGCTGCCCGGTCTGCAGCACCCCGCTCGCGACCCCGGCCATGCGGTCCGGCACGCACGCGAGCGTGAGCGTGGTGTTCGGCGAGATCACCGCGCCGCCGCCGATCCCGGCCACCAGCAGCGGAAACTGGATCGCCCAGATCAGGTGCTCGCGGCCGACGGTCACCCCGAGCAGCGCCACCGCGCCGAGGCCGACGGCGGCGAGCGCCAGCCCGGTGATCGTCACCCGCCTGCCGAACCGGTCGACGTGCCTGCCCGCCACCCACGACGACACCGCCGAGCCCAGCGAGAACGGCGTGACCGCGAGCCCGGACTCCAGCGGCGTGAGGCCCAGGTCGGACTGGAGGTACACGGCGAACACCAGCCAGATGCCGGCGAACCCGCAGAAGTACACGGCGACGATCGTCGCCCCGGACGGGTAGCCGGGGGTCGCGGTGAACAGCCGCGTGTCCACCAGCGGCACCCGCGCGGCCGCCCGCCTGCGCCGCTCCCACCGCAGGAACGCCCAGCCCAGCGGCAGCGCGACCACGAACAGCCACCAGAACCGGCGGATCCCGTCCGACTCGGACAGCACCACCGGGAACAGCACGCACAACACGGTGAGCCCCAGCAACAGGACGCCGCCGTAGTCGATGTCGGCGCGGGTGGTTCGGCGTGGCGTCCTCGGCACCAGCAGCAGCGCGAGCGCGATCGTCAGCAGGCCGACCGGCAGGTTCACGAGGAACACCCAGCGCCAGCCGTCCGGCTCACCGGCGACACCGAGGATGAACCCGCCGATCACCGGTCCCGCCGCCGTGGACAGGCCGATGGTGGCGCCGAGCAGGCCAAACGCCCTGCCGCGCTCCGCGCCGCGGAACAGGTCCTGGATCAGCCCGCCGTTCTGCGGGGTGACCAGCCCGGCGACGAGGCCCTGCAGCAGCCGCGCGACCACCAGCAGAGTCAGAGTCGGCGCGAGCCCGGCGAACACGCTCGTCGCGACGAACCCGGTCAGCGCGACCAGGTACATGTTGCGCCGCCCGAACGCGTCGCCGAGCCGCCCGCCCGCCACCAACGCCAGCCCGAACGTGAGCGGGTAGCCAGACACCACCCACTGCACGCCGCTTTCCGACGTGCCGAGCCCCTGCTGGATGGACGGGATCGCGACGGTCACGATGCTCACGTCGAGCAGGATCATGAACCCACCCGCGAGCGTCACGACCAGCGCACGCCACCGGCGCGGATCAGTGCCCGGCTCGTACTCGGTCGGCTGCGTCGATGCTCGGCTCACCACTGATGTCTACCCACATCGGCGCGCGAGTACCACCCGTGGTGATCAGGTGAAGGGCACCCACGCCAGCTGACGGAGCGAGTCGAGGTCGCACACCAGCATGCCCGCCTCCGACACCGTCCACAGCTCGGTGCCGATCACCATCGCCCTGCGCGGCACCACCGAACCGCCGTACCGGTCGGAGGTGTGGGCGAGCATCCCGGCCTGGCGGAACGTGTTCCCCTCCAGCCTCAGCACCAGCGCGCCACCCGCGGCCTGGTCCGGCGGGCCGTCCACGACCACGCCGCCGCGGACCGGGAGGACCAGCAAACCCTTGTCCGGCCAGTAGAGGAAGGCGTGCGCATCACCCTCCACTTCGGTCCACGAGTTCTCCAGGTGGTACTGCGCGAGCCTGCGCGCACCGGCCGGATCGGTCGTGTCGAAGAGGGAGATCTGCGCGCCGGTCGTGCGGCCGGTCGTGTCTGCCTCCTGGCCGACGCCGATCAGCCTGCCCTCGCCCGCGCCGTGCAGGTAGGCGGAGTAGCCGGTGATCTTCAGCTCGCCGGTCACCTTCGGCGCGGCCGGGTCCGTGAGGTCCACTGTGTACAGCGGGTCGGTCTGCCGGAACGTCACCACGTACGCGGTGGTGCCGAAGTAGCGGACCGCGTAGATCCGTTCCCCCACCCCGAGTCCGTCGACGTGACCGACCGCGCCGAGCCTGTTCCCGTTGCGCCGCAACACGGTGATCATGCTCTCGGAGCCTCGCGCGCCCGACTTCGTGGTCGCGACGCGCAGGTGACCGTCGTGTTCGGACAGTGAGTACTGGTTGAGCAGCACCCCGTCCACCCGGCCCGAGGCCACGTGCACCGGCTTGCCCGCGCCGGAGACGTCGAACTGGTACAGCTCGGTCTGCCCGCCGTCGACCCGGCCCGCGCGGATGCCGTGCGCCACGTGGTCGTCGGCGACGTAGAGGTTCGCGCCCGTGCCGTACACGGTGTCGCCGTCGGCGACGATCGTCACCGGGTCGCCCCTGCCGAGGTCCTTCGTGAGGTCGAACGTGAGCACCGTCAGCATGGCGGTGGCCGTGTAGTCGACCGGGTGGTGCACGTCCGCGCAGTCGGTCAGCTGCCCGGTCGTGGTGCCCGTTCCGGTCTTCAGCCGGTAGGTCGGCAGCCAGTCGTCGATGGCCGAGCTGGTCACCACGTCCTTGTTGGCGAGCACGGCCTCGGTGTCGTTCTCGTCGTGGACCGAGTTGCGGAACTCGAGCCGGGGCACCGAACGCACGACGACGCGGGCGACGTTCCCGACCTGGCGGGCGTCGAGATAGTTGCCGTCGAGCGACAGGGTGCCGAGGACCCTGCCCGCACCGGTGAGGTCGACGAGCGTGAGCGTCGACGCGTACGGGAACGTGTCGGTCGGCGCGGGTTTGCCCCGCGGCATCGGCTCGCCCGGTGCGATCGCCACGCCGTCCTCCGCGACGGCGCCGCCGCCGGACATGACGAGCGCGCGGTCACCCGCGAGGAGGAGCTGGGTCGCGTGCCCGGACTCCAGCGGCACGGCCGCGGTCTGCTCCCGGGTCGCGACGTCCACGACGCGGAGCGTCCCGTCCGCGACGCTGACCACCCGCGTGCCGTCGGTCTTCACGAGATCGGGCTCGTCGACGCCCTTCTCGTGCACGTTCGTCGTCGAGTGCTCCCGGGGGGCCGACTCCTTCGCGGCCGTGCCCTCGCCCGGCGCGGCGTTGGGAGCGGCGGCGCGCTCGCCATCGGCCGGGATGGCGCCGTCCTCGACGACGCGCGGACCCTGGTCGAGCCCGTACTGGGTGACCCGCGGCAGGACCCGCGACTTCATCTCCGCGAGCGCCGTCTCGCAGGTGTCGAAGGCGACGAGGCTGATCTCGTGCCGCTGAGGCGGCCCGCCGGGTTCGGTGCCGTCGTCGGACGTGCCGGTGACCAGGGCGGCGATCGTCACGCCCGCCGCGAGGGCCGTCACCACCGCCGCGGTCAGCATGAGCCGCGGGCGCTTTGATAAGTCGTGCTCCATGACGCCAGGACGGACCATCCGGGCGATCGGGTTGCTCGTTCGGGCGGAAGACCTTGGAAAACCGCCGACCACGCGGTTCACTGACGTAATGCATCCCTGCCAGCACGTCGCGGAAGCGATCCTCGCGCTGCCGGCCGACCGCGTCCGGCGGGTCGCGATCGACGGGGTGGACGGCGCGGGCAAGACCCACTTCGCCGACGCGCTCGGCACGGAACTGTCCGGCCGCGGCGCCCACGTGATCCGCGCGTCGGCGGACGGCTTCCTGAACCCGCCGCGCACGAGACACCGCCGGGGCCGCGACTCCCCCGAGGGCTACTACCGAGACTCGTTCGACTACGGCCGGATGTGCCGCCTGCTGCTCGACCCGCTGAGCCCGGGCGGCAACGGCGAGTACATCCGCGCCGTGTACGACGTGCACCGCGAACGCGAGGTACGACTGCTGCCGGAGCTCGCACCCGACGACGCGATCCTCATCGTCGACGGCATCTTCACCCACCGCGACGAGCTGATCAGGTACTGGGACTACTCGGTGTGGCTCGAGGTCCCGTTCGACGTCTCCGTCCCCCGCGGCGCGAGCCGCGGCTACGGCGACCCGAACCCAGCGGCCCCGAAAAACCGCCGCTACATAGAAGGCCAACGCCTCTACATGGCCGAGTGCCACCCCCAAACCCGAGCAAAGCTGGTACTCGACAACACAAACCTCACCAACCCAACCCCAATCCCCCGCGAGTCACGCGCCCAAACATAACGAGTCACGCCCCCAGGCCATACCAAGCCACACACAACCCCAACCCCCAAACACCGCGAGTCGCGCCCCAAGACATGGCGAGTCGCGCGGTCAGACATACCGAGTTGTGCGTTTCGTGCAGTTGCCTGCGGGTGCGTGTGCACGAAACCGACAACTCGGTGTGCGTGAGCGCGCGACTCGCGGTGTTCTGGCGCGCGACTCGCGGGGTTACGGGGTGGGGTCGGCGGGGGTGGGTTCCGGGGTGGTGTGTTCTACCTGGATCTTCCAGCCGCCTGCCAGGGCCAGGGCCGCGCCCGCGGCCGTCAGGGTCGGGAAGAAGAAGGCCGCGACCACGCCCGCGTTGATCGGGAGGTCGAGGATCTTGCGGCCGGTCTTGTCGGTCACCACCACGCGGCGGGCGTTGCCTTCGCGGACCAGCTCGGCGATCTTGTCCACCAACGCCTGGATGCCGTTGCCCTCAGCCGCGTTTCCCATCGTCGCCCCCAGCCGCCGTGACTTGCTGCTCGGCGAGGAAGTGTGCCACGTCCACCGTCGCCCGGTACAGCTCGCGGTACCGGGCGTAGAAATCGTCATAGACACCGTCACCGGACGGGTGGACCACGTGGTCGTCCGGGTTCCAGCCCGTGACGTCCACACCCGCGGCGCCCGCCGCCAGCATCGCGTCGCCGAACGCCGCGCCGACGGTCTCGGCGGGCACGACCTGCGCCTCGCCGGTCACGTCCGACACGATCCGCGTCCACAGCCCGCCCTGCGTGCCACCGCCGACCGCGACCAGCCGCCGCGCCGGGCCACCGGCCGCGCGCATGACCTCCAGGTTGTGCCGCACGCCGTACGCGATGCCCTCGAGCGCGGCCCGGTACAGCTCGGCCCGCCCGTGCCCGAGCGTCAGCCCGGCGACGATCCCCCTGGCGGACGGGTCGAAGATCGGAGTCCGCTCACCGGCGAAGTACGGCAGCAGCAACAGTCCCCTGCTGCCTGCCGGCACCGACGCCGCCTCGGCCACGAGCGTCGTGAAGTCCGCGCCGACCAGCTTCCGCAACCAGTCGGTGACCGCGCCCGACGTCGCCATGCCCGCCGCCAGCGACCACGTCCCCGGGTACACGCCACTCGTCGTCCACAGGGCGGGGTGGGGCGCAGGCTTCGCGATGACCTGGATCAGGAACATCGTGGTGCCGTACATGACCATCACGTCGCCGGGTTCGCGCACGCCGACGCTCGTGGCCTCCGCCCACGCGTCGACCGTCCCGGCGGTGACGGGCAGCCCCTCCGGCAGCCCGGTCTCGCGGGCGGCGGCCGCGGTGACCGTGCCGACGACCTCCGTCGGCCACGCCAGCTCCGGCAGCCGCAGCCCCGGCGCGACGACCTCCGCCCAGTCGTGTGCCCAGTCGAACGCCGACTGGTCGTACATCGGATCGCACTGGCTCGCCGAGTGGTGGTCGAGCACGTACCGGCCGGTCAGCCGGTGCACCAGGTACGAGCTGGCCATCAGCAGCAGCTCGGTGCGCGCCCACACCTCCGGCTCGTGCCGCGCGAGCCAGCGCAGCTTGGGGCCGACGGCCTGGCTGGAGAGCGGGGTGCCGCCGCGCCGCAGGATCTCCTTGGCACCCAGCTCTCCGGTCAGTTCGCCGATCTCCTCGGCCGCCCGGGTGTCGACGCCGTAGAGGATCGCCGGGCGCAGCGGTTTCCCGGTTCCGTCGGCGGGCAGCAGGACGGGGCCGATGCCGCTCACCGCGAGGCCCGCGATCCGGTGCCCCGCCGCCGTCAGCTCCCTGGTGAGCGTGAGGAAATCGGCCCACCACACGCCTTCCGCGTCGTGCTCGACCCAGCCGGGCCGCGGCGTCGCGGTGTCGTGCGCCCGCGACGCCCGCGCCACGACCTCGCCCTCGGCGGTGACGAGCACACCCTTGGAACTGGACGTGCCGATGTCGATGCCGCAGAAGACGTCAGCCACGGGTGAACTCGTCGAGGGTCACGTCGAGAAGCTCGCACACCGCGCGCAGTTCCGCACGCCGGTCGCCGGGCACGGCGTGGATGTGGTTGGCGCCGAAGCGGGACAGGAACACCTCGGCGGGCGCGTCGAGCCGGGCGAACGCGTGCGGCCACTCGGGCGTCGACATCTTCATCAGCTCTTCGGTGGTGGCGTCGTCGTAGTTCTCGAACTCGCCGAGCATCAACTGCAGCCGGTAGTTGCCGTCGTTGCGCGTCAGCCGGGCGAGGGTCATCTGACCGGGTGCCGCCACGTGCTGCACGGAGGCGCCGCCCGCCGGGAAGAAGAACACCTCCGGGTACAGGTGCACCTTGGCGAGGTTCTCGGCCGGGTCGTCGCTGCGGGCGGCGTACCAGGTGGCGTGCTGGCCGGAGTTGCACAGGTCCCAGATGTCGCGGTCGCCGTGGTAGTGGCGCACGTCGGCGAACAGGACGGGTGTGCGCGAAATGTGCTTGAGGATCTGCATGGTCAGCGCGCCGTCCATGTCCGCCTCGGTGGCGCAGACGTGCGGTTCCTTCGGCCCGTTCCAGTCGTACGGGTCGTTGAGGAACGCCTCCGCGACGTCCATGGTGGCGAAGTACTGCGTCAGTTCCGGCTGGCCCTTGATGCCCGTGAAGTCGAGGTTCCACTCGTCGATCAGCTCACGCATGGCCAGGTAGGAGCCGATCTGGCGCTCCAGCAGCTCCTCGGTGAGCTTCTTGCCGTCGTAGTGCACGTTGGCGTGCTGCTCCAGCCAATGCCGGGCCTTGGTCTTCTCGGCCTGGTCGGCCGACTCGGCGCGGCGGACGATCTCCCACTGGTCGATCTCCTCGACGTCCACGCCGAACTGCCGCTGCCACTGGTCGGTGTTGGCGGTGGCGGTGTTCATGCCCATGGGGCGGCCGCCGATGCGGCCGAACGTCTGGCCGCGGAGCGCCTTGACCGCGTGTGCGGCGGTGGCGCGGACCCCGATCGCGGCGATCAGGTCGTCGTCCTCCGGGTCGCCCCAGAGCCGGGTGTGCGCGCGGCCGACCTGGTCGAGGGCGCCGCCCGCGGCGAGCATGCCGACCATGCCGGGCTGGACCGGGTCGATGTTGGCGAGCAGCAGCAACGGGCTGGTCAGCTGGCCCGCGGCGAGCATCGTGAAGTGCGGGAACGCCCAGACGCAGTAGTGCAGCACGGTCAGGTCGACGCCGGCGGCCTCGACCTCGCGCGCGAGCGAGGTGGCGAGGGTGTTGGCGGAGACGGGCTGCCGCGCGCGGACCACCTCGTGACCGGCGGCTTCGAGCTTGCGGACCAGCTTGTCCTCGTTGGCCACGATGAAGTCCGCGATGCCGTCGTGGACGTAGTCCCGCCCGTCGGAAATGTTGATCACGCCGATACGGGCCACGGGTGTCCTCCTGCGTTTCGCCGGGAGTCTGGGGATCGATCCCCCAGAAGGGTTGGAGTAATCGTTTTCTCAGAAGCTATTCTTAGGCCCGGATCGTGTCAATAGCGGTCGGCGTAGGGTCTTCGCAGAGGTGGGAAGCGAGGCGGTAAGTGGCGACGATCAGTGACGTTGCCGCGCGGGCAGGCGTGTCGACGGCGACGGTCTCCCGCGCGTTGAACGGCAAGTCCACAGTGGACCCCGAGTTGGCGGCGCGGGTACTGGCGGCCGCCCAGGAACTGGGCTACCAGCCGAACGGCCCCGCGAGGAACCTGCGGCGACAGGAGGCGGCGGTCCTCGCGCTGATCATCAGCGACGTGGAGAACCCGTTCTTCACCGCGATCGCCCGCGGCGTCGAGGACGTGGCGCACAGCGTCGGGTACTCGGTCGTGCTGTGCAACACCGACGAGGACGCCGACAAGGAACGCAAGTACGTCGACGTGGCGATCCAGGAACGAGTCGCGGGCGTGATCATCTCGCCGACCGCGACGGCGGCGGGCGTGGAGAACCTCGCGCGCCGCGGCACGCCCGTGGTCGCCGTGGACCGGCCGCTGCCCGATCGCGAGAGCGACACCGTGCTGGTCGACACCCGGCTCGCCGCCCGGCAGGCCACCACGCACCTCGTCGAGCAGGGGTACCAGCGGATCGGGTGTATCACGGGCCCGTCGGGTCTCCGGACGGCCGACGATCGCCTCGCGGGGTATCGAGACGCGCTCAAAGCGGGCAAACAGCGCAGTTCGCCTCGATTGGTGCGGCGGACGGAGTTCAAGGCCGCCGGCGCGCAGAAGGCGGCCGCGGACTTGTTCTCCCAGGACGAGCCGCCGGACGCGTTGCTGGTCGCCAACTCGGCGATGGCGATCGGGGTACTGGAGGCGTTGCGGTCGCATCGGTTGCGGCCCGGGGAGGACGTCGGCGTGGTGGCGTTCGACGACGTGCCGTGGGCCGGGTTGGTGGATCCACCCATGACCGTCGTCGCCCAGCCCGCGTACGAGATCGGAACGGTCGCCGCGCAGCTCCTGCTGGCCCGGATCGCGGACAACACCCGGGCGGCCACGACCACCACGCTCGGGGCGCGGTTGATCGAACGAAGCAGCAGTCACCGCGGATGACGCGGTTGTCCACAGGTGGTCGGGTTATCCACAGCCGACCGCTCGTGCCCCGGTTCTGTCGGTGGGTACCGGTAGGCTGGCATGGCGGGTGGCCCCCGGGAATGGGTGGGGGTTGAGGTTACGTACTGGGGGGCGCGTTTTCGCAGGTCAGCTGGGCTTTTGCGCTTCTTTCTTGATCGTTTGCCAGCGTGCCTGCCTGTCGTCTTTCGCGGGTCAGGGAGGCAGCAGGCCGCCCTGTCCTGCGATGATGATCAACTCGGTAGGGTGCTGCGGATGTCAGCACCATGGACTTTCGGCCGCGTTCTGTCCGGTTTGTTGGCCGTCGGCGGCCTGATCGCGCTTGTTGTGGGGATGTTCCTGTCGTTCATCAGCGGGGACGGGGACGAGAACTTCTGGGGCACCCAGAAGGTCGAGATGGACGAGCACTCATGGACCTGCACCGCCACCCCTGCCGGCGAGGGGCAGGTCAACCAGGTCTGTGAGAGCGGCCTCGCCTTCGGCACGGTCACCGACAAGGGCACCGGCTTCCCGATCACGGTGAGCCTGCTCGGGGTCGGCATGATCGGGGTCTCCGTCATGCTGCGGCTGCGCCCACCGGCCGCGGCCCCGGCCTACCAGACCACCCAGCAGCCATACGCGCAGACACCCGCCTACCCGCAGCAAACCCGCTGACCGCGGGGGGACGCCTTCGCCGCCGTGGGGGGATTACGGCGAAGGCGTCCCGATCGTGTCCCTCGGCTCCGGTCAGCCTCGGGACAGGGCCCGGTAGGTCGCCGCGGACCAGGCCGGTCCACCGGCGGCCGGACGGATGGTCACGGTCACCGACGACTTCCCCTCGGTCGCGGACCCGGGCAGCTCGAAGCTGTCCTCCAGCCACCGCGAGTGCGTGTTGCCGAGCGGCTGTGACCACTCACCGACCCGCCTGCCGTCCACCAGCACCGTCGCGCGCTGGTACGCCGCGTTCTGGTCCCCCAGCCGCAGCAACCGGACACCCTTGTTGTCCTGTGCCACCTCGACCGTGAACGACACTTCTCCCGTCGCCGACGTGACCCCGTGCGTTACCGGTGTCTTGTCGCCGCTGCCCTCGAAGGTCGACGTGAGCGTGCCGCGGGTCTCGCCCTCGGCGCGGTAGTCGTGCGCGGCGCGGCTCTCGTCGGACGACGCGTCGACCGTGTCGGTCTCGGAGAACGTTTTCTCGGCCGTGCCGTACCAGTAGGCCGTCGAGCTGTAGTCCGCCGGTTCGTTGTCCACCGGGCCGTGTTCGATGTCGAACCTGAGGCCCGAGCCGAACGACACCGCGTCGGCCACCATCAACCGGTAGGCACCCGTGCAGTCGTACCGGCAGCCGTCGCCGTCCAGCTCGTAGGCCGGGTTGCCGGCCTCCGGCATGACGTAGGTGGTGCCGTCCCGGAAGTACCAGCCGGACTCGTAGAAGTCCTCGCTGCCGGTGCCGTACAGGGTCGGGGTCCGCGCACCGTCCACGTACACGGTCTCGTCGCCCTCGAGGTAGTTGCGGCGGTTGCCCGAGGTGATGTTGCCGCGCATCGAGTGCGTGACGCCGTAGAACACCCCGGTGCCCTCGGCCTCCAGGAAGTTCCACGACCGGTCCGGCACGGTCGCCGCCCGCTTGTGCGTGGCGTTGAAGTAGCCGAGACGACCCGACGACAGACCGTCCGCGACCGACCGGTCCGGTGCCGACGTCACCTGGACCGCGGCGTCCGTGATCGGCACGCCGCTGCCGTTGACCAGCTCGAACGTCGCGGACCGGCCGTAGGGCATCGGCCACCACGCGGTGTACCAGCCGTCCTCGGTCGCGTCGATCGACGAGAACAGCGTGCGGGTGTCGTACTCGCCGAGGCCGGAGCCGAAGAACTCGCCGACCGGGGCGTCGACCGTGGTCGTGCCGTCGAACGTGGCACGCAGCCGGACGCCTTCCAGCACCGCGTCCGACGCCGTGACCTGCGCCGGGTCGGCCGGGTAGCGGTACACCCGCGTGCCTTCCCAGCTCTGGTTGCGGATCGTGTAGCCGTGCGCCTTCTCCTCGCCGTCGTGGCCGGGGCCGAGGTCGAGCACGTCGGTGCGGTTCCACGACCCGCCGACCCGGGAGTGCACGTCGTAGCGGAACTCGTTGATGTCCAGCGCCGACGACACGTACTCGACGGAGACCTTCAGTGACGTCTTGCCCTTCGACACCGACGCCGGGACCTCGACCACCTGGTCGATCCACTGTCCATGACGGACCGGTCCACTGTCGACGGTGCCGACCGCGGTGCCGTCCACGACGATCCTGGCCACCTGGTTGGCGATCACCGGGTCGACCCGCCTGGTCAGCCGCACGCCCTCGTTGTTCCGGTCCACGGCCACGGTGAACGCGCTGTTGCCGCCCGCACCGAACGCGCGGCCGTCGTTGCCGACGCGCGGGCTCGCGACCACCTGCGGCAGGCGCACCCGCACCTGCGACACCCAGCCGGCGCCGGACAGCGACGCCACGGACGCGGTCGCGCCCGCCGCCACGTCACCGGTGAACCGCTCGACCGACGTGTTGCGCATGCCGGGCTTCGGGTCGCGGACTCCGAAGCCGCGCAGGCGTTTCACCACGTCCTCCGCCTTGTCAGCCGGGTCGAACGTGGTCACCCCGCGCGCGTCCGGGAACTCGCGGTAGGTGACGTGGTAGAAGAACGGGTCCTTCTGCACGGTGACCCGCATCGACTCCCGGTAGGGCATCGGCACCTTGATCACCGAGCCGCCCGCGGTGTCGTCGCCGTTGCCGACCAGCGGCCACACGAACGGTGCGCCAGTCTTGCCGTCGACCAGTTCCTGCAGCAGCTCGTCGACCACGACACGGCCGTCCAGCTCGACCTTGATGCGTCCGTTGTGGACCATCGAGCCGAAGTCGCGGGTGAACCACATCGAGTCGATCTCGCCAGCGCCCTGGCGTTCGGCGATCACGCAGCCGTCGTCGGTGTGGCGCAGGCAGGAGTAGGTGTTGTTGAAGCCGTCGTCGTTGCCGCCGGTCCGGTCGTAGCTGGAGAACTGCCGAACCTGGCTGTCCGGCCGCAGCTGCGCGGCGGCCGTGAGGTCCCGGTAGGTCTGCCAGCCGACCGGCCCCCTGCCCGACACGGAGTCCTGTGTGGACGGCTCGGCCGGTGCGGTCGGCGCCGACACGAACGTGGCGGCGCCGAGCACCGCCGCGAGCACGATTCTGCCGCGCATCAGCTGTTGGCCTCGTTGTAGACGGTGGCGGCGTTGTCGGCCGTGATCAGCTGCGTCTCGAGTGTCTGCTCCTTCGGCACGTCCTGGCAGTCGACGAGCAGCTTCTTGGCCGCGTCGATGGCCTCCTTGCCGCCGGTCGGGTAGATCAGCGTGGCCGACAGACGCCCCTGCTCGACCGCCTTGAGACCACCGGACGGGATCGGCAGGCCGTCGATGCCGATGAACTTCAGGTTCTTCTCGATGCCCGCCGCCTTGGCCGCGAGGTACGCGCCCTCGGCCATCGGGTCGTTGTGCGCGTACAGGACCTGGATGTCCGGGTGCGCCTTGAACAGCGCGTCGGCCTGCGACTGACCCTTCTCCCGCAGCCAGTCACCGTCGACGCTCTGCACGATCTCGATGTTCTTGCCCTTGATGCCCTCGCGGAAGCCGTCGCCGCGCTCCTTCGCCGGGGTCGAGCCCGCGAGACCGCGGATCTCGCCGATCTTGCCGCCGTTCGGCAGCAACTGCTCCGCGACGTACTCGCCCGCGGTGCGGCCGATCTCCACGTTGTCGGCGCCGATCCACGTCGTGTAGGCGTCGCCGTCGACCTTGCGGTCCAGCACGATCACCGGGATGCCCTTGTTGTAGGCCTTAGCGACCACCGCGGTCAGCGGCGTGGCCTCGTTCGGGCTGATGATCAGCAGGTCGATCTGCTTGGTGAGGAAGTTCTCCACATCGGACACCTGCTTGGCGTTGTCCTGCTGCGCGTCGGCGAACTCGACGCTGAACTGCGGCACCTTCTCGGCGGCGGCCTTGATGTCGTCGTCCATCCGCTGCCGGTACGGCTCGGCGACGTTGGCCTGACTCATGCCGATCGTGTACTTGCCGTCGGGACCACCACACTCGCTCTTCTGGGCGTCCCCGCCACCCTGACCGCTGTTCTCGCTGGTTGTTCCACATGCGACGGACAGGCTGAGCGCGGTGGCCGCGGTGAGCACGGCGGCCACGGCACGACGACGGGCCATGTCGGATCCTCTTTCCTGGTTTGTGACAGACGTGTGGCAGAAAACGTTGCCGGGTCGGGTCAGACGGTCGGCCGCAGGCGCTGCAGCCCGGCGGCGACGACGATGACGAGCCCCTTGACGAGCAACTGGACGTTCGGGTCCACGCCGTGGAGGCCGAGGAAGTTGTTGAGCACCCCGAGGAGCAGCGCGCCGGCGACCGTGCCGACGACCGAACCCCGGCCACCCATCAGGCTCGTGCCGCCGATGACGACGGCCGCGATCGCGTCCAGCTCGTAGCCGAACCCGTCGTTGGGGCTGCCCTGGTTGAGCTGACCGGCGTGCACGATGCCCGCCAGCGCCGCCAGGAACCCGCAGATGCAGAACACGATGATCTTCACGCGTGTCACCGGCACACCGGAAAGCCGCGCCGCCTTCTCGTTGCCGCCGATCGCGTACACGTGGCGGGCGAACGCGCTGGTGCGCAGGAACACGATCGCGACCACCGCGACCACCGCGAAGATCAACGCCGGGATCGGCACGATCCCGTTGAACGTGCGCTCCCCCAGCAGGGAGAACGTCACGGGCGCCTCGCCGGGCCCGTCGCCGTAGGCGATGGCGACACCCTGCCCGCCCGACCAGATGCGCGCGATGCCCCTGGCGATCTGCATGCCGGCGAGCGTCACGATGAACGCCTGTATGCCGAACAACGCGGACGCGAGTCCCTGCAGGAAGCCGAAGAACAACCCGATCGCGAGCACGATGACGACCGCGGCGAAGACCCCGAAGTCGTCGTTCACCATCAGCACCGCCGACCCGACCGCGGCCAGCCCGAGCACCGCGCCGACGGACAGGTCGATACCGCCGACGAGGATCACGAACGTCATGCCGACGGCCATGATCCCGATCTCGGACATCGCGCGGACGACGTTGGCCAGGTTGTCGGGGTTGAGGAACAGCAGCTCTCCGTTGTGCCGCGGCGAAAACACCACGGCCACGACGAACACCGCGACCAGCCCGAACAGGCTCTGGAAGCGGAACAGCGCACCCACGATGTCCCGGCGCTGTTTGTTCTGCTGTTGTGGCGGCGGTTCCGGCTCGGCACCGGCCTGCTTGGTCGTCACCTCGCTGGTCACGCGCTTTCTCCTCCTTCTACCGCCAACGCCGTCGAACCCTCACCCATGGAGGCGGCGAGCAGGTCGGCCTCACCGGCCTGCCTCGTGTCCAGCTCCCGCACGCTGCGCCCGCCCGACAGCACCACGACCCGGTCGCAGACGCCGACCAGCTCGGCCAGCTCCGACGACGCGAGCAGCACGCCGATCCCCTGCTGCGCCGCCTCGCCGAGCAGCTGGTAGATCTCCGCCTTCGCGCCGATGTCCACGCCGCGGGTCGGCTCGTCAAGCAGCAGCAGTACCGGTTCGGTCAGCAGCATGCGGCCGAACACGACCTTCTGCTGGTTGCCGCCGGACAGCGTGCCGACCGCGTCGCCGATCGAGCCGAGCTTGACCTTCAGCTCGTCCACGATCCGCCGCACCGCGTTGTTCTCCCGTGCCCGCGGCACGAACCCGGCGCTGCCGATGCGGTCCACAATGGACAGAACGGTGTTCGCCGTGACCGAGTGTTCCAGCGACAGGCCCGCGATCCGCCGGTCCTCCGGCACGAGCGCCATGCCGGCGCGCAGCGACTGTCGTGCGCCGCGCGGGTGGAAACGCTTGCCACGGAACAGGATCTCGCCCCGCAACGTCCCCGGGGCCCCGGCGCCGTAGAGGGTCTCCAGGAGTTCCGTGCGCCCCGAGCCCAGCAGCCCGCCGACGCCGACGATCTCGCCCCGCCGCACCGACAGGCTGATGCCGTCCGGTTCGCGGCGGCCGGGTCGTTCGCGTCGCGGGGTGAGCGCGAGGTCGGTGACCCGCAGGATCTCCTCGCCGGGCTCGACGTCCCTGGTGCGGAACATGGCCTGGACCGGCCGCCCGACCATCGCCTCGGCGGCGGCCTCCGCGGTCATCTCGCGGGCGTCGAACCCGGCGACCACCGCACCGTTGCGCAGCACGGTGGCCCGGTCCGCGATGCGGCCGATCTCGTCCATGCGGTGGGAGATGTAGACGATCCCGGCCCCCGCGCGGCGCAGCTCGGAGATGACCGTGAACATCTGCTCGACCTCGACCGGCGAGAGCGCGGACGTCGGCTCGTCCATGATCAGCACCTTCGCGTCGAGCGACAGCGCCTTGGCGATCGTGACGAGCTGCTGCTCGCCGGTGCGCAGCTCGCCAACCGGTCTGCGCGGGTCGAGCGCGACGCCGCAACGCTCCAGGAGCCCCCCGGTCACCTGGTTCATGCGGCGCCGGTCGACCGTGCGCAGCCGGGTCCTCGGCTCGCGGCCGAGGAAGATGTTCTCGGCGACGGACAGCGCGGGCACGAGGTCCAGCTCCTGGTGGATCATCGCGACCCCGGCGCGCTGCGCGTCGGCGGGCGCGGTGAACCGCACCGGCTCGCCGCCGATCGAGATCGTGCCCTCGTGGTCGGTGACGTCACCGGACAGGATCTTCATGAGCGTCGACTTGCCCGCGCCGTTCTCGCCGAGCAGCGCGTGCACCTCCCCGGCCCGAACCGTGAGGTCGATGTCGCGGCAGGCGCGCACACCGCCGTACGACTTGGTGATGCCGATCATCTCGACCAGCGGATTGACAGCGTTGTCCATGCTCCCTCGTCGCCAGTCTTCAGCGTCTGGGAAATCGATTACCCGAGACGCTAGGGGCCAGAAACCACCGGTGTCAAGACCCGCGAGTCACGCTCCCAACCCCCGCGAGTCGCGCCCCCAGACAGAGCGAGTCGCGCTCTCGAACACGGCGAGTCGCGCGCCCGCACCTATCGAGTTGTCAGTTTCGTGCCGATCTTGGTCGGCGGACAACCTGCGGGGTGCACGAAACCGACAACTCGGTGTGCGCGAGCGCGCGACTCGCGATGCCTGGGCGCGCGACTCGCTATGTCCGGGCGCGCGACTCGCCGTACCTGGCGACGACTCGCTATGCCTGGGCACGTGACTCGGTATGTCTGGGGGCGCGACTCGCGGGGTTGGGGTGGGGGGCGCACGTTGGCGCACGGGCGTGCTATTGTTGGGTGTATGTCTGCTTTGCGGTCTGCGCTTGCTCGGGCTGGGCTGCGCGTTGAGGCGGACGAGTTTGTCGCACTGGTCGAGGATGCTGCCAAGCGACTCTCTCCTGTTGATCCTCGGCCCGGGGATTACTTTTCGGTTGAGCAGCGGGCTGTCCTGGGCTCTGTCGGGTTGGATCTCTCGCCTCAGCGGCACGGGGAACGGGACGTGCGGGCTCGGACCGTCGCGTTGCAGGCCGTGCTGCGGGACACCGCGTTGACCGTGGCCGGGGCGGCCGAGCGGATCGGGGTCGACGCCAGCCGGATCCGGCACCGGCTCGCCGAGGGGCAGCTCGTTGGCTGGAAGGATCGTGGGGGGTGGCGGCTGCCGGTCTGGCAGTTCACCGACGACGACGTGCTGCCCGGGCTCGCGACCGTGCTGGCCGACGTGCCAGCCGACCAGCCGGCACTGGTGGTGGCCGCCTTCATGACCACGCCGCAGGCCGCGCTCGGTGACCCGCCCGTGACCCCGAGGGACTGGCTGCTGGCGGGTGGCGCGCCGGAGAAGATCGCCGCCCTCGTGTCCGTGCTGGGGACGCCTGCCTGACGTGTCCCGACTTCCCCTGCCCCCGTCCGCTTCCGTGCTGCGCGCCCGCCTGCGCAGGCACGAGGACGTCGTCGCGCTGCCCACGTCCACCCGCCTCGTGCGGGTGTTCGTCGCCGCCGGGGCGCACCAGCAGCGGTGGAACACCTTCCGCCACACCGGCCCGCTGCCGCACGCGCGGTTCGACCCGCAGTCACCGCCCCCGAACGGCGGCGTGGTCACCACACCCGACCACGGGGTGCTGTACTTCGGGCTGTCCGTGCGGACGTCGATCGCCGAGGTCTTCCAGGCGTCGTCCATAGTGGACCGGTCGACGCGGCGGCCGCACCTGGCCGTGTTCGCGCCGGTCCGGCCGCTGCGGCTGCTCGACCTCTGCGGGCTGTGGCCGACCAGGGCCGGAGCGTCGCAGGAGATCTCCAGCGGCCCCAAGGACATCACACAGGCGTGGGCGCGGACGATCCGTGACGCGTTCCCCGACCTCGACGGGCTCTGGTACCGGTCGTCGATGGACTCCGGCGACCCGGCCGTGTGCCTGTGGGACCCGCCGGCCGGTGACGCGCTGCCGCTGACGCCCGAGGTGCTGCTGCCGCTCGACTACCCGGGCCTCGACCTGCCGCTCGCCCGGATCTGCGACTCGCTCAACTACGTCCTCAACTGAGGGTGGAGTAGGGGTTTCCCCACCGTCGAGTCGGGGGGTTTCCCCGGTGTCCCGACGCGCTCGCGAACTTATCGTAAGGAACGAGCCGGCTCGTGACTCACATCACAGGAACAAGGAGGACGTGATGAACGAGCCAACCCACAGACGTGCAGACATGCCGAACCGCCCGCGGGTGTGGTTGGTCGACGGGATCGGGACCACCCCCGACCCCACCGACCAGCCCGCCGTCCGGGACACCTGGCTGCGGACCTGGCTGCCCGGCACCGACGGGACCTACCACACCGCGGACGGTCGGCACCACGCCACCTGGGCTGAGTTGCACGCGCGGTGCGACCTCGTCGAGGTGGCGTGACGGTCACCTGCTCGTCTGGTCGGCGGCGGTGTCACCGGCCTCGAGCGATGACCGTTCGGTCTCCTCGGCCGCGTTCCTCTTCTCGTCCCTGCGGGTCTTCATGAGGCTGGCGACCGCGGTGATGATCAGGACGCCGATGATCACCGACAGTGACAGCGGGATGCCGATGGTCGGCACGTTGAGGGGCTCGCCACCGTTGATGAACGGCAGCGTGTTCGTGTGGAGCGCCTCGAGGACCATCTTCACGCCGATGAAGCCGAGGATGACCGCGAGCCCGATCGACAGGTAGACCAGGCGCCGCAGCAGGCCGCCGAGCAGGAAGTACAGCTGGCGCAGGCCCATCAGCGCGAACGCGTTGGCCGCGAAGACCAGGAACGGCTCCTTGGTGAGACCGAAGATCGCGGGGATCGAGTCGACCGCGAACATGATGTCCGCCGAGCCGATCGCGATCATCACGATGAACATCGGTGTCGCGAACCGCTTGCCGTCGATCTTCGTGAACACGTGGCCGTGGTGGTAGTCGTCGGTGACGGGGAAGAGCTTGCGGGCCCACTTGGTGACCCGGTTCTCCTCGTACTCCTCGCCCTCGTCGTGGCCGATGCCGGAGCCGGACAGCTTCACCGCGGTGTAGACCAGGAACGCGCCGAACACGTAGAACACCCAGCTGAACTGGGAGATCGCCGCCGCGCCGACGGCGATGAAGATGCCGCGGAAGACCAGTGCCAGCAGGATGCCGACGAGCAGGACCTTGTGCTGGTGGATCTGCGGCACCTTGAACGCCGACATGATCACCAGGAAGATGAACAGGTTGTCCACCGAGAGCGAGTACTCGGTGATGTACCCCGCGAAGTACTCGCCCGCGTGCGTGCCGCCCGAGAACAGCCAGATGCCGACGCCGAACAGGACCGCGCACGCGATGTAGAAGGTGACCCAGCGCGCTGCCTCACCGACGCCGACCTCGTGCGGCTTGCGGTCGACGATCACCAGGTCGATCGCAAGTAGCACGAGGAGGCCGCCGATGGTGGCAAGCCAGATCCACACAGGAACGTTCATCCAATGAACCTCCGGTTCAACGGTTCTTACCGACAACCGGAGGTCTCTTCCGCAGGTCTACCGCCTGCCGGGGACGCCGGGACCACAGTCCGTGCTGACGACGCCGCCGCGAAGGAATACTCCCCTCCAACACACCCATTGTGTGGGCGGTGACCGGTGTGCACCAGTCGGAACGAGGTTGTCGAACATCACATTCGGGCGATGCGGACCAATCGGTCAAGGGCTCTCAGCCACTCTCAGGAAGCGTCCAATACTTTCTGAGCGTGCCCCGAATCCCACGACCGAAACCTCGCTGGGTCGCCGCCGGGCTGGTCGCCGTCCTCGTCGCCGCAGGCGGCCTGGTCTGGCTGAACAGCGGTGACGACCCCGCCGAGGTCCACGCGCGCGAGCTGACGCTGGCCGGCGCCCAGGGTCCCGGCGACCCGGCCCCGGTGAAGCTCGACGCGACCCTCTACCTGCCGGAACAGACCCCCGCGCCCGCGATCATCGTGGCGCACGGCTTCGGCGGCTCGAAGGACAGCGTCGACGGCGACGCCCGTGAGCTGGCGCAACGCGGTTTCGTCGTACTCGCGTACTCCGCCCGCGGGTTCGGGCGCAGCGAGGGGCAGATCGGGCTGAACTCGCCCCAGTACGAGGTGGCGGACGCGTCGAAGCTCGTCGACTGGCTCGGTGAGCGGCCCGAGGTCACCCAGGACGGCGACGGCGACCCGAAGGTCGGCGTGACCGGCGGGTCGTACGGCGGTTCGCTGTCGCTGCTGCTCGCGGGCACCGACAAGCGGGTCGACACGCTCGTCCCCGCGATCACCTACAACGACCTCAGCCAGGCTCTCCTGCCGAACTCGGCCACCACCGACGACACCGTCCCCGGCACGCCCGCCGCCAACGCGTTCGCGGAGAACGGCGTGTTCAAGCGGTCGTGGGCGGGCATCTTCTTCTCCGCGGGCGCGGGCGGCGCGGGTCTCGCCGACCCGACCGCCGACGCGGTGGAGGAGGGTGACGAGGACGACGACATCGACATGCCGTCCGGCGGCACGGGTGGCGCCGGTGGCACGGACTCCGGCGCCGACGGCGGCGCCCCGGGCGGTTCGAACACGGGCACGAGCCGTGCGGGCGCCGCCCAGCCGGGCGGGGACCAGGCGGGCGACCCGTGCGGTCGGTTCCGGCCGGAGTTCTGCGCCGCCTACGCCGAGGTGGCGACGACCGGCCGCGCGAGCCAGGAGACCGTGGACCTGCTGCGGTCCGTCTCCCCCATGCGGGTCACCGAGAACATCACCCAGCCGACGATGCTGGTGCAGGGCGAGCAGGACACGCTGTTCGGCCTCGACCAGGCCGACGCCAACGCGCGGCAGATCGCCGAGGCGGGCGGCAAGGTGAAGGTCGTCTGGTACACCGGCGGCCACGACGGCGGCCGTCCCGGCCCCGAGCTGCGCGGCCAGATCGCCGACTGGTTCGACTTCCACCTCCGCGGCCAGGGCGAGGACCCCGGCGAGGGCCTGTCATACGCGGTGCAGGGCGCGCTGCGGGTGCAGGGTGCGCCGTCCGTGCGGACGGTCAGCACCGGCACCTACCCCGGTCTGGACGGCGCGGACGCCACACAGCGCCGCGGCGTCCCGGTCTTCGGGCCGGAGCAGACGATCGTCAACCCGCCCGGCGGCAACCCGGCGTCGATCAGCAGCCTGCCGGGGCTCGGGTCGATCATCGGCAGCTCGTCGCGGCTGGTCGGCCGGGTGTCGATCGACCTGCCGGGCCAGGCCGCGCAGTTCCGGAGCAGGCCGCTGGACTCGCAGCTGCTGATCGCGGGCTCGAGCACCGTGCGGCTGCGGGTCGCCGCGGTCCCGGGTGCGGCGCCGCCCGCGGCCGAGGGCGCGGTGCTGTTCGCGAAGCTGTACGACGTGAGCCCGGACGGCATCCGGGTCCTGCCGGGGTCGGCGGTGTCGCCGTTCCGGATCCCGGCGCTGCCCGCGGACGGCTCGCCGGTCGAGGTGACCGTGACGCTGCCGGGCATCGTCCGGCCGATCGAGACCGACCGGAGCATCGCGCTGGTGGTCAGCACGACCGACCAGGCGTACGCGCCGTCCACGCAGGCGGCGGCGTACCGGGTGTCCGTCGCCGAGGGCGCCGTGGTCGAGGCGCCGGTCGTGTCCGGCACCCGCACCGGCAACGAGGTGCCCGCGGGCCCGCTGGTCGGGATCGCGGTCGTGCTCGGGCTGGTCGCGGTCGCGGCGGTCTGGGGCGCGTTCCGCAGGCGCCGGGCGACCGACGTCGACCCCGGGCTGACCGATGTCCCGCTGGTGATCGAGGGGCTGTCGAAGCGGTACCCGGGCGGCGTGACCGCGGTGAACGACCTGTCGTTCCGGGTCGAGGCCGGTCAGGTGCTCGGTCTGCTCGGCCCGAACGGCGCGGGCAAGACCACGTCGCTGCGCATGCTGATGGGGCTCATCCAGCCCACCGGCGGCACGATCAGGGTGTTCGGGCACAAGGTGTACTCCGGTGCGCCCGTGCTGTCCCGGATCGGCTCGTTCGTCGAGGGCGCCGGGTTCCTGCCGCACCTGTCGGGGCAGGCGAACCTGGAGCTGTACTGGGCGGCGACGGGCAGGCCGCCGGACAAGGCGCACGTCGAGGAGGCCCTGGAGATCGCGGGCCTCGGCAAGGCGGTGCACCGCAAGGTGCGGACCTACAGCCAGGGCATGCGGCAGCGGCTCGCGATCGCGCAGGCCATGCTCGGCCTGCCGGATCTGCTGGTGCTCGACGAACCGACCAACGGGCTCGACCCGCCCCAGATCCACCAGATGCGCGCCGTCCTGCGGCGGTACGCCTCGACCGGGCGGACCGTGGTGGTCTCCTCGCACCTGCTCGCCGAGGTGGAGCAGACGTGTGACCACGTGGTGGTCATGCACCAGGGCAGGCTCGTCGCGTCCGGCCGGGTCGAGGAGATCGTCGGCGGCAGCGGCGAGGCGACGTTCCGGGTCGACCGTCCCGGCGACGCCGCGGACGTGCTGCGCGGCGTGGCGGGCGTGTCCGAGGTCGAGGTGGAGGGCAACCAGGTCCACGCGGACCTCGACGGCATGCCCAGGTCCGCGGCGCTGGCCAAGCTGGTCGGCGCGGGTGTCGCGGTGGAACAGGCAGGCCCGCGGCGGCGGCTCGAGGACGCGTTCCTGCAGCTGGTCGGAGAGGAGACGTCCCGATGAGCGAGGCGAACGGAGTACACACCGACGAGGCGGCCATCGAGCAGCTCACGGACGCGGCGTCGCACGAGGAGCACGGGGTGCAGGCGGACGGCTCGGTCACGGGCTACCGGGCGGGCCGGACGCTGCGGCTGCGGGTCGAGCTGGTCCGCCAGCTGCGGCGCCGCCGCGTGCAGCTGGTGCTCGGGTTCCTGGTCCTGCTGCCGTGGATCCTGTGGGCGGCGTTCGAGTTCGGCACGGACAACCAGGACAACCGGTCCGGCGGGTTCGTCGACCTGGCGACGTCGTCGGCACCGAACTTCGTGGTGTTCGTGCTGTTCGCGGTGTCGAGCTTCCTGCTGCCGATGATCGTGGCGCTGTTCTTCGGCGACACGATCGCGTCGGAGGCGTCGTGGTCGTCGCTGAAGTACCTGCTGGCCATGCCGGTCCCCCGGCACCGGCTGATGCGGCAGAAGGCGATCGCGTCGGGGCTGCTGTCGTTCTTCGCGATCACGCTGCTGCCCGCGGTGGCGCTGCTCGTTGGCGTGATCTTCTACGGCACCGGCGAGGCGGTCAGCCCCACCGGGGACGCGATCTCGTTCTCCGACTCGATGCTGGCGCTGCTGTTCACGGTGCTGTACCTGGCGGAGCACCTGCTGTGGGTGGCCGGGCTGGCGCTGTTCCTGACGGTGTCGACGGACGCGCCGCTCGGCGCGGTCGGCGGCACGGTGCTGGTGGCGATCCTGTCGTCGATCCTGGACCAGATCACCGCGCTGGAGGGGCTGCGGAACTACCTGCCGACGCACTACGCGTTCGCGTGGTCGGACCTGATCTCCACGGACGTCGACTGGTCGAACATGGCGGCGGGCGCGTTCTCGGCGGTGGCGTACGCGGCGTTCTTCGGGTTGCTCGCGGCTCGCCGTTTCCGCACGAAGGACATCACGTCGTAGACGTGAGCGAGACGTTGCCGGAGGGTGTGCCGTCCGGGCACCACTTCCTGCGGGGAAGGACGCGGTTGTGGTGCTCGGACGTGCTGCCCGAGAACCTGCCCGAGCTGTGGGCGACGCTGCGCGAGCAGCGGGAGACCACCGGCGTCACGCCCTTCCTGACCTGGCCTGAGGACGTGTACGGGCCACGGGATCCGGCCGAGGTGGACACCGTCGACCTGGGCGTCGTGCTCCCCGAGCGGTTCGCCCACTATCGACGGGACCTGCTGCGACACCAGGCGGCTCCGGAACCGGAGTGGCCGTACAACCCGGGTCCGCCGTTCGAGAGCTGGCCAGGGCTGGCACCTCCGACGCCTCTCGATCCGGACTATCCCGATCCGGTGGACGCGGCGGCGCGCACCGTGGCGGCGATCGTGCGGTCGGACCCGCATGGCCTGCCGGACTGCCGGCTCGTGCTCGTCCCAGCCGCGTGGGGCACCGACGTTCTGGCGCACTTCGGGTGGTTTGCCGACGCGCCACTCAGCTTGTTCTGCGCGCTGCTGCGAAGCTGGCACGAACGCTTCGGCGCCGAGGTGGTGGCGGCGTTCGGTGGTGAGGTCCACGTCGCCGTTCCCCGGCCGCCGATGACGCAGGACCACGCCGACGTCGTCGCCGTCGAACACGTGCTGACCAACGCGGACAACGTGGGGGGTTCGGTGTTCCCCGAGTACTCCGCCGAACTCGTCCGCAGGATCCGGTGGACTTTCTGGTGGGACTGAGGATCATCGCCCCTCGAGTCCTGACATGATCGCGGCATGATCTCGCGCGCATGCCTGCGTTGCGGGGAACGCCAGGAGCAGGTCGTCGACATCGACCTGCGCGGCGTTCCCCACAACAGCGCGGGGCACGATCACGTGTACGACTGGGACATCGTGCTGTCCTGCACCGGCTGCGAGTTCGGTGAGCTGCGGGTCTACTCCCACGACTGCTGGTCCCACTACGAGGACGAGGACTGGGACATGGAGTGGTCGGGCCAGCTCGACGCGGTGATGCTCGGCCTGCTTCGCCGGTCGCTGTCGGACTGCCCGGACACGTCGAACCCGACGTGCGCGTGCGCGGCACACGCGTCGTTGCGGAAGACCGCCGCCTACACGCACAAACTGCGGATCGACACCGCCCCGAGGGCGACGCTGGGCACCGACCGTCCGTTCAGCAAGGTGACACTGGACGACGAGGGCGTGCCCAGCTTCGCCTAGCGGGCCCGGCGGGAACGCAGGTAGTCACCCACCACGGCGGCGCCCAGCCCGTCGAGGTCCGGGGCGACGACGCGCCCGCCGCTGCGGCGGGCGATCAGGTCGACGAACTGCTCCAGCCGGGGGTCGTCGCCCAGCATGAACACCGTCACCGACGCGCCCAGCTTGGCCAGTGCGTCCACCTCCGCGACCGTCTTGCGCAGAGTCCTGGGCTCCGGCGGGTAGGCGAACTCGGCTTCCCCGTCCGGTTCCAGGTGGGCGGTGGGCTCGCCGTCGGTCACCACGAGGACCACCGGCTGCGCGTCGGAGTGCCTGCGCAGGTGGCGTCCCGCCAGCAGCAGCGCGTGGTGCAGGTTCGTGCCCTGCTCCCACACGCCTTCGAGCCCGACCAGCTCCGGCAGCTCCACCGACCGCGCGTGCCGGCCGAACGTGATGAGCTGCAAGGCGTCCGTGCGGAACCGTGTCGAGATCAGCTGGTGCAGCGCGAGCGCGGTGCGCTTCATCGGCACCCACCGGCCGTCCTGCACCATCGACCACGACGTGTCCACGCACAACGCGACCGCCGCACGGGTCCGTTGCTCGGTCTCCGCGACCTCGACGTCCACGACGTCCAGTGACACCTCGCCGCCCGCTGAGCGCAGGACCGCGTTGCGCACGGTGCGCGAGACGTCCCACGAGGCCGTGTCACCGAACTCCCACGGGCGGCTCGCCCCGGTCGGCTCGCCGGACGCACCGGACAGCGCCGAGTCCCGCTGACCCGTGTTGCGCGCGGTGGCCAGCACGTCCTTCAACGCCGTCTGTCCCAGCCGCCGCAACGCCTTGGGCGACAAGCGAAGCGAGCCATCCGGGGCACGTTCCAGCAGGCCCTGGTCGCGCAGCTGCTGCTCCAGTTCGGCGAGGCGCCGGGCGTCCACCCTGGCCTCGTCGCCCAGCTGACGTTCCAGCGCCTCCAGGTCGATGTCCTCCAGCCGCGCCCCCGGGTACGACTGCGCCAGCTGCTCGGCCAGCGCGTCCAGCTCGGCGAGGTCGGCCATGGCCTGCGCGCCCTCGCCCATGCCGAGCGGCTGGTTGCCGCGGAACCGCGCCGAACCGGTCCAGTCCTCGCCGGGGCGCAGCGCACGCAGGTTCTGGTCGAGCGTCGAGACCTGGTCGAGCAGGCGGGGGTCGCCGAACGCGGACGCCATCAGGTCCGACAGCTCGGCCCGCTGCTGGTCGGACATCGAGTTCATCATCCGCTGCGCGGCGGCGGCACGGGCCGCCAGCGCGTCGATCAGCTCCTCGGTGTCGCGCGGGTTCTCCGGGAAGAACTCGCCGTGCTTGCGCATGAAGTCGCCGAACTGCCGGGTGGTGTCGTCGCCGCGCAGGTGGGACAGTAGGAGGTCGTTGAGGTCCGCCATCATCTGCCGGATCCGTTCGGTGTCCTCCGGGCTCATGTTCTGCAGGGCCTGCTTCATGCCCTGGAACCGCGACTCCATCAGCTCCTGGCCGAGCAGGTTGCGGATCTGCTCGTACTTCTGCCGCGCCTCGTCGGACCGCCAGTCGTACTCGGACAGTTCGCGGACGGCCGCGGCGGTGCCGGACGGCAGCGCGTCGAGCTGCGCCTCCCGGAACCGGGCGTCGTCGTCCGGGTCGGGGAACAGCGCCGTCTTCTCCGCCGCCACGGCCTCGTCGAGCAGCTGCCGCACCTGCTGCAGCGTCCCGTCGAGGTTGTGGCGGCGCTGGATCTGCGACCGCTTCTCCCACAGCCGCCGCGTCAGCTCGTCGAGGCCCGCGTTCTGCCGGGTGCCGCGCCGGAGCAGCTCCTCCAGCGCGGACCTCGGCGACCGGCCGTCCATGACGTCCCGCCCGATCGCGTCGAGGGCGTCCCGCAGGTCGACCGGTGGCGCGAGCGGGTCGGGACCGTCGTAGTACCTGCCATACGTAAATCGGCTCATGGGCCGTAGACCGTCGTTCCCTCGTCGGAGTCCTTCGCGAGCTTGCGCCGCAGGTACAGCGACTCCAGCGCCAGCTCGATCGCGGCGGCGATCCGGCCCGCGCCGTGGGCGGGCTTGACGCCGAGCCTGGTGGCGACCTCGTGCAGCACCGGCAGCTCCGGCAGTGCCTCCAGCACCTCGGCGCCGGGCACCCGCTCACCGGTGGCGACCAGGTGCCCGTCGGCCACCGCGTCGACCAGCGGGCGCAAGTCGAGGCCCGCGAACCGGTCCTTGGCGGTCTCGGCGACCGCGCGGCGCAGCAGGTGCGTCAGGTGCTCGGTCTCGCGACCCTCCTCACCGGACTCGAACTCGAGCTTGCCGCGCAGTACGGCCGGCACCGAGTCGAGGTCGATCGGCCGGGCCACGGCCGGGTACTCGCCGATCAGCGCGGACCGGCGCAGCGCGGCGGCGGCGACCGTCTCCGCGGCGGCGACGGCGAACCGCGCGGACACGCCGGAGCGCTGGTCGATGGCCGACGACTCGCGCAGGTTCCGCACGAACCGGGCCAGCACCTCCAAGAGCTCGTCGCCGACCTCGGCGACCAGGTCCGCCTCCTGCTTGATCACGTCCACCTCGGCGGCGACGGACAGCGGGTAGTGCGTGACGACCTCGGCACCGAAGCGGTCCTTCAGCGGGGTGATGATGCGGCCGCGGTTGGTGTAGTCCTCGGGGTTGGAGGTGGCGACCAGCAGCACGTCGAGCGGGAGCCGCAGGGTGTAGCCGCGGACCTGGATGTCCCGCTCCTCCATGACGTTCAGCAGCGCCACCTGGATCCGCTCGGCCAGGTCGGGCAGCTCGTTGATCGCGACGATGCCGCGGTGCGCCCTCGGCACGAGTCCGAAGTGGATGGTCTCGGGGTCGCCGAGCGTGCGGCCCTGCGCGACCTTCACCGGGTCGACGTCACCGATCAGGTCTCCGACGGACGTGTCCGGGGTGGCGAGCTTCTCGGAGTACCGCTCGGACCGGTGCCGCCACACGACGGGCAGGTCGTCGCCCAGCTCGGCGGCACGGCGGCGGGACTCCGGCGTGATCGGGTCGAGCGGGTGCTCGCCGAGCTCGGCGCCCTCGATCACGGGCGTCCACTCGTCGAGCAGGCGGACCACGGTGCGCAGCAGCCGGGTCTTGCCCTGGCCGCGCTCACCGAGCAGCACGACGTCGTGGCCCGCGAGGAGCGCGCGCTCCAGCTGTGGGAGGACGGTCTTGTCGAAGCCGACGATGCCGGGCCACGGGTCACGCCCCTCGCGCAACGCGGCCAGCAGGTTGTCACGGATCTCGGTCTTCACGCCGCGCGGCAGGTGCGCCGCGGCGCGCAGCTCTCCCGCGGTGCGCGGGAGGTTCTCGGGTGGGGTGGGAACAGCGCCTGTCACCGTTACGACGCTACGCAGGTCTGCCCGATCAGTCGACGTGGAGTGACTCCAGGAGGCCTTGACTGGCGGTCACAGCCCGTTAAGCTCGCGTTCGGAGCGTGCTTGGGGAGCGCGCCGCGACTCGCCGGAAGGCTCGAAGCCACCCCTCGCGGACGTGTGTTCCGGCCCGTGCGAGTCCGGGTCCGTGCAGCGAGGTGCTCCCGTGAAGACACTCCCCGACAATCCCGACCTCGGTCACCTGAAGCAGCAGGCCAAGGACCTCCTGGCGGGCCTGCGTGACAGCGATCCGGCGACGTCGCTGGCCACCGCCCAGAAGGCGCTCGCGGCGCAGTACGGCTTCCGCACGTGGACCGACCTGAAGGCCGAGGTGGACCGCACCCGTGGCCGCGCCGCCATCGCCGACCCGGCGTTGGCGCAGGCGATCGCCGACCGGTACGACCTGGGCGCGGTGACCGGCGAGATGCGGTCGCTGGCCCGCCCGGACGAGTCGGGCCGGGCGTGGTCGCTGGAGACCGACCGCGGCCGCTGGGTGGCGCGCACGATGGACACCTGGTGGCCCATCGTGCACCCCGAGACCGAGGTGGCGCTGCAGGAGGCGGCCGCGGCGGCCGGTGTGCCGCTCCCCGCCCCGGTGCGCGACCGGGACGGCGAGATCCTGGCCACGATCGGCGGGCACGAATGGCGGGTCTGCGTGTGGGCGCACTCCAGGCCGCCGATGGCCGCGCCCGCGAGCGCCGCGGTCACCAGGACGGTGGGCACGATCCTCGCGACCGTCCACGGGCTGGCCATGCCGGTCGACCGCGTGAGCCCGTGGCACGAGCAGCGCCTCTCGTCGGTGACCTGGGCCGAGCTGGCGGACCGGGCACACGCCGAGGGTGCGGGCTGGGCGTCCGCCATGAGCGCCGCCGTGCCGGTGCTGACGGAGCTGGCGACCGTCGGCGCCGGGGTCCCCGCGCCCGAACCGGTGTTGTCGCACAACGCCATGGGCCCCGGGCAGGTGCGGCGTGGCCGGCACGGCAGCCTCGTCGTGCTCGGGTGGGAGCACGCCGGTGGGCAACCGCCCGCGTGGGAGCTGGCGAACGCGCTGATGGACTGGACCGTCGACCCCGGCGGCGGTGTGAACGTCGCCGGTGCCAGAGCCCTGGTCGACGGCTACCGCGAGACCGCGGGCACGCTGCCGGACCTTTTCCTCTCGTCGTTCCGCGGCGCGGTCACCGGCCTCGCGAACTACGTGTCCGGGCTGGTCGACTTCGCTCTCACCGGCACCGGTGACGAGGATCGGCGGTACTCGGCACGCAGCGTGCGGCACGTGCTGGCGCACCTGCCGACCAGGGCGGCGCTGGAACGGCTCGTCGAGGTCGTCCGCTGACGTCAGTGGTGCTCGTGGTCGCTGTGCCTCGCCTCGTCCCTGGCCGTCCGGAACACGACCGACTCGACCACGTTGAGGGTGATCAGCAGCGCGCTGAGCACGCCGAGCGTCGCCAGCGCGGGCAGGTTCGCGACCGCGGGCACCAGCGCGAGCAGCACGACCGCGAGCCCGAACCGGTAGGTCTTGAACGCCCGGAAGCAGCGCCATGCGAACCCGACGTGCGCGAGGAGGTAGAGCGCGACACCGCCGAACAGCGCCCACAGCGGCGCCCCGTACAACGGGTCCGACAGCGCGTGGTGCCCGGTGTCGCCCACATAGGTGAGGACCTTCTTCATGCCCAGGGCGAGCATCACGATGCCGACCATCATCGGCAGGTGCAGGTAGGTGAACGCGGTGCGGGCCATGGACACCCGGTGGTCGCCCTTCGCCGAGGCCAGCGCCTGTTCACCGAGGATCGCGGCGGTGTCGAAGTAGGCCCACCACAGGCTCGCCGACACCGCGAGCCCCAGCGTCGCGGCGACCACGATCGGCCACGAGATCGCCAGGTGGGTGACCCCCACCCCGATGGCGACGATCGACTCGCCGAGGGCGATGATCACCATCAGCCCGTGCCGCTCGGCGAAGTGGCGGGCCGAGTTGAGCCGCCAGCCGCGAGCGCCGATGGCGAGCGTGCCGCCGTAGTCGGCGACCACGGCCGCGAGCCACAGCAGCAGTTGCGCGTCGCCGGACGTGTTCCCCGCCAACAGGAGCAGGACCGTGCCGCCCACCATGGTCGGCGCGAACCGGCCGACCTGGCGGCGCAGCACCGGGTCGTCCTTGCTGATCACCCAGAACAACAGGACATGCGCGAGCCGCAGCACCAGGTAGGAGAAGGCGAACACGGTCGGGCCCCACAGCCCGCCGTCGATGTCGTCGAACGCCTCCGGGATGGCCAGCGCCAGCAGGAACATCGCGGCCATCGCCACCAGCATGGTCAACCGGGTGACGCCCTCGTCTGCCTTGACCAGGTTCGACAGCCACGAGTACCCGACCCAGCACCACCAGACGACGAGGATCAGCAGCGTGCCCTTCAGCAGCCCCCTGCCGGTCGGCTCGTCGGCCATCAGCGCGGTGATCTGGGTCAGCGCGAACACGAAAACCAGGTCGAAGAACAGTTCCAGGGTCGTCGCGCTGCCGGACTCCCGTAGCCTTTCGACCCGTACTCGGGCTGGTTGTGCCATGCCGGACAGTCTTGCCCATCGAACGGCCGACCAGAAAGGACGACACGAGGATGGCGCTCGAGCTGAAATGGGACCCCGCGCCATCGGACTGGAACGACGCGCTGCGCGCCGTCTACGCGGTGTACCGGTGGGCGCCGTGGTTCGCGCTGGGGTTGGCCGTGCTGTCGGTCGTGCTGTTGTTCGCGGGGCAGCCGGTCCCGGGTGGGTTCGGGCTGATCTGCGCGGCGGTCATCGTGGCGCTGCCGGTGCTGGGCGTGCGGTCCCAGTTCCGCCGCAACCCGGTCGCGGCGGCGACCGTGACCGCGACGGTGGACTCCCAGTCGTTCCGGATGATGACGATCGACGGCACCGCGTACACGGACCTGCGCTGGCAGACGATCGCGGGCTGGGTGGAGACCAAGCACAACTTCGTGCTGCGCACGGGCGAGGCGGCGCTGTTCCCGGTACCCGGCCGCGCGTTCGGCACGCAGGAGGACCTCGACGGCTTCCGGGACCTGCTCAAGGACCAGCTCGGCGACCCGTCAAAGCATTAGATCACCTACCCGAAGTCAGCCCACCATGGTCGCGTAATCTCTCCCCCGTGTCATCCCCCAGCGCGACATTGGCGGTGTGGAGCTCAGCCTGGCTGAGTGGCGCGGCTGCCGCCGACGATGTGCTCGACGCCCTGAAGGACTGGGCCGAGTTCCATGAGGTGGTGGCCGCGGACGAACAGCTCGCCGCCACCCTCGAGATCCCCGTCAAAGGCACCGCGGGCGGGTCTCCCGCCGCCATGCTCGCGGCGCTGCGCCGGTCCGGCGCGGTGAGCGCCGAACTGGTCATGCCGGTGCCCGGCGACGTGCGCGGACTCGGTGGCGCCGGCGAGTTCGCCGCCCACGCGTTACGGGTCGGCGAGGCGGTGGTCCTGAACGGGCTGGGCGCCGTGCCGGAGAAGCTCGGCAAGAAGGTCGACACCGGCATCATCCGCTGGACGGTGTACGAGGTCGACCGTTCGGTGCCGACCCCGAACGTGCCGATCGGCGAGGCGGAGCACGAGCTGACCGGCGCCATGCGTGTCGCGGCTGGCATGCTCGTCGAGCTCGGGGTGGCCAAGAAGCGTGCCGGTGTCCGCGAGGAGCTGCAGGCCCGCGTCGCAGAGCGCACCCACGCCCGGTGGCCCGCGGGCATGCCGCAGCGGGCGCTGCGCGTGCTGCAGCGTGCCGCGGAGGTGTCGGCGATCCTGGAGCTGGCGATGGAGGACGAGCCGGGTGGCGCGTTGTCCGCGTCGGCGGCGCTCAAGCGCGCCGAGGCCCTGCGCCCACTGTTCCACGCCGTCCGCATGGCCCGCTGTGCGGCGGTCGCCGACGCGGTCCGGGCGCTGGACGTCTCGGATGCTCATTGAGAAGCGGCTGCACCAGGGGATCCGGGACGGCACCGTCACGGTGATGTTCCGCCGCTGGAAACGGCGGCAGGTCACCGCGGGCAACACCTACCGGACCGCAGCCGGGCGCGTCGTCGTGGACGAGGTGACCGAGGTGGCACCGAGTCGCATCCGCAGCGCCGACGCCCGAGCCGCGGGCTACCCGTCCGTCGCCGCCGCGGTAGCGGATCTCCGTGGCACGCCTGGGGATCCGGTGTTCCTCTTGCGCATCCACCTGGCCGGCGACGAGGACCCGAGGGCCGCGCTCGCCGCGGCCACCGATCTGTCCACTGAGGACGTCGCGGAGATCACCCGCAGGCTGGCACGGCTGGACCGCGCCAGCACACACGGTCCGTGGACGGACGACACGCTGGCGATCATCCAGCGGCGCCCCGCCGTCCGGGCGGGCGACCTCGCGGCCGAGCTGGGCCGCGAGATGCTCCCGTTCAAAGTGGACGTGCGCAAGCTGAAGAACCTCGGCCTGACGCTGAGCCTGGAGGTCGGCTACCGCCTCTCCCCGCGCGGCGAGGCCTACGTACGGCTCCGCTGAGCCGGTTCACAGCACCCGACCGCGCAGGGCGCGCCGTTGACGGTGCAGCCCGCCGCGGTGAAGTCCGACAGCTTCCGCACGGGCGCGTCCGCGAGGTGCTCCCGCACCAGCTCCACCACCAGCTCCGCGAACCGGGGGTCACCGCTGGGCGCGGTCGCCCGCGCGAATCCCATGCCCAGCTCCGTGGCCCTGTCCTTGGCCTCGGTGTCGAGGTCCCACACGACCTCTAGGTGGTCACTGACGAACCCGACCGGGCACAGGACCACGGCCGGGACTCCCTTGGCGTGCAAGGCATCGAGGTGGTCGAGGATGTCCGGCTCCAGCCACGGCACCTGCGGCGGCCCCGACCGGGACTGCCACACCACGTCGTACTCGGCGACACCCAGGTCGGCGGCCACCAGCCGGGCGGCCTCGGCGACCTGCCGGGAGTACCGGTGCCCGCCCTCGGACGGCGGGCCCGCGGCGCGGTCCGCCGAGACCGGCACGGAGTGGGCGGTGAAGACGAGGCGGTACTCGCCGTCGACGTCCGCCGCGGCCGCACGGACCGCGTCCGCGAACGCCGAGACGAACAGCGGGTGGTCGAAGAACTGCCGCAGCTTCGTCAGCTCCGGCGCGCCCTCCCCCGCCGCGGCGCGGGCCCGCAGGATGTCCTCGTCGTACTGACGGCACGCCGAGTACCCGCCGTACGCGCTCGTCGGGAACACGAGCGCGGAGGTCACCCCGTCACGCGCCATCTGCCCGACGGTGTCCTCGGCCATCGGGTGCCAGTTGCGGTTGCCGAAGTACACCGGCAGGTCGATGCCCCGCGCCGCCAGCTCGGCCTCGACGGCCTCGATCGCGGCGCGGTTCAGCGCGTTGATCGGGGACACGCCGCCGAACCCGAGGTAGTGCTGTTCGACCTCGTCGAGCCGCTCCGGTGGCACGCCGCGGCCGCGGGTCACGTTCTCCAGGAACGGACGGACGTCCTCGGGTCGCTCGGGCCCGCCGAACGACAACCACAGCAGAGCCTGGTACATCACTGGCCCGTCGCGTGCACGCCGCCGTCGACCCAGATCATCGAGCCGGTCGTGGCGGGCAGCCAGTCCGACAGCACGGCGCAGATCGACTTCGCGACCGGGGTGGCGTCCTCGGCGTCCCAGCCGAGCGGCGCGCGGTCGCCCCAGCCGTCCTCCAGCTCGTTGAAGCCGGGGATCGACTTGGCGGCCATGGTCTTCACCGGCCCCGCCGCGACCAGGTTCACCCGGATGCCCTTCGGCCCGAGGTCACGCGCCAGGTACCGGTTCACCGACTCGAGCGCGGCCTTCGCGACACCCATCCAGTTGTAGGCGGGCCACGCGACGCGCGCGTCGAAGTCCATGCCGACGATCGACCCGCCGGGCCCCATGAGCGGCAGGCACGCCACGGCGAGTGACTTGAACGAATACGCCGACACCTCGATCGCGGTCGACACGTCCTCGCGCGGCGCGTCCAGGAACGGGGCGCCGAGGCAGGTCTGCGGGGCGAACCCGATCGAGTGCAGCACGCCGTCCAGCCCGTCGACGTGCTCGCGCACCCGGTCGGCCAGCGAGTCGAGCTGCTCGTTGTTCTGCACGTCCAGCTCGATCACGGGCGCGGGCTGCGGCAGCCGCTTCGCGATCCGCTCGACGAGGCTCATCCGGCCGAAGCCGGTCAGCACGACGGTCGCCCCCTGTTCCTGCGCGACCTTGGCCGCGTGGAACGCGATCGAGGCGTCGGTGATGACACCGGTGATGAGCAGGCGCTTGCCTTCGAGCAGACCCGTCACGAAACCGTCCTCCTGGCGATCGATCAGTTACCGGGGACAGTCTGTCAGTGCCCCATTCCCAGGCCACCGTCGACCGGCACGACCGCGCCGCTGATGTACGCGGCGGCGTCGGAGGCGAGGAAGGTGACGGCCGCGGCGACCTCGTCGGGCTGCCCGTAGCGGCCCGCGGGGACGCTCGCGAGGATCGTCTGCTTGCGCTCGTCGGACACCGCGTCGGTCATGTCGGTGGCGATGAAGCCCGGCGTGACCACGTTGGCGGTGATGTTGCGGCCGCCCAGCTCGCGGGTGATCGAGCGGGCCACGCCGATCAGGCCGGCCTTGCTGGCCGCGTAGTTCACCTGGCCGGGGCCGCCCGCCATCCCGACCACCGACGAGATGAAGATCATCCGGCCCCAGCGGGCCTTGAGCATCGCGCGCGTCGCGCGCTTCGCGACGCGGAAGGCGCCGGTCAGGTTGGCGTCGAGGACACGGGTGAACTGCTCCTCGGTCATCCGCATGAGCAGCGTGTCGTCGGTGATGCCCGCGTTCGCGACCAGCACCTCGACCGGGCCCTGCTTCTCCTCGATCTCCTTGAAGGCGGCGTCCACCTGCTCGGTGTCGGTGACGTCGCAGCGCACACCGAACAGGTCCTCCGGCGGCGGCTTGCCGCGGTAGGTCACCGCGACGTTGTCCCCCTGTGCGGCGAACGCCCTGGCGATGGCCAGGCCAATCCCTCGGTTACCCCCCGTTATCAGTACTGAACGGCTCACCGTGAACTCCTCGCGCGAACAACCGCCATGACCACACGCAAGGCTATCCGCCCGTTCCTGAGAGATTCTCGCGGACTCCACCCGGATGTCAGCGAGAACACCCTCATGGCAGGCGCTGCCCGATGAACAGGGCACTGCCCGCGGCCAGCAGTGCGGCAAGGGTGCCGAGCATCAGCCACGGCTTGCTCGCGTCCGCGTTCTTGGTCTCGTACCCGATCTGCTCACCGAGCGTGTCGTACACCCGGTGCAACTGGTCGGCGGTCGCCGCCCGGTAGAACTCGCCGCCGGACAGCTCCGCGATCTCCTTCATCGACTCGTCGTCCACCGGCACCGGCTGGCTCTTGCCGTCGATCGTGACCTCGCCGTCCGTCGTGCCGAACGAGATCGTCGACACGGGGATCTTCTGGTCCTTGGCGGCTCGCGCCGCGGTGAACGCGCCTCTCGGGTCGTCGCCGTCGTCGGTCGGCACCGTCTGCTTCCCGTCGGTCATCAGCACGATGCGGGCCGGTGGCGCGCCCTGCGCGCCACCCACGATCTGCGCGAAGCCGTCGATCGACTGCAACGCGGCGAAGATCGCCTCACCGGTCGCGGTGGACTCGGCGAGCTTGAGGTTGTCGATGGCCTGGACGACGCTCGCGCGTTCGGTCGTCGGCGACACCATCACGCTCGCGGTGCCCGCGAACGAGATCAGGCCGAGGTTGATGCCGGGGGTGAGCCCCTCCGCGAAGTCCTTGGCGGCGTCCTGGGCGGCACGCAGCCGGGTCGGGCGCACGTCCGTGGCCTCCATGGACAGCGACACGTCGATCACGAGCATCACGGTCGCGCGGTTGCGCGGCACCCGCTGCGTGTCGGTCGGGCCGGCCATCGCCGTCGTCAGCAGCATCAGCGAGATCACCAGCACCACGGGCGGGAGGTGCCGGATCCAGCTCTGCCGCTTCGGCGCGACCTTCTCCAGCAGCTCCAGGTTGGTGAACCGCATGGTGCGCTTGCGGCGCATCCGCTGGACGATCACGTACCCGGCGACGATCGCGGCCACCACGATCAGCAGCAGGAACCACCAGGGCGCGGTGAACCCGCCGAAGCTGAGGCCGAACATCAGGCCACCCCTCCCCCCGACCAGCGCCGCTTGCGGGCGACGACGAAACGTACGGTGTCGGCGATCCAGTCCGAGTCGGTGCGCAGCACCAGGTGCCCGGCGCCCGCGCCGCGGATCGCGGCGGCGACCCGCGCCCGGTGCTCGGCGGCCGCGGCGGCGAACTCGCGGCGCAGCAGCGCCGAGGCGTGCACCTCGCGCTGGCGGCCCGACTCCGGGTCGGAGAGCACGACCGTGCCCACCTCGGGCAGGTCGACGTCACGCGGGTCGAGCACCTCGATCGCGATCAGCTCGTGCCGGGTGGACAGGCCACGCAGCGGCCGCTGCCAGTCGATGTCGCCGAGGAAGTCCGAGATCACCACCGCGAGCCCGCGTCGGCGTGGCGGGCGGCGCAGCTGTTCGAGCGCGTCCCGCAGGTCACCACGGGTGCCCTCGGGTGCGCGCGGCGTCTCGGCGAGCTTGCGGACCAGCCCGCGGGCGTGCGCGAGCCCGCCGCGGGCAGGCACCCGGGCGGTCCGCTCACCGGTGGCGATGATCGCGCCGATCCGGTTGCCGCCCCCGCCGGTCAGGTGCGCGATCGCCGCGGTCGCGGCGACCACCAGGTCCCGCTTCTCGCACGCGGCCGTGCCGAAGTCGAGGCTCGCGGACAGGTCGGCGACCACCCACGTCTCCAGCTCGCGGTCGGCGACGGTCTCGCGGATGTGCGGCTCGGTGGTGCGTGCGGTGACGGCCCAGTCCATGCGGCGCACGTCGTCGCCGGGCTGGTAGACCCGGGCCTCACCCGGCTCGGATCCCGGCCCCGGCACGAGCCCGAGGTGGTTGCCCTGGAGCAACCCGTCGAGCCTGCGGCGCACGTCCAGTTCGAGCAACCGCAGTCCGTGCTCCATCCGATCCCCTTGCAGGATCGGCGGTGCCCAGCTCGGCCGCTCCTTCTCCCTGGACAACTAGCGACCCACCCCCACGGGCGGCGGCTGCACCCCACCCGACTGCGGGCGGGCCGAGACCTGCGGCAGCGGCACGGTCTGCAGCACGCGGGACACGATGTGGTCGACCGGCACGCCGTCGGCGAGCGCGTCGTAGGAGAGGACCAACCGGTGGCGCAGCACGTCCGGCACCACGTCCACGACGTCCTGCGGGAGCACGTAGTCACGGCCGCGGATCAGCGCGAGCGCGCGGGAGGCGGCGACGATGCCGAGACTGGCGCGCGGCGAGGCGCCGTAGGCCACCCAGCCCGCGACGTCGGCCAGGCCGTGCTCGGCCGGGGTGCGGGTCGCGAGGACGACGCGGACGGTGTAGTCGACGAGCGCGTGGTGGACGAAGACCCGCGCCGCCACGTCCTGGAGGCGGACCAGCTCGGCGGGGGTCAGCACCTGCTGCGGCTCCGGCGGGGTCACACCCATCCGGTAGACGATCTCGCGCTCCTCCTCGGCCGTCGGGTAGTCGACGATGATCTTGAAGAGGAACCGGTCGCGCTGGGCCTCCGGCAGCGGGTAGACGCCCTCGTTCTCGATCGGGTTCTGCGTCGCCAGCACGAGGAAGGGGTCAGGCATCGGGAAGGTCTGGCCGCCGATCGACACGTGCCGCTCGGCCATCACCTCGAGCATCGCCGACTGCACCTTCGCGGGCGCGCGGTTGATCTCGTCGGCGAGCACGAAGTTCGCGACCACCGGGCCCAGCTCCACGTCGAACTTCTCGCTGCCCTGCCGGTAGATCCGGGTGCCGAGGATGTCGGCGGGCACGAGGTCGGGGGTGAACTGGACGCGGGTGAACGACCCGCCGACGACCTTCGCGAAGGTCTCCACGGCGAGCGTCTTCGCGACGCCGGGCACACCTTCGAGGAGCAGGTGCCCCTTGGACAGCAGGCCGACGAGCATGCGTTCGACCAGCCGGTCCTGCCCCACGATCACCCGCTTGACCTCGAACACCGTGCGTTCGAGCAGCTGTGCGTCCCGTGCCGGGGTGCTGGCGGGCGCCTCGCCCGCCGATCCGTTCACCGACTCCGCCGGCTCGGTCACTGACCAACCTCCTCGTGAAGCTGTACTTCTCCGGCTACCAGGCAACCGGACGAGCGGTATGACGGCTGTGAGCTAGTCCGCCTCCCCGGAATTAAAAGTGTTGGTCCCGACCCAGTGCCGCTCCAGAATTGTCGGTGGCCGGGCGCATACTCCCGGCCATGGCGTACGACACCGACCTGGCCGACCGGGTCCGCGAGCTGGTCGCGACCGAGCCCGGCCTCGACGAGCGCCGCATGTTCGGCGGCCTCGCGTTCCTGATCAACGGCAACCTGTCCGTGGCGGCGAGCAACAGGGGCGGCCTGCTGGTCCGCGTGCCCCCGGCCGACACCGAGGACCTGACCGCCGACGACCGCGTCGAGCCGATGGTGATGGCGGGGCAACCGCGCCGCGGCTGGCTGCACGTGGCCGCCACGGCCGACGACGACGGCTGGGTCGCGGAGTGGGTGGGCCGCGGCGTCGCCTACGCCCGCTCCCTGCCGGTCAAACGCGGCCGCTGACCGGCGTCAGAGCAACCGGGTCGCGTAGCCGACGATGCCGCCGTAGCGAACGGGTGCGATCCGGACGCGGGAGCCCGAGTACGGGGCCTCGATCATCCGGCCGTCGCCGATGTACAGGGCGACGTGGTGGATGCGCCCGCCCGTCGCCCAGAACAGCATGTCGCCTGGCCGCTTCTGGGACAGCGGCACCTGTCTTCCCGCGTGCGCCTGGTAGCCGCTGTAGTGCGGCAGCCGGATCCCGACCCCGGCGAACGCGTAGATCATCAGGCCGGAGCAGTCGAAGCCGACCTTGTTGTAGTCGCCGAACGCGTCGGCCACGCCGCCGTCGCGGATGCCCCTGGTCGGGCCGTACGCGTTGCCGCCGCCCCAGGCGTACTGAACGCCGAGCTGCGACATCGCGCGGTTGATCACGGTGCGCACGCCGCCGGACGACGGCGGCAGGGCCACCTCCCCGCCGCCACCACCGCCGCCGGACGGGCGGGACTGCGCGGCCTCCTCAGCCTGCTTGGCGGCGAGCCAGGCGTTGTAGCGCTGCCGCTGGCTGGCGAGGCCAGTCGCGTTGGCCTGTGCCGCGGCGAGCTGTGACTCCGCGGCGTCCTTGCGCGCCTCGATCCGCGACGCGGCCGCGGCCTGGTCGGTCCTGGCCGTCACGGCGGCCGCCGTCGCCGCGTCGGCCGCCTGCTTGGCCGCGCTGGCCGCGGCCTGCTTCTGGTTGGCGAGGTCGAGTGCCGCACGGGCGGCGGAGTCCTTGTTGGCCTTGTCGGTCCTGGCCGTCTCCATCATGTCCAGGGCGTCGAGCCGGCTCTCGCCGACCGCCGCGAGCAGGTGCGCGCGGTTGAGCAGGTCGTCGGGGCTCTTCGAGCCGATGAACGCCGACATCGAACCGACGGTCGAGCCCTGCTTGTAGCTGCCGGCGGCGAACTCGTCCAACTGCGTGCGCGCGTTGTCCACGTCGGCGGACGCGGTCTGCGCGGCGATCTTCGCGGCGTCCGCGTCGGCCTTGGCTTTCGCGGCCTCGTCCTGGGCGGTCCGCAGGTCGACGAGCGCGCGGTTGGCGTCCTCCATCTTCAGCTCGACCTGGGCCTGCAGCTGCGCGAGCTGGGCCTCGGCCTGCGCGACCTGGTTGGTGAGCTGCCCGACCTTCGTCGCCTTGGCCCTGGCGTCGGCCTTGCTGGCGCCCAGCTCCGAGTCGCTCGGGTTCGGCGGCGGTGGCGGCACGGCGACCGCCGTGCCCGCGCCCATGCTCACGACGAGCAACAGCGACGCCGCGATGATCCGAAGCCCGGTACCGACTCCTCCGCTCACCACTCGTCCCTCCCTCGCGCTCCCCTGAACTGCGGGGACAGCGGCCTCACTGTGCCACTTTGGACACGTTTCGCACCAGTCGCAACACCAGAAACAGGGACAACCTGCGCAACTTTCACCCCTGTGGACACGTCAGACACACCCTGAGTGTCACGGAGGGTTGTCCGGGCGGGCCGCGACGAGGGCTGACACCATGGCGGCCGTGCTGACGACGTCCGGGGGCCGCCCGCACACGCCCGTCGCGTTCGCCGCCGCCGCGGTGGCCGTGGCCGGCCTGGCGGCGGTGGGGGTCGGCACGTTTCTGCCGTGGGTGCGGTCGGGGGACGTGCTGCGGGACAGCTACCAGTCGATCGCGCTCATCCGCACGATCAACGTCCTCGACGGGAGCCCGCTCGCGCTGGTTCTCGACACGTGGACGCTGCTGATCCCGGTGATCACCGTCTGCGTCGTCGTGTACGCGCTGGGTTTCCGCCGGTCGGCCGCAAC
This sequence comes from Actinophytocola sp. NPDC049390, assembly GCF_044466355.1. Taxonomy (NCBI): domain Bacteria; kingdom Bacillati; phylum Actinomycetota; class Actinomycetes; order Pseudonocardiales; family Pseudonocardiaceae; genus Actinophytocola; species Actinophytocola sp. NPDC049390. The sequence continues at coordinate 89,131 of NZ_JBITMQ010000015.1, forward strand.
ACTTTCCGGCGTTGTGGCGATAATCAGCGGAACCGTGGCGGGGTCCGCCACCGTCGTAAGCGGTGGCGAGGAAGTCCACCTCGGTATCTCGAGCACCGGCCCGGTGACGACGTTGATCGGGTCTGTACTGACACTGGTCGGGGTCGTCGGCATCTTCGCTGGCCGACGCAGTCGCGCGACCGAAGACGCAGGAGGGGAACCGTGACCTATCCAGGTTCTGGCGGCCAGTGGCAGCCGAACGATCCGAACCAGCAGAACCCGGGGGGCTACCAGCAGCCGGGTTACGGCCAGCAGCCCGGTTACCCGCAGCAGCAGGGCTACCCGCAGACCGGGCCGCAGCCGACGCAGGGCTACCCGCAGCAGGGTTACCCCCAGACCGGGCCGCAGGGCTTCCAGCAGCCGCAGTACGGGCAGCCCAACTACGGCGGTCTCGGCGGCCAGCCGCCGAAGAAGCGCGGCAAGGGCCCCATCATCGGCGCGGTCGCCGCGGTGGTCGTGGTCGCGCTCGGCGTCGCCGCGACGATCTTCGTGCTGAACCGCAGCAGCAGCGACCAGGCCGGTCAGGACAACCCGACGCAGGCGGCGACCAACCTGGTCAACAGCCTCAGCCAGGGTGACGTGCTCGGCGTGCTGGAGAGCCTGACGCCCGCCGAGTCCGCGCTGCTCGTCGACTTCAACGCCAAGACCACCCAGCGCCTCAAGGAGCTGAAGGTCTACAAGGAGGACGCCGACCCGAACAAGCTGCACGGCGCGGCGGTCGAGGCGACGAACCTCAAGTACGACGAGAAGGGCGCGGAGAAGGTCAACGACCACCTGACCATCACCAAGCTCATCGGCGGCACCGTGGCGGTCCGTTCGGACATCAACGAGCTGCCGCTCACCGAGGAGTTCATGGACGCGGCGTTCCCGGACGGCATGGTCAGCACCGAGCCGACGAACGAGAAGGTGGACATCGCCGAGGTCGTCAAGGAGACCGGCGAGCCGATCCGCATCGCGACCGTCAAGGTCGACGACAAGTGGTACCCGAGCCTCTTCTACTCGGTCGCCGACTACGCCCTGCTCGACGCGGGCGAGGAGTGGCCGTCGGAGCCGATCGCGAACAACGGCGCCGGTTCCGCGGAGGACGCCGTCAAGGAGATGGTGCAGGCCTCGATCAACGCCGACGTCGAGCGCGTCATCGAGCTGCTGCCGCCGGACGAGATGGGCGCCCTGCACGACGCGGGCCCGGTCCTGGTCGAGGCGGCGGGCAGCCCGCCCCCGGCGCCCGTGGAGGTCGTCAACCTCGACGTCGAGGCCACCGACGCCGAGACCGGCGGCATGCGGGTCATGCTGAAGGAGGTCGAGGTCAAGGCCGAGGGCGAGACGTTCCGCGTCACCAAGGACGGCGACTGCTACGCCGCCGAGGCCCAGGGCGAGCAGCAGCGGTTCTGCGCCGAGGACGTGGCCGCCGAGATGGGCGACAGCGACATGCCGGCCGACGTCCAGCAGGCGCTCGCCAACCTGGCGTCCGGCATGCTCAAGAACACGGGCGTGGTCGCCACCGAGTACGAGGGCAAGTGGTACGTCAGTCCGCTGCGCACGTACAGCGAGCTGGGCCTGACCGCCCTGTCCGACCTGACCCCGGAGGACGTGCTCGCGCTCGTCTCGATGGGCTGAGGTCTCTCACTCCGGAACGGCCCGGCACTCCTCTCTCGGGGGGTGCCGGGCCGTTCCGCGTCCCGGGCGTTCCCGGCACGCGCGCCTGTGGACGGACGGACCGGTTTTGTCCGTGGTGGCGGCTAGGCTGGATGTCGGGGGGCCGGAGGCCGCCGCAAGGCGCGCCATGGCCGACAGCGCTCAGAGCTTGTCCGCGACGACGACCACGCGATGGCCGAGGCGGCTGGCGACGTCGGCGACGAACCCGCTGCCCAGAGGCGGCCAGTTCCAGAACGTGAAGCCGAGGTACCCGAACGCCCATGGCGGGTCCCAGCCCCAGTCGTTCAGCCCGGCAGTTCGCCCACAGGCCCGGCACGAGTGCCCGCCGACGCCGCTCTCGAACCAGGTGCCGATCGTGTCGGACACCTCGTCCCACTCGGCGGAGGCCCCGCAGTGCGGGCACGAAACGCGGTCGACGCCGGACTGCCCGCCATGGAACACCGTCCGCCCGATCCTCACGTCGAGACCGTCCCCGACGGGGAACGGGACGTCAACGTCGTCCGCGGCTCGCGCGCATCGCGGGCCCGGCGGGTAGCCGAGGTCCTCGGCGCCGAGCAGGCAGTGCGTCCGCCCGCCGAGGACGATCCCCTCCGCGACGAGCCACGCGACGACCTCGTCCGCGAGCCCTGCCGCCTCGTCCGGCGTCGCGTCGACGTCCGCGATGGTCTGGAACCATTCGCCCACAGGCGTCAACCCTCCAGGAACTCCAGGCGGTTGCCGACGGGGTCGTTCGCGTGGAAGCGGCGGCGGCCGGGGATCTCGGCGGGGTCGGCCCAGCGGATCTCGTGGCCCGCGGCCGTGATCGCGGCGGCCGTGGCGTCGACGTCCACCACGAAGGCCGGGTGCGCCTTCTTCGCGGGGCGGAAGTCGTCCTCGATGCCCACGTGGAGTTCCGCGTCCGGGCCGCCGTGGCCGGGGACCTGGAACCAGCAGCCGCCCCGGGCCGCCAGCAGAGGTGGTTTCGGCAGCTCGGACCAGCCCAGCACACCGCCGTAGAACTCCCTGAGGCGATCTTCACTGCCGACAGGTGCGGCGATCTGTACGTGGTGCAGCATGGTGGCGACCCTCCCTTGGCGTCGAATACAGGACAAGCGTACTGTTTGACACGAGAGAGGTCGTTCCCGAACCGCACACCACAGGCCAATGGAGTTGGACGTGACCGCACCAGCAAGCAAGGACACCTTCGGCGCCCGCCAATCGCTGACCGTCGGCGATGCCTCGCACGAGGTGTTCCGGCTCGATGCCGTCGCCGGCTCCGAGCGCCTCCCCTACAGCCTGAAGATCCTGCTCGAGAACCTGCTGCGCACCGAGGACGGCGCGAACACCACCGCCGACCACGTCAACGCGCTCGCGAACTGGGACCCGGCCGCCGAGCCGTCGACGGAGATCCAGTTCACGCCGGGCCGCGTGGTCATGCAGGACTTCACCGGCGTGCCGTGCGTCGTGGACCTCGCCACCATGCGCGAGGCGGTCACCGCACTGAGCGGCGACCCGGCCAAGGTCAACCCGCTCGCACCGGCCGAGCTGGTGATCGACCACTCCGTGATCGCCGACATCTTCGGCCGCCCGGACGCGTTCGAGCGCAACGTCGACCTCGAGTACGAGCGCAACAAGGAGCGCTACCAGTTCCTGCGCTGGGGCCAGAGCGCGTTCGACGAGTTCAAGGTCGTCCCGCCGGGCACCGGCATCGTGCACCAGGTCAACATCGAGCACCTGGCGCGCGTGGTGATGACCCGCGGCGGGCAGGCCTACCCGGACACGCTGGTCGGCACCGACAGCCACACCACCATGGTCAACGGCCTCGGCGTGCTGGGCTGGGGCGTCGGCGGCATCGAGGCCGAGGCCGCGATGCTGGGCCAGCCGGTGTCGATGCTCATCCCGCGCGTCGTCGGCTTCAAGCTCGACGGTGAGCTGCCCCCGGGCGCCACCGCGACCGACCTGGTGCTGACGATCACCGAGATGCTGCGCGAGCACGGCGTGGTCGGCAAGTTCGTCGAGTTCTACGGCGAGGGCGTGTCGGCCGTGCCGCTCGCGAACCGCGCCACGATCGGCAACATGAGCCCCGAGTTCGGCTCCACCTGCGCGATCTTCCCGATCGACGGCGAGACGGTCGAGTACCTGAAGTTCACCGGTCGCTCCGCCGAGCAGGTCGCGCTGGTCGAGGCCTACGCCAAGGAGCAGGGCCTCTGGCACGACCCGTCCGCCGAGCCCGCCTACTCCGAGACGCTGTCGCTGGACCTGTCGACGGTCGTCCCGTCGATCGCGGGCCCGAAGCGCCCGCAGGACCGCATCGCCCTGTCCGACGCGAAGCCCGCGTTCCGCTCCGCGCTGACCAACTACACCGACGACGCCCCGCACTCCCCGGTGGACGAGTCGGTCGAGGAGTCCTTCCCCGCCTCGGACGCGCCCGCGTACTCGGGCAGCGGCAACGGTGAGGGCAAGCCGGTGCACCACACCGCGGCCGAGGGCGCGGCGGGCCGCCCGAGCAAGCCGACCAAGGTCACCCTCGACGGCGCCGAGTTCGAAGTGGACCACGGCGCGGTCGCGATCGCCGCGATCACGTCCTGCACCAACACGTCCAACCCGTCGGTGATGATCGGCGCCGCCCTGCTCGCGAAGAAGGCCGTCGAGAAGGGCCTGTCCCGCAAGCCGTGGGTGAAGACGACGCTGGCGCCGGGCTCGAAGGTCGTCATGGACTACTACGAGCGGGCCGGGCTGCTGCCGTACCTGGAGAAGCTGGGCTTCCACCTGGTCGGCTACGGCTGCACCACGTGCATCGGCAACTCGGGCCCGCTGCAGGAGGAGATCTCGGCGGCGGTCAACGAGGCCGACCTCGCGGTCGTGTCCGTGCTGTCCGGCAACCGCAACTTCGAGGGCCGGATCAACCCGGACATCAAGATGAACTACCTCGCGTCCCCGCCGCTGGTGGTGGCGTACGCCCTCGCCGGTTCGATGGACAAGGACATCACCACCGAGCCGTTGGGCACCGGCACCGACGGTCAGCCCGTGTACCTGTCGGACATCTGGCCGAGCCCGCAGGAGATCCAGGACGTGGTCGCGTCGGCGATCTCCTCGGAGATGTTCGCGAACGACTACGCGGACGTGTTCGCCGGCGACGAGCGCTGGCGTTCGCTGCCCACCCCGTCCGGCAACACCTTCGAGTGGGACGCCGAGTCGACCTACGTCCGCAAGCCCCCGTACTTCGAGGGCATGGAACTGAGCCCGGCCCCGGTCACCGACATCGCGGACGCCCGCGTCCTGGCGCTGCTGGGTGACTCGGTGACGACCGACCACATCTCCCCCGCCGGTGCCATCAAGCAGGACTCGCCCGCGGGCAAGTACCTGACCGAGCACGGCGTGGCACGCAAGGACTTCAACTCGTACGGTTCCCGTCGCGGCAACCACGAGGTGATGATCCGCGGCACGTTCGCCAACATCCGCCTCCGCAACCTGCTCCTGAACGACGTCCAGGGCGGCTTCACCCGCAACTTCCTCGCGGGCGGCGAGCAGACGACGATCTACGACGCGTCCGTCACCTACGCGGAGGCGGGCGTGCCGCTGGTCGTGCTGGCCGGCAAGGAGTACGGCTCGGGTTCGTCGCGTGACTGGGCGGCAAAGGGCACCTCCCTCCTCGGTGTGCGCGCGGTGATCGCGGAGTCGTTCGAGCGGATCCACCGCTCGAACCTGATCGGCATGGGCGTGCTGCCCCTGCAGTTCCCGCAGGGCGAGTCCGCCGAGTCGCTGGGCCTCGACGGCACGGAGACCTTCTCCATCGAGGGCGTGACAAAGCTCAACGACGGCGAGACCCCGCGCACGGTCGCGGTGACCGCGAAGGCGGAAGACGGCTCGACGAAGGAGTTCGACGCGGTGGTCCGCATCGACACCCCCGGTGAGGCCGACTACTACCGCAACGGCGGCATCATGCAGTACGTCCTGCGCAAGATGGTCAACAGCTGACGATCCCCTTCCCGGTGCCCGGCGACTTCCGAGTCGCCGGGCACCGTGCTATTTCGGAGGGTGCGCCAACGTCCCGAAAGCGTCCTTCAGGGCATTGCACCGCCCGCGAAGCGGGCCCCAGCCCCGTGCACAAGCCGGGCGCCAGCCCACAAGGACGGCCTTCCTGCCCTCCCCGAGATCAGCCCGTCCGGAGAGGACACCACCCCGCAACGGGAAAACGATCAAGGCAGACAGCACAACACAGGAACCACCGCCGGAATCAGGTGCCCGTACGCTCCTCCCTGTGCACCCGCAGCAGCAGTGACACCCAGGTCCGGAAAGGACGCCACTCGTCCGCCACCTCGCGCAGCTCCGCCTTCGTCGTCGCCCGGTACAGGCGACGCATCTCATCGTGCAGGCGCGTTTCCGCCTCCGGGAAGCCGTCCGGGTGGGCCGCTCCGCGCAGCAGCACCAGCTCCGCCGAGAAGTCACCGATGCCCGGCAACGTCTTCAGGCGCGCCAGGGCTTCCGCCACCGACATGGCCCGGAGTTCCTCCGCGTCCAGGCCACCCGCCTCCGCTGCCTGCGCGATCGCCTTCATGCGGTCGCTCTTCACCTCGCTCACCATCGGCACCCGCGGCAGTGCGCGCAGGACCGCCGGGGACGGGAAGGTCGGCAGCACCACCCCGTGCACGTCGACGGGCACCCCCAGCTCCACGGCCAGGTTGCGTTTGATGGTCGCCGCCTGGGTCATCCGGATCCGGTGGCCGATGACGGCGAAACACGCGGCCTCGTACGGGGAGTGGAACGCCACCGGGCGCAGCCCCGGGTACCGGGCCTGCAGCTCCGCCACCACCGGGTCCCGCGCGCCGACGGCCGGGAACGTCGTGCCGTCGATGTCCACGGACAGGATGCGCCGCGCGGCCACCACCGCGGCGTCCACATCGGACGGATGCCCCTGGACGGCCATGCGCACCGGGCCCTGCGGGATCGGTTGTTTCACCAGTACGCCAACGGGCCGCCAGCTCGGAGCCACCGGGAACGCGAGGCGCAGCTCGCCGGGGCGGGACGCCGCGTCGGCCCGGGCGGCGGGCGCGAAGCCCTCGAGGAAACGGGCGCTCGCCATGAGGTCGAACTGCCCCTGAACAGGAACGTCAAGCCAAGTGACCTGGTCGATGGTTGTCATGGGGACAGGATGCGTCGGGGCACCGACAGAAAACGGCCGGAAACCGAGCGAATGGGACATCGGCTCGGAGAAAGTGTGGAAAAAAAAACAGCGTGGTCAGTTGAGGCCGAGGTGGGTCCTTCTCGGACCACTCATGCCACCACTGTCAGCGTTTTCACTGGTCAACGGAACGGCCGATGGGCTGGACACCCATCGGCCGATCCGTTGTGTCTAGTCCGCCCTGGCCAACGAGACGCCGAAGCGGCCGAGCTTGTCCGTCCACCAGTCGCTCAGCGCGAAACCGGCGTCGGCGAGTTCCGCCGCGACTCGCTCGGGGCGGAACTTCGCGGACACCTCCGTGCGCATCTCCTCCCCGTCCGCGAAGTCGACGTCGAGGTTCACCGCCGGGATCCGCACCCGCATCGCGCGGGTGGCCCGCAGGCGCATCTCGATCCACTCCTCCCGCTCGTCCCACACGGCAACGTGCTCGAACGCGGCGACGTCGAAGTCGGCGCCCAGCTCGCGGTTGAGCACGTGCAGCACGTTGCGGTTGAACTCCGCGGTCACGCCCCGCGCGTCGTCGTAGGCCCGCACGAGCGTGTCGCGGTCCTTCACGAGGTCCGTGCCGAGCAGCAGCCACTCCCCCGCCCGCAGGTTGTCCCGCAGCGCGGACAGGAACTTCGCGCGCTCGGCGGGCACGAGGTTGCCGATCGTGCCGCCGAGGAACACGACCATGCGCGGCGCGTTGCCCGGGAGCAGCGCCAGGTGCTGGGTGAAGTCACCCACCACCCCGTGCACGGCGGCCTGCGCGTACGCGTCCCGCAGGACCGCCACCGACTGGTCCAGTGCCGCGTCCGACACGTCCAGTGCCACGATCTCGCGCAGCGTCCCGGCGTCCCGCAACGCGTCCAGCAGCAGCCTGGTCTTCTCCGACGAGCCGGACCCCAGCTCCACCAGGGTCCGCGCACCGGTCAGTTCGGCGATCTCACCGGCCCGGTCGGCCAGCACCTCCCGTTCGGCCCGGGTCGGGTAGTACTCCTCGAGGCGGGTGATCTCCTCGAACAGCTCACTTCCCCGCGCGTCGTAGAACCACTTGGGCGGCAACGTCTTCGGCGTCGCCGCCAGGCCCGTCAGCACATCGGACCGCAGACCGCGGACTATGTCGGTCTGCGTCAGATGCACGGTCAGGTCGGTCATGGGTCTCCCAGTCTCGTGATGTCCACAGTGGACGACGTGGCGGTCACGAGGTGCCCGTCGGGTACCTCGCGCCAGCCCGGTTCCTCGTCGTGGGGTTCGGACGCGACCACGACCGCGCCGGGCAGCGCACGCACCCACAACGCGTGCGTCCACGCGGTCCCGACGATGGTCGAGCCGTCGGTCAGCAACAGGTTCAGCCGCGAGCCGGGCGCCGCCTCGGCCACCTCGGTGACCACGGACGCGACCGCCTTCGCCGGCGCCACACCCGCCGACAGCAGCGCCCGCACCAGCGTCCACAACAGCGCGGAGTCGGTCGGCGCGTCCATGAGCAGCAGGTCGGTCACCGGCAGCCGCGACGCGAGCGCCGCGACCGACGACGGCCAGCCACGCACCAGCCCGTTGTGGCTGAACAACCACCGGCCGCTCGTGAACGGCGCACAGGCGGTCTCCACCACCGGCATGCCGACCGTGGCCGAGCGGACCGCCGCGAGCACCCCGCCCGAGGTGATCGAACCGGCCAGCCCGGGCAGTGCCGCGTCCGTCCACATGGCGGCCGGGCGGCGCACCCGGACGGGTTCGGGATCGCCCGTGTACCAGCCGATCCCGTACCCGTCCGCGTTGACGGTGCCGCCGCCGCGCATGTCACGCGGCGCCCACGACTGCCGCAGCAACGAGTGCCGCGGCGTCAGCAGCAGGTCGGCGAGCCGCACGGGCTCGCCGACGTAAGCGAGGTGCCTGCACACGGGTCAGGCCAGCTCCTCGCGGGACGCGTCGCGGGCGCACCGGAACCCGGCGAAGATCTGCCGCCGGATCGGGTAGTCCCAGTTGCGGAACGTCGCCCGGCACGCGGCCGGGTCGGTGCCGAAGGAGCCGCCGCGCAGCATCTTGTAGTCGCTGCCGAAGAACACCTCCGAGTACTCCCGGTACGGGAACGCCTCGAACCCCGGGTAGCCGTGGAAGTCGGTGTCGACCCACTCCCACACGTCCCCGACCAGCTGGTGCACGCCCAACGGCGAGGCACCGGCCGGGTACGCGCCGACCGGCGCGGGCGACAGGTGCCGCTGCCCCAGGTTGGCGTGTTCGGGACCGGGGTCCTCGTCGCCCCACGGGAACCGGCGCGACCGGCCGGTGGCCGGGTCGAAACGGGCCGCCTTCTCCCACTCCGGCTCGGTCGGCAGCCGCTTGCCCGCCCAGGTCGCGTACGCCTGCGCCTCGTGGAAACAGACGTGCACGACCGGCTCGTCCTGCGGGATCGGCTCGATGTGCCCGAACCGGTTCCGCAGCCAGCCCGCGCCGTCGCGCACCCAGAACCTCGGTGCGGTCAGGTCGGCCTTCACCCGGTGGGCCCAGCCCTCCTCGGACCAGAACCTCGGGTCGTCGTACCCGCCCGCCGACATGAACGCGAGGTACTGGGCGTTGGTCACCGGTGCGGTGTCGACGAAGAACGCGTCGACGTGCACGTCGTGCGCGGGACGTTCGTTGTCCAGCGCCCACGCCTCGATGGAGGTGCCCATGGTGAACGGCCCTGCGGGCACCAGGACCTCGTCGGCGGGTAACGGTGCACCCGCCGGTGGCGCGGGCGCGTGCAGCACCGGGGCGCCGGTCCGCAGCTGGTGCGTGGCCAGCATGGTCTCGTCGTGCTGCTGCTCGTGCTGGACGATCATGCCGAACGCGAAGCCGTTCGACTCCAGCCGCCGCCCGTCGAGCGGGCTGCGTTCGAGCACGTCGAACACCTTGTCCCGCACCTCACGCACGTACTCGCGGGCCTCGGCGGGGCCGAGCAGCGGCAGGGAGGGACGGTCGGCACGCGGGTGCTGGAACGCGTCGTAGTAGTTGTCGATGTCCTCGCGGACCGGTTCGCGACCACCCACGTCGCGGACCAGCCACAGTTCCTCCTGGTTGCCGATGTGGGCGAGGTCCCACACCAACGGGGACATCAGCTTGGAGTGCTGCCGGGTGAGGTCGTCGTCGTCGACGGCGTCGGTCAGCGCCACGCTGCGCTCACGGGCGCGGGTCAGCGCGGCGGCCACGCGCGAGCGCAGCGCCTCGGTGCCGATATCGGCCGCGGTCATGCCTTGCTCCTCACGATGAGACGGTCGAGGTCGGCGACGATCGCCGTGGTCAGGTCGGACGGCAGGCCCATGCCGGGCACCGCGGCGGCACCCAGCTCGAGCACGGTCGCCGCCGCGGTGGCGATCGCCTGGTCGGCGAGCCCGTCGCGGGCGGCTGGCAGCCACCGGTCGCCCACCGGCAGGCAGGCGTCGAGCACGGCCTCCACCGTGCGCCGGTCCGACATCAGCGCGGCGAGCAGCGTCGTCGGGGTGACCCAGCCGCTGCCCGGCTGCGCGTCCAGATAACGCACCTCGAGGTACCCGTGCGGGCGCACGGGTGGGAAGAGGGTCGACAGGTGGTAGTCGAGGTCGTCGGTGGTGGGGGCCGTGGGTAAGCCACCCGCCACCCAGTCGGCGAACGTGAGCCCGACCGGCGTGTGCCAGCGTGCGCCCTCCCCGCGCACGCAGAGGACGGGCGTGTCGAGCACGCGGCGGGCCCAGTCGGCGGCCGGGTCCGCGACGATCGCGGACGGGAGCGACCTGGCCGGGTCGGTGCCGAGCACCGCGCGCATCCGTGCCGATGCCCAGCCCGTGGGGCTGCCACCGAGCGTCGGGGAGTTCGCGAACGCGGCGACCAGCACCGGGCCGAGCGCGCTCACCGCCGCCCACCGGTCGGCGACCGTGTCCGCCTCACCGGCGTCCAGGCACACCTGCAGACCGGCGGTGCAGCACATCATGGTGATCCCGTGCGGCCCGATCGACTGGAAGACGTGTTCCATCGCGGTGTAGCGCGGGGTGTCGAGGATTCTCGCGGGCGACCGGTGCGGGTCGACTGCCTTGTCGCCGAGGACCAGGCCCGCGTCGTCGAGGAGTTCGGTGAGGAACGCGAGATCCGTCTGGACCGCGGCGAACAACTCGGCGAGTGATGGTTGAGGTAGGGCGGAGATCTCCACCTGGCCGCCGGGTTCGACGGTGAGCGGAGAGCCGGACGGCAGAGATTCCTGAGGACTGTCGGGGGTCAGGGTGCGTGGGGCGTACGGACCGAGCGCGGCGGCCAGACGACGAGCGTCCAGCGGCCGCCTGGGATTCTCCTCGTGATGGACGATCCACTCGAGTTCGACCCCGTGCAGCTTCGGTGGGCCGTGCTTGAAACAGACCGAGGCAACGTAGGCCTCCGCCTCGACACGATCCCGCAGGCGGCGCCGGTCAGGCCCCGTGACCTGCGGATCTTGGACCGCTGTCACAGCAATCACCTCCGCCAATCGACGCTACACGCGCCCACCGACAATTTCGTGACCGCGAAACGGCGAGCGGGTGCGCGACGATCTGGACAATCGGGAGAAGCCGCGCAGGCGCCCAGAAAGACGTACGTACGGATTGCATCCAGGTGAACGGACTGCCACGATCAGTCAGTGCCACGGGTCAGCCAGGATCACCTCGACGCGCGCCGCCACCAGATCCTCGACGGGGCCCGCGTCTGCTTCGCGCGCTTCGGCTACGAGGGCGCGACCGTGCGGCGTCTGGAGGAGGCGACGGGGCTGTCCCGCGGCGCCATCTTCCACCACTTCCGCGACAAGGAGTCGCTCTTCCTCGCCCTCGCCGAGGACGACGCGTCGCGGATGGCGGACGTGGTCGCGAAGGAGGGCCTCGTCCAGGTCATGCGTGACCTGCTGGCCACGAGGAACGGCGCCGACTGGCTGGGCAGCAGGCTGGAGCTGTCGCGGCGGCTGCGCACCGACCCGGAGTTCCGCGAGCGCTGGGCGGAACGGTCGCGCACCCTCACCACCGCCACCCGCGCCCGCCTGGTCCGCCAGCGCGACGCGGGCAACCTGCGTGACGACGTGGACGTCGACGTGCTCACCGCGTACCTGGAGCTGGTGCTGGAAGGGCTCGTGTCCCACCTCGCCATGGGCCTGCCGGCCGACGACCTGGAACCGGTGCTCGACCTCGTCGAGCAGTCGGTGCGCCGCCGCTCGGCCACGTGAGCGGCGACCGGGCCGGCTACCGGGCGCTCACCAGTGAGGCCGGGTAGACCTGGACGCATGGATCTCCTGGACGCACACGGACAGGCCATGGACGTGTTCCACCGCGCCGTGCACGGGGTCGGCCGGGACGACTGGGGCTCCCCCACCCCGTGCCCCGACTGGTCGGTGCGGGATCTCGTGAACCACCTGGTGGTCGAGCAGATGTGGGTGCCGGACCTGCTCGCCGGGCGCACGGTCGCCGAGCTCGGCGACCGGTTCGACGGCGACCAGCTGGGTGCCGACCCGGTCCGGACGTGGGACGAGTCGAGCAGGGCGGCCCGCGCGGCCTGGCTCGAACCGGGCGCGGCGGAACGATCCGTCCACCTGAGCTACGGCGACGAAACCGCGGCCGAGTACGGCTGGCAGATGACCACCGACCTCGCGGTGCACGGATGGGACCTGGCCACGGCCACCGGCAGGGACGCCGACATCCCCGACGAGCTGGCGGAGGCGCTGCTCGCGTACGTGGAACCGCAGCTCGCGGCGTGGTCCGGGTCGGGCATGTTCGCCGATCCCGTGCCGGTGCCGGGCGACGCGCCCGCCGCGACGCGACTGGTGGGACTGCTCGGACGTCAACCGTAGCGGGCCGCGGCGCTTTACACTGGTCACATCCCGAATGCGGATAGGAGTGACCGTAAACCGTGCCCGACGCACAGTCCCCCAGCGACAGTACCGAGCCGGGAGAACCCGGCTGCCATACGAGACCGGTCCTCGGCGGTGACGCCGGATGACCGGATTACTGCTGCAGGTCCTCGGCGTACTCGCCATCATCGCACTCACCCTCGGCACCGCCGTCTTCGTCGCGGCCGAGTTCTCCCTCACCGCGCTGGAACGCAGCCAGGTGGAACACCAGCTGCGCACGGTCGGCGACGCCCGCGCGAAGCAGGTCCACAAGGCGCACCAGTCGCTGTCGTTCCAGCTCTCCGGCGCCCAGGTCGGCATCACGATCACGACCCTGACCATGGGTTACCTCGCCGAGCCGATCATCGCGGGCTGGATCACCCCGCTCCTGGACGCGCTCGGCGTACCGAGCGGTGCCGCGCTGCCGATCTCGCTGGTGGTGGCGCTGATCATCGCCAACGTCGTGTCGATGCTGTTCGGCGAGCTGGTGCCGAAGAACCTCGCGATCGCGAAGCCGATCGGCACCGCCCGCGCGGTCGCGGGCCTGCAGATCAGGTTCTCGGCGGTACTGCGCTGGTTCATCAACCTGCTCAACGGGGCGGCGAACTGGCTGGTCCGGCGGCTGGGCATCGAACCGGCCGACGAGCTCGCGTCGGCGCGGTCGCCGGAGGAGCTGGGCTCGCTGGTCCGCACGAGCGCCGAGCACGGCACGATCGACCCCGGCACCGCCACGCTGCTGGACCGGTCGCTGCGGTTCGGCGACCGTTCGGCGGAGGAGCTGATGACCCCGCGCGTGCAGGTCGAGTCGCTGCCGACGAGCGCGACCGTGCTCGACCTGATCGAGCTGACGCGCCGGACGGGTGTCTCGCGGTTCCCCGTGCACGAGGGCGACCTCGACGACGTGCGCGGGGTCGTGCACGTCAAGCAGGCGTTCAGCGTGCCGGTCGGGCGACGGGCGACGACCGAGGTCAGCACGCTCATGCAGCCGGTGCAGACGGTGCCGGAGAGCCTCGACGGCGACACGCTGCTCGAGCGGCTGCGTGAGTCCGGGCTGCAGCTCGCGGTGGTCGTGGACGAGTACGGCGGCACAGCCGGACTGGTCACGCTGGAGGACCTGGTCGAGGAGATCGTCGGCGACGTGCGCGACGAGCACGACCGCGGCGAGGTCAACCCGGTGCGCCCGCTGGGCCGCGACAGCTGGATGGTGTCCGGCCTGCTGCGTGACGACGAGCTGGCCGACGCGACCGGGTTCCACATGCCGGAGGGCGACTACGAGACGCTCGCCGGGCTGGTGCTGGAGCGGCTCGGCCGCATCCCCGAGGTCAACGACGAGGTGCGGGTCGACGGCTGGCGGATCACGGTGATGGCCATGGACCGGCACCGGGTCGCGGAGCTGCGCGTCGCGAAGGTGCCCGACACCGAGCCCGCGGAGAACAGGCAGGAGGTGGCCGCCCGATGAATGGACCTCGCGGAGTGAACCATCGGGTGCCGCGGCCGCTCGGAGCCTGCGAGGAGCGGTCATGACCGGTGGCGTCGCGATCCTCGTGGCCGTGTTCCTGTTGCTGCTCAACGCGTTCTTCGTCGGCGCCGAGTTCGCGCTGGTCAGCGCACGACGCGACCGGCTCGAGGCGCTCGCCGAGCGGGGTGTGGACCGGGCGCGGATCGTCATGCGGGCCGCGGAGCACACCTCGATGATGATGGCGGGCGCGCAGCTGGGCATCACGCTGTGCACCATCGGCCTCGGCGCGCTCGGTGAACCCACCGTGGCGCACTACCTCGAGTTCCTGCTCGGGCCGCTGGACCTGCCCGCCGCCGTGCTGCACGCGGTGGCGTTCACGGTCGCGCTGGTGTTCGTGTCGATCCTGCACATCGTGCTGGGCGAGATGGTCACCAAGAACATCGCGATCGCCGCGCCGGAGAAGACCGCGGTGTGGCTGACGCCGGTGCTGGTCGGCTGGGTCCGGTTGATCCGGCCCGTGATCGCGCTGCTCAACGCGACGGCGAACGGCGTGCTGCGGCTGCTGAAGGTCGAGCCGAAGGACGAGATCGAGAGCGCCCACACGCCGGAGGAGCTCGCGAACATGATCGCGGACTCACGGCGGGAGGGCCTGCTCGACCCGGCGGAGCACCGGCGGCTCACGCAGACGCTGTCGTCGGCGGAGCGGACGGTGGGCGACGTGCTGGTGCCGCTGAACGACGTGGAGACCGTGCCGCACCCGCCGACCGTCGGCGACATCGAGGAGGCGGTCAACCGCACCGGTTTCTCCCGCTTCCCGGTCCGGCTGCCGGACGGCAGGCTGAACGGCTACCTGCACGTGAAGGACGTCCTGGACCAGGCGGACCAGGACCCGTCGACGCCGGTGCCGTACCACCGGGTCCGCGGGCTGCCGGAGATCCCGGCCGACTCGCGGCTCGACGAGGCGCTCGCCGCGCTGCGCCGCGCACGCAGCCACGTCGCGAAGGCGGTGGCCGCCGACCGCACGGTGCTCGGCGTGGTGGCGCTGGAGGACCTGGTCGAGGAGTACGTCGGCACGGTGCGGGACGCCACCCACACCGACCCGGAGACGTGATCAGGTGACGTCCCCCGGCTCCGGCCGGGGGACGTTCCTCGTCCGCTGGGTGACCGCGACCGCCCCAATGACCAGCACCGCCGCGCCCGCGGTCGCGGGGCTGATGTGCTCGGACAGCAGCAGCGCCGACCAGACCAGCGTGAGCACCGGCTGCAACAGCTGGAGCTGGGAGATCCGGGCGATGCCGCCGAGCGCGAGCCCTCGGTACCACGCGTAGAACCCGGCGAACATGCTCACCGCGCTCACGTACGCGAGGCCCAGCCACGCGTTCCCGTCCGGCGCGTGCCACGGCTGCGCGGTCAGCAGCGTCACCGGTACCACCACCGGCAGTGCGAGGAGTAGCGCCCACGAGATCACCTGCCAGCCGCCCAGCTCACGGGCCAGCACCCCGCCCTCGGTGTAGCCGAGCGCGGCCAGCCCCACCGCCGCCAGCAGCCACAGGTCGGCGACCCGCACCTGACCGGCGCCCTGCACGACCGCGAACACGAGCACGGTCACCATGCCGAACGCGCACGCCGCCCAGAACGGCCACCTCGGCCGCTCTCCCCCGCGCAGCACGGCGAGCGCCGCGGTGGCCGCGGGCAGCAGTCCGACGAGCACGGCGCTGTGCGCGGACGTGGTGTCCCGCAAGGCGAGTGCACTGCACAGTGGGAAGCCGACCACCACGCCGACGGCGACGAGAACGAGCCGCCGCCACTGGTGCGCGGTCGGCCGGGGCGCACGCGCCACGAGCAGGCACACCGCGCCGAGCAGCGCGGCCGGGATCGCCCGGCCCAGTCCGACGGTGACCGCGCCGAACGCGGGCAGCGCGGCGACCGACGCCGGGAACGTGAGGCTGAACGCGAGGACCCCGACGCTCCCCCAGGCCACGCCCGCGTCGAGTAGCGGAGCGGGCCGCGTGACGGTAGCGCTATCCTTCACTGACATGACCAACGATAGCAGCGTGACCCGGCTGGCTCGCGCGCTGCGCGAGCACGCGGCCACGCTCGCCCCCGGCGACCAGCTGCCGTCGAGCCGGTCGATCGTCGCCGAGTACGGGGTCAGCCCGGTCACCGTCGGCCGGGCGCTGGCCCGGCTCGCGGCCGAGGGCACCGTGGTCACCGAGCCGGGCCGCGGCACGTTCGTCGCGCCGCGGCCGAAGCGGGTGGAGGACGTCGGCTGGCAGACCGTCGCGCTCGGCGACGCCCGCGTCAACACCGCCCACCTCGGCAGGCTCCTGGAGGTGCCGGAACCGGGCACGCTCGTCCTCTCGTCGGGGTACCTGGGCGACGACCTGCAGCCGACCCGCTTCCTCGCCACGGCGGCGGCCCGTGCCGCCCGCAGACCGGGCGCGTGGAGCCGCGTGCCACCGACCGGCCTGCCGGAGCTGCGGGCCGGGTTCGCCGCCACGATCGGCGTTGACGCCGGTGACGTGACGGTGGTGGCGGGCGGCCAGTCCGGGCTGTCGGCCGCGTTCCGCGCGTTGTCCCCGCCCGGCGCGCCCGTGCTGCTGGAAGCGCCGACCTACCTCGGTGCGGTCGCCGCCGCGCAGGCCGCCGACCTGCGGCCGATCCCCGTGCCCGCGGACGCCGACGGGCTGCGGCCGGACCTGCTCGCCGAGGCGTTCGCCCGCACCGGCGCCGCGCTCGTCTACACGCAGCCCACCTTCGCGAACCCGACGGGTGCCGTGCTCGCACCGTCGCGCAGGCTAGAGGTGCTCGACGTCGTCGCGGACGCGGGCGCGTTCCTGGTCGAGGACGACTGGGCCCGACACCTCACACTCGACCGGACCGCGCCACCCCCGCTGCTGCGGGACGACCGCGACGGGCACGTCGTCTACCTGACGTCGCTGACGAAACCGGTCGCGCCCAGCCTGCGGGTCGGCGCGCTGGTCGCCCGCGGTCCGGCGGCGGGCAGGCTCGCCGCCATCCGCCGGGTCGAGGACCTGTTCATCTCCCGGCCGCTGCAGGAGATCGCGGTCGAGCTGTTCGGCTCCCCCGCGTGGCAGCGGCACCTCACCACGCTGCGGGCCGCGCTGCGGGAGCGCAGGGACGCGCTCATGGCCGGGCTGCGCCGTGACCTGCCACGCGTGGAGCTGACACACGTGCCGTCCGGTGGCCTGCACCTGTGGGTGCGGCTGCCCGCCGACGTCGACGAGGTCGACCTGGTGACCCGCGCCCGCAAACGGGACGTGGTGGTCGAACCGGGTCACTCGTACTGGGTCACCGAGCCACCGGGACCGCACCTGCGCCTGACGTACGCGGCCGCGACCCCCGCCGAGCTGACCGAGGCCACGCGCAGACTCGCGCGCGAGATACCGTGAGGGCCGTGAACCGCACGCTCCTCCCGCCCGCCGCATGGCAGGCCCGCCGGGACGCGCACGTCGCGCGGGTGCGGCAGTGGACGGAACCCATGCGGGCACGCCGTTCCCGGGGCGAACGGCACCCGGTGCTCGACTTCCTGTTCACCTACTACTCGCACCGCCCGGCCAAGCTGCTGCGCTGGCACCCCGGGCCGGGGGTGGCGCTGGCCGGGGCCGACGAGTACCTGCGGTGGCCCGCCTACCGGCGCACGGACCACGGCGTGACGCTGGGCCCGTTGCCGGTGGCGCGCCGGTCCTCCGTCGAGTTCGTCCACGCGCTGCTGACGGCGACCGCCGAGCGCAAACCGCACCTCGGCTGCTTCGGGCTGCACGAGTGGGCGATGGTGTACCGGTCCTCGGACGTGCGGCACGAGGACTGGCCGCTGCGGCTGGGCCCCGACGGCACGGACGCCGTCGTCGAGTCGCTTCCCGTGCGGTGCACGCACTTCGACGCGTTCCGGTTCTTCACGCGGGCCGCGCGGCCGCGCAACGCCCTGCAGCCACAGCGATCCGACCAGGTCGAGCTCGAACAGCCGGGCTGCCTGCACGCCGGGATGGACCTAACCAAACCGAGGTTACCCTACAAGCAGCAAGGGGAGACACTGAGACCTCGGAGGTAGGGCCGTGGACGTCGAGTCTATGCAGGCCATAGCGGTTATCCGGCTGAGTCGCATGCGCGACGAGTCGACGAGTCCTGAGCGCCAGCGCGGCACGATCAGCGCGTTTGCAGGGCTTGAACCGGACGCCTTAGACGTCGTCCCGGGAGAACGTGACGCACGGGTGTTCCCCATGATCGGCCGAAACCTCACAATCGTGGGCGAGGCCGCCGACCTCGGGGTTTCTGGCGCAATCGACCCATTCGAGCGTGAATACCTCGGACCGTGGCTGAGCGATTCACCACCGAAACCGTGGAATCTGTTGGTTGCTTGGCGGCTGGACCGGATCAGCCGCTCTGTGTTCGACACACTCCGGTTGCTCGAATGGCTCGAAGCACGGGGAAAGTACCTCGTGACAATCTCCGATGGACTCGACACCCGTACCACGATGGGCAAGGCATTCGTTCAGCTAGCCGCCATCTTTGCGGAGCTTGAACGCAACGTGATCAAAGAGCGCACGGGCGATTCTCGCGCTGAGCTGAAAACCCAAGGCCGTTGGGGTGGTGAGGCCATTCACTACGGCTTGCAGTCCGAGGAAATACCGACAGGCGGCTACAAGCTCGTGCTTGACCCTGTTGGAGTCGAATGGATCAATCAGGCTGCCGACTGGGTACTTGAAGGGAAAAGCGTAGCCGAGGCAACTCGACGGCTTAAGGCTCACAAAGTCCTAGCTCCGCGCGACCGGCAACGCCAGATACGTAAACAGCCACTCAAGGGCGACGAATGGTCAGAGTCCACACTTATGCAGATACTCAGGTCTAAAACTCTCCTCGGCTGGACTGTGACGAATGGCGAGGCTGACTCGACTATCCACAAGTCTCCCCCGATCATGTCGGCCCTGAAATTTCAGCGACTCCAAATGACACTTGACCGGAACGCCAAACCGAAAACTCGACCGGCCAAGTCAGGGTCAGCCCCACTGTCCGGAGTGGTTCTCTGCTGGGAATGCCTTGAACCGCTCTGGCACCGCACACAACACATGCCTGCCGGACGTAGCCGAATGAAGGCCGACAGGACGTATCGCTACTACTACTGCAAGGCAAAAGGCCACACTCGGAGCATTAAGGCTGACGTCTTGGAGGAGTTGTGCGAAAGGTCGTTCATGGCCGCGTATGCCGACGTCGAGGTCACGGAACCGGTAGTGATTCCTGCCAGTGACCACCGCGAGGAGATTGCCGGAGCCGAACTTGCCGTCGAGAACCTTGCCCACCAATTGGCCACGGCGAAATCGGCCACCGTGCGACGAATCATCCAAGAGGAACTAGCAATCTGGGAGGACAAGCTAGCCACGCTCGAATCGCTCCCCACGACTGCCGGTGGTGTCGAGCACGTGCCGACAGGCCGAACGTGGAAACAGGAACTAGACCGGCTCGACGCCGAGGGCAAGCGCGCTTTGTGGCACCGTGTTGGATTCAGGTTCGCTGTCCGTCAGCAAGAGGAATTCACCATGGCTATCCAGCCACCCGCGCTAACCGAGATGTGGGAAGTGCTCAACGACGAACAGAAAGGCGCTGTGCGTAGGTTCTTCCGGGAACACCCGAACGGGTTCGCCATGTCGAGCCTGATTGAGCGGCTGCCAGGCATCCTGCATCTATCCGCCGAGAGCGCTTAGCCTCTCCTCGCATTTCAGCCTCGCTCGTGCACGATCCGGACCAAACCGGGCATGAGCGAGGCTGAGCCGTTCCACGGCCCGTGAGCGTGCCTTTCGGTGGCCCTGCTGGGCGAGTAGCGCGAACGCCTTTCCAGCTTCGTTGTCGGCATGGGCATCGTGGCCTGTCACGAATGGCCGATGAGTGTCCGGGAGGTCGGAGAGGTCTACCCGTGAGTGCGCATCGTCGGCTAGCCCGATGTGCCGGACGACAGAACCCCAATCGCCGGTACTGGCGAACGCTCGCGCTCTTGCCGACTCCGCCGTGAAGTCAACGACCGGGACCACCGAACCGAGCGAATCCAGCAACGTCAGGGCATCGTCGGGACGTCCGGTTGTCGTGTGGTGGTTCGCGAGGTTCACGGCTACCGCAGCGTGCGTAACCGCATCGTCCGCAGCTAGCCCTAGCGCATCGCTGTAGACGCTCACAGCACGCCCTGAGCGGCCCGTGTCGGCAAGAGACCATGCCAACCGATCCACAAGCCTCGCAGCCTGCACAGAGACCAGAGAGCGCGTCTCAGCGGGCATCAGACGTCCGAGGAGATCTCTTGCCCACTCCCACTGAGAGGAAGCCACTCCCACCGATGCCATGCCGCCATGGCGTAGGCCGATGGCAGTCACGACGTCCACGGCTTGCCTGATCAGCTCGACGTCAGCAAGGTCTACCGACCGGCCGGTGAGGTCTATGCGCACGGATAGCGCTTCCTCGTATGCCCTGACGTGCTCCGGGCGGACCGTGCGACGTCCGGTCTCCAGATGACCTAGCAGGGCCTTGGAGTAGTGCGTCCGGGCGGACATCGCGGACAGGCTGACACCAGCGGCCACGCGAGCCGCTCGTAGCGCTGAGCCTGCCTTCACGAACACCCTCCGGACTGTAGACGCCTGTAGACGCGTCAGGTCTATGACCTGGTCAGCCTACGTCCGACGCTTGAACTGTGAATGATCAACCTGAGTGGCTGAACGTCGTGTGCCTTGTCGTCGGCATCGTCATCGTGGCCGTGGTCGGCTACTGGATTGCCGGACGGCTGGACCGGGACCGATCGTGAGCACACCCGATCCACCCACCGTTTACACCACTACCGGAGAGGCTTACTACGTCTGCCCGATCCGGGGTTTCGATTGCTGTCGCATGCTCCGAGGTGACTACGGAGATCAGCTAGCCAAAGACGCAATCGACGTTCACGTATGGATTCATCACCACTGGATATGGCAAGGAGGCAATGCCGCCCGTGTGTAGTCACTGCGGTCTTTGCAGCGGACCACCCTGCATCATTTGGGATCACAATCCCGATGGAGACCCTTGTCCGGAATGCAATCCGGATTCGGTCGGTCATGACTATTCGGGCGGATCGTCCGGAGGGTCATCGGGCGGACTGTGCGCCGTGGTCCTTCTCGTTGGCCTCGCGTACGTGGTCCTGGTAGCGGCGCTGGTCGTTGACGTCTTGAGTGCCTAGCCCGACGGTACCCCCTGGCTCTGCTGTCGGCTGAGAAGTCTTCTCAGGGGCCAGGAATGGGCACCCACACTCCGGGCACGTACGATCCCGCCCGTGAACGCGAGACTCGTCGATCTGCTCAAGCAACTTCGCGCCGAGGCGGACTCTTTACCGCAACGGCTGGTAGCTCCGGAATACATTGCGTGGAAGTCGCGCGTACATTCGACGTTTACAAAGGCGCTTGGGCCACGCCATCCCATCATTGACCGATTCCTGAACATCCAATGGTCCGGCAGATACGGCGGCACCGCGCAAGATTGGTTCCTGTCCGGACTTGGGCAAGCAGTCGGCTTGATAAACGCAGCGATATACGAACTCGAAGAACTCAACGCTTTCGAGGATGGCGAAAACGACACCTCGGTGGATCCGGAACTTTGGGACCACATCAGCAAGCTAGTTGCCGCCGAAGCATGGGGGCAGGTAGCGAGTCAGACGGCGATTTTCACCGAGGATCGGATCAGGAAGTGGACCGGCCGACCGGCGCAGGAAGTCGGTGAGCGGCTGATGACTGCGGTATTCGGCGAACAGGGCGAATACCGCCTAGGCCTAACCACGGGTGAAAAGAACGGTTGGCACCGATTCGCCATGGGGATATCCATGGCGCTCAGGAATGCTGACGCTCATCGGATTCAGGACCGACCAGACCACAAGCGCTATGCCATGGGCGTAGTCGGAGCTAGCAGCCTGCTACTCACACAACTCCGCTACGAGCATGGCAACCGATTCCATGACCAATCGAGCGTCAGCCCTGAGCCGGTCGAGCCGGTCGAGGAGGACTGACCACGGAGACACCTGCGCTCGAGGACCGACAACTTTTGTTGTCACGCGCATAACCCCCGAAGGGGGTTTGTGTCTAGACCTAAGTTCTAAGCTCCTAAGCACCTAGCCCCTAAGTCCTTGGTCATTTGGTCTTTGACCACGGGTTATAAGCTCTTGGGTCTAAGCTTCTTGTTTGATACCAAGACTTTTACTTAAAGCTAGACCTTAGGTAGAAGTTAGAACTTAGGGCTTGACCAGCTAAGATCCATGATCCGTGGCCATGGTCCTACGTGGCCTTGCTCAAGGTCGAGCCTACGGCTTGTCCTTCGCTCCGCTCAGCCTCCGGCTCAGCCCTTGTCTAAGGGTCGAAGACCAGAGAGTGCCTGAGAGCCCCTGTGAGGCTCTGACACCCCCTCTCCGGTGTCCTTACCCTCTTGAGGCCTACAAGGGGCTCAGCGGCCATCTGAGCGCCAGGAACGGCCGCTCTCGGATGACATGGGCGACTCAGCCCCCATGATCCGTTCGGTCTGTGCCGACATGCCGACCTCACCCGGTCCGGGCGGAGTCCTGCCAGTAAGCCGGTCGAAATACCAGTCTGCCGAGGTCAGAGGGGGTGGGTACTCGACGCTCAGCGGGTCAGACACCTTGCGACCACCGGTCAGGCCTCGGACCTCGGTGGCCTGCGTGCTCGTGGCCTTGCGCTTGCGGGGCTTGCTCATGCCGACCGGCTCCACCTGGCGTTAGCCGCCTTACGGGCAGCCTCAGCACGGCTCATCGGTTCCCGAGGCCCGTCGGCAGTGCGCGTAGGCGTCTCGTCTTCCTCGGTGAGCCGGAGCTGGCGGAGCAACGTAGCCAGCGTGGCCCGACCCTGGCGCAGCTCTGCAATCAGCGGGTGTGCAACCGGCTGATTCCGAGAACCGTTCACGGTCAATTCGTCGTCGGACAATCCGGCCACCACGTTTTCGAGCCTGTCGACTAGGTCGGCCATCTTCGCAGCGTCTTCCAACACCCGAAGTTCATCCGGCCGGAGATCCCAACCATTGTCGACATGGGTGATGTCCTGCCAGAGCTTCTTACCGGCCTTGCCTAGGCCACGTGGCGCGTACTGCTTAGTCATTCTCGTGTCCTTTCCGTTATGTATCCAAAATGCGTCACGGATGATGCTCCGCGGACGTGACCAATTCGTGACCTAAGAATGTGCCCTGCGGCTTCTCGGATAGGGCCACCATCGTCGGCGTGGACATTCAGCCTCGAAGCACTCGACGAATCCGGCGCATTCGCCTCGGAGAGCAGCGGGAAACCCTCGAATCCGGCCCCAGCCTTGGGGCGACACAGGGCCTATGGCCAGGCGTTTTAGGACACCGGAGGTAAATCCCTACCGCGTACGTCGTACGCAAAGGGCCACCCGCATTACGTCGCGATACTGGTGCGGAGGGGAGGGGATACACCCCCATCCCCCTAAGGCCTCTGACCTGCGGAAACGTGCTCCGCGGAACGGTCTGCGAGACTCAAAGCGTTGCTACACAAGCGAAAGCGCACAGACAGTCAGGGCCTCTCTGCCTCCCCATGCCACCCCCCACCCCTGTGCCCCCCGAGGTCAGCAGTCCCCCTGCTGTCGCAGCAAGCGGCCCTGTGCACAGCAGGCGGCGCTAGCCCCCGACACCTCCGACATCCCCACTCCCCTGCCTGCCAGGCTCAAGCGACACAGACCACACGGACCAGCGCGAACACACGAGTCGGGCATACAAGGCCCTGAGTGCGCCTCTGCCGGACTGAGAGTCCTGATGGGGTGATGACACCGGACGGGACGGTTCAGGCCGCGTATGGCGCTCTCAGGGGCCAATACAGGTCTCTCTGCGGCAACCAGGGGTTGGTCTTCTAGATCCGGGGATAAGCCTCCGGCCCGTGGTCTCCGCTTCGCTCCGGGCCTCCGCCTTGAACCGGAGCTAGGTGGCTCGATGAACACTCTTGGGTGCGTGCGTCTGCGTGACTCGGTGGTACTCAGACCAGGCGTCCGCAGCTTGGACCAATGCAGTCCAGCGCTCAGTCAGTCCACGGTCATTCGGGTACTTCCTCGCTAACCTCTGAACCCAGGTCAATTCGCGGTCGAGCATCTCGCAGGTCAGGCAGCAATACCGGTGCTTCGAGTTCGCTCGGAACAACCCTGGACAACCCTCACGGGGACACCGCTTAGTAGTCATGCTTTCCTCTCTCCATTCGCCGTTTTGTCTCTCTGACTCGTCTTGCCACGCGTTCGGGTCTTACTGGACCGGCTCGATACGTGGACCACTTGATTCGTCGGTCAAGCGTCTTTAGGTCTGCGTGCTTGTAACCAACCCACATGAAGTCAGGTAGGCGTCTACGACGTCTTGTCATTCGTTCTCCGAGGTACGACAAGACCCCCAACCGATTGACCGGCTAGGGGTCTTTGAGTGAATGCCACGTGGCTATGCCTCAGTCCACGTGCGTTGTGCTTCTAGGTGAGCCGGAGGCTGAGCGGAGCGAGGAACAGACCGGAGGCTCGACTAGGACTCACAGGGTCTGAACTTCATGGGATCCACTCCGGCCTACGCTCGGTTCCTCCGCTTCGCTCGGGCTCCGGCCTTCGTGGCAACCATGACGTCTAAGACTCTTAGTGACTAAGACCTTGGTTCTTATCTTGTTTCTTAGACTTGTTACTTAGCGGCACTGTGACAGTCACCATTGCTTCCCAGGACAGTCACCATTGACGTCCAAGACAGTCACCATTGCCCCCAAAGGTGACCGTGACAGTCACCATTCAGGAGTTGGGGGCTAATGGTGACCGTGACAGTCACCTTTGGGGGTGCGGACTCTAAGGGTGACCGTGACAGTCACCATTCAGACCAGCCGGTACACGATCGCTCGACCTTGACGCTTGCCAGTGTCGACCAAAAGGCCAGCTTTCGTGAGGCGTGACCTTTCGGTCTTGACGTGCCGCTCAGCAATGTCGGTCTCTTCCGCGATCAAGGCGCTGCCCGCGTAAACCGTGCGGTCTTTGCCGTGAGCCCTGAGGGCATACGCGGTAGCCACGTGGAATATGCGATGTTGTCCCTTGAACGCCTTGCTGACCTTGTTCAGCCATTCCCGACGCTCTTTGAGTCCGAACGGTCCGGCAGGCTCAACCACCGTGGCCACCGTCTCAGGCCCTGAGGTCTTCTCGACGGCCACGGTGGGTGGAGCTGGTGTCGCAGGCGCTCCTAGCGCTGAACGTGGCTCAGGGACGCTCTCAGCGGCTTGGGAGGGAGCGAACGGCAACCCGTAGTCTCGGGCGCTTTCCGGCCTAGAGCGCTTGGCCTTGCGCACCTCGCTGTCAGCCTCTCGACGGGCCTTGTCGGTCTGAGCTGCATCCCACGCGGGTGACCCGAAGAACGGGAGATCAGCCGTGGTCGTCACAAGACACCCCCTGCCGGGAGCATCACGCTTTCGCACCTATGCGGGTGGCCCCTCGGAATCCGACAGACGTAACCCGCTTGGCCTCGGTGTTCGCGATAGGTCATCACACCGTGGCGACAATCAGGGGCCGTATCTTCAGGCCCCCAAATCTCAACTAGTGGTTTGTCCTTCATTGCGCTTTCTCCCCATGGGGGTTGGGGCCACACGGTGACCCTGGATACGAGTTCGACGCTGATACATGTTGCGACACGAAAGGCAGACCGTCGCACCATTTGGGCGAACTACTGTCCGACTTGCATCGTGGTTGTTAATGCACACACCTCCTCCTTTCTTTCTTGAATTTCGGAACATATTCGCCGGCTCGGACGTTCAACAATTCCGATAGACGTTCCGCGGAACTAGCCAAAGAAGGCCTAATCCGAAGGGTAAACAGATTAGGCCTCGATTGATCGATGCTGCTATTGCTCGGTCATCACCCTGTACGGCGGCCGACAGGATCTCCCTTCGTTGTAATGGCTACTGGGTGACGTCTAAGTGCGCAGGCAAACCGTCCACGCAAGTTCGAACCAAAGGGCCTCCGGTCACTGACGAACAACCGGAGGTAAGGGCCGGAATCAGACAAGCAGCCTGAATGTGTAGTCGTTCTTTGCCGCCGTGTAGAGCGGGATATTCAGCTTGTCGTCACCGACCATGTGCTGTTCCCACCGAGCGAGCGAGGAATACGCTTCCTGGTCCCCCTCGACGTCGACCAGCACTTGCCACTGCTCGAACTTCCCGGGCTTCTCACCCTGGATATCGCGATTGATCCACGTTGCGTACGACTCAAGCGTCTTCTGTACGGCAATGCAGTCGTCCCACGCCTTGACAGCCTGCCAGCCAAGCTGAGCGAGAACCTTTGGCGAGAATGGAGCCGGAGGGAGGTGAGACACGGCCTGCTTGTATTCGAGCGCCGCAGCCTCGAACCCAGGGGTAGCCTGCTTGACCGCTTCGGGAACGAATCGCATGTACTCGTCATTCAGCCGATTAGCCAGGGCAACCAGAACCCCTACCCTCGCCTTGTCCGCATACTCAGTCGTCACGAGCGTTTGCGAGTAGTCGTGTATGGCCTTGTCGAGATCACCGGTGCTGACATTCGAGACGTCCGGCAGTCGGTAACCAACCTGACCAGGAACCGTTGCAACTCGGATGGTCTCGATTGTGTCAACCATCCGATCAGGGAGGGTGACACCCTCGAACGTCTCAAGTCGTTTCGCTTTCCGCGTGGCCTTCATTGCCGCAGCCTTAGCGCTGGACAATGCGTTGTGCATGTCGTTCATTGGTGCGTCTCCCTTACTTGGTTGGGCTGGTGATGCTCGAATACAACTGGCGCAACTCGCGCAACAGTCGGCGCTCTTGCCGACTCCGTGGCCGGACGGATTGAATCAGGATCAAAATCTGCTGATGCGTCGACACCGGAGAGGTCACAATTCGTCTTCCCCTCGTTCGCCAATCGGAACCTCGCCAAGTAGCCACGGGATCGAAACTCGAGACTGTCGGGAGATCCTGTAAAGCGATTGGAACGTGGGCACTCTGTAGCCGTTGAGCCACAGAAACAGGCTTTGATAACTCGTCCCTACGTGTTTGGCGTAGGCCCCTTTCGTGAGGCCAGATTCAGCGTGAAGGATACGAATCCGTTCCGCGACCACATCGGGGTCAACGGCGGGTATCTCTGTCATGTCCATCAAAAGGTGAACCCCTCTCTAAACTACAGTTGATGATTAGGTAATCTGGGTAGGACAAAGACCCCTGACTGAGCTGTGCGGCAGGCTGCAACGGACAGGTACTCAGTCAGGGGCAGACTCGGAGTCCCGAGAATCGAGGGAGACGAATGCTCAGCCTCGGGACATGGAGGAGCGCTCAGGAGGGAGAAGCGCTCAGCCGACCCCGTGAATCGAGGAACTCAGGGGGCAGGCAGAGGGGGAGAAAGGAAGACCCCTCACCCTTAGACAGTGTTTCGGCTTCACACCTTGACCAGGGCTTTTGCGTTCGCCCTGCGCTCTCGCTGCTGTCGCCTGCGTCGGGCCTTTCGACACTCGTCAGAGCACGTCTCAGCGGGCCTACCGGCCTTGGTCCTGACCAGTGCCTGAGCATCCGAGCATGAGTTACACCCGCATTGATCCCATGGGATCTCCGGGAACTCGCAGCCTGCAAGGTCAGTGGTCACGGGTTGCCCGCACTCCGAGCAGTTACGGACGTACTTGGTCTCACCGGCTTTCTTGACCACGAATCCGTGGCCAGCGGTTACGAAACCTCGAATCCTGCTACGTCGTTCCTGCTCTTGCTCACTGACGTGGGTACGGGCGACATGTGGAGCCTCACCTACTGCGTGTAGATCATGGCCTCGGTACCCGATACGCGGAGCATCGTCGTACGACAGACCTTCTCGGGCTGTCGGGGCCAAGCGGGTCTTAGTGATCAGGTTGGAAATCGGATCCTCGACCGACAGGGTGCCTGCTGGCGGAAGGCCCTCCGATTCGTCGACATCCTCGCCCGGATATGCCGCACTCAGAAGTTCGCTCAGTTCGTCGGCAACCGTGGCCTTGGCTTTCGTCCTCATGCCGACACCGCCTGCTGAGCGTCGAATCGGACATGGTCGGCCCTGCACCGAGGTACGTAGTCCTTCGGGTCGGGTGACCAGCGAAGCCACTTCCCCCTGACCTCTCCGACAATCTCCCGGTCTCCTGCGGTGTGGTTGTATGACCAGTCCTCAGCCTGCCCGCCACAGTCCACGCAGTCGTGTTCCGAGGCTGAGCCTCTGAGGCTGCGTACACGCGTGTGAGCACCGCTGTAGCTGACGCTGTCACCCGTCCATTGCGTGGACAGGTTGCGTTGACGTCCCTTATCTACAGGCGTTCCGTCGTCCAGGTCAGTCCACTCGCTAACTCCACCCCCTTCGGTCACCCGCCATCTAGGCCTTGTCGGGTCTTGTCCTTGGGTGGCCCATCGGAGCAATCGTCGTGCTTCCTCCCGAGTGACCACACCTGCCTCGATGAGGTCATGTGCGGCATCGAGCGGGTACGTCCGATGTCGGTCGCTTTCCGCCCTAACCAGCGCAGCCAAATCGTTCAAACTCCTCACTGCCGATTTCCCTTCGTTCGTGTGTCGCTCTTCTAACCAAGAAAGGCCCACCAACCGGGCAGCGCTTCACCCCCTCGAAGTCCTCAGGCACCCGCAGCTAGGCGGTAACTGGCCTCCGACATGGCCGTAGAGACGAGAAAGCCCCTTCTAGGTGATCGCACACCTAGAAGGGGCTGACGTCTCGCCTCGGAGGCTGCCAGGGGCCTACTTCCTCCGACCACCATCCGGGACTCCGCAGTACGGCACCTCTCGTACGTGGCCGGGACGTTCGTCGTCTGGGAACACGTACACGATCACGGCCGGTCGTCCGCAGGTGCAGACCTCTCCGGCCTTGGGACCACGCTGCCCCAACGTCGCCTGCCATGACTGGTCACTGGTCATCGGGTCTCACCCTCCGACCCGAGGTAGCGCAGGAACCGCGCGTAGGCGTCCGGATCGTGCCGCACGGCGGTCTGTAGCTCCGCGATCAGCCGCTCATCCTCGGCGACTCTGCGACGCCACGCGGAGAGCGGGTTTAGCCTGGTCAGAAGCTTGTGAAGCATGATCACCCTTCCTTGAGGGTGACCCCGTACGGACGTGCTCAACCAGGGCTAACCTACGAACTTGTAGGCAGACCTCGGTTGGAGACCTCCATACAGGACCACCCTGCGAGCTGTTTGCAGGTTGGCTCCGTTTGGGCCTCTACAAGTGGGCCTACAAGCTCGACCCGTACGTGCCGTCCGAGCTGGTCGCCGACTGCTTCGCACTCGCCCTGGACATCCGTTCGCTGGACATGCGCGCGAGCCCCTACGACCTGACCCCGCTCGGCTACGCTCCGGTGCGGATCGAGACGGCGGAGGGCCGGGCCCGGTACCGGCGGGAACAGGCCGGGTTCGCCGAGCGGGCACAACCGTTGCGGGCGAGGCTGATCGCACTGTGCGAGGAGTTGCTGGGATGAGGTCACTGGTCGCGGTCCTGCTGGCGACGATGGTGCTGGCGGGGTGCGTGTCACGGGAGGGCGGCACACCGGACGGCGACGGGACCACGGCCACCACCCCGGCAGCCGGCCCGGTCGACCTGGCCGTGCCCATCGAGCTGCGGCCGGTGCTGGAGACCGAGTCGGCCGACCCGACGGTGATCGTGCTGCCCACCGAGGACGGCGAGCGGCTGACGCTGGCCGAGCCCATGCTGACGATCCGCAGGCTGGACAGCGCCGAGGTGAGGTTCGAGAACAACACCTGGGCGCTCATCCTCGACCTGGACGACGCCGACGGCCAGACGTTCGGCGACTGGACCGCCGCCCACACCGGCGAACGGCTGGCGATGGTCGCGGACGACGAGGTGATCATGGCGCCGCAGATCCAGTCCGCCATCACCGGTGGAGAGATCCAGATCACGGGCGACTACACGCAGGACGAGGTCCAGGACCTGCTCGACCGGATCACCGGCCGGTAGGGCTGTCCCCACCACGACGACGGGGGCGCACCGGATGTCGGAGCACCCCGGCCAGCCGTAGCGTTCGGCACACCATCCACTCGGCGAGAGGGATTGTGTTGTGCTGACAAGGAAATCCACCCGTGTCGTGGCGGGTTCGCTCGCGGTGGCGCTCGGCTGTGTCGCCACCGTGCCGGCGGCCGCCGACCCACGCCACGACCACGGCCACACCGACGTCCAGGCGGTCATCGACGACTTCGTCGCCGACGGGGCACCGGGCGCGATGGTCTACGCCCAGGACCGGCACCACCGCTGGTCGGTCGCCAGCGGCACCCGCGAACTCGGCACCGACCGGCCGATCCGGCCCCGCGACCGGGTGCGGGTCGCGAGCAACACCAAGATGTTCGTCGCCGCGGTGGTGCTGCGACTCGTCCAGGACGGCGAGGTCGAACTGGACGCGCCCGTCGAGGAGTACGTGCCGGGGCTGGTGGCCGGCAACGGGTACGACGGCACGAAGATCACCGTCCGGCAGCTGTTGCAGCACACCAGCGGGATGGCCGACTACGTCGCCGACGTGCTGGCCGACCCGGACGCGAACAACCACCCCTGGCGCCCGGAGGAGCTGGTCGCGATCGGGCTGAGCCACCCGCCGCGGTTCGCGCCGGGCGACGGGTGGGCGTACTCGAACACCGGGTACATCGTGCTCGGCCTGATCGTCGAGGCGGTCACGGGCAACGACCTCGGTGACGAGATCAGCGACCGGCTGATCCGGCCGCTCGGGCTGGGCTCGACCACGTACCCGGAGGCGGGCGACAAGCGGATCCGGGGGCCGCACGCGCACGGGTACTACGCGTTCCCCGGGCAGCCCGTCACGGACATCACCGAGCTGGAGCCGAGCCTGCCCGGTGCCGCGGGCTCGCTCATCTCCACCGGCCCGGACCTGACCCGGTTCGTGCGGGCCCTGTTGTCCGGCAAGGTGTTGCGCCCCGACCTGCTGCGGGAGATGCGCACGACCGTCGAGGCGGCGGGGTACGACTACGGCCTCGGCATCGGCGAGATCTCCCTGCCCTGCGGCGGTACCGCGTGGGGACACGCGGGGAACCTGCCCGGCTACGACACGTTCACCGCCGTCACGGAGGACGGCCGCTCGGTGTTCGTCGTCGTCAACGGGCGGCTGGCGGACGGCCGGGCCGCGAACGTGTGGAAAGCGGCGGAGACCGCACTCTGCTGACCGCGGTCAGCCGGTGAAGAAGTCCTTCAGCACCACGGAGATCGTCGCCGGATCGGCCACATGGGACTGTCCGGCGACGACCTTCCGCGTCGCGTTGGGGACAAGGGCGGCGATGGCGTCCGCGGCCGCGTCGAAGTAGCCCGGCCGCAGACCGCTCATGTGCGGGTCCGGCACGCCGCCGGTGGCGACGAGGGTCGGCTGGGTGATGCGGGCCAGCTCGGCGGCGGGTGGCGTCCCGTCGCCGAGGCACGCCGCGTCGTAGCCCAGGGTGTGGGCGATCTTCAGCAGTCCGGGCCACATCGGCGACCCGGCCGCGGCCGTGATGTCGTCCTCGCCGGAGCCGGCGAGCCGCATGAACAGCCGCAGCGCCGCGTCCCGGTCGTCCATGGCGAGGGCGGCGTCGAGCTGTGTCACGTACTCACGCCAGCCCACCGCCGCGGCCTCGCCGACCGCGTACGGCACCTCGTACACGGACAGCCGGTCGATCGGCAGACCGGCCGCGGCGGCCCGCAGGGCGAGCGCACCACCGGACGAGACGCCGTGGACGTGGGCCGTGCCGCCCGCCGCCTCGATCAGGGTGGCGAGGTCCTCGACCTCCCGTTCCAGCGCGTACGGCTGGGTGTCGCCGCTGCCGCCCCGGCCGCGGCGCGCGTAGTTGTACACGGTGAACCACCGCGACAAGGCGGTCGCGAGCGACGCGTTCTCCGCGCCGTCGTCGAGACCGCCACCCACGAGCACGACGGCAGGGCCCTCGCCCTCGCGGGTGTACGCGAGGACCGTGCCGTCGGGTGAGGTCACTGATAGGCCTCGATGGGCGGGCAGGAGCAGACGAGGTTGCGGTCGCCCTTGGCGCCGTCGATGCGCCGCACCGGCGGCCAGATCTTCGGCCCGGTCGCGC
Source organism: Actinophytocola sp. NPDC049390 (assembly GCF_044466355.1). Classification (NCBI taxonomy): domain Bacteria; kingdom Bacillati; phylum Actinomycetota; class Actinomycetes; order Pseudonocardiales; family Pseudonocardiaceae; genus Actinophytocola; species Actinophytocola sp. NPDC049390. The sequence continues at coordinate 121,360 of NZ_JBITMQ010000015.1, forward strand.
CCTGCGGGTACACGGCCTCCTCACGGCTGTACGGGTGCTCCCACTTGCCCGCGATGGACTCGGCCGTGTGCGGCGCGTTGCGCAGCGGGTTGTCCTCCAGCGGCCAGTCGCCGCGGCCGACGCGGTCGATCTCGCGGCGGATCGCGATCATGGCGTCGCAGAAGCGGTCCAGCTCCGCGAGGTCCTCGCTCTCGGTCGGCTCCACCATCAGTGTGCCCGCCACCGGGAACGACATCGTGGGCGCGTGCAGGCCGTAGTCGGCGAGCCGCTTCGCGACGTCGTCGACGGTGATGCCGGTGGCCTTGGTGATGCCGCGCAGGTCGAGGATGCACTCGTGCGCGACGAAGCCGCCCTCGCCCGCGTACAGCACCGGGAAGTGCTCGTTCAGGCGCTTCGCGACGTAGTTCGCGGCGGCCACGGCGGTCATGGTCGCGCGCCGCAGCCCGGCGCCGCCCATCATCCGCACGTAGGTCCACGAGATCGGCAGGATCGACGCGCTGCCCCACGGCGCCGCGCTGATCGGTCCGACACCGGTGGCCGGACCCGCCTTCGGCTGCAGCGGGTGGTTCGGCAGGTACGGCGCGAGGTGCGACCGCACGCCGATCGGCCCGACGCCGGGACCGCCGCCGCCGTGCGGAATGCAGAACGTCTTGTGCAGGTTCAGGTGTGACACGTCGGCGCCGAACTTCCCGAAGCGCGCCAGCCCGATGAGCGCGTTGAGGTTCGCGCCGTCCACGTAGACCTGACCGCCCGCGTCGTGCACCAGCTCGCACACCGTCCGCACGGTGTCCTCGTACACGCCGTGCGTCGACGGGTACGTGATCATGATCGCGGCGAGGTCGTCGCGGTGTGCGTCCACAGTGGACCGCAGGTGGTCGAGGTCGACGTTCCCGTTGTCGTCGCAGCGAACGACGACGACCTTCATACCGGCCATGGCGGCGCTGGCGGCGTTGGTGCCGTGCGCGCTCGCGGGGATCAGGCAGACGTCGCGCTCGCCCTGCCCGTTGGCGCGGTGGTAGGCCCGGATCGCGAGCAGGCCGGCGAACTCGCCCTGGCTGCCCGCGTTCGGCTGCAGGCTGACCGCGTCGTAGCCGGTGAGGCGGGCGAGCCAGTCCTCCAGGTCGGCGACGATGTCCAGCAGCCCGGCGGCGTCCCCGGCCGGCGCGAACGGGTGCAGCTGTGCGAACTCCGGCCAGGTGATGGGCTCCATCTCGGCGGTCGCGTTGAGCTTCATGGTGCACGACCCGAGCGGGATCATGGACCGGTCCAGCGCGACGTCCTTGTCCGACAGCGAACGCAGGTAGCGCAGCAGCGCGGTCTCCGAGCGGTGCGTGGAGAAGACGGGGTGCGTGAGGTACTCGGACGTGCGGCGCAGCTGTCCGGGGACGGCGTCCTCGGTGTCGATGTCGAGCTGGTCGATGTCACCGTCCACCCCGAAGGAGGCCCACAGCCTGTGCACGTGGTCGCGTGTGGTGGTCTCGTCGCAGGAGACCGACACCCGGTCGGCGGACACGCGGTGGACGTTGATGCCACGGTCGCGAGCGCTCGCGACCACCTCGTCGGCCCGGCCGGGCACCTCGACCAGGACGGTGTCGAAGAAGTGCTCGTGCACCACGGTCACCGCGCCCTGCCGCAGCCCGGCGGCGAACACGGCGGCCATCCGGTGGGCGCGGGTCGCGATGTTCCGCAGCCCGTCGGGCCCGTGGTAGACCGCGTACATGGAGGCGACGATGGCGAGCAGCACCTGCGCGGTGCAGATGTTGCTGGTGGCCTTCTCGCGGCGGATGTGCTGCTCACGGGTCTGCAGCGCGAGCCGGTAGGCGCGGTTGCCGTCGGCGTCGACGCTCACCCCGACGAGACGGCCGGGCAGCTGCCGCTCCAGCCCCTGCCGCACGGCGAGGTACCCGGCGTGCGGGCCGCCGAAGCCCATCGGCACCCCGAACCGCTGGGTGGACCCGGCGACGACGTCCGCCCCGATCTCCCCGGGCGGCCGCAGCAGGGTCAGCGCGAGGATGTCCGCCGCGACGACCACCTGCGCGCCACGGTCGTGCGCGGCCTCGATCAGCGCCGCGTGGTCACGCACCGCGCCGCCGGCGCCCGGGTACGACAGGAGCACCCCGAAGAACTCCCCGTCCGGCAGCCCGTCGGTCAGGTCGACGACCTCGACCTCGATCCCGAGCGGCTCGGCGCGCGTCTCGATGACCGCGACGGTCTGCGGGAACGTGTCGGCGTCGACCAGGAACCGCGCGGACTTCGCCTTCCCGGCCCGCCGGACGAGCGTCATCCCCTCGGCGGCGGCGGTCGACTCGTCGAGCATGGACGCGTTCGCGAGCGGCAGGCCGGTGAGGTCGGCGACCATGGTCTGGAAGTTCAACAGCGCCTCGAGGCGGCCCTGGGAGATCTCCGGCTGGTAGGGCGTGTAGGCCGTGTACCAGGCGGGCGACTCGAGCACGTTGCGCAGGATGACCGGCGGCGTGAGGGTGCCGTAGTAGCCGAGCCCGATCATCGAGGTCAGCGGCGAGTTCTTCGCGGCGAGCCCACGCAGCTCGGCGAGCGCCTGCGCCTCGGAGGCGGGTGCGGGCAGCCCGAGGTCGGGGTTCTCCTCCCGGATCGAGTCCGGCACGGCCCGCTCGACCAGCTCCTCCAGTGACCCGACACCGACCACGTCGAGCATCCGCGCCAGCTCGGCCGGGCGGGGCCCGATGTGCCGGTCGGCGAACTGGGTGCCGTCCTCGAGGGCGGCAAGGGGAATCCGGTCCTGGGTCATCGGCGCGCCTCCGGGCGTGGGGTGGGCATGCGGACTGCTGCCCTCCCCCTCTGTCCGTGCACGCTAGGACGTGCGCCTGAGAGCTTCATCCAGATCACCTGGACTTGCACCTTCGGCGGGCCCGGTCACCCGGTCCGCTTTCCAGAGGCGTCTACTCCACGCGGTTCGGGTGCCTGAGAGGTTCCGGGGAGGATTTGCTCCTTCGGCGCCGAGCCGGGGCTCGGTCTCTCCCGCGCGGGATCAGCGACTACGCCGGTAGCGTACCCCCAGACAGGTCCCCGAAGCGCGCAAGGTCACGAACGTCAAGGGGTCCTTCAGCACGCAGGAAAAACCAGGGCCCAGGTCAGCCCGCGTTTCGGGCCTTCCGGCGAGCGGTCAGCTCGTCGTCGACGACGGTCTCGACGACCCCACCGTCGGCCCGCTCGGCGGGGAACTCGTGAATCGTCCCGTTGATCTCCTGCATGGCACCTGACACGGCGATCCCGAAGACGCCCTGCCCGCCTTGCAGCAGATCCACGATCTCCTCGGGCGACGTGCACTCGTACACCGTCGTCCCGTCCGAGAACAGGGTGATCTTCGCCAGGTCACGCACCCCGCGACGACGCAGGTGGTCCACCGCGACCCGGATGTTCTGCAGGGACACCCCGGTGTCGAGCAGCCGCTTGACGACCTTCAGTACGAGGATGTCCTTGAACGAGTACAGCCGAGCCGACCCCGAGCCGTGCGCGCTACGGATCGACGGAGCGACGAGCCCCGTGCGCGCCCAGTAGTCGAGCTGGCGGTATGTGATGCCGGCGATCTGACAAGCCGCGGGCCCGCGGTAGCCGACGAGCTCGTCCGGTCCGGACTGGTCCGGAAACAGCTCGCCCTGCTCACCGGTGACGGGACCTTCCTCGACCACGCCTGCCTCCAGTCTCCTGCCACGCGCGAGCCGTTGGCTCGTCGATACGACGGTAGGTCGGCGGGGAGACCGGGTCAACGCGACGCGCGGGAGCGCGCGTCGCAAACCTAAACCTGATGTGTAGCCTTCGTTACCGATCGGATATCTGTGTGGTGCCGTCTCACGTGTCCGCGCCGCGGAAATCCTCCGGCGACACGCTGTCGAGGAACTCGCGGAACTTCTCGACCTCGTCCTCCTGCTCGTCCGGGATGATCAGCCCGGCCTCCTGGAGCACGGCGTCCTCCGCGTGGATGGGGACCCCGATCCGCAGCGCGAGGGCCACGGAGTCACTCGGCCGCGCGGACACCCGCACGTCACCGTCGAACACGAGTTCCGCGAAGAAGGTGCCCTCCCGCAGGTCCGTGATCCGCACCTGCTCGAGCTCTCGCCCCAACGCTCCGATCACGTCCTTGAGCAGGTCGTGTGTCAGCGGTCGCGCGGGTCGCACCCCCTGCTGCTCCAGTGCGATGGCCGTCGCCTCCACGGAGCCGATCCAGATCGGGAGGTATCGCTCACCTTCGGTTTCGCGCAGCAGCAAGATCGGTTGATTGGCGGGCAACTCCACCCGCACGCCCACGACTCGCATCTCGCTCATCGGGTTCGCCTCCCTCCGACTGGCTCAGCGAGGATGTACAACCACATCTTCGAGCATCGCTCATCGCTGGCATCGACGCTACCCGCCATCCGGTTTCGACGCTTGTGCAATCCTGAATCGATCGGATGCCGATGCCACATCGTGCCAACGAGTTGATCTTCAGCTTACTTCCCCGCGATGCGCCGCAAACCCGCCTTGACTAGCAACGTGTGCAGCCCGACGGACAGCGCGGCCAGCTCACGGACCGCCTCGTCCGCCTTGTCCCCGCGCAGGGGAGCCACGATCTGCTCGACCAGGCCGACCTCGCGGTCGGCCGCCGCGCGGAAGCCCCGCAGGTGCCGGGGTTCGATGCCGTAGCCGGCCAGGGCCCGCGCGACCGAGGCGACCTGTGCCGACTCGTTGTCGTACAGCCCGGCGGGACCCGGTTTGACCAGCCCGTACTGCTCGAGTTCACCCAGTGTGGCCGCGTCGACACCCGCTGTCTCAAGGAGTTCCTCGCGGGTCATCCGCCGCAGCGGCCGGTCGGCGAAGTCCTCCGCGGCGGGTAGCCCGTCGGCAGGAACCGCACGCAGGACGCGTGGCCGGCCGGCGCGGTCGGCCGCGTCCAACTGGTCCTTGATGACCTTGAGCGGCAGGTAGTGGTCACGCTGTGCGGCCAGCACGAACCGCAGCCGGTCCACGTCCGAGGGGGTGAACTGCCGGTACCCGGAGGCGGTGCGAGCAGGCCGCACCAGCCCTTCCGCCTCCAGGAACCGGATCTTCGAAACGGTGACGTCCGGGAACTCCTCGCGGAGCAGGCCGAGCACCGCACCGATGCTCAGCCGGCCGCCAGCCGACCGCCCGGCCGCCGTCACGCCTACCTCCGCTGTGGCCCTAGGACGCGTTCGCGCCGGTGAGGAACACGAGGCGGAACTTGCCGATCTGCACCTCGTCGCCACTCGCGAGAACCGCCTGGTCCACCGGCTCGCGGTTGACGTAGGTGCCGTTCAGGCTGCCGACGTCGATGACCACGAACTCGCCGCCCTCACGCCGGAACTCGGCGTGCCTGCGGGAAACCGTGACGTCGTCGAGGAAGATGTCGCTGTCCGGGTGCCGACCCGCGCTCGTGGTGTCGCGGTCGAGCAGGAAGCGCGAACCCGCGTTCGGCCCACGCTTGACGACCAGCAGAGCGGAACCGGCCGGCAGAGCGTCGACACCGGCGACGGAAGGCTCGCGGGCCGGCGTCTCGGTTGCCTCGGCGTCGAGGAAGTCGGCCCGGAACACGGAAGTCCGCTCCGGCGACTGCTCCGGCGGCACGCCGGGCCCGTCGTTGGTGCTCACCTGAGCTCTCCTCCTGCTGGTGCTTCTCGTTCCCTAGTCAACCTACCGTGCGCGATCAGTGGGCCCGGAGTTGCCTCCCCGGACTACTTGTCGGTCAGCGCCTGATAGGCCGCGGCGTCCATGAGCTCGTCCAGCGCGGCGACGTCGGCGACCGTGATCTCGACGATCCAGCCTTCGCCGTACGGGTCGGAGTTGATCAGCTCCGGCGACTCGTCCAGCGCGGTGTTGACCGCGGTCACCTCGCCGGAGACCGGCGCGAAGATCTCCGAGACGCTCTTGGTGGACTCGACCTCGCCCAGCGGCGCGCCCGCGTCCACGTTCTCCCCCACCTTGGGCAGCTCGACGAAGACGACGTCACCGAGCTGGTCCTGGGCGTAGTCGGTGATGCCGACGCGCACGGTGGTGCCTTCGGTGGTGGCGAGCCACTCGTGCTCTTCGGTGTACTTCAGGTCTTCCGGCGTCACTGGACTTCCTCCGCGGTTCTGGTTTGGGCGAAGCTTAGATGGACCGGGTCGGCAGTGGTGCGCGCAGTGCCATGCGTGTCTGTACGAGGTAGAGCAGGCCCGACCAGACGAACAGGGCGCTCCCCCACACGACGAACGCGTAGGCCACCGGACGGGCGATCGTGGCGAAGTCCGAACCGCCCTGTGCGATCAGCAGCAGCGGCATGGCGTACATGAGGTTGAACGTGGCGGCCTTGCCGACGTAGGTGACTTCCGGCGGCCCGAACCCGTTGCGGCGCAGCACCCAGATGCACACGGCCACCATGAGGTCGCGGCCGACCAGCACCAGCGCGAACCAGAGCGGGATGATGTCGCGCAGCACGAACGCGACGACCGTGGCGAGCGTGTACAGCCGGTCCGCGGCGGGGTCCAGGATCGCGCCGAGCCTGCTGGCCTGGTTGAGCCAGCGGGCGAGCTTGCCGTCCGCCCAGTCGGACACGCCGCTGTAGACGAGCACGGCGAGCGCCCAGCCGTCGGCCTTGGGGCCGAGGAGGAGCCACAGGAACACGGGAACCAGCGCGAGCCGGATGATGCTCAGCAGGTTCGGGATGGTGAGCCACCGGTCGGGCAGCTCCTCGGGCACTGATGCCATGCCCCGCAGCGTATTCGCCGGTCAGCGCGCCCCTCGGGTCAGGCTCCACCCACGGCGGCGCAGGTCCGCGTCGGTGAACGACCTCGGCCGCCCCTTGTCGTCCACACCGACCCAGCGCGCGTTCTCCCGCACGTAGGCGTGTCCCTGGCACCACACGACACGACCCTGTGCGGTGGGTAGCTGTGATGACGTCCTGGTCCTGCTCGTCTCAGCCATGTCCTCGCTGCCTGTTCGGATCAGTTCCTCCCGATAGGCCTTTCGCCTCTGGCGCGAGATTCGTTATCCGGTTCGTTATGAAGTGCCCACATGGTGGAAACCGGGGTCGAGGCAACTACGTAGCGGAACGATTTCGGCAGGTGGACGACACCGTCCGATGTCACCGCGTCCGCGACCGATTCGGTGAACGCGGCCCGCACCGGTGACTCCCCCACGAGCCGGACCGCCCGCAGTATCGGTTCGCTGCCGAGCATGGCGGTCCACGCCGCGCCGACGCTCGGGTAGGTGGCCTGGCACCGCACCTCGCCCGTGCGCAGCAGGGCGAGGCCACGGGCGGGCAACGCCCCGTCGAGCCCCTCGTCCGCACCGGTCGCGGGCGCGAGGAGGTCGAGCCGGCGCAGGTGGCCCGCGAAGGTCTCGGCCCAGCAGCCCGCCGGCCGGACCCATCCGCCGACCGCGACCCGCCCGCCGGGGCGGACCACCCGCACCAACTCGGTCAGCACCGCCGCCCGGTCCGTCCCGTTGTGCACCGACGCCCCCGTCGTCACAACGTCGAACGTGCCGGTGTCGAACGGCAGCGCGTCCCCGGGTTCGACGAGTCCACCGACCCGCAGGTCGGCGTCCGGGAGCGCCCACCGCGCGATCTCCAGCCGCTCCACCGCGGTGTCCGTGCCCGCGACCAGCGCTCCCCGCTGCTCGGCGGCGCACAGGAACAACCCGACCCCGCAGCCGACGTCCAGCAGCCGCTGTCCGTCGAGCGGTCCGAGCGCGGCCAGCACGGCCCGGTGCAGCGGCCCGAGCTCGCGCTCCGGCAGCGGCGGCCAGTCCTGTTCGCTGTCCTGCAACGGATACCCGTGAATCGTTCCGGCGATCATGTCGCGCTCCCTGCCCGTCGCGACCCATGGTCGTCGTCACGGCCGCCCGGCACATCGGGCATTGCCTCAGATCGCGGTGCCGGAAGTCTTACGCCGACAGTGCGCCGGATCACATCGGCGAGGGATACTGACGTGATGAGCCGGTGCCCGGCATGAGCCGAGGACCGACCCGACGCGGGGGCCGCCGTGGAATGGCAGGAGCTGCGTGGCGAGATCGTCGCCACCACCACGAGGGTCGGCGAGCTGCTGCGCGCGGTGCCCACCGGTGACCTGCCGCTCGCCAGGGTCGACTGGTCGGCGGCCGAGACGGGAGCGCACCTGGTCAGCGTCGCCCGGCGGTACCGGGGCATGGTCCGCAGGTCACGCCGGCTGCCGGACTCGCTGGCCGAGGACAACCGGCGGGCGCTCGCGGAGGTGCCGGAACGGGATCCGGGCGCGCTCGCCGACCTCCTCACCAGCGAGGTCGGCGTGCTGCTCGACGTGCTGGGCCCCGACGGCGACCGGCCGACGTGGTACTTCGCCTGTCCGCACACGTCCGCCGGGCTCGGCGCCATCATGCTCACCGAACTGCTGATGCACGGCCTGGACCTCGCACAGGCGACGGGCCGTCCGTGCCCCTCGCCAAGGACCAGGCCGCCGCGTGCGTCCACGGGCTCGTCCCCGCGGTGATCCAGTTCGCCGACCCCACGGCGGCCCGCGCCGCCACCGGGACCTACCACCTGCACGTGCGCGGCAGCCACGACTGGACCATCCGCATCCACGACGACGTCACCACCGTCGAACGCGGTCGTCCCCTGCGGTGCGACCTGACACTTCTCCGTCGACCCCGCCGCGTTCCTGCTGACCAGCTTCGGTCACCTCGGCCGGACGCGCGCGGCGCTCACCGGCAAACTCGTGGCGTGGGGCCGCAAACCCTGGCTCGCCCCGCGTTTCGTGGCGACGTTCCGCGAGACCTGACGCTCCGCTGTGTCGAACTCGTGCCGGGAACGGTCACTCCGCCCGGTGGCGTCGTCTTCCCGGGGCCGGCGCCTGCGGTTCGGACTCCTCGGCGGCCTGCTCCCGCGGCGTGGCACGCGGCTCCGCCCGCTGCGCCATCTCGCGCAGCAACTGGTCGAAGATCGGCGTCGACATCACGTTCTCACGTGTCATGCGCGCCCTCCTTAACGTGAAATCCGCCTGCTCCGGACGGTAATGCCCAAGCCGGTTCAGACTGCCAAACCCGGGCCGACACGATCGGGCGAACCACGCGCCCTGGTAGGACATACTGCGAGTAAGAATCGGGGCCGACTGAACGGGTGAGGGGCCGCATGACCGACAACCTGGTTTCGCTCAAGGTCGACATCGGGGACGGTGTCGCCGAGGTGACGCTGCTCGGGCCCGGCAAGGGCAACGCCATGGGGCCCGACTTCTGGCGCGAGCTGCCCCAGGTGTTCGGCGAACTGGACCGCGACGACGCAGTCCGGGCGATCGTGCTCACCGGCAGCGGCGCGAACTTCTCCTACGGCCTCGACCTGCCCGCCATGTCCGGCAGCTGGGCGCCCATGCTCGGCGACAAGTCGCTCGCCAGGCCGCGCACGGACTTCCTCGACGAGATCCGGTCGCTGCAGCGGGCCGTGACGGCGGTCGCCGAGTGCCGCAAACCGGTGATCGCCGCGATCAGCGGGTGGTGCATCGGCGGCGGGGTGGACGTGATCGCGGCCGCCGACATCCGGCTGGCGAGCGCGGACGCCAAGTTCAGCGTGCGTGAGGTCAAGGTCGCGATCGTCGCCGACCTCGGCAGCCTCCAGCGCCTGTCCGGCATCGTCGGCGAGGGGCACCTGCGCGAGCTGGCGTACACCGGCAAGGACATCGACGCCGCCCGCGCCGAGAAGATCAACCTGGTCAACGACGTCCACCCGGACCAGGAGGCGGTGCTGGCCGCCGCGCGGGAGCTGGCCGCCGACATCGCGGCGAACCCGCCGCTGGTGGTGGCCGGGGTGAAGGACGTGCTCGGTCACCGGCGGGAGGCCGAGGTCGCCGAGGGTTTGCGGTACGTGTCCGCGTGGAACGCGGCGTTCCTGCCGAGTGAGGATCTTGGTGAGGCGGTGGCCGCCTTCCTCGAGCGGCGGGCACCGAAGTTCAACGGAAGGTAGGAGGACAGCGAGGGTGAGCAGCGCAGCCACCGAGACGTTCCGCGCGGCACGGGACTTTCTCCTCGAACACCGGACGGACTACGCCCGCGCGAGCGCGGAGTTCGAATGGCCGAGCCTGACCGAGTTCAACTGGGCGATCGACTGGTTCGACGCCGTCGCCGCGACGGAACCGACCGCGTCGCGGCTCGCGCTGTGGATCGTCGAGGAGGACGGCAGCGAGCTGAAGTGGACGTTCGCGGACGTCTCGCGGCGGTCGAACCAGGTGGCCAACTGGTTGCGCGCGGGCGGCGTCAAGCGTGGCGACCGGCTCATCCTCATGCTCGGCAACCAGGGCGAGCTGTGGCTGACCATCCTCGCGGCCATGAAGCTCGGGGCCGTGATCATCCCCGCGTCCACGCTGCTCGGTGCCGCCGACCTGCGGGACCGCGTGGACCGCGGCCGGGCCGCGCACGTGGTGGTGCGGTCGGTCGACGCGGAGAAGTTCGCGGACGTGCCAGGGCAATACACCCGTATCGCCGTGGGTGAGCCGGTCGACGGCTGGCTGGACTTCGCCGACCACGAGAGCGCCGACGCCGTGTTCACGCCGGACGGCGCGACCGGGGCGGACGACGCGCTGCTGCTGTACTTCACCTCGGGCACGACCGCGCGGCCCAAGCTGGTGCGGCACACGCACGTGTCGTACCCGGTCGGCCACCTGTCCACGATGTACTGGATCGGTCTCGAGCCGGGCGACGTGCACCTCAACATCTCGTCGCCGGGCTGGGCGAAGCACGCGTGGAGCAACGTGTTCGCGCCGTGGAACGCCGAGGCCACGGTGTTCCTGTACAACTACAACCGTTTCGACGCGGTCGGGCTGATGAACGTGATGGACCGGTGCGGCATCACGTCGTTCTGCGCGCCGCCGACGGTCTGGCGGATGCTGATCCAGGCGGACCTGACGGTGCTGAAGACGCCGCCGAGCAAGGTGGTCGGGGCGGGCGAGCCGCTCAACCCCGAGGTGATCGAGCAGGTCGGCAGGTCGTGGGGGGTGACGATCCGCGACGGGTTCGGCCAGACCGAGACGTCGGTGCAGGTCGCGAACACCCCGGGCCAGCCGGTGAAACCGGGGTCGATGGGCCGTCCGCTGCCCGGGTTCGGCATCGCGTTGCTCGACGCGAACGGCGTACCCAGCGACGAGGGCGAGATCTGCATCGACCTGTCGCGCCACCCGGTCGGCCTGATGACCGGCTACGCGGACGACGAGGAGCGCACGGCCGACGTGATGCGCGACGGCTACTACCACACCGGCGACGTCGGCGCCCGCGACGCGGACGGCTACATCACCTACGTGGGCCGCGCGGACGACGTGTTCAAGGCGTCGGACTACCGCATCTCGCCGTTCGAGCTGGAGAGCGTGCTGATCGAGCACGAGGCGGTGGCCGAGGCCGCGGTCGTCCCGGCACCGGACCCGATCCGCCTGGCGGTGCCGAAGGCGTACGTGGTGCTGGCCGCCGGCCACGCCCCCGACGCCGACACGGCCCGCTCCATCCTGGCCTTCGCCCGCGAGCACCTGGCCCCGTACAAGCGGATCCGCCGCCTGGAGTTCACCGAACTGCCGAAGACCATCTCCGGCAAGATCCGCCGCGTAGAACTCCGCAGCCGCGAACACGCCACCCCGGAAACCCGATCCCCAGACGAATACCGAGAAGAAGACTTCCCCGACCTCCACAAATAACCCCGCGAGTCACGCCCCCAGGCACACCGAGTTGTCGATCTCGTGCACACACACGCCACCGACACCTACACAAAACACACAACTCGCTACGCCCAGGAGCGCGACTCGCGCGAAGTCAGACAACGCGAGTCACGCCCCAGAACACCGCGAGTCACGCCCTCACACACACCGAGTCGTCGATCTCGTGCACACACACCCCAACGACACCAGCACAAAACACACAACTCGCTACGCCCAGGAGCGCGACT
>NZ_JBITMQ010000015.1:133359-234648 GCF_044466355.1 Actinophytocola sp. NPDC049390
CTCGCGCGAAGTCAGACAACGCGAGTCACGCCCCAGAACACCGCGAGTCACGCCCCCACACACACCGAGTCGTCGATCTCGTGCACACACACCCCAACGACACCAGCACAAAACACACAACTCGCTACGCCCAGGAGCGCGACTCGCGCGAAGTCAGACAACGCGAGTCACGCCCCAGAACACCGCGAGTCACGCCCCCACACACACCGAGTCGTCGATCTCGTGCACACACACCCCAGCCGCACCTGCACGAAACACACAACTCGCTGCGTTCAGGAGCGCGACTCGCGGTGTTTGTGCGCGTGACTCGCGGGTTTGCTGGTGGATTGGGGGTGCGGGTTAGTGGACCTGTGTCATTAGGTCGCGTCGCGTTGCGAAGATGGTGGAGGTCGCGAGTGCGGCGGCCGCCACCAGCAATGGCGGGGCTGCCAGGGCGTCGACCGGCGTCATCAGCACGTACAGCGCTAGTGCGGCGGTTACCGCCAGCGGGGCCGACGGCCGCCACCCGGTCGACACGCCGAGTGCGAACACCAGCACCAGAAGTGCCGGCTCACGGACCTCGGTCGGCCCGAGCGCGACCGCGCCGAGCACCACCGCCCCCACCGCCTGCCCGATCGCCGCGGTCGTCCGCCCGAACGCGAGTGCCGCGGCCACCACACCGACGATCAGGACCGGCACGACGGGGTCCACCCACGGCACGACGCGGAGCACGAGGAACGCGGCGGCCGCGAACACCGGTGGCGTCGGGTGCCGGACCAGGAGCGGCACGGCGACGAGCACGGTGAGCAGGTCGAGCACGGGGGCGTCGAACGGTCGCGCGACCCCGAGCGCGACGAGCGCGACCACGGCCAGCGCGGGCCCGGCCGGGACGGGCAGCCAGTGCCCGAGCGCGGCCGCGACCAGCGCGGTGACGAGTGTGAGCCATCCGACCTGCACCTGCAGGGCGATCCCGACGAGCCCACTGGCGGCGACGACCGCGGCCCCGGCGGCGGCGTAGGCGGGCCGGATCCCCCGCGTGACCAGGTCCCGGACGCGCGGAAACCGGATCGCGACGAGCGCGAGGACGACGATCCCCGCGAGCGGCCACGCGTGCGCGGGCTCCGGCGTGACGAGAACGGTCACGGCGAGCAGCCCGGTGACGAGGTCCCGGCGCACCGCGGCCGTCATGAGCAGCACGGCGGCGACCAGTGCCGCGACAACGGAAACCTCTCCGAGCAGGGCAGCCCCGGCGACGGCACCGGCGAAGTCACCCCACCGGGCCCGCCTCGGCGCGAACACCACGACCACGGCGGGCAGGATCGCCAGAAGGGGCACGGGAGAGACCGCGAGCACGACCAGCACCCCCGCGCCAGACGCCCAGACCGGCGGCCCAGTGGCGGCGAGCGCAAGGAGGACGAGCGCGGGCAGCCCGTACCGGACCAGGTCGGGGTCGGCGACGCTCCCTAGCAGCCCGGCCCCGACGGCGACGAGCGCGGTACCGACGGTCCGCACGGTGCCGTCGGCGTCCGGCAGGAGGCGGACCCCGACCCCGACCGCCGCCACGGCGACCGCCACCAGCACGCGGACCACGTCACCGGTGACCGAGGCGAACCCGACGACGACCGCCGCACCGAACACCAGCGCGGCGGCCACCACGAGGAGAGGTGCGATGGGCCGGGTCACCCTCCCGTTCTAACGCAGGAGGGGCTCGCTGTCGCGGCGCGCCAGCGCCACCATGGCGGCGGCGAGCAGCACCACCGCGGGTACCAGCGTGCGCGGGGTCCCCTCCGGGACCACGAGCAACGCCACGGGCACGAGGCACGCCACCCCCACGACGAGGCGGCTGCGCTCGTACCGGGCCAGCGCCAACAGCCCCGCGGCGATGAGGACCGGGGCGAGCAGTCCAGGCGCCCAGGCACCCAGCACGACGGCGACTCCGGCACCGAGGCAGGCGATGCTGATCACCGCGGCGGTCCGGCGCCGCGCACCGAGCCGGGAGTACGCCCCGGCCAGGACCCCGAGCACGACCAGCGGCAGCCAGATCGACGGGACCGGCTCCCCCGGCCTGACGGTCGCGTCGGCGATCCCCGCGATGGCGTAGCAGACCCAGATGGCCGCACTGGCGCCCAACGCCACCGCCACGTGCCCCCGCACGGAGCGCCCGGCCCGCCGGGCACGCACGGCGTACCAGGCGACCGTCCCCACCAGGCACGCGGTGAGCAGCACCAGCCATCGCCCGGACAGATCGGGGTAGGTCGCGAGGAGCGGCACCGGGGAGTCGTGGTAGGCGACGGCGGTCAGCACGGTCTGGGACATCCCGGGGCCGGCCGACTCCGGGGCGTAGGCGAACCAGCCGACGTCCTCGGTGGTGGGCACGCTGTCCCAGACGAGCAGCGCCAGCATGCCGAACCCCAGCAACGCCAGCGGGAACCAGTACCCGGACCGTCCGTCGCCCGCCGTCCGCTCACCCATTCGCCGGAGCGTACCGAACCTGGCCATCTTCCCGCCCTGGCCAGTCCCATTGGGCATGATGTGCCTCGTGGACGCTCCCCCAGCCGCGTACCGGCAGGTCTCGCAGGCGCCGACCCTCCCGGGCGGCGCCCCGCACGAACCTGACTTCGACGTCGCCGCCCTGTACGAGACCCCGCTGGGCACCGGCCCGGCGCCCGGCACGCTGCCGCTCGACGAGAAGCTCCGCCAGGCGTACTTCTGGATCGTCAACCACGCGATCATCAGCCCGCACTACGACATGGAGTTCTCCGACGGCCCCTCCCCGTCGGTCACGCTCGGTGACACGAAGGCTCGTCTGACCCTCCCGAGCGGGCAGAGCTACTCCAGCTTCGTGCTCATCCCGCTGCTGACGTTCGCCGTCCGCCGCCGGTGCCTGCTCGTGGGCGGGCCCGGCCGCGGCAAGACCGCCAGCGCCATCCTCATGGGCGTGCTCGCCGGCTACCCCCTGCGCGACGTCCGGCGCGCGATGCAGCACGGCCACCCGCAGCTCACGATCTCCGACCTCCTCGGCACCCCGCTCCCGGCCGACCTGATCAAGGCCGAGCGCGCCCAGGACATCGACATCGCGTGGCGCAGCTGGCTGTCCATGCGCGTGAAGATCATCGACGAGTACAACCGCATCCCGACGCGCACGCAGTCCGCGCTGCTCACGCTGATGTCCGACGGGTACGCGGAGGTGTTCGACCAGATCTACGAGTCCGCCGACTCCGCCTGGTACCTCACGGCCAACGACGACGCGGGCGGCGGCACCTACCAGGTCATCGAGGCGCTGCGCGACCGCATCGACGTGGTGGTGCACGCGCTCGCGTTCAACTCCCGCTTCCTCGGCGAGCTGGTCGCGCGGGTCGAGCAGCGCCTCAAACCGGAGGAGCTGGTGCCGGAGGAGATCGTGTTCTCGCAGGACGAGCACGACCGGATGTCGAACGAGATCCTCCGCGTCCGCCTGCCGGACGCGGTGCGCCGCCGCCTCGAGTTCTTCTCCGCCCAGTTCGAGCTGCTCGAACCGGCGGGCGAGCAGTTCGAGTACCGCACGAAGGACACCGCGAAGCTCGCCGGTGTGGAGCCGCACCTGCTGGCCGCGGGCGAGACCGGGCGCGACCGCATCGCCGACATCGGCGCGCAGACCACGGGCGGCCTGTCGGTCCGCGCGTTGCAGAGCGTCCTGCACTACGCGAAGGCGCTCGCCTACTTCCGTGACCGCGACGAGGTCGGCCTCGACGACCTGCGCGCGGTCCTGCCCTATGTGCTGCACGACAAGCTGGGCGCCGACGACACCAACCCCGCCTTCGACGACCCGGGCAACCAGGCCTACCGCACCGACCGCGTCAGCTGGATCCGGCACCTGTTCGACCGCGCCTGCGCCGAGTACGACCGGCTCGACCTCGACGTGCAGGACCCGGTCGGCGAGCTGCTCACCGAGTTCGCCGACGGCCTCGACGGGCTGGACGAGCAGACGGTCACCGCCCGGCTCGCGAAGATCGAGGGGCTGCTCACCGAGTGGAGCGCGGGCCGCAAGCTGTACGGGCACGTCTACGACGACGCGCTCGCGCTCAAGTACCTGCACCAGCGGTACGTCAACTACCGGACGTGGTTGCGGTGGAAGCGCTGAGCCCGTTCCACACCGTTCTGGCCGCGCGCCGCGAGCGGTACAACCAGCAGTTCCGCCTCGCCCGCCACCACACGAAGGGCCTTGACCCGCAGGAGTTCCTCGCGCACCTGCGGGACGTCGTCGGGCCGATCGTCGACGCCGTGCCCGACGACCCGGAGCCGGTGTGCGACGCGCTGGTGGAGCTGTCGCTCGCGCTCGCGGCACGGGGGCGGCTGGGCTCGTCCGGCGCGGTCGCCGCCGGGCTGCGGCGGTTCCTGCCGGCCGTGCCCGGGCTGGTGGCGGCGCAACCGCGCAGGCTGCCGCTCGCGGTCGTGAACGCGGTGCACCACCTCGACGTCTCCCCGACCGGCGACCCCGACGGCTGGCTCGACACGATGCTCGAGCTGAGCCGGCACACCGCAAACGTTTCCGAACTGCTCGACGCGGGTGCGGTGGCGGCGTGGCGGCGCGGGCTCGCCCAACTGCGGACCTCGGCGCTGGCGACCGCGGCCCGGCTGCCCGAGGCCCTGGTGCGGATCGCGCTCGGCACGTCGTCCACTGTGGACCTAGCACGGTTGGCGGCGGACCCGTGGCTGGACCCCGCGCTCACCGGGCAGGAGTCCTCGGCGTTGTTGCTGGCGCGACGGGTCGGCGGCTTCCGCGGGTTCGGCGGCACGTTCCGCCGCCCGCCCACGGTGTCCACATCGGACGGTCGGTGGTACGCGACCGACGGCGCGGACGCGTGGCGGGTCTTCGCGGACCGGTTCGGGGTGAGCCTCGGCCGGGTCACGTCGTTGCCCGCCGGGCCGGGTGACGTGGGCCCGCTCGTGCTCAAGGCGGGTGGCGTGGTCGTCGACACGGCCAGCGGCGCGTCGCTGGAGCTGCCGGAGCTGGCCGACGCCACGGGCTGGGCCAGCGCGGACGGCACGCTCGCGGCGACCACCCCGTGGACGCACGGAATCCTGTTCGTGGCCCGGACGGTGGGCTGATGGACCTCGCGCAGACGTGGCGGACCCGCTGGCCGGACGCGCTGCGGGCGTGGGGCCCGTTCGTCAACCTGCACGACCCCGACCTGTTCGCGTCCACGGCGGCGGCCGCCGAGGCGGGCCTGACCGGCTCGTTCGCGGCGTTCTCGCTGTACGACCGGCAGGTGATGATCGACCTCGCCGCGGTCACCCGGCTCGGGCTGGCGGACATGCCCCTCGAGGTCCTCGCCCACGAGGTCGGCCACCACGTGCTGTGCCCGGCCGACCTCGCCGACCAGGGCAGGCTGCTCGCGCGGGTCCGCCGCGGCCTGCCCGGGCTGGAACAGCACGCGCCGCTGATCCAGAACATGTACGCCGACCTGCTGATCAACGACCGGCTGCAACGCAGCAGAGGCCTGCGCATGGCACAGGTGTACCAGCGGATGCGCGGCTCGGACGATCCACTGTGGACGTTCTACCAGCGGATCTTCGAGATCCTGTGGGCACTGCCGGCCGGCATGCTCGTCGCGGGCGAGGTCGACGCGGCGGCGGAGGGCGACGCCCAGCTCGGCGCGAAGCTCGCGCGCGTGTACGCGACCGACTGGCTCGGCGGGGCTGGCGGGTTCGCGGCGCTGTGCCTGCGCTACCTGGAGCAGTCGGTCCAGGAGGCGACGGAGCGCATGCGGCGGCTGCTGTGCGTCGGTGTCGTCGACGAGAACGCGCAGATCCCCGGCCTGGCGAGCCGCGACGACGGCGAGATCCTGCACCCGGCGCTCGACCCGAAGGTCAACGAGTACGCGGCCGAGCCGGTCACGGACCAGGACGGCCCGCCGTCCGGCGGCCAGTACCGGCAGCCGTTCGAGTACGGGCAGCTGTTGCGGCAGCTCGGGCTGGACGTGTCGGAGCAGGAGGCGGCGGCGCGCTACTACCGCGAGCGGGCGCTCCCCCACCTGGTGCGTTTCCCGGTGCGGACCACGCCGCTGTCGACCGAGCCGCTGCCGGAAGGGCTCGGCCAGTGGGACGTCGGCGAGCCGGTGGAGGCGGTGGACTGGCTCGCGACCACGCTGCGCTCGCCCGTGGTGGTGCCCGGGGTGACGACCGTGCAGCGACTGGCGGGCACGGTCGAGGGCGACCGGCGGGACAGGCAACCCGTGGACCTGGACATCTACGTGGACTCGTCGGGCTCGATCCCCAACCCGGCGCGGCACGAGTCGTTCCTGGCGCTGGCGGGCGCGATCCTCGCGCTGTCGGCGTTGCGGGTCGGCGCACGGGTGCAGGCGACGCTGTGGAGCGGCACGAACCAGTTCACGAGCACCGACGGGTTCGTCCGTGACGAGCGGGCCGTGCTGTCCATCCTGACCGGCTACTTCGGTGGTGCGACGGCGTTCCCGCTGCACGTACTGCGCGACACCTACCGCGACCGCGACCGCCCGACGCACATCGTGGTGATCTCCGACGACGGCGTGGACACGATGTTCCGCCCGCCGGACGAACACGGCACGCCGGGCGCGGTGATCTCGGCGAAGGCACTGGAGGCGGCGGGCGCGGGCGGCACGCTGCTGTTGCTGCTGCGGTCGGAGAAGGAACGCGAGCGGATCACCGCGCTGGCGCACGGCTGGGACGTGCACAAGGTGACGAGCTGGGCGGAGCTCGTCGACTTCGCGGCCACGTTCAGCAGGCGGACCTACGAGAGGAGCGACCGGTGACCGAGGTGCCCGTCGCACGGCTGACGCGCAGGCTGGCGGACACGCCGCAGGACTTCCTCGCCGACCCGGCGAGCGTCGCGGTGCCCGCGGTGGTGTCGGACGTGCTGCTGATGGCGGGCGGGCGGCCGTTGGACGCGCGCGAGGCGGAACGGTTCGAGGCGGACGAGCCGCGGTGGCGCCGCGTGCTGCTGGTGGCGTGCTGGCTGCTCGCGGACCCGGATCTGCTGGGCCGCGGCCCGGCCGTGCTGACGCGGTGGCTGACCGCGCCCGAACTGCTGAAGCTGTCGCGTCTGGTGGACCCGGCGCGGTTCGTGCAGGACCCGGACCGCCGCGAGGAGCTGGCGCGGCTGGCACTGCGGGCCCTGTCGCTGTCCCCGGCGGGCGAGTCGGCGGAACAGGCCGCGGACCGCCTGTCCACGGTGGACAGCGTGCGCCGCCAGGAGGTGCTGGTGGCGGCGAGGGCCGCGGAGGAACGAGCGGCCGCCGTACGCAAGGCCATGGAGGAACAGCGGGCCAAGGAGGCGGCGGCGAGGTACAGCCAGGTATGACACACGTGGACTACCCGGTGGCCGACTACGAACCGATGGCGGCGACCGCGCTGACCGACGAGGAACGGTGGCCGCTGATGACCCCTGCCGCCGAGGTGATGCTGGACCGGCTGCGCACACACCCGTGCGCCCCGCGCTACAACCACGCGTGCGGCGACCGCCTGTCGGCGAAGGCACGGGACAACCTGGTCGCGTACCGGTCCCAACTGGCGATGGGCCACCCGCCCGAGGACTGGATCATGCCGCTGGTGGAGCGGGTGTACGCGACGGTGCCGCGCTACCGGAACAAGCCGACCCCGACGTCCCTGGCGGAGGTGCCGACGACCGACCGGCACGACCTGCTGTCCCACGCGGAGGCCCACGTCCCCGACGACGCGGACCTGTCGGAGTTGATCGTCTACCGCACGTCGGGGTCACGAGGCCCGGCGGCGACGGTGCCG
The DNA here is from genome assembly GCF_044466355.1 of Actinophytocola sp. NPDC049390. NCBI lineage: Bacteria > Bacillati > Actinomycetota > Actinomycetes > Pseudonocardiales > Pseudonocardiaceae > Actinophytocola > Actinophytocola sp. NPDC049390. The sequence continues at coordinate 141,097 of NZ_JBITMQ010000015.1, forward strand.
ATGACCCCGGAGTTCTGCGCGCTGGACCTACCGGTGATGCAGTACCTGTTGTCGTCCCTGAACATCCAGCTGACCGGCGGCACGTCGAGGGTGTCGCTGGTGAACGTGTACGACCAGCCGGTGGCATACCAGTTCGCGTCGGTGTCGTCCTATCTGGATGGTGCGGGTGTGGTGAAGGTGAACCTGCACGAGTCCGGCTGGCACACCCCGTCGGACCGGACGACGTTCCTGGACGCGTGCGCACCGGAGCTGTACACGGGCAACCCGATCTCACTGGCCAGCCTGGCGACGCTACCGCTGACCACCCGCCCCAAAGCGATCTTGAGCGGCGCGATGGCGCTGGGTTCGGGCCTGCGGACACTGCTGTCGGACCGCTTCGGCTGCCCGGTGATCGACCTGTACGGCATCACGGAGGCGGGCTTGATCGCGTGGCGCCCCGGCAACGGCCCGCACCGGCTGCTCCCGAGAAAGCTGCACGTGGAAATCCTGACGCCAGAAGGCAACCCGTGCGCGCCAGGCGAACGCGGCGAGATCACGGTGACGTGCGGGGAGAACCCGCTGCTGCCGCTGCTGCGCTACAGAACAGGCGACCAGGCCGCCCTGGAGTGGGACAACGGCGAACCGGTACTGACGGGCCTGGAAGGCAGAGACCCGGTCCGCTACCGGGCGGCGAACGGAAGGTGGGTGAACTCGATCGAGCTGACACACGTGCTGTCCCCGCTGGCCCTGGCCGCATGGCAACTACACCAGGACGAACAGGGCGCGGTGAGGGTGGAAACACACGGAACAGCGGACCCGGCGGCGGTGGGGGCGGCGGTGCGCAGTCTGCTGGGCCAGGTCCCGGTCACGGTACGCGAAGGAAACCTGGCCCGGGACGCGAAACCACAACGCTATTCGTCCACCATGCCCGGTGCGCTGGTGTCCTGAGCAGACGAGGTCGGCCTCCGCCCGACCCGCCGCTGGGGCACGAGTGGCCCGCCTGGGTCCCGTCTCGTCACGTAGGCTTCGCGCCCCGGCCGTTGGCCGGGCTCATCTCGGAGGGTGAAATGGAATCGGTGGAAAGGCCGCAGCCTGATGTGGTTCTCGCTGCGTGGGCGCCGGCGGGGATGGGACGGATCGTCGTCGTTCTCGGTCAGGGCGTGGTGATCCACAAGGCCGTCGTGTCCGGCAAGGCCGGAGCGATCGGCATCGCGCAGGGTGTGGGCCTGGCGGCCGGTGTGAGTCTTGGCGCGGCCGGAGGTGCGATCGTCGGTGCTGCTCGTGTCAACGAGATCTACGGCAGTCCCTTCGTCGAGAAAGTGCTGCGCAACGGTGTCGACGGGCTGCTCGCGTCGCCGCGCAAGACGTTGGTGCGTTGGGACCAGATCATCTCGGCGGAGTACCGCAAGCTCGTGCTGGGCCGGGGCCGGATGACCATCCGCACGAGCGATGGCGAGCACGTGCTGAAGTTCCTGCAGAACACCTACGTCGCCGGTGATCCGTCGGCTGTCTTCGCGCATTTCCTGGCCGGCCGGTTCACCGGCCCCACATTTCGCTGACGCGTCCCGCGTCTGAACGACTCACTTCACACCGGCGGCATCCATCCCACGAAGTTCCTTCTTGAGGTCGGCGATCTCGTCGCGGAGGCGGGCCGCCAGTTCGAACTGCAGGTCGCGGGCGGCGTTCATCATCTGGTCGGTCAGCTGCTGTACCAGGTCGGCCAGCTCCGAGCGGGCCATGGAGCCCACGTTTTCCTTGACGTAGACCCCCGACGAGCGGCCGCCCGGCTCGCCCGCGGCGCGGCGGCCGCGCGAGGCGTTGCGGCCCGAGCCGCCGATCGGGACCTCTTCGCCGTCGGACGCTTCGGTGTAGACGCGGTCGAGGATGTCCGCGATCTTCTTGCGGAGCGGCTGCGGGTCGAGGCCGCGTTCGGTGTTGTACGCGATCTGCTTCGCGCGCCTGCGGTTCGTCTCGTCGATGGCGTGCCGCATCGAGTCGGTGATCCGGTCCGCGTACATGTGGACCTGGCCCGACACGTTCCGCGCCGCCCGGCCGATCGTCTGCACCAGGCTCGTGCCCGAGCGGAGGAAGCCCTCCTTGTCCGCGTCGAGGATGGACACCAGCGAGACCTCCGGGAGGTCGAGGCCCTCGCGGAGCAGGTTGATGCCCACGAGCACGTCGAACTCGCCCAGCCGCAGCTGCCGCAGCAGTTCGACGCGGCGCAGCGTGTCCACTTCGGAGTGCAGGTAGCGGACCCGGATGCCGAGCTCCAGCAGGTAGTCGGTGAGGTCCTCCGCCATCTTCTTCGTCAGCGTCGTGACCAGGACGCGTTCGTCGCGTTCCGCGCGGACCCGGATCTCGTGGACCAGGTCGTCGATCTGGCCCTCCGTGGGCTTCACGACGACCTCGGGGTCGATCAGGCCCGTCGGGCGGATGACCTGCTCGACGAACTCGCCGCCCGCCTGGCCCATCTCGTACGGGCCCGGGGTGGCGGACAGGTACATCGTCTGGCCGATGCGGTCCTGGAACTCCTCCCACGTGAGCGGGCGGTTGTCCATCGCGCTCGGGAGGCGGAACCCGTGCTCGACGAGGGTCCGCTTGCGGGACATGTCGCCCTCGTACATGCCGCCGACCTGCGGCACCGTCACGTGGGACTCGTCGATGACCAGCAGGAAGTCCTCCGGGAAGTAGTCCAGGAGGGTGGCCGGGGCGGTGCCGGGGCCACGCCAGTCGATGTGCCGCGAGTAGTTCTCGATGCCGGAGCAGAAGCCGACCTGGCGCATCATCTCGATGTCGTACTGGGTGCGCATGCGCAGCCGCTGCGCCTCCAGCAGCTTGCCCTGCTTCTCCATCTTGGCGAGCTGCTGCTCCAACTCCTCCTCGATGCCCTTGATCGCGCGTTCCATGCGCTCCGGGCCCGCGACGTAGTGCGTCGCCGGGGAGATGCGGACCGTGTCGACCTGCTTGACGATGTCGCCGGTCAACGGGTGCAGGTAGTACAGCGCCTCGACCTCGTCGCCGAAGAACTCGATGCGGACCGCGAGTTCCTCGTAGGCCGGGATGATCTCCACCGTGTCGCCGCGCACCCGGAACGTGCCGCGGGTGAAGGACACGTCGTTGCGGGTGTACTGGGTGTCGACGAGCGCGCGCAGCAACGTGTCCCGGTCGACCTCCTCGCCCACCGTCAGCGCGATGGTCCGGTCGAGGTACTCCTGCGGCGAACCCAGGCCGTAGATGCAGGACACCGACGCGACCACCACGACGTCGCGGCGCGACAGCAGGCTCCACGTGGCGGAGTGGCGCAGCCGCTCGACGTCCTCGTTGATCGAGGAGTCCTTCTCGATGTAGGTGTCCGTCTGCGGGACGTACGCCTCGGGCTGGTAGTAGTCGTAGTAGCTGACGAAGTACTCGACCGCGTTGTCCGGGAAGAACTCCCGCAGCTCGTTGGCCAGCTGGGCGGCCAGGGTCTTGTTCGGGGCGATCAGCAGCGTGGGCCGTTGCAGCCGTTCGATCAGCCACGCGGTGGTGGCCGACTTGCCGGTACCGGTGGCGCCGAGCAGGACGACATCCTTCTCACCCGCCCTGATCCGGCGCTCCAGCTCGTCGATCGCCGCCGGCTGGTCACCAGCGGGCTGGTAGTCGCTGACCATGCGGAATCGCCCGTCGGTGCGAGGGATGTCACCGATGGGCCGGAACTCGGAGCTAGCAGTCACGATTGCCACGGAAACAGGCTACGCCGGGGCACCGACAGTTTTCGTTCGCCCTGGTCAGGGGCGGTTTCAGCAGTCGCAGTCGCAGCCCCTGCCGCCGCACCCGTCGCAGGGACAGCAGTCGCAACCGTCGCACCAGGTGTCGTGGTGCTCCCCGGACCACGGGCCCGGCCACGGGTCGCGGCAGCACTGCTGGCAGGTGCAGCACTGCCAGAGCGCGATGCCGCAGCCGGGGAGAAGGCCCCGCCTGCGCGGCGGGACGCGCAGGCGGGGCAGCCACAGCCCGCCGCCCTTGCCGTCGTACACGTCGCCGGGCCCCACGTGCCGGTGCTGGTGCCCGAACGCGCGGACCACCGCCTGCTCCAGCTCGTGCACCAGCAGGGCGTGGACCAGCCTGCCGTCGCGGAACGACACGTCCGCGAGCGCCAGCCGCACCCCGAGCACCGCGTCGTCGCACAGCCGCCGTGCCTCCTCGAGCGACGTCCCGGTGGCGGTCAGCGGATTCCACACGCCTGACTCGGTGTCCTCGTCGAGGTCCTCCACCGCGTCCACGAGGTGGACCACACGACCGAACAGCCGCCCCACTTCCCGCAGCGGCGCCTCGTTCTCCGGACGACCTGCCAATACAGCCGTATGAGCACACGCCGCCGCGGTCGCCGTCTCCGTCGGCTCGGTGACCAGCAGGAGGTCACCGGGACCGGCCGCGGCCTCGATGGCCGACTGCCTGCCGACCGCGTCGACCAGTACGTCCGTATCGAAACCGACGCCCTGCCCGGACGCGCCGCCCTGCCGCGCCCACCGCCGCGCCACCAGCCGCGCCGCACCCGCGACCGGCTGCCTGCCGAACGCGCCGTCACCGTCCTCGACGTGGTCGCGCACCTTCGCCGACGCCAGCACCAGCGACGCCGCCGCGGCCAGCCGGGTGCCCGCGCCGATCGACACCTCCGCCGACCGCATGCCCCGCAGTGGGCACGGTCCCGCCACGCGGCGCGGTTCCCCGGCGGGTGCCTGTGCCTCGACCAGCGCCGAGATGATCAGCCCGTCGTAGTTGGTCGCGGCACGGCTGAGCTGCCCGTGCTCGTCGCGGAGGGCGAGGCAGAGCCCGCACAGGTGCGCCCACCACGAGGTGCGGAGCGACTCGGACAGCCGGTGGCGGCAGGGGCGGATGATCCCGAACACGCCGTGAGGCTAACCAGGCGGAGTTCTCGTGAGGGCAGGTTCCACCACAGTTGCGGGCGAATTTGCGTGACGGGACTGGCACCCTGATCACGTGACCGACCTGCACCCGCCGAAGATCGAACTGTTCGACGTCGCCGCGATGACCAACACCGATCCCAAGGGGTTCGTGCGCGCGGTGGACAGGTACCGGACCACCGACGTCGGGCTCTACATGGCACGGCCAGTCGACGGGCACCCCGACATCGCGTACTTCCGCGCGTGGCTGCTCCCCGAGCGGGGACTGCGGGTCAGCCGCTGGGTCCCGCACCCCGGGAAGCGCCTCGACCACGACGTCTACATCGACATCGTCGACATCGAGCCGGGGCCGGTGTGGCGGACCGTCGACCTCTACCTGGACATCCTCGTGTTCGACCACACGAGCCTGCGGGTGGACGACACCGACGAGGCCCTCGAGGCGCTCAGGGCGGGGCTGCTCGACGGGGTGACCCTCCAACGCGCGTTCGAGCGGACGTTCTCCGCCGTCGAGGGCATCGCGGCCGCGGGCTACGACGTCGAGGCGTGGCTGGGGATACCGTTGACCTGGGACGACGCCGAATAGCGACAGATCCACTCTCGGTCAATGGTTACTTCACGTCCGAGCGACAGGTTCATCAGATCGGTATCTCTCTGCGCACGAGACGTGACATAACGAATCAAACCCGTGGATCACTGACAGCATCGTGACGGCTACCCTTCGACGCGTGGGCACGGCGATCACCCCTCAGCTCGTCGACATCGTCGACACCTTCACCTCGTCGCGCACGTACTCGTCCGGAACGACCCGACATCTGCGGACGTGCCAGGTGGAACGCTGGGGCCTGCGCACCGAGTGCCCGACGCCGGAGGACCCGTTCCACGACGCCGAGGTGACGTGGCTGATGCCCACGCTCAGCCTGCGGCTCACCCACCAGAGACCCCGTTCCCGCCACGCGAAAGCGGCGCCGAGCGTGCTCACCGCCGTGCGCGCGACCAGCGACGGCCGGTACTGGCGGACCACCGACCTGCTGCTCGGGCTGGAGACGCCGACCGGCCAGCGGGCGCGGATCGTCCAGTCCGAGGAGTTCGCCGCCGCGGTCGCCGGCCGGGTGCTGCTCGTCGGCGACGCCGACCTCGCCCTCTGCACCGTGCACAAGACGCTCGAGGAGTTCAGCCAGTTCCGGCACGACCTGTCCGCGTGGCTGGCCTACAAGCACATCTTCGACGTCTGGCCACCCTACTGATCGGGGGTCCACCGATCGGTTGATCGACGGACCCACCTCAGCGGCCCACCGCCGCAGCCGCGCGGTCGATCCGGGGAAACCCCAGGTCACGGCACGCTTGCGGCATGGCAATCATCGAGGTTGACAACCTCGTCAAGCGCTACGGCGACACCACCGCCGTCGACGGGGTCAGCTTCGCCGTCGACGAAGGCGAGATCTTCGGCATCCTGGGCCCGAACGGGGCGGGCAAGACCACGACCGTCGAGTGCGTCGAGGGGTTGCGCTCGCCGGACGGCGGCACCATCCGGGTCGGCGGGCTCGACCCGCGCCGCGACGAGGACGAGCTGCGGAAACTGCTCGGCGTGCAGCTGCAGGAAAGCCGGCTGCCCGAGAAACTGCGGGTCGGCGAGGCGATGGAGCTGTTCAGCTCGTTCTACCGCGACCCGGCCGACTGGCGCGGGCTGATCGACAGCCTCCACCTCACCGACAAGGTGAGCACCCAGTTCCGGCGCCTGTCCGGCGGGCAGAAGCAGCGGCTGTCGATCGCGCTCGCGCTGATCGGCAACCCGAAGGTGGCGGTGCTCGACGAGCTGACCACCGGCCTGGACCCGCAGGCGCGCCGCGACGCGTGGGACCTGATCGAGGACATCCGTGCCCGCGGCGTGACGATCGTGCTGGTCACCCACTTCATGGAGGAGGCGGAGCGGCTCTGCGACCGGCTCGCCGTGATCGACGCGGGCAAGGTCGTCGCCGTCGACTCCCCCGCCGGGCTGGTGTCCTCGGTCGACGACCGGCAGCGCGTCCGGTTCCGCCCGTCCGCACCCATCGACCACGGGCTGCTCATGGCGTTGCCCGAGGTCGCGGCCGTGGAGCGGGCAGGCAGCCAGCTGGTCGTGACCGGCACGGGCAACCTGCTGCTCGCCGTCACCACCGAACTCGCCCGCAACCAGGTCGTCGCCGCCGACCTGCGGCTGGAACAGACCTCCCTGGACGACGCGTTCGTCGCCCTCACCGGCCGCTCGATCGACAACTGAGGAGACCGTCGTGTCCGCCCTGTCCCGTCTCACAATGACCGAGACGAAGCTGTTCTTCCGCGAGCCGCTCGCGGTGTTCTTCATGCTGGCGTTCCCGCCGATCCTGTTGGTCATCTTCGGCGCCATCCCGGCGTTCCGGGAGGCCGACCCGGACATCGGCGGGCTGCGGGTGATCGACCTGTACGTGCCGGTCGTCGTCGCGATGGCCCTCGCCATGACCGCCCTCAGCGGGCTGCCGCAGATGCTGGCCACCTACCGCGAGCAGGGCGTCCTGCGCCGCATGCGGACGACACCGGTCAAGCCCGGGTGGATGCTCGGCGCGCAGCTGCTGCTGTGCACCGCCGCGTCCGTGGCGGTCATGCTGGTGCTGCAGGCCATCGGCCGGGTCGCGTTCGACGTGTCCCTGCCCCGTCAGGCCGTCGCCTACCTGCTGGGTTACGTCCTGAGCACGCTGTCGATGCTGGCGCTGGGCCTGCTGATCGCGTCGCTGGCGCCGAGCGGCAAGGGCGCGAACTCCATCGGGACGCTGCTGTTCTTCCCCGTGATGTTCTTCGCCGGGCTGTGGGCGCCGCGCGACACCATGCCCGACCTGCTGCGGAGGATCAGCGACTTCACCCCGCTCGGCGCGGGCGTGCAATCATTGCAGGACGCCACCGCGGGCCACTGGCCGCAGCTGCTGCACATCGCGGTCATGCTGGGGTGGACGGTCGTGGCAGGCGGGCTGGCCGCGCGGTACTTCCGCTGGGAGTAGATCGTTGAGCATCGAGGCCGAGCTGCGCGAGGAGTTCGACCGGTGGGAGCGCCAGGAGAGCGCGGCCGTCAACGCCCTCCCCTACATCCTGCTGGCGGTCAGCATCCTGTTCGCGTTGCTGCAGCCGATCGTGGGCCTGCCGCCGGTGAGCTACCCGGTGATGTTCGGCCTCGCCGCCGCGGTCGTGCTGTGGCTGCTCTGGTTCCACACGCTCCACCCGGAGTGGCAGAAGAACAGCAGGCTGATGGGCCTGTACTTCGCAGGCTGGGTCGCGCTCGCCACCGGTCTCGTGACGCTCTCGCCGTTGTTCGGCTTCTTCACCTTCGTCGGCTACATCCACTCGTTCGCCTACCTGAAAGGTCGCTGGCGCTACGTGGGTGTCGCCACGACCGCGCCGATCGCGGCGGTGTCGTACATCGGCGGGGTGCAGAACATCGACGCCGACTCCTGGTGGGCGTGGGCGGGCATCAGCCTGATCACCATGACGCTGGCCGGGGCGTTCTCGTTCTTCGGCGACATGACCGACCAGCGCAACCGGAAGCAGAAGGAGGCGCTCGCCGAGCTGCACGAGGCCAACGTGAAGCTCGAGGCGGCACTGGAGGAGAACGCGGGCCTGCACGCCCAGCTGCTGGTGCAGGCCCGCGAGGCGGGGGTGCAGGACGAGCGGCAGCGGATGGCGCGGGAGATCCACGACACGCTCGCGCAGGGGCTCGCCGGCATCCTCGCCCAGCTGCAGGCGGCCGAGCAGGTGCCGGAACAGTGGCGGCGGCACGTCACGACCGCGATGAACCTGGCGCGTGAGACGCTCACCGAGGCACGCAGGACGGTGCACGCGGTCGAGCCGTCCGTGCTGGCCGAGTCCCGCCTTCCGGACGCGCTCAGCGACGTGACCAGGCGGTGGGCGGAGGTCAACGACATCGACGCGGTGCTGACCACGACCGGTGACGCCCGCCCCATGCACACCGACGTCGAGGTGGCCCTGCTGCGGACCGCGCAGGAGGCGCTCGCGAACGTGGCGAAGCACGCGAAGGCCAGCCGTGTCGGCCTGACACTGTCCTACATGGAGGATCTGGTGACCCTCGACGTGCGCGACGACGGCGTCGGTTTCGAACCGGCCGCGAAGCGCGTCAACGGTTCCACGAGCGGGGGCTTCGGGCTGGCCGGCATGCGGCAGCGGGTGCAGCGGCTCGCGGGCAGGCTGGAGATCGAGTCCGAACCGGGTGGCGGGACCGCGATCTCGGCGTCCGTGCCCGCCATCCCGGCCGGAGGTGCCGAGTGATCTCGCTGCTCATCGTCGACGACCACCCCGTCGTGCGGGACGGGCTGCGCGGCATGTTCACCGCCGACCCCCGCTTCGAGGTGCTGGCCGAGGCCGGGGACGGTGCGGAGGCCATCGCGGCGGCCGAGAAGCTGCGGCCTGACGTGGTGCTCATGGACCTGCGGATGCCGCGCACCGACGGGGTCACCGCGATCAAGGAGCTGGCCAAGCGGGGTGTGCCGTCGCGCGTGCTCGTGCTCACCACGTACGACACCGACAGCGACGTCCTGCCCGCGATCGAGGCGGGTGCCACCGGCTACCTGCTCAAGGACGCGCCGCGAGAGGAGCTGTTCCGCGCCGTCGAGGCCGCGGCGCAGGGGCAGGCGGTGCTCTCCCCCTCGGTCGCGACCAGGTTGATGGGGCAGATGCGCCAGCCCGCGTCCGAACCGCTGTCGCAGCGTGAGCTGGAGGTCCTGGAGCTGATCGCCCGCGGGTCGACGAACCGCGAGGCAGCCAGACAGCTGTTCATCAGCGAAGCAACCGTGAAGACGCACCTGCTCCACGTGTATGCGAAGCTGGGGGTCAACGACCGGGCGGCCGCCGTGGCGACCGCGTTCTCCCGTGGTTATCTGACTGCGGAGCGTTGAATTGCCCGCATTTTCAGAATACTTACAAATTGCGCAATAAATCGCACCTGTCACCATTATGGCGTGAATGCGTTTCGGCCTATAGATTGAACAGGTGTCCGAACGTAACGACGCGGGGCTGGTGCTCGACACCTACCGCCGCCCGCTGCGCAACCTGCGGATCTCCGTCACCGACCGGTGCAACCTGCGGTGCCGGTACTGCATGCCGGAAGCCGAGTACACCTGGCTGCCCCGGCGTGACCTGCTGACGTTCGAGGAGATCTCGACGCTGGTCGACGTGTTCATGGACCTGGGTGTGAACAAGGTCCGGCTGACCGGCGGCGAGCCGCTGCTGCGCCGCGACGTGGCCTCGCTCGTGTCGATGCTCTCGGCCAAGCCGCTGCGTGACCTCGCGATGACCACCAACGGTGTGTTGCTGGCCGGACACGTGGAGGAGCTGAAGAAGGCGGGCCTGAACCGGATCACCGTCAGCCTGGACACCCTGCACGCCGACCGGTCCAAGACGCTGTCGCAACGCGCCACGCACCCGTCGGTGCTGAAGGGCATCGCGTCGATCGCGCCCGCGGGCTTCACCGACACCAAGATCGACACGGTGGCGCTGAACGGGATCAACGACGACGAGCTGGTCGACCTGATCGAGTTCGGGAGGACCGTGCCCGCCGAGGTGCGGTTCATCGAGTACATGGACGTCGGCGGGGCCACCTCGTGGTCGCCGGACCTGGTGCTGTCGCGGGCGGAGATGCTCACGCGGTTGGCCGCGCACTACGGGCCGATCACGCCGCTGCGCAACCACGACGCGGCGCCCGCGGACCGGTTCGCGCTGCCGGACGGGACGACGTTCGGCATCGTGTCGTCGACGACCAAGCCGTTCTGCGCGACGTGCGACCGGAGCAGGCTCACGGCGGACGGCCTGTGGTACCTGTGCCTGTACGCGATGGAGGGCGTGAACCTGCGCGACCCGCTGCGCGACGGCGCGTCGAAGGCCGAGCTGTCGACGATCATCACGGACGCGTGGACGGCCAGAACCGACCGCGGCGCCGTGGACCGGCTCGCGCAACGCGACCGGACGCCGTTCATCCCGCTGACCGCGCTGAAGAACGACCCCCACCTGGAAATGCACACCCGCGGCGGCTGACGTGCGCTGAAGGACCCCTTCAGCACCACCGACACACCGAAGTCAGTGCGACGGGTGCCAGCCGGTGCGGGACGCCCACTCCTCCGCGCGCGGGCCCGCCGCGTCGAACCAGGACTCCTTGGCCACGGCGTAGTTCTCCGTGTCGTCGTCGCCCGCGAAGCGTTCGGCGAGTTCCTTCTTGGTCGCCTGGTACGCGTCGCGCTCGTCGGGGTTGGCGCGCAGCCAGTCCGGGAACAGCAGCGCGTACCGCCACCCGGGGCCGCCCTCGACGCGGATGTGCACGTTCGCGGGACGCCCCGGGTCCGCGCTGCCGTGGTAGCGCTTGCGCCACTGCTCCGGGTCCGGGGCGTACGGCTTCGGGTTGTCGCGGTCGATCGTGGGGTGCTTCGGGAAGCCCGCGGTGGCGAGCTGGTCGGCCATCGCGTCCGCGTCGGCGAGCGAGGCGACGGTGACCTGCAGGTCGATGACGTCCTTGGCCGGCAGCCCGGGCACCGACGTGGAGCCGATGTGGTCGACACGCCGCGCCAGGTGGCCCGCGGCCATCGCGATGCGCTCGCGCAGGCGCGTCGCCTGCGCCGGCCACGTCGGGTCGGGTTCGACGATGCGCGGGGTGCCGTACCGGGCACGGCGGCGCAGGCGGACGTTGGCCTCGTAGCGGACCAGTCGGTCGGCCCACAGCGCGTCGACGACGGCCAGCACCTCGTCGGGGCTGCCGCCGTTGTCGAGCCACACGTCGGCGGCCGCACGCCGCGCCTCCTCGGTGGCCTGTGCCGTGATGCGCGCGCGGGCGTCCTGCTCGCTCATGCCGCGGTCGCGGACGACGCGGTGCACCCGTTCTTCCTCCGGCGCGTCGACCACCAGCACCAGGTGGTAGGCGGGGCCGAGGTGGTTCTCCACGAGCAGCGGAACGTCGTGGACGACGATCCCGTCCTCGGGCGCGGCGGCCATCAGCTCGGCGGTCCGCGCACCGATCCTCGGGTGGACGATGCCGTTGAGGGTGGCGCGGGCGGCCTCGTCGGTGAACACGCGTCGCGCGAGCCGCGCCCGGTCGAGGGCGCCGTCGCTGATCACGTCGTCGCCGAACGCCGCCCGGATCTCGGCCAGCCCGTCGGTGCCGGGCTCGACGACCTCGCGGGCGATCCTGTCGGCGTCGATCACGACGGCGCCGTGCTCGGCGAGTCGCCGGGCCACGGTGGACTTGCCGGAGCCGATCCCGCCGGTGAGGCCTACGCGCAGCATGCGGGCATTCTGGCAGGCGTCACCGCGGGGTCAGTGCGTGGTCGGCGACCTGACCGAGCAGCATGCCGGCGTGGTCCTCGCGGACCAGCACGGGGATGACCTGCACGACGACCGTGACCCGCCCCCGCCCGGCGACGAGCATCCAGTTGTCGTCCCTGATCAGCACCCCGCGGTCCGCGCCGACCTTGACGTCGCTGACCGTGGCACCGGCTTCCCGTTCCTCGGCGATGGTGGTGGTGAGCCGTTTGCGGGCGGCCTGCTCGTTGACGTAGCTCGCGAGCCCGACCCAGACCTTGGCCTTGGCGAGCGGCTGCCGAGATGGGACCCCGTAGTAGCAGTCGATGCGCGCCGTGCGGCCGATGTTGTCCTGCGGCACCCCGATGACCGGCTGCACGGTGCCGGTGACCAGGTTGTTCAGGTCGCGGGTCAGCTCGTCGAGGGTGGCGACGTCCCCGCAGTCGTCGGGCACGGTCCGCTCGGCGCCGACGTTCGCGGGCGCGGTGCTGAACACGGGCACGGCGGGAGCGTTGCTCGGCGGCGCGCCCTGGGCACACCCGCCGAACGCGAGCACCGCTCCGAGGACGACGAGCCGCACACGCATCGGTCCACGGTAAGCGACGCACAGGTGCGGGCGGATAACGAAATGACCGGGCTTGGCCGCCGGCCCCCTCGAACCACGCTACCGGAGGCCACCGACGGTTTTCGGCGACGGCGGGCCGGTGGTGGACAGCCGGGTGGGCTGTGGACAGGTGCGCGCTGACCAGCGGGAACTGTCGGTGGTCGGGTCTAGGCTGGCTACCGGGGGCCGGAGGCCATCCCTCCCAGGGAGCGGTCCGGCGAAGCTGCCACGCCGCCGCCGAGCCGGCCCGGACATGCGAAAGGCCCCACCGATCCCGCGGGATCGGTGGGGCCTTGTCAGCTGGCTAGGCGTTCAGGATCAGACGCCGCCGGACAGCTTCTCGCGCAGGGCGGCCAGCTGCTCGTCGCTGGCCAGGGTGCCGCCGCTCTTCTGCTTGTCGGAACCGGCGGAGGAGTACTCGCGCTCGGTGCCCTCCTCGGCGCCGCCCTCGGCCTCGGCGGCAGCGTCGGCCTCGGCGGCCTTCTTGACCTGGGCCATGTGCTGCTCGTAGCGCGTGTGGGCCTCGGCGTACTGCCGCTCCCACTCCTCGCGCTGCTTGTCGAAGCCTTCCTGCCACTCCTGGGTGTCCGGGTCGAACCCCTCGGGGTAGATGTAGTTCCCCTCGTTGTCGTACTCGGCCGCCATGCCGTACTGGGTCGGGTCGAACTCGGTGTCCGGGGTGAAGCCCTCGTTCGCCTGCTTCAGGGACAGCGAGATCCGGCGACGCTCCAGGTCGATGTCGATGACCTTGACCATGACGTCGTTGCCGACCTGCACGACCTGCTCCGGGATCTCCACGTGGCGCTCGGCCAGCTCGGAGATGTGGACCAGGCCCTCGATGCCCTCGTCGACGCGGACGAACGCACCGAACGGCACCAGCTTGGTGACCTTGCCCGGCACGATCTGGCCGATCGCGTGGGTGCGGGCGAACTGGCGCCACGGGTCTTCCTGGGTGGCCTTCAGCGACAGGGAGACGCGCTCGCGCTCCATGTCGACGTCGAGCACCTCGACCGTGACCTCCTGGCCGACCTCGACGACCTCGGACGGGTGGTCGATGTGCTTCCAGGACAGCTCCGAGACGTGCACCAGACCGTCGACGCCGCCGAGGTCCACGAACGCACCGAAGTTGACGATCGAGGAGACGACACCCTTGCGGACCTGGCCGCGCTGCAGCTGGTTGAGGAACTCGCTGCGCACCTCGGACTGGGTCTGCTCCAGCCAGGCACGGCGGGACAGGACCACGTTGTTGCGGTTCTTGTCCAGCTCGATGATCTTGGCTTCCAGCTCACGACCCACGTAGGGCTGGAGGTCGCGCACCCGGCGCATCTCGACCAGCGACGCGGGGAGGAAGCCCCGGAGGCCGATGTCCAGGATGAGACCACCCTTGACGACCTCGATGACCGTGCCCTTGACCGGCTCGTCGCTCTCCTTGAGCGCCTCGATCGTGCCCCAGGCGCGCTCGTACTGAGCACGCTTCTTGGACAGGATCAGCCGGCCCTCCTTGTCCTCCTTCTGGAGAACCAGGGCCTCGACCTCGTCACCGACCTTGACGACCTCGTTGGGGTCGACGTCATGCTTGATCGACAACTCACGAGAGGGGATGACCCCTTCGGTCTTGTAGCCGATGTCGAGCAGGACCTCGTCCCGATCGACCTTAACGATGGTGCCCTCGACGATGTCCCCATCGTTGAAGTACTTGATGGTCTTGTCGATGGCGGCGAGGAAGTCCTCACCCGTCCCGACGTCGTTGATGGCGACCTGCTGCTTCGGCGCGGTGTCAGCCGGGACGATGGTGGTGTCGGTGGACATTAGCTAGGAGGCTCCGGTACGGCTTGGTTGAGAGTTGGCGGATGGGATTTGCAGTTGTCGTGCGACAGCGGCATAGTGCCGTCGGCGACGAACCCCGAACCAACGAGACAACCACCGACAACGCCGCGCGACCGGATCTGATTCCCGAGTTGAACAGACGGCAGCACGAAACCACTGCGCGGAGGTATCCTACGCGGCCGTGCGTAGACCGGGCAAACCTGGTCCTAGGGGATTACTCGCGCGGGGCGCACCGAGGGGGATTGGATGTCGACGCTGGAAGCTGGCGCCAGCATGCCGCAAGAAGGCGACAACCCGGGAACACCGCCGCAGCGGACCGCCGAGCGCCTGCTCGGGACGGTCGGCAGCGAGCGGCGCTGGGCGGGTTCCGCCGAGTCCGTGGCGGCCAACAGCGCCTGGTGGGACGCCGACGCCGACGACTACCACGTCGAGCACGGCGAGTTCCTGGGCGTCGCCGACTTCGTGTGGTGCCCGGAGGCGCTGCGTGAGAAGGACGCGCGCCTGCTCGGCGACGTGGCGGGCCGCGACGTGCTCGAGGTCGGCTGCGGGTCCGCGCCGTGCGCGCGCTGGCTCGCCGCGCAGGGCGCCAACGTCACCGCGTTCGACCTGTCCGCGGGCATGCTGCGGTACGCGGCCGCCGCCAACGAGGCCACCGGCATCGACGTGCCGCTGGTCCGGGCCAACGCGGAGAGCATGCCGTTCGCGAGCGGCTCGTTCGACGTCGCGTGCTCGGCGTTCGGGGCGGTGCCGTTCGTCGCCGACCTGCCCGGCACGTTCCGCGAGGTCGCGCGCGTGCTGCGGCCCGGCGGCTCGTGGGTCTTCGCGGTCACTCACCCGATGCGGTGGATCTTCCCGGACGACCCGGGGCCGAACGGCCTGCGGGTGACCGGCTCCTACTTCGACCGCACGCCGTACGTCGAGGTCGACGCCGACGGCGGCGCCACCTACGTCGAGTACCACCGCACGCTCGGCGACTTCGTGCGCGCGCTGAGCTGGGCCGGGCTGACGCTGGTCGACCTGGTCGAGCCGGAGTGGCCGGACGACCTCACGCAGGTGTGGGGGCAGTGGAGCCCGCTGCGCGGCGAGCTGTTCCCCGGCACGGCGATCTTCCTGACCCGGCGCGCGGCGTGAGGGTCGCGGGCACCCTGCTCGACGCACAGACCACCCGGTTCGAGCGGCTCGACCCGATGCTGCCGCCGGCCGCTCCCCCGCCGGACGGGCACGTGCTGACCGCCGCGCTGTCCGCCGGTGACCGGGTGGCGGGCGTGCTCACGCACGGCGAGTTCGAGCCCGGCAGCGCCACCACGCTGTGGTCGGCACTGGAGCTGTGGGAGCTGCACCCGCTGGTCGGCGCGGCGGGCGGCGCGGGCATGGAGGCACTGCTGCGGGAGTGGGCGCAGCTGCTCGCGCGCAACACGACCGGCGCGGACTCCGCGTGCCTGGTGACGTGGCCGAGCCGGGACGCGGAGGCGACCAGGGCGCTGCTCGCGCACGGTTTCACGCCGCTCACGAGCCTCGCGGTGCGACCGGTCCGGGCGGGCGGCGCGGTGCGGCGGGCACCGCAGGCCGGGGTGACGGTCCGCCCCGCGACCTCGGCCGACGTCGAGACGGTGCTGGCGCTGGAGCTGGCAGAGCTGAGGTACTCGGCGCTGGTCGGTGCCGCGGTGCTGCGACCGGACGCGGAGCGGATCAAGCGCGCGACCGTGGTCCGGCACTTCGAGCAGGGCGACCCGATGTGGCTCGCGGAGCGCGACGGGGTCGCCGTGGGGCTCGCGCACTGCAGGCTCATGGACGTGGTCGCGGACTCGCTGATCGCCACCCGGCTGCGGCCCGGGCGCTGGGGCTACGTGAACTGCGTGTCCGTGGTGGACGGGGCACGCGGTTCCGGTGTCGGCAGCGAGCTGATGGCCGTCGCGCACCACGAGCTGCACCGCCGCGGCGCGAGCGGCACGTTCCTGTACTTCAACCCGCCCAACCCGCTGGCCTCGGTGTTCTGGGCCCGGCAGGGCTACCGGCCGCTGTGGACGAACTGGGAGCTGCGCCCGGCGTCGGCACTGCGCTGAGACCGTCGGGAACCTGGTGCGCCGGTCGTGCCTCTTGCACGGTGAGAACGGAGCATTGGGGGCGCGATGGCCGACGAGACGTGGTTCGCGCAGCTGTACCAGGGGTCCTACCGGCGCCTGGTGCTGACCGCGTACGGCATGACGGGTGACCTCGGCACCGCCGAGGAGATCACCCAGGACGCGTTCGCGATCGCCTACGGCAGGCGCGGCAGGGTGTCGCGCACGGACAGCCCGGAGGCGTGGCTGCGGACCGTGGTGGTGAACCTCGCCCGCAGACGGTTCCGCCGCAAGGCGACCCTGGACCGGATCCTGCGCAGGCACCAGGCCGAGCCGCCACCCGACGTGAAACCTCCCGACGAGCACCTCGACCTGCACGAGGCGATCAAGGGCCTCGTGCCCGAGTACCGGGCGGTCGTGGTGCTGCACTACCTGGCCGACCTGCCCGTGGACGAGGTCGCCGCGGTGCTCGACGCGCCGGTCGGCACGGTGAAGTCGCGGCTGTCGCGCGCCCGCGCCGTGCTGGCCGAACGCCTGCACACGGAGGTGGACCATGTCTGAGCTGGACTCGAAGCTCGCGGCGCTGCGCGACGACCTGCACGAGTCGATCAGCCCACCCGAGATGGCACACGTCACCGCGCGGGCACGGCAGCGGACCACGCGGCGGCGCATGCAGGTCGCGGCGGTCGCGACGGTCGTGGCGGTCAGCGTCGCGGTGCCCGTGTTGCGTGCCCTGCCGGATGACCAGCAGCCCGCCAAGCCGCCGCTGCCGGACTCGATGACCTTCCAGCTGGACTTCGCCGACCCCGACCACGGCTACGCGCTGGGCAGCGACTGTGTCGAGCCCGACGGTCCGTGCACCCTGGCACTGTTCGCGACCGCCGACGGTGGCCGGACGTGGGAGCGGCGGTCCCTGCCGGACGGCGACAAGCGGTACGCGCTGGGCGATGTCAGCGTGCTCGACGCGGACCGGGTGCGGCTCGACCGCGTGTCCGGGCAGAAGCAGTGGGCGCGCGTCGTCAGCGACGACGGGGGCCGCACGTGGCGCGCCGCCACGGCGGGTCCGCCCGCGGCGCCCGCGCCGATTCCCGACGGGGCGTGGCTCCAGCCGGTGTGCGTCGGCGAGGAACAGGACGACTCGGGCTGTCGCCTGGGTGTCGGCGCGGTGTCGCGGGACCCGGCACGGGTGGCGCCCGCACCGACCCAGCCGCCGCTCATCGAACCCGTGATCGGCAGGTCGGCGACCGAGGGCGGCCGTTACTGGGCGGCGGGCGTGGAACGGTCGAGCGGCCGCTGGGCGATCTCGGTGACCTCCGACGACGGCCGGACCTGGTCGACGACTCAGGTGACGCTGCCGGGTGAGCCCGCGATGAACGACGCCTGGTCGGTGGTCGAGAACGACGGCGTCATGTACACGACGCTGCAGGGGTCGATCGCGAAGGGCCCGTACGGTCTGCTGGCCGTGTTCCGCAGCACGGACGGCGGCGTGACCTGGACGAACACGTGGCGTGCCACGCCGAAGACGGTGCTGCAGGCGATGCTCGGCGCCCCGGTCGCCACCGACGACGGGCGGCTGCTCGTGTACTCGGCGGCGACGGGCACCTACGAGAGCGGCGACGGCCGGACGTTCACCAGGTCCGACCGGCGGCTGCCGGGCGAGGTCCTGTGGACGCGCGGCGGCTACGTGGCGAAACGCGGCCCGCACGCGTACGCGATCTCGACGGACGGCCTCACGTGGCGCGACTTCGACATCCGCTAGAGAGCCGGATAACTGTGCGGAGTCTGGGCCTGACGAGGCGGACTGGCTAGTGGGCCACGCCCCGGAACTCGCCGACCTGGTGCACGTGCGGGGGCTTGCCGTCGAGCGCGCGGTGCACGGCGTCGAGCACGCCCGCCGAGACCTCCTCGTGGGTGAGCCATCGGGTACGTCCGGCGTGCCGGACGTACCCGAGCACGACCTGCTGCGTCGGGTGGCCGGGAAGGATCGGATCGGGGCAGCCGCCCAACGGGTTGGCCGACGCGCTGCCGTGCACCTCGACGACGGGCGCGCCGTCGGCGAGCAGTGGCGCCACCGCACGGAGGACGGACACCCGGACCTCGCGGTGCACCCAGGCGACCAGCAGGTCGGCGGGCCCGTCGAGGGCCTCGGAGACGGTGGCGACGAGCGCGGCGGGCTCGGTCCAGTCGGCCTTCACCCAGCTGGCCAGGTGCCCGTTGGTGGTCGGCATGGACGGTCTTCGCCTGCTGGGCAGCACCACCTGCCAGCCGTCGTCGAGCAGTGCGGCGGCCACACCCGCGAGCATGCCGGTGCCACCGAGAACAAGGGCGCGACGCGCGGTCATACGACCTCCGCAGGACGGCGACGGGCCCCCAGGTTACCGGCGTTTACCGGTTTTCCGCCCGCCACAGCGCCTGGGTGAGGCTGTAGACGTTGCCGGAGTCGTCGCGGAAGGTGGCTTCGATGCCGTAGGGCCGCTCGGTGGGTTCGGTGAGGAAGACGACGCCACGCGCCGACAGTTCTTGAAGGTGCCGTGGCAGTCGTCGGTCGCGAGGACCGCGCTGCCCATCGCGCCCTTCGCGACCAGCTCACGGATCGTCTCTGCGTGCTCGGGCGCGTGCCCCATCCGGCAGTCGGCCAGGACGAACCGCACGTCCGGCTGCCCGGGCGGGATGACGGTCAGCCAGCGGAACCCCTGACCCGCGCCGTCGAAACCCTCGCCCATCACGAGGTCCTCGCCCACCCGGAAGCCGAGCTTCTCGGTGTAGAAGGCCTTGGCGGAGTCCTGGTCGAGCACGTAGACGGTGGTGTGTGTCAGCGATGTGATCATGCGGCAACGCTAGGACCGAGTGTCGTCCGCGTGCTTGTCCGCGATTGCTGGTCTCCCCCACGTCATGGCGATGCACCCGGGGATGGCCGGCGGCGCGGCCCGCCGCTGGTACTCGCTGGGCGAGCACCCCACCAGCGCCCGGAACCGCCGCGAGAACGAACCGAGCGAGGAGAACCCCACCACCATGCACACCTCGGTGACGGTGAGGTTGGCGTGGGCGAGCAGGTCCTTCGCCCGCTCGACCCGGCGGCGGCTCAGGTACGCGGCGGGTGTCTCCCCGAAGGCGTGCCGGAACTCCCGCGCGAAGTGGAACCGCGAGTAGCCCGCGACGGACGCGAGTGCGTCGAGGTCGAGCGGTTCGGCGTACCGCGCGTCCATGACGTCCCGCGCCCGGCGCAGGTGCACGACCTGGGAGACACTCACGCGTCGACGGTAGCGCCCGGCAAAGAGTGGTGGCGGAATTGTGCCGGGTCGGCCTCCAGCTCCACGCTCCGGCTCGGAGGATCGCGCGACGCCCGGCGCGGACCCGCGAAGAGAACCCCACGCAAGGCACGACAGCCCGCCGCCCGGAGCACCTTCCGTTCGGCAGCAGCGGCTCCGGGTCAGTGCGCTGCGGCGTTCCACGAGCGGCCGAAGCCGACCGAGACGTCCAGTGGCACGTCCAGCTTGTAGGCGGACCCCATGCCCCTGCGCACCAGCTCCTCCGCCGCGGCGCGCTCCGGGGTGCGCACCTCGAGCACCAGTTCGTCGTGGACCTGCAGCAGCATGCGGGTCTGCAGCCCGGCGTCCCGCAGCTCGCGGTGCACGTTCAGCATCGCGACCTTGATGATGTCCGCGGCACTGCCCTGGATCGGGGCGTTCAAGGCCATGCGTTCTGCCATCTCGCGGCGCTGGCGGTTGTCCGACGTCAGGTCCGGCAGGTAGCGGCGGCGGCCGAAGATCGTGGACGTGTAGCCGTCCTTGCGGGCCCTCGCCACGACCTCCTGCAGGTAGTCGCGGACGCCGCCGAACCGGTCGAAGTACTCCTCCATCAACCCGCGGGCCTCCTCGGTGGAGATCCGCAGCTGCTGGGACAGGCCGTAGGCGGACAGCCCATACGCCAGGCCGTAGTTCATCGCCTTGATCTTGGCGCGCTGGGCGCCGGTGACCTCGGTCGGTTCGACCGAGAACACGCGGGCGGCGGTGGCGGCGTGGAAGTCGAAGCCCGAGTTGAAGGCCTCGATCAACGCAGCGTCGCCGGACAGGTGCGCCATGATCCGCATCTCGATCTGGCTGTAGTCCGCGGTCATCAGCTCGTCGAACCCGTCGCCGACGACGAACGTGTCGCGGATCGTGCGGCCCTCGTCCGTGCGGATGGGCACGTTCTGCAGGTTCGGTTCCGTCGACGACAGGCGACCGGTGGCGGCGATCGTCTGGCTGTACGTGGTGTGGATGCGGCCGTCGTCGGACACGGACTTGATCAGGCCCTCGACCGTGATCTTCAACCGGGTCGCGTCGCGGTGTTCCAGCAGGTGCGCCAGGAACGGGTGTTCGGTCTGCTCGAACAGACCGGTCAGGGCGTCGGCGTCGGTGGTGTAGCCGGTCTTGGTGCGCTTGGTCTTCGGCATCTGCAGCTCGTCGAACAGCACCACCTGCAGCTGCTTCGGCGAGCCGAGGTTGATCTCCTTGCCGATGACGGAGAACGCCTCCTGCTCGGCGTGCTTCACCCGCGACCCGAAGTGCGCCTCCAGCGACGCCAGCTGCTGCGTGTCGACCGCGATGCCGAACGCCTCCAGCTCGGCCAGCACCCGCAGCAGCGGCAACTCGATGTCGGTCAGCAGGTTCGTCTGGCCGGTCTCCTCCAGCGCGGTCGCGAGCGCGTCGGCCAGCTCGGCGATGGCGCGGGCCCGCACGATCTCGCCCTCGGCGATCTTCGCGTCGTCGCCCTCGACGCCGTCGAGCAGCGACAGCTGCCGCTCCTCTGGCTGCTGCTCGACCCGCAGCTCCCGCTTCAGGTACCGCAGCACCAGGTCGTCCAGCGCGAACGACCGCTGGCCCGGCCGCACCAGGTACGCCACGAGCTGCGTGTCGGTCGCCAGCCCGCCGAGCGTCCAGCCGCGGTGGCGGATCGCGTGCAGCGCGGGCTTCACGTCGTAGGTCAGCTTCGACACCGACTCGTCCGCGAACCACGTCGCCAGCGCCTGCTCGTCAGCTTCGCCCAGAGTGGTGACGTCGACGTACACGCCGGTGCCGTCGGCCTTCGAGATGGCGACCGAACGCAGCTCCACCGACTCACCGGCGACACCGGTCGAGCCGAGCTGGAACGAGAGCCCCACTCGCGCGCCCGACGGCGCGTTCGCCGACAGCCACGCGCCGAGCCGCCCCGGCTCGTACGCGCCACCGGACACCTCGAACCCGTGGTCGGCCTCCGGCTCGGCCGTCGTCAGCTCGCCGAACAGCCGGTCGCGCAGGATCCGGAACTCCAGGTCGTCGAACAGCTGGTGCACCGCGTCGCGGTCCCACTGGCGTCGCGCCAGCTCGTCCGGGCCCACCTCCAGAGCCACGTCCCGCACCAGCTCGGTGAGCTGCCGGTTCATCAGCACGCTCGACAGCTGGTTGCGCAGCGCGTCGCCCGCCTTGCCCTTGACCTCGTCGACCCGGTCGACCAGGTCGTTCAGCGAACCGAACTGGTTGATCCACTTCGCCACGGTCTTCTCGCCGACGCCGGGGATCTTCGGCAGGTTGTCCGACGGGTCGCCGCGCAGCGCCGCGAAGTCGGCGTACTGGTCGGGCCGCACACCGGTCTTGGCGAGCACCGCCTCGGGGTCCATGCGCGAGACGGCGGACACGCCCCTGGTCGGGTAGATCACCGTGACGTGGTCGTTGACCAGCTGGAACGCGTCCCGGTCGCCGGTACAGATGAGCACCTCGTAGCCGTCTGCGACCGCCTGCGTGGTGAGCGTCGCGATCAGGTCGTCCGCCTCGAAGCCGTCCTTCGACAGGAACGGGATGGCCAGCGTGGTCAGCACGTCCTGGATGAGGCTGATCTGCCCCTTGAACTCGTCGGGCGTCGCGGACCGGTTGGCCTTGTACTCGGCGTACTGCTCGCTGCGGAACGTCTTGCGGGAGACGTCGAAGCACACCGCGACGTGCGACGGTGCCTCGTCACGCAGCAGGTTGATGAGCATCGAGGTGAAGCCGTAGACACCCTCGGTGTGCTGCCCGGTCTTGGTGACCAGGTTGGCTTCCTTCAGCGCGTAGAACGCCCGGTAGGCCATCGAGTGGCCGTCGATGAGCAGCAACCGGCGCTCGGAGGTCTTGACAGGTTCTGTGGCGGGCGTCTCAGGCACACGGCGAGTCTAGGGTGAGGCACCGACAATTCCCGGCTGACCCCTTCTAGCTGCGAGGAGTGCGTGTGAACACCTTCCCGGAGAACCTGCCGGGCATCCGGTACGACCTGGCGGACCAGTTCCTGCCGACGAAGATGGGCATCGACATCACCGAGTGGGACCCCAAGCGGGTGGTCGCCACGATGCCGGTCGCGGGGAACCTCCAGCCGTACGGGCTGCTGCACGGCGGCGCGAACGCCACGCTCGCGGAGACCATCGGGTCGATCGCGGCCGCGCTCAACGCGCCGGACGGCCGGGTCGCCGTCGGGCTGGAGCTGTCCTGCACCCACCACCGCGCCGCCACGAAAGGCCTGGTCACCGGGGTCGCCACACCGTTGCACACCGGCCGGTCGACGTCCACGTTCGAGATCGTGATCACCGACGAGGACGACAAGCGCACCTGCACCGCCCGCCTCACCTGCGTCCTGCGCGACGCGGCCCCCGGGTCCTGACAGCACGGCGCCCCCGAGGAGTCCCCGGGGGCGCCGTCCGTCTCACGGAAACTACGTGCCCAGGTACGCGGCCCGCACCCGCTCGTCGGCGAGCAGGTCGTGGCCGGGCCCTTCGAGCGTGGTCTGGCCGAGGTCCACGACGTAACCCCGGTCCGACAGCGCCAGCGCGGCCAGCGCGTTCTGCTCGACCAGCAGGATCGTGGTGCCCTGCTGCTGCAGCTCGGAGATCGTGTCGAAGATGAGCTGCGTCATGATCGGCGACAGGCCCATCGACGGCTCGTCCAGCATCAGCAGACGCGGCTTGGACATCATCGCCCGCCCGATCGCCAGCATCTGCTGCTCACCGCCGGAGAACAGGCCCGCCTTCTGCGTGCGCCGCTCCCCCAGCACGGGGAACAGCTCGTACACCCGGTTCATGTCGGCGCGCACGCCGGACTCGTCCCTGCGGGTGTACGCCCCGAGCAGGAGGTTCTCCTCCACGCTCATCCGCGCGAACACGCGCCTGCCCTCCGGCGAGTGCGCGATGCCGCGGCTGAGGATGACGTGCGCGGGTTCCTGCGCGATCGACTTGCCCTCGAACCGGATGTCCCCGGCCCTCGGACGAAGCAGACCGGAGATCGTCCGCAGCGTGGTGGTCTTGCCCGCGCCGTTCGCGCCGATGAGGCAGACGATCTGCCCCTCCTCGACGACGAACGACACGTTGCGGACGGCCTCGATCGCGCCGTAGGCGACGCTCAGCTCGTCGACTTCCAGAAGAGCGGTCACGAGTCCTCCCTGTGCTGCTGAGCGGCGGCCTCGGCGACGTCCGCCTCGACCTCCTCGCGTGGCTTGCCGAGGTAGGCCTCGATCACGCGCGGGTCGTCGCGGACCGTCTCCGG
Source organism: Actinophytocola sp. NPDC049390 (assembly GCF_044466355.1). Lineage (NCBI taxonomy): Bacteria > Bacillati > Actinomycetota > Actinomycetes > Pseudonocardiales > Pseudonocardiaceae > Actinophytocola > Actinophytocola sp. NPDC049390. Next base: position 165,299 of record NZ_JBITMQ010000015.1, read on the forward strand.
TGAGCCCTCCACCAGCACCTCGCCCTGCACGAGCACGGACACCGAGTCGCACAGCGAGAAGATGAACTTCGTGTCGTGCTCGATGACCACGACCGACACCCCGGTGTCCCTGATCCGGAAGATCAGCTGCCGGGCGGCCTCGGTCTCCTGCGGGTTCATGCCCGCGGTCGGCTCGTCGAGCAGCAGCACCTCCGGCTCGGTGGCCAGCGCGCGGGCGATCTCCAGCCTGCGCTGGTCACCGTAGGGCAGGTTGCGGGCGGCCTCGTCCTCGGCGCCGCGCAGCCCGACGAACTCGAGCAGCTCGCGCGCCTTCGCCTTGGCCGCCGCCTCGCCCTTGCGGAACACGGGGCCGTGGAACACCGACGCCAGCGGCCCCTGACGCATCCGGATGTGCCTGCCGACCAGCACGTTCTCCAGCACGGTCATGTTGGGGAACAGGCGGATGTTCTGGAACGTCCGCGCGATCCCCGCAGTGGTGACCTTCGCCGGGTCGGACGGCAGCGTCTTACCGCGCAGCCGCACCGCGCCCCGCGTCGGCGTGTACAGCCCGGTCAGGCAGTTGAACAGCGTGGTCTTGCCCGCGCCGTTCGGCCCGATCAGCCCGACGATCCTGCCCTCGGTCAGCTCCAGAGACACGTCGTTGAGCGCCGTGAGACCACCGAAGATCATCGTCACGCCGGTGGCCGCGAGCACCGGTTCGGTCGCGCGATGCTGTGCCGCACTCATGCCCGGTCCCCCTTACCCACCGCGGGGAGCTGCGTGGTCTGCTCCTGTTCGAGCACCAGCTGTTCCCCTTCGCTCTCGATGGACTTGCCCTCCGCGGTCTCACCGGCCAGCTCGGCCCGCCGGTGCCGGTCGGGCACCAGGCCCTGCGGGCGGAACCGCATGATGAACACCAGCGCGAGACCGAAGACGAGCAACCGGTAGTCGTCGAACTCGCGCAGCTTCTCCGGCAGCACGAACAGCAGCGAGGCGCCGAGCACCGCGCCCGGGATCGTGCCCATGCCACCGAGGATGACCGCCGCGAGCAGCGTCACCGACTCGAGGAACCGGAAGCTCTCCGCCGAGGCGGTGCCCAGGTTGTGCGCGAAGATCGCACCGGCGAGACCGGCCACCGTGGCGCCCACGAGGAACGCGAGGATCTTGGCCTTGCCGGTCCGGATGCCCATCGCACGGGCGGCGTCCTCGTCCTCGCGGATCGCGATCCAGGCGCGGCCGATGCGGCTGTTCTTGAGGTTCGCGAACACCGCCATGATCAGGCCGACCACGAGCACGATGAGGAAGTAGTACAGCACGCCCGTCGGCAGCTCCGCGCCGAACAGGTCGACGGACTCGTTGAACGGCTGGCCGAACAGCTCCACCGGCGGGATGCCGGGGATCGAGTTCGACCCGTTCGTGAGGCCGCCGACGTCGTTCAGCGCCGACCGGTAGAAGATCTCACCGAACGCCAGCGTCACGATCGCCAGGTAGTCGCCGCGGACCCGCAGTGTCGGCGAGCCGACGATGGCACCGAAGATGCCGGCCACGACCGCGGCGATCAGCGCCGCCACCGGGAACGGCAGGTGGATGTCGAACTCGGCGGCGGTCGCACCGGACAGGTTCGCCGCGACGAACGCGCCGATGCCCAGGAACGCCACGTAGCCGAGGTCGAGCAGCCCGGCGAGGCCGACCACGATGTTCAGGCCGATCGCGGTGACCGCGTAGACGCCGATGGTCGCGGCGACCCGCATCCAGTACGAGTTGCCCGCCTCGGTGAACGGCAGCGCGAACGCGCACACCAGCAGCACCACGATGCTGAACGCCCGGTGCCGCTCCGACAGCTGGGAGATCACCCGCGTGACGCCCATGCCGTGCAGCGCGCCGAGCAGACCGCCCGCGAACCCGAGGAACGCCAGGAAGACGGGGCCCGCGTAGGGGAACGCCGCACCGCCGATGCCGCCCGCGGTGAGCGTCAGCGACACCATGTAGAGCACCCCGGCGAACGCGACCGCGAGCAGAGCCCACGCGGTGAGCCTGCCGCCCCAGCCGGTCATCCCGAACAGCCTGCCGGTCAGGTCGGGGATGTCGGTGATCCCGGTGGCCGTGCCGCCGAGGATCAGCGCGACGCCGGCGATGACGCCGACGATGCTGCCGAACGCGACGTTGCCGTCGGCCGCGGTGATCGCGCCGAACCCACCGCCCTCCGAGAGGATGAAGACGGCGCTGACCGCGGAGATCGCCAGCCCGCCCCAGCCGAGCGCACGGAGCACCCGGCCCTTGCCGGGCACCGGGATGAACGTGACCACCAGTGCCGCGATGCCGAACAGCAGCAGGTGCCAGCGGAACCCGGTGAGCTCGAACGGCGCGTCGAAGAACTGCAGCGTCGACTTCTCCGGGTACGGCCCGTCGTTCAGCAGGAACGTCGCCCACGGCAGCATCGCCGCCACGAGCAGGAGAAGGGCACCGACCACGCTCAGCGGCCGGGCGAGAGCGGGCGGGATCGCGCCCGTGAGCTTGCTCATGCGCGCACCCTTTCCGCCTCGCCGAACAGACCCTGCGGCCGGAACACCAGCACGAGGATGAGGACCACGAAGATCCACACGTAGTCGTACTGGGTGCCACCCGGCAGGTACTGGCCGCCGAGTGCCTTGATCAGGCCGATGATGAACGCGCCGATCACGGCGCCGCGTAGGCTGCCGATACCGCCGAGCACCGCGGCCGTGAACGCGAAGATGCCGTTCTGGAAGCCGATGGCGTTGTCCACGTTCGTGATGTAGGAGCCGTACAGGACACCGGCGATACCCGCCAGCGCGGCACCGAGGATGAACGTCAGGACGATGACCCGGTCCGGGTTGACCCCCATCAGCCGCGCGGTGTCGCGATCCTGGGACGTGGCACGCATCGCGCGGCCCATCCTGGACCGGCTCACGTAGGTCTGCAGCAGCACCGACAGCACGATCGACACGACGATCAGCAGCAGGCCGGACGCCGAGATGCTGATGTCACCGAGCCCGATCCGGGCGTCGATGAACACGCGCGGGAACGGCTGCGCGGCGTCGGCGTTCGGGTACCACAAGCGAATGGCTTCCTGCAGCGCCACCGAAACACCGAGTGCGGTGATCAGTGGCGCGAGTCTTGGTGCGTTGCGTAACGGCCGGTACGCGAATCGCTCCATGAGCACCGCGATCACCACAGCCACCACCACGCCGCCGACCAGCATCGCGGGCAGCGAGATGTACCAGTCGCCGCGCACGTCCTCTGGCAGCACCCACCGGTACACGGCGAGGCCACCGAACGCGCCGACCATGAACACCTCGCCGTGGGCGAAGTTGATCAGCTGGATGATGCCGTACACCATCGTGTAGCCCAGCGCGATCAGGCCGATCGTGGCGCCGAGCACGAGCCCGTTGACTATCTGTTGTAACAGAGTCGTCACATCTACCTCCACAGGCGGCGGGGGTGGGCTCGGCCCACCCCCGCCGTCGCGTCACTCATCGATGGATAGATCTACGAACTCGTGGATCAGCCCTCGAACTTCCCGGTCTCGACCGACTTCCAATCGCCGCCGGTGACCTGGTAAACGGTCAGCACGGTGTTGGTGCTGTCGCCGTTCTCGTCGAACGCGAGCTCACCGGTCGCACCGTCGCCCTTGTAGTTCTGGGCCTCCTCGACGACCTTCTCGCGCAGGTCCTCGGACCACTCGCCGTCACCGATGGCCTTGGCCACCGAGGCGATGATCACGTTCGCGGCGTCGTAGGAGAACGCACCGTAGGCGGAGAAGCTCTCCGCGTAGTCGGCCTTCTCGTAGGCGTCCACGAACGCCTTCGCGCTGTCCAGCTCCTCGGTCGGCGCGCCGACCGAGGTGGCGAGGTCGCCGTCCTTGCCGCCCAGGGCGATGAACTGCGGGTCGAAGATGCCGTCGCCGCCCATGACCGGGATGTTCAGGCCGGCCGCCGCGAACTGCTTCGACAGCGGGCCCGCCTGCGGGTACTGGCCGCCGTAGTAGATCGCGTCCGGCGCGAACGGCTTGACCGCCGCGATGACGGACGAGAAGTCAGTGTCCCGCTCACCGATCTTCTGGCGGGTGACGATCTGCGCGCCGTTCTTCTCGGCCTGCTCGATGAACGAGGCCGCGAGGCCCTCACCGTAGGTCAGACCGTCGGTGATCACGGCGATCTTCTTCTTGCCCGTCTTCTTGATCAGGTAGTTCGCCGCGAACGGCCCCTGCAGCGAATCGACCGTGCAGGTGCGGAAGTACGTCTTGTACGGCCGCTTCGGGCTGTTGATGTTCTCGCCCTTGGTGAGCGAGTCGGCGGTGTTCGCCGGCGAGATCTGCAGGATGCCCGCCTGGTCCAGAATGGGCTGGACGCTCTGGGACACCGACGAGTTCAGCGTCGACACCACACCGATGATCTCCGGGGTGGACGCGAGCTTCGTCGCGGCCTGCGCGCCGAGCTGCGGGGTCTTCTGGTCGTCCTCCGCCTGGAGGGCCAGCTTGTAACCCTTGACCGTGCACTTCTCGTTGGCCTGCTTGACCGCGAGGTCGGCCGAGTGCTCGATGCCCTTGCCCAGCGCCGAAAGCTCACCACTCAGCGGGGCGATCACGCCGAGGGTCAGCGTGCCCTTGCTGGTGTCGCAGGACTGGTTGCTCCCGCCACCCGCAGAGCCGCCGCCTTCCTCCTTGTTCGTGCCGCAAGCCGACAGCAGCAGCAAGCCCGCTGCCACGACAGCCGCGGCTTTCACCGTCTGGTTTCGCACGTGACGTGTCCCTTCTCCGCATTTCCGTCCGGCGTGTAGTCGCATAGCATGCCGAACCATGCCCTCGTCCATGTCGGAGGGCTGGCCGGAACCTAGTAACCGAGCGCAGTTCTAGTCACGTCCCAAGAGCGCTCGTGACCAGACTGCAACGAAATTGACCGTCCGTGTCCGCTCACCGGACGAACCGGGACCTTCCGGTCATGGCGGGGTAACACGATCTCAACTTCGCAACGGACCCCCTGGCAGATACCGGCCGAGCCTAATCTGCGGTGGTGCCCACCGGAAGGCGAGTGCTCATCTGGCTCGGCGCCATCGCGCTGATCGCGACAGCCGTGGTCACTCTCCGTATGACGGAGGGCCCTCATAGCAGCGACACGGACGGTGACGAACCGTCCGAGCCCGTGACGGTCGAACGGTTCTCGGCGGACAACGTGGTGCTGCCCGCGCCGGGCGACGACCCGGCCCCGCCGGCCCGGGTCGTCGCCGAACCGGAACGGGACGCGTTGCGGGTGGCGTGGGCGAACGCGCTGCCCGGTGGCCAGGTCCCGAAGGGTGCGGCCGGGTACGAGGTCCGCTGGCGGCCGTCGGACGGCAACGGCAGCGACCGCGACTTCGGCACCCGGCTCGTCGCGACCCCCGACGTGCGGCTGGCGGGGCTCACGAACGACCGCGAGCACGTCGTCGAGGTGCGGACGGTCGACGCGTTCGGGCAGCGGTCCGAGCCGACCAGGACCACCGGCACGCCCGGCGCGCCGCCCGACGACTGGACCGAGCCGCTGACCGGTCTGTACGACGACTTCGCCGACCCCTCGGGCTACGCCGGCCGCTGGCACCTGTCCGGGTACCGCGGCTGCGTCGACGTGGTGACCGAGCGGGGCCGGGGCCTGCCGATCGAACTGGGCTGCGGCGCCGACCTCGCCACGCTGCGGGCGAAGCAGCCGATGACGCTGACCGCGCCGGCACCCTCCGGCGAGCTCGGCCGGGTCGCGGTCCGGACCGACACGGCGGGCATCGGCGGGGAGCTGACGATCACGCTCGCGCCGGGCCCGGTGGACCGGGTCGGCGCCGACACGCGGCGCGCGAACCGGTTCCCACCGAGGGACGGCGCGCTGCCGGGCGGCACGATCCGGGTGGGCGTCGACGACGGTGGTGTGCACGTGAGCGCGGCGCCGGACGTGCCCGCCGTGACGCCGCGGCGGCTGGAGGTGTTGTCGGCGCCGGTGCGCGGGCCGTACGTGGAGCACCTGTTCGAGGTCGTGCTGACGACGTCGGGGCTGCGGGTCTACCAGGACGGGCTGCTGGTGGCGGTGGCCGGGGTCGTCCCGTCGTGGCGGTCGGCGTCGGTGCTGCTGGGGTTCCGCGGCCCGGAGCGACGGCGGTCGCGGGTGCACCTGACGGGCGCCGGTTTCACCGGGCCCGCCGCCGCGGTACCGGGCGTGGTGGACGTACCGGTGACCGCGGCCACGCAGCGGGTGCTGAACCTGACCGAGCCGTCACCGCAGGTCGGCATCGCACGCTCGCCGCTGGAGTCGGCACGGGCGGCGAAGCTGGTGGCGACGCTCGTCGTCGCCGAGGGCGTGGACCCGCGCGGGGTGGTCGTGCAGCTGGGCGACCTGCGGGTGCCCGCGCGGCCGGTGGTGGCGAGGCCGTCGGCGCAGGACGGCGCTGCCCTCACCGTGGCCGCCGACGTGCCCGCGGCCCTGCTCGGCGCGAAGGGCGGGGCGTCGATCACCCCGTTCGTCCTGCGTGCACCGGGCGCGACGCGGCAGGTCCGGCTGGTGGAGACGTACCTGCGGATCACGCCGGTGCCGGGGTGGCGACCACCCGAGCCGGAGCTGGTGGCAGGCCGCCCCCGCGGCGCGGACGGCCTGCCGTCCGTCGATGCCGTGCTGGCCAACTCGGCGGGCGAACCACTGACGTCGGCCGTGGTGGCGCCGAGGGGCCAGGTCGTGCTGAAGGTGAACCTGGACGCGTCCACCAACCAGTGGGAGACCGGGTCGGTGGGCGGCGTCCAGGGTTTCGAGGTGTGGCTCGACGGCGAGCTGATCGCCGGGGTGCCGACCAGAACGGACGGGCCGGGCCTTGGCGGTCAGCACGCGCTGTCGATCGCACTGCCGGGCATGGCCCGCGGCTCGCACGTGCTCGAGGTGCGCGAGTACACCATGTCCGGCGCGGACCGCCCGGTGTCGGCGGTCCTGAACTTCACCGTCAGGTGATGTTCTCCACCACGGCCTCCGCCACGGCCTTCATCGTGGCCCGGCGGTCCATGGCGGTGCGCTGGATCCAGCGGAACGCCTCCGGTTCGGACAGGCCCTGCTTGGTCATGAGCAGGCCCTTGGCCCGTTCGATGAGCTTGCGGGTCTCCATCCGCTCCGTCAGCGTGGCGACCTCGGTCTCGAGCGCGGCCAGCTCGGAGAACCGGCTGACGGCCAACTCGATCGCGGGCACCAGGTCGTGCTTGGCGAAGGGCTTCACCAGGTAGGCCATCGCCCCGGCCTCGCGAGCCCGCTCGACGAGGTCACGCTGCGAGAACGCGGTCAGTATCACGACAGGCGCGATCCGCTCCCCCGCGATCTGCGCAGCCGCGTCGATGCCGTCCATCCGTGGCATCTTGACGTCGAGGATCACAAGGTCGGGCCGCAGTTCCTTGGCCAGTGCGACGGCCTGCTCGCCATCAGCGGCCTCCCCGGCGACGTGGTAGCCCTCTTCCTTGAGCATTTCCACGAGGTCGAGCCGAATGAGCGCCTCATCCTCCGCGACGAGCACACTTCGTTGCACGGCCGGGACGGACTGGGCCTCGGCAGCCTGATCGGTCACCGGGGTCCTCCTGAATCGATCGGTCTGAGCCTCCAGCGTACCGGCGGAGAGGGGCCGAGGACCCGCACACAGGCCGTGATCAGCACAACGTTAACGCCGTGGCAACACACGCCCACCAGCAGGATGACGAGCACCACACCTGCGGGAACGTCGGTGAGCGTTCGTGACGCTGCGTGTAACGCTCATGGACGTCCGGCGGTGACGGATAACCCTGAAGACCAGCCGCCGAGCCATCCCGTAAAGTCTTCCCACGCGTACGCCCCCGTAGCCCAACCGGCAGAGGCAACGGATTCAAAACCCGTCCAGTGTGCGTTCGAATCGCACCGGGGGCACCCATCCAAACCGCCGTTGACCAGGCCGTTTGACCTGCATAGACACCCCAAAGCTGATCAAGGGGCACCCGGCTCTGTCCCGCTCGATCCGCTCGTGGGCCGCCGCCTCCAGGCCGTTGATGACCTTCGCGCAGATCTGGTGCAGCACCGCCACGCTGTGACCGGCCCACTCAGCGCACTGGGTCGAGGGCACTCCCGCCGCGAGCCACGTCGACACACACGCGTGCCGGAGGTCGTACGGCCGACGCGCCAGCAGCGAGGCGTACTCCTGCTCCGAGAACGCTGCCTTCCGCGCCTTGTCCCACACGCGGGCAATGGTCGACTCGGCGAGATCCCCGCCCGTCAGGTTCCGGAACAGCCGTCCGTCCGCCGCAGTCCCGAACCGAGTCAGGTGGTCGTGCAGGATCCGCGTCAACGGCGGCGAAGTAGGGACGTGACGTACCTCTCCGACAGCACGTTGCTTCAACTGCCGACGGTCCCGCCGCTCACCGGAGTCCGTCCACGAGCTACCCGCGATGGGGGCCGTCTCGGTCAGCAGCAACTCACCCCACCCCTCTTGCCCCGACGACCGCCGAGGCTGTCCCTCCACGACCTGAGCGGCCACAGCGTCGAGCAGCCGTTCCCCCTGCCGGACGTTGATCACAACCCGCTTGTCGATAGCCCGGACCGTCTTGGGCGCGGTCCACTTCACCGAGCCCAGGTTGTTCGCTCCGAGCGCCTTCAACTCAGCCGCGTAATCCAAGGCGTTGTAGAACACCGCCCGCTTCCGCGTGAACGTCTTGGCGGCAGCCTGCTTACCGTCGAGCTTCAACGACAGGGCATCAAGGCGGCGCGCAAGCGCGCCGCGCGGGCGGACGGCCTGCCGCTCCGCTCACGGCCGCCGCCCGCCAAACGCACAGCCTCGCCCCCGCCCTCAGTTCAGGATCGTCCCCGGTCCCGCACCCTTCCAAGACTTCGTCATGCTCGCGCGAGCCCATGCACCTCATCAAGAGGTCGCGTGCCGGGCTGCCCACTGTGCCTGCGAGGTCAAGCCCCCGTCGTTCAGCCTTGAGGCAATCTCTCGCTTGGTCGTCGCATCCAGGGTCTCCGGCAGGCTGTCGAACGACGTGGGCAGGACGTCGAGTAGCGAGATGATCTGCTGGCCATCACGGACGGTCAGCAATAGTGCGCACCGCCAGTGCGGCGAGACCTCCGGTCGGTGGTCCAACTTGTGGACCAACACAGGCCACAGATAATGAGTCACTGACTCGGCAGCGTGCAGGCCAAGCCATCCGGCTCCGTGATTCCTGTTCAGCCCGCAGCGTTGCGCCTCTTCATCCAGGTCGATGAGCTGGGTAGTGTCGACTGCTTTGACTGTCCGCGGAACTCCGGCACCCACAATCCGAGTCTCCCACGGCGCAACCTGCGCACACACCTCGCAATGCATCGCGACTCACCATCGGCCGTCCCTCGAACAGCCGGTGATCCTTTAACGCCAGCCCGCCGCCCTCACGGACGCTCCTCGGTCGCGTCGGATCCGCCGATGGGCTGCGCCCACCCTTGACACCGACGGCCCAGCGCTAACCGACGGCCAGTGCGAAGGAACGGACCTCTGCAGCGCCCGGCCCACAGGACAGGCGACCTTCTGACCGTCAGGCCTCGCCGGGCAACTTGGGGTCCGCCAGCAGGACCACACCACCCGCCTTGGGCTCAAACCCCAGCACTGGATGGCCCGCGTCCCCCTCTGGGGTCATCCGCACAGGCTTCCCCAACGTACGACCGATCGTGGTCAGAAATCTGCATTAGGAGATCAACCCCGGCCTGGCCCTGCAACTCGCGCAGATCGACTTCGAACGAGACTTCGCCAACGACGTACAGACGGAAGATCACCTCAACACCCCGAACCGGCCAGACCCGCAAGTCAGCCGTCACTTCGCGGTCCACGGCCGAGACCATGTCCGCAGCCGAGGCCAGCGGCACCGCCACGCCGTCTTCTCGGTACTCCCACTTCCAGCCGCGGTCGCGCACCAGATCCAGAACCGTCTGCCAGTCTTCTACTGTCGTCCCCGGCACAGCCACGTCCGGCAACGCACCCATCAACTCAGGGTCGAAGAAGTTCTTCACGTCGTCCCACAGCAGATCTGGCACCCCGCCATGGTGCCCGGTCATGCTGACTCACGCAGCCGCTTTGCAGGCGACCGCATGCCTCTCCCCATTTCCTCCCCACGAGGCAGCACGGCCCCCTGTTCGTGCAGGTCAGACGTACGTTCCAACGTGGGTTCAAACCCGTCCAGCGTGCGTTCGAATCGCACCGGGGGCGCCCCTCTCTGACCAGCCGCGATGTTCACTCGGCGTCTGGTTGCAGTGGGCGCCGGACAAGCTCTTGGTTCGCGCCGACGGCGGGTCGGGGCTGCTCAGCCTCGCCGGCTGAACGGTAAGATCGCCAGCCTGCAGGACATGCGCTCCTCGCTCGCCCGGCTCGCCGCCACCTGCACCCGACCACGGACCGAGGACCTCCGATCATGAGCCTCACGATCGAACTGTGGCACGTGCCGGGCTGTCCCCTGGTCGACCAGGTCCGCGCCACTCTCCAGGAATGCCTGCGAACGGCCGACATCCATGTGCCCGTCCACGAACGCCAGGGCGCCTACCCCTCACCGACGCTGGTCATCAACGGCATCGACGTCGTCACCGGCACCACGCCCAGCGACAGCGTGTGCTGCCGCCTCGACCTACCCACCCGGGCCCAGATCCACACCGCACTGGGCGAACGGCCCGCCGGGTAACCCGCGACAGTCCGGGTCCGGTGGTGCTTCGACGACGCCGGTCGTGCGTCTCGCGAGCGGGTCTCTGCCTCTACCGCGTCTTGCGTCTTCCACCGGTTTGGCCTGTCACAGCCTGAGGCGTCCCGGCACACCCGTTGAGGCGATGAACGGATCGTGTCACTGGCCCGATCGTATGTACACCTTGGGCATAGTGGGGTCATGAAGTATGTCTTCCTGATCTGTGACGATGAGTCGGCGTCGCCGTCCATGGAGGAGATCGCGGCGGACCCGGCGCATCAGGCGTACGACGCGGAGTTGGGGCGGCGGGGTGCCAGGCTCGGTGGTGCGCGGCTGCGTCCGGTGGCGAACGCGACCACGGTCCGCGTCCGCGAAGGCGAGACGCTGGTGTCCGATGGCCCGTTCGCGGAGACGAAGGACTTCGTCGGCGGCATCGACATCGTCGAGTGTGCCGACCTGGACGAGGCGATCGCGCTCGCGGCTCGGCACCCCTATGCGGGCTGGGGTTGTGTCGAGGTCCGCCCCGTGTGGGAATGACCGCGCCGCAGGCGGTTCGTGCCGCTGTCGATGCGGCCTATCGGGACGAGTGGGGCCAGGTGGTCGCCACGCTGATCGGGCTGACCCAGGACTGGGACCTGGCGGAGGACTGCGCGCAGGACGCGTTCGCCGCCGCGTTGGCGACGTGGGCGCGCGATGGAATTCCGGCTCGTCCGGGTGCGTGGCTGACGACGACGGCACGTCGCCGGGCGGCCGATCGGCTGCGACGTGACGCGACGGGGGCGGCGAAACTGCGGCAGCTCGCCGTGTTGGAGCGGGACCCGCTTGAGCCGTCGACAGAAGAGATTCCGGACGAGCGGTTGCGGCTGATCTTCACGTGCTGCCACCCCGCGCTGCCGTTCCCTGCCCGGGTCGCCCTGACGCTCCGCACGTTGGCGGGGCTGACCACTGGTGAGATCGCCAAGGCGTTCCTGACCGCCGAGCCGGCGATGGCGCAACGCCTGGTACGCGCCAAGCGCAAGATCGTCGAGGCCGGGATACCGTACCGGGTTCCACCGGCGGAGCTGCTTCCGCAGCGGCTGACAGCCGTCCTCGCGGTGCTGTACCTGATCTTCAACGAGGGCTACGACGAGGAGGACGGGCGCAGAGCACTGGCGACCGAGGGGATCCACCTCGCCCGGACGCTGGTCCGTCTCATGCCGACCGAGCCTGAGGCGCGTGGCCTGTTGGCGTTGATGTTGCTGCTCGAGGCCCGCCGCGCGAGTCGCACCGACGACGGCGTGCTGGTCACGTTGGAGAACCAGGACCGGTCCCGGTGGGATCGCGCGCTGATCGCCGAAGGCCTCGCGACGCTCGACGAGGCGTTGGCCGTGCGGCGCTCCGGGCCGTATCAGGTGCAGGCCGCGATCGCCGCCTGTCACGCCACCGCACGCGACGCCGCCGCTACCGACTGGCCACAGATCGCCGCCCTCTATACCGAGCTCGCCCGGTTGGCGCCCTCTCCCGTGGTGGACCTCAACCGCGCCGTGGCGGTCGCGATGGCCGAAGGCATCTCCGCCGGACTCGCCCTCGTCGACGAGCTCGCCGAGTCCGGCAAGCTCGCCGGCTACCATCTGCTGCCCGCGACGCGCGCCGATCTTCTCCGCCGGGACGGCCGCCCAGCCGAGGCCGCCACGTGCTACGAGCAGGCGCTGGAACTCGCGCCGACCGATGCCGAACGTCGCTATCTGAGGCGTCGTCTTTCCGAGCTCTGACCAGCGCAACGGTCATCGCGGCCGAGGCTTTTTCGAAAGTTCCTTCCCGGTGGATGTCGAATCCGGGCCGCCTTCTTCGTCGGTGTGGCAAAACTTACCAGACAGAGAGAGGCGAGAACGATGTCGAACACCGAGTACCTGACCGCCACCATGACCGTCGACCAGGCGCCGGACGAGGTTGTTCAGGCCATCACCAACGTCCGCGGCTGGTGGAGCGAGAACCTCATCGGCGACACGGCCGCGCCGCACGACGAGTTCGTCTTCACCGACGACAGCGAACACCCCGGTGAGGCCGCCCAGGACAAGAAGGGCATCCGCTTCGCCCGGTTCGTTGTCACCGAGGTCGTGCCCGGGAAACGGGTGGTCTGGCGTGTCGTGGACTCCTACCTCGACTTCATCGACGACCACCACGAGTGGACCGACACCACCGTCGTCTTCGACGTCACCACCGACGCGCGGGGCACGACGCTGCACTTCACCCACGTCGGACTCACCCCCAAGGAATCCGCCTGCTTCGAAGCGTGCTCACGCGGCTGGACCTTCTACATCACGAGGAGCCTGCCGCAGCTGATCACCACCGGTACCGGCCAGCCCATTCCGAGCTACCGCCGGTGAACCCTGGCAGGAATTCGCCGCGGCGAACCTCACCGCGTTCACGAAAGTAGTTGCAGCCTGGAACCAATTAGTTCTAGAGTGGAACTATGTTGGATGGTCTGGACGCCGAGGAGTTCTCCGAGGCGTTCGTCAGCTTCGTCCGCGGGTTCGGCTTGCTGGAGCAGGACACGACCCCGTGCGGCTCGCCGATGTCGACCGCGGAGGCGCACGCGATCACGGCCCTGCGCGCGGATGGCCTGCACCAGGGCGTGCTGGGTGAGCAACTCGGGTTGGGCAAGTCGTCGACCAGCAGGCTCGTCGATGGCCTGGAGGCACGAGGCTGGGTCCGGCGCGTTCCCGATCCTCATGACGGGCGTGCCCGCGTCCTCGTGTTGACCGACAAGGGTCGCGAGGTGGCCGCCGATGTGATCCGGCGCCGTGCACAGCGGCTGTCCAGGCTGCTCGAGAACGTTCCCACGGCCCGGCGCCGAGCCGTCATCGACGCACTGCGACTACTCACGGAAGCGGGACGTAACGATGCGCCGTAGTTCGCTGACGCTGCTGGTCTCGGCTCTGGTCGCCCTGGGCGGTTGCGCCGCGCAGCCGGATGATCCACAGCAGACCGGCCGCCAGGCCGAGGTGGCCGAGAAGGGCAGCTCGGTGATGCCGTTCGATCTGGAGAAGACCACCCACCGGTTCCTGCCGACTCCTGACGGGCTCCGCCAGGAAGTCGTGTCCGACGACCCGCAGGACGCGACACAGGTCGAACTCGTCCGCGAGCACCTCACCAGCGAGGTCGACCGCTTCCGCGACGGCGACTTCAGCGACCCCGCACGTATCCACGGCCCGGACATGCCCGGCCTCGCCGACCTGTCGGCTGGGGCCCAGTCGATCACCATCACCTACACGGACCTGTCCGATGGCGCCGCACTCGACTTCCGCACCTCCGACCCGTCGCTCGTCCAGGCGCTGCACGACTGGGGTGCGGCACAGGTGTCCGACCACGGAAGCCACGCGCAGGACCACAACTGAGCGGCTGATGCCCATGTCGTGCGCGTGGTTTCCTCACGCGTGCTGCCGGGTCACCAGCGAGAGCACCGTCCTGGCGAGCCGGTCCGGGGCGGTCGACGGGCTGGTGCGGCCCGCGTCGGCTTCGTCGGCCGCGGCGTGCAGGACCGCGTAGAACATGGCCACGAGCCAGTCGAGTGGCAGGTCGGTGCGGAACAGGCCGTCGTCCTGGCCTCGGCGGATCAGCTGGTCGACGTGGTGCAGAGTTCGGTCGTGGTGGCGGCGCAGGCGTTCGGCGCCGAGTTCTGCCAGCGCGGCGGTGCGCAGGCGGCGGAAGCGGTCGAGGATGGGCCAGGACGTGCGCACGAGGCGCTCGAGTGCGACGTCGGCCCGGTCGCGGTCGAGCCCGAGTGCGGTCAGCACCTCGTCCGTGTGGGTGATCGCGTGGGTGATGACGGCGTCGATCAGCTCCTCGCGGGACGGGAAATGCCCGTACAGGGTGGCCCGGCGTACTCCCGCCGCGGCGGCGACCTCGGCCATCGACGGTGACTGGCCCCGGCCGAACAGGTCGCTCGCCACGTCGATGATGGTCGCGATGTTGCGTTCGGCGTCCGCGCGGCGCCGGTGCTCCGCATTGGACAAGGTGGCCCCCTCAGGACGAGTGCTGGTCAGCGAACATTCTCGCGAGGTGGCTCTCGCCCGCTGGGAGGGGCTGCCGCGCGACCGCCCATGCCATCGCGGCGATCGCGCAGGCGAGCCCGGACCGGGCGGCAACCCCGGCACCGGCCAGGACGGCGGTCAGGGCGAGGTACCGCGGGTTCCGGTGGCGCCCGGCCACGGTGACCAGAGCACCCGCCACCGCGGCTCCGCCGGCCACGGCCGGACCAGCCCGCAGTGGCAGCGGCCAGGTCCGGTGCCGGACGGCCAGCGCGTAGGCACCGGCGTTCGCGAGAGCGGCGTTGTAGGTCAACACCGCCGTCCTGGGCGTGATCGTTCGTTGGCCCAGTAGTCGGCCGCGATCCTGCGGACCGCGCGGGCAGCGGTCAGGGCGGCGGTGGCCGCGAGTACGGGTTCGAGGAGTTGGCGCACGTCAGTGTCCGTGGCCGGTGACGGCTCGGGGGCGGCCGCCCGGCACGAGGGCGACGGCGACGAGCGCGGCGACCGCGGCGGCGATGCCGCACACGAGGTAGGCGTCGGCGAACCCGGTGGTGTCCGATGTGGACGCGATGCCGGCCGCGGCCACCGTGGACACGACGGCGACGCCGATGCTGCCGCCGAGCTCGTGGAACGTGTTGACCACACCGGACGCCACGCCGGCCTCGTCGTGCGGGACGTTGGCGAGGGTCGTGGTGGTGGCCGTGACGAACGCGGGTCCGATGCCGAGCGCGGCGAGCAGGAAGCCGGGCAGGACCTCGGTGTAGACGTTGCCGTCGGCGGAGATCCCGCTGAGCAGGACGGCGCCCGCGGCGGTGAGCAGGAAGCTCGCGACCGCGATCGGACGTCCGCCGACCTTGCCGATCAGGTGTGCGGCGAGCTGCGCCCCGATGGTGATGGCGATGGCGACCGGCAGGAAGATCAGCCCGGTCTTCAGCGCGCTGAACCCCCGGATCTGCTGGAAGTACAGCGAGGTCAGGAAGAACAGCCCGAGCAGCAGCCCGGTGGCGACCAGCATGAGGAACGTGCCGGACACCACCGGCCGACGCGCCATCGTCTCCGGCCGCATCAGCGGCGCCGCGACCCGGGACTCGACCAGCACGAACACGACGTACCCGGCCACCGCCGCGGCGAGCGGCACCAGCGTGGCCACCGCGCCCCAGCCGCCGTCACCGGCGTTGACCAGGCCGTAGATCAGCAGGCCGGTGGCCAAGGTGACCACGAGCGCGCCGGGGACATCGAGCCGCTGCCGCTCCTCCCGCACCCGGTCGGCCCCGATGACACCCGGCACGGTGGCCGCGACCAGGATGCCGATGGGCACGTTGACGAAGAACACCCACTCCCAGCCCGGTCCCGCGGTCAGCAGGCCGGAGACGAGCACGCCGAGCGCGGCGCCGGTGCCGCCGATCGCCGCCCAGATCCCGAGCGCGCGGTTGCGCTCGGCGCCGTGGAACGCGGTGGTGATGATCGACAGCGCGGCCGGGGACATCAGCGCGGCGCCGACGCCCTGCGCCGCCCGCCCCACGATGAGCAGGGCGCCGCTCGTCGCGAGTCCGCACGCCAGGGACGCGGCCGTGAACACCGCCAGCCCGGCCAGCAGCACCCGGCGTGCGCCGAGGGCGTCGGCAAGTCTGCCGCCGAACACCATCAGCCCGCCGAACACCAGCGTGTACGCCGTCACCACCCAGGTCAGCGCCTCCCTGCCGAGGGCGAGTTCGACGCCGATGCTGGGCAGCGCCACCTGCACGACCGTGATGTCCACGATCAGCATCAGCTGCGCCAGGCACAACAGCACCAGCGCGGTCCACCGACGCGGGTGCGGCGGCGCGCCGACCGCGGCATGTCCGTGACTCATGATCTCCCCTTAACTTGGACACTGTTGTCCAAGTTAATACGCCTAGGGGGTATCGAGTGTCAAGCGAGGCTTTCGCCGGAGACTCAGCCGACGACGGCCGCGCAGCCCTCCGACGATTCCGGGACCGGCTTGGGGCTGCTCGCCACGGTGGGCGCGACCAGAGTGGAAGCGAAGGACCTCGCACAGAAGATCATCGACGCCCAGGAGGCGGAGCCCGGCGTCGTGTGCCGTCAGCCGGTCTCGTCGGCGTGAACGGCGGGCGGTGACCAGGTCACCGTCAGGTTCTCGCGGTGGCCGAACCGTTCGAGGTCGGCCGTGATGATGCCCTGCATGCCACGCAGGTGTTCCTCGGCACCGGCTTCGATCCGCACGGTCAGGCCGTCCGGGTCGGCGTCCAGGACACACCGGCCCCAGGTCAGGTCGAGCCTGCCGTGCGTGTCGGAGAAGTCGACACCGAGCACGTCCGGCCGCGCGTGCGCGCCGGGCATGGCGCCGTGCCGCAGGTGTTCGCCCATCTTGGCGGCGTGCCGACAGAGGTGGGCGAGAAGGCTGTTCGCGTTCGCGGTCTCGATGCGGGACTCGGTGGTGAGCATGGTCATTTCTCCAGGGTGGCCGGACTGTCCACTGTGGCGCGTTCGATCGAGTCGACTCGCCGGCCGCCGGCGCTCAGGTGGGCGCCGGGAACGCTCATCGCCGGCTCCGGCGACGGAACGCGCCGACCGCCAGCAGGACGACCGCTGCCACGGCGACCAACGCCAGGGCCACCCCGTGTGCGGCCCCCAGGGAGACCGCCAGCCAGGACGGCAGGGCGAGGACGGCGACGATGATCGCGACCTTCACGGCGACGATGAGAACCCAGGACCGGCGTCCCAGGTGCCGCCGCGGTCGATGCCCTGCCGCATGCGGAGGCTCGTGCCTCGAAGCTGTCATGCCCGGAGTTTTGCAAAACACTCCGTCTTTATCAAGACACAGTGTCTACAAATCAGTCGAGTTGTACAGTTGGCGCGTGCCCAGGCTGTGGAACGAGACGATCGAGGCGCACCGCCGCGACGTGCGGGACGCGATCCTGGAGACGACCATGAAGCTGGTCGCCGATGAGGGTCTGCGATCGGCGACCATGTCACGCATCGCCGAGGAAACCGGCATCGGGCGCGCGACCCTGTACAAGTACTTCCCCGACGTCGACGCGATCCTGGTCACCTGGCACGGCCGCCACGTCACCGCGCACCTGGAGCAGCTCGCCACCATCCGGGAGCGGACCGCCGACCCCGGCGCCCGGCTCGACGCCGTGCTGGCGGCCTACGCACAGATCGTGCACGGGATGTCCCGACACGGGTTCGGCGCCGAGTTCAGCGCACTGGTGCACCGCGACGAGCAGGTGGCCGAGCCACGACGGCAGCTGCACGGCCTCGTCCGCGACGTGCTCGCGGACGCCGCGGCGGCCGGCCACGTACGCGACGACACCGCGGCCGACGAACTCGCCACGTACTGCCTGCACGCCCTCGCGGCAGCGGGAGATCTGCCGTCCCACGCCGCGGTCGAGCGGCTCGTCGCGCTCACCCTCGCCGGGCTGGCTCCTCGGCGCGTCACGACCTGAGCAGCCGCGCGACCACGTCACTCATCGCCCGCACCTCGGCATCCGTCGTGTCCACACCGGAGGCGATCGCCTCGGCCACGCATTCCTTGAGGTGCCGGCCGATCAGGCCGACCGCAGCCACCTCCAGCGCGCCGACGACCGAACACATCTGCGTGAGCACGTCGGCGCAGTCGGCGTCGTCGTCCACCATCCGGCGAATACCGCGCACCTGCCCTTCGGCGCGGCGCAACCGGCGCAGGAGGCCGCGCTTGTCACTGACAACACCGCGCATGCCGCCCTCCACTGTGGATGCCCGGACCAGCCGGTTCCGGGCCGACAGCCAGGAGCAAACCTCTTGTCGAAGATCGTACTATAAGCGATAGTAGGAAATCGGCGACCGAGGAGACACCTGTGGCACGACTCCACCCTGTCCGGCGGCTCGTCCCGCTGGAGACGAGACCGGGGAACCGGTGAAGGTGTCCGAGACGCAGGACACCGTCGCGACCGACGACGGCATCCACCGGTCCGTCGACGGCTGACTCCAGTGGTCTGAAAGTACGGTGGAATCATGATCAGCCCCACGGTGGTCACCGCGCGCTGGCTTCTGCTGTGCGTGCTGGCCTTCGGGTTGATCGGGATGCACCACCTCGGCTGGATGTCCCATCCGTGCGGCACACCGGCCGAGCCGATGTCCAGCACGTCGGTTCTGATGCCGGACGACGTGATGGCGCCCGCGGCGCCGTCAGCCGGCCAGCCGGACCCCTCCGCCGGCCATCGAACACACCACGGCGTTGACGACCTGCTGCATCTCTGCCTCGCCGTGCTCGTCGCGGCCCTGGCGCTCGTCGGGCTGTGGGCCCATGCGCGCAGGTCGGCCGGAAACCTGGCCGACGAACAACCGCCGCCGCTCGCCTCGTGGCGGCAACCGCCCCACCCACCTCCCGTACCGGCACCACCTCTGACCGCACTGGGCGTGCTCCGGCTGTGATCGGTCCCGTGGCGGCGTTCGGCTCCTCCGAGCACGAATGCCGCTTCCGCCTGCCTTGTTCACGCAGCGAAGGGACATCGAGGTCGACATGGTCACGCACGATCCACACGAGCTACTCCCCCGGGAATGGCAGGAGGCACTCGCCGGCACCGCGAAGAGAATCATCATCGTCGGTGGTGGTATCGCGGGCTTGCGCACCGCGGAAGCACTGCGGGAACGCGGCTTCGCGGGCCCCATGCTGGGCATCACCGCCGAGCCGCTACCACCGTATGACCGGTCCCAACTGTCCACAGTGGCGCTGAGCGATCCAGAATGGCGCGGCGTGTCGACTCCGTCGTCCGTCAAGGGGTTCTGGTGGTTCCTGGGCCACAAGGCGGTGGGCCTCGACGTGGCCGCGAGGCAGGTCGAGATCGACGACGGGCGCCGCATCGACTTCGACGGCCTGGTCGTCGCCACCGGCCTACGCGCCAGAATACTCGCGTCTGCGCCGCGGGCACTCCCGTTGCGCACGATGGCGGACGTGGAGCGACTGCGGCCGGTGCTCCACTCGCAACCGCGACATCTCGTGGTCGTCGGCGGTGGGCTGACCGGATCGGAGGTCGCGTCCGTCGCCACCACGCTGGGCTGGGAGGTCACGGTCGCCGACCGCGGCCCGCACCCGCTCGCGGAGAGCCTCGGTCCCACCGCGGCCGAGTGGGTGTGGCGCAGGCACCGGGACCACGGCGTCCGCCCGCGGTTCGGGCAGCCGGTCGTCGCGGTCGACGGCGGCGACCCGCGGCGGGTGGCCTTCGCGGACGGCGCGACGATCGACGCGAACGTGGTGCTGGCGTGCGTCGGTGCCGTGCCGAACACCGAGTGGCTGGCGGGTTCGGGCCACGACATCAGCGGTGGCGTCCGGACCGACGACCAGCAGCGGGTGCTCACCAGCGCGGGTAGGCCCGCGGACGGCATCGTCGCCGTCGGTGACGTGATCTCGCACCAGGTGTCGCTCTCCGACGGCCAGAGGTTCGAGTGGAACCACTGGGACCTCACCGTCAGCGAGGCGCACCGTGCGGCGGCGACGCTGCTCGGGCAGGGCCCGTCGGCCACGGCGGCACGCAGCTTCACGACCAGGCTCTACACGCACGAGGTCACCGTCGTCGGCTTTCCGTACGGCACCGAGTCCGTCGTGGAAGGCGATCGCTCCGGTTTCCTCGTGCGGTACCACGACAACGGAACCCTCATCGGCGCCGTCGCGGTCGATCAGCCGGATCGCGTGCCCGACCTGCTACAGGAAGTCACCCCCACGGCGCTGATCGAACCGGCGCGACGCGCTGGATACCCATAGGGGGTAAATGTATATTTACCGGGTCGCGGCGGCGGCACCGGAGCCATAGCATCTGCCCGGGTGGAAGGAACGGAGGCGAGCGTGACATCCAGCGTGGTGATGTTGCTCGTCGCCCTCATCGTCGTCGTTGGCGGGCTGTACGGGCTCGCGACGCTGGTCCGGCTCGGGCGAACCCTCACCGACGTGCGCCCGTTCCTGTCCGGGCACGAGCCCGTCGAGCACGCGGTCTCCCGCTACCACGTGCGCTGGTACACGCTGACGATGATCTTCCTGGCGTTCGACATGGAGATGGTGTTCATGTACCCGTGGACGCTCGTCGTCGCCGAGGAAGGTATGACGGCGGTCGTGGAGATGTTCGTCTTCCTGGGCATTCTCTTCGCCGGCGTCACGTACGCGTGGCGGGAGGGTGCGCTGCGGTGGACGTGACCTCGTGGCTCCTCCGCCGTACCGCGCCCCGGGTGTTGCTGCTCACCGCGCCGGGTGGCACCGGCGCTCGGCTTGCCGTCGAACGGTTCGCCCGGGAACGGGGTTGGCGCTTGGCGATGAGCCCCGCCGAGGCGAACACGGTGATCGTCGCGGGCGACGATCACCGGTTCGAGGAACACGTGCGCCAGGTCTGGGACACGGTGCCCGCGCCTCGGGTACGCGTCGACGTCGCGACCGCGGCGGACGCCGAACACGAGCTGGACACGGTGCTCGGCATGCTGCACGACACCGCACGGCAACGCGCGGAAGCCGCACGTGCCGCGTCACCGGTACAGACGGCGCACGCCGAGCACGTCGCTGAGGACGGACACGGCGACCACGATGAGCACGCGGCACACGAGGACCACCAGCCCCACGGCGGCCACGAGCCGCACAACGAGCACGGAACGCACGAGGGCCACGAGAGTCACGCCGACCATGGATCCCACGGCGACCACGGCGGTTCGGGCCACATGGGACACGGTGGGCACGACCATCACATGTCGGGCATGGAGCTGCCCGGCGGCCTGCCGATGGCCGACCGCGCGGAGGACCGGGACGGCCTCACCCTCGACCAGCTGCACGTGCCGCTCGGCCCGGCGCTCCCGCTCTGGCCCGCCGGACTCATCGTCCACACACGACTCCAGGGCGACGTGATCCAGCGGGCGTCCGTCGAACTGCTCGCCGCACACCACGACTCGTTCTGGTCCCACCACCCGGCGGCCCGCCGCCTGGACTCGTGCTACCGCCTCCTCGCACTGGCCGGCTGGGAGGACGCCGCCACCACCGCGCAACGACTCCGCGACGACGCGCTCAGCGGCGACGTCCCCGACGTGCGCCGGTGGGCGTCGCGTGTCCGTCGCTCCCGGACGTTGCGCTGGCTGCTGTCCGGCGTCGGCGTGACGACGGCGGGCGACGACGCGCTCGACCGCCTCCACCGGTGGCTCGACAGCACGACGGAGCCGCCGTCGACGCGGTGGACGGTCGACGTCCTGCCCGCCCTGCTCGAAGGAGCCGAACTGGGGACCGCCCGCCTGATCGTCGCCAGCCTCGACTTCGAAGTCCACACCGCCGGCGAGGTGCACCATGGTTGAGATCACGCCGTGGTGGGGCGCGTTCGCGCTGCTCGCGGTCCTGGCCTTGTTCGCGCTGGGCGCGGCGTCCTTCGACGCGGTCCTCGCGGGCCGGGCGGCGGGCCGGCGCGCACTTCCCTCAGCGGTCGAGCCGTTGCGGTCGACCGCCGGGCTCCTTGTGCGGCAACGACGGCGGCTGCTCGCCGCCGACACGCTGTTGTGGCGTGGCGCCGGTGTCGCGCTGCTGGTCGCGGCGACCATGGCGTCCCTCGCCACGCCCTTGGGCGGGTGGGCGGTCACCGACATGCCGGTCGGCATCGTGTGGTTCAACGCGATGGAGATCGTCGCGTGGGCCGCGGTGTGGCTCGCGGGTTGGGGGCCGAACTCGGCGTTCTCGCTCGTGGGCGGGTACCGGTTCGTCGCCCAGGGCCTCGCCTACGAACTGCCGCACATGTTCGTGCTGACCACGGCCGCCCTCGGGGCCGGATCGCTGCGCGTCGGTGACGTCGTCGCGGCGCAGCGGGACCTGTGGTTCGTGGTGTGGATGCCGGTGGCCTTCGTCGTCTACCTGGTGTCGGTGCTGGCGATGGCGTTCTTCCGGCCGTTCGACCACGCGACCGGCGGGGACCTCGCCGGCGGTGCCCGTGCTGAGCTGTCCGGGGTGGACCGGCTGGTGTTCGCGGCCGGGCAGTGGGTGCTGCTGGTGTCCGGCGCGGCCATGGCCGTGCCGCTGTTCCTCGGCGGTGGGAGCGGTCCGGTGCTGCCGGACTGGCTGTGGTCCCTCATGAAGACGGCCGCCGTGCTCGGCGTGCTGGTGTGGGCCGGGCGACGGCTGCCGACGATCCGGATGGAGCGGTTCACCGAGATCGCCTGGATGGTCCTCATCCCCGCCACCCTGCTGCAGGCGCTGTTCGTGTCCGTTGTGGTCATCCAGGAGGGATAGCGATGTGGCGTGAGATCCTGTTCTGGCTCTGTGCGGTGGGCTCTGTCGCGACCGGTGTCGCGGTGTTCCGGGTGGACTCGATGGCGCGGGCGACGTTCGCGCTCCTGGCGTCGTTCCTGTTCGCGGCCGGCACGGTGCTGCTGGTCGAGCTGACCTACCTCGGCGTGCTCGTCATCCTCATGATGGTCATGGAGATGGTCATCATGGTCGTGTTCATGTTGATGTACATGATGAACCCGGCCGGGCTGATGCCGATGACCATGGTGCACAACAAGAAGGGCTCGCTGGTCATCGCGGCCGGCACGTTCGTGGTGCTGGGCGCGGGCGCCTACCTGATCGACTGGCCGACCTCCGACGCACCGCGCCCCGCCGACCCGACCATGGCGCTCGGCGAGGCCTTGATGGGCCCCAAGATGCTGACGATGATCGTCCTGGGCCTGGCGCTGTTCGCCACGATCATCGCCACCGTCGTGCTGGCCACGAACCGGGGCCGGTACGACCGCTACGGCGACCGCCTCGACCGTGAGCGCCCCGACGATCCCGTGCGAGGTGGCCTGTGAGTCTCCCGGACTACCTGCTGCTCGCCGCCGGGCTGTTCAGCGTCGGCCTCTACGGCGCGCTGTCCCAGCAGTCCATCGTGATGATCATGATGGGGCTGGAGCTGATGATCAACGGCATCATCGTCGGCGGTGCCGCGTTCTGGTACTTCACCGCGCCCGACCGACCGGACGGGCAGGTCGTCATCGTCCTCGCGATCACCGCCATGGCGATCGAGATGGCCGCCGGCTTCGCGGTCACCACGGCCGTGTTCCGGGCGCGCGACGTGGACATGACCGACATGGCCGCGGACCTCAAGGACTGATCGGCCGTGTCGCTCTGGTTCCTCGTCGCGCTGCCACTCGTCGTGGGCGGCGCCCTGCTGGCCTGCGGTCACCGCGCCGACCGGTTCGCCGCGCCGGTCGCGACGGTCACGTCCGCGTCGGGGCTCGTCCTCGCGGTCCTCTCCGCGACGCAACGGCCCGCGGTCTCCGCCACGTATCTGGACGGCATCGCGTTCGCCTTGCGGGTCGACGGCCTGTCCGCGGTGATGGTGGTCGTCGTCGCGGCCGTGCTCCTCGCCGTGCTCGTGTTCGCGGCGGGCGAGTTCGACGACCGCGAGGCCCGCGCCCGGTTCTTCGGGCTCATGCTGCTGTTCTCCGGCGCGATGCTGGTCACGGTCACGGCAACCACGCTGCTGGCGTTGCTCATGGCCTGGGAGGTCATGGGAGCGGCGTCCTACGCGCTGATCGGCCACTGGTGGCGCGAGCCGCGGCGCGCGACCTCCGGCACCGTCGCGTTCCTCACCACACGCGGCGGCGACCTCGGCCTGTACCTGGCCGCGGGTGCGGCGCTGGCGGGCGGGCTCGGCAGCCTGGAGCTCGCCGGGCTGAGCGGGATGCCGGACGGGTGGCGCGACGTCGTCGCCGCGGGCCTGGTGGCCGCGGCGTTCGGCAAGTCGGCGCAACTGCCGTTCAGCTTCTGGCTCTCCCGCGCCATGGACGGCCCCAGCCCGGTGTCCGCGCTGCTGCACTCCGCGACCATGGTCGCGGCGGGCGCCTACCTGCTGGTGCGGGTCGAGCCGCTGCTCGCCGTCACGCCCTGGGCCGCGACCGTCGTGGCGTGGGGCGGCGCGGCGACGGCGCTGCTGCTCGGCGCGATCGCGGTCGCCCAGACCGATCTCAAGCAACTGCTGGCCGCGTCCACGTGTGCGCAGGTGGGTTTCATGGTGCTGGCCGCGGGCACCGGCGGCGCGGCGTCAGGGGCCGGGCATCTGGTGGCACACGCGGCCACCAAGAGCCTCCTGTTCCTGTGCGCTGGAGCGTGGCTGACCGCGGTCGGCAGCAAGCAGCTCCCAGCCCTGCGCGGCGCGGCTCGCCGGTTCCCGGTGGTCGGCGTGACGTTCACCGTCGGCGCGGCCGCGCTGGCCGGAATCCCGCCGCTGTCGCTCTGGGCGACCAAGGACCACGTGCTCACCAACGCCCTGCACGCCTCGACCCCGCTGTACCTCGTCGGCCTGGCGGCCGCGGTGCTCAGCGCGGTCTACGCGGCCCGTGCGGTCGTGCTGGTGTGGTCGCCGTCCACTCCGGACACCGAGCCGGCGGAGCCCGGCACCGGCACGGTGAACACGTGGCAGCGGCTGCCACTGCCCATCCTCGCGGTCGCGGCCGTCGTGCTCGGCGCCGCGGCTCTCCCCTCGGTGTGGAGCGGGTTCGCCCGTGTCCTGCCCGGTGCGTCCGAGGTGGCGCCGACGTGGTGGGAGCTGGTGCTGTCCGGCGCGCTCGCACTGCTGGCGGCGGGTGCCACAGCGGCCGTGATGCGCGGAAGCGACCTGCGCGCCGGAGAACCGCTCCGAACGTGGTTCGGGCTGGAAACCCTCGCCCGCACCTTGGTCTACCGGCCGATGCTCGCGGGCGCCGACCGGCTGGCGCGGTTCGACGACCGGGCCGTGGCCGGCGGTGTCCAGGCCACCGCCGCGGTCGGCGCCACCGTCGCCCGTGTCGTCGACGCGCGGGCCGAGTGGTCGATCGAGCGGACCGTGCGCGCCGTGGCCGACGGGTTCCGCGCCCTGGGCAGGCTGGCACGGCGCCCGCAGACCGGCCAGCAGCACCACTACTACGCACAGGCGGTCGTCGCGCTCGCCGCGTTGGCCGTCCTGCTGCTCCTGATCGGACGAAGGTGAGGTGAGCGTGCTCAGCATCGTCGTCTTCCTGCCCGTCGTGGCGGCCGTGGCTCTGCTGGCCGTGCCACGGGTGAGTGACGCGGTCGTGCGCTGGACGTGGATCGCGGTGAGCGCGGTCGACCTCGGGCTCGTGGTCGCGCTGTGGCTCGGCTACGAGTCCGGCTCCGGGTACGCCTACGAGGTCAACCGGCGCTGGATCCCCAGCGTCAGCTCCGGCTACCACATCGGCGTCGACGGGCTGAGCCTCCCACTGGTCGCCCTCACCGCCGTGCTGTTCCTCGCCTGCGCGATCTACTCGTTCCGGCAGACCGACCGGATCCGCTCGTTCGCCGCGCTGTTCATGTTCCTGGAAACCGTGTGCCTCGGCGTGTTCGTGTCGCTCGACCTGATCCTGTTCTTCGTGTTCTTCGACCTGTCGATCGTCGGCATGTACTTCGTCATCGCCGGATGGGGACACCGCAACGCGGCGAAGGCGGCGCTGCAGTTCTTCCTCTACACGTTCGTCGGTTCGCTCGCGCTGCTGCTCGGGTTCATCGGCCTCTACCTCGCCGCCGAGCCGCACACGTTCGACATCGTCCTGCTCGCCGAGCAGAACCCCTTGGCGGGCCGGGGAACCATCGCCGCCCTGGTGCTGCTGGCGCTCGTGGTCGGGCTCGCGATCAAGACACCGACCGTGCCGTTCCACACCTGGCTGCCACCCGCGCACACCGAGGCACCGGCCGCGGGCTCGGCCATCCTCGCCGGGGTCCTGCTGAAGCTG
Source organism: Actinophytocola sp. NPDC049390 (assembly GCF_044466355.1). NCBI lineage: Bacteria > Bacillati > Actinomycetota > Actinomycetes > Pseudonocardiales > Pseudonocardiaceae > Actinophytocola > Actinophytocola sp. NPDC049390. The sequence continues at coordinate 191,660 of NZ_JBITMQ010000015.1, forward strand.
GGCACGTACGGGTTCGTGCGGATCGCGATGCCGGTACTCCCGGAGACGTGGCGCGCGTGGGGTGGCGTGATCGTGGTCGTCGGCGTGGTCAGCGTGCTGTACGGCGCGCTGGTCGCCCTGGCACAACGTGACTTCAAACGGATGATCGCCTACACCTCGGTCAACCACATGGGCTACGTCATCCTCGCCGTCGGCGCGGCGGGCCTGCTGTCCACGTCGGACGAACAGGCGCACGACCTCGCGGTCGCCGGTGCCGTCACCCAGATGGTCAGCCACGGCCTCATCACGGGCGCGCTGTTCCTCCTCGCCGGTGTCCTGTACGCCCGCGGCGGCACCTACGACCTCGGCGCCTACGGCGGGCTCGCGGGCACGGCACCCCGGTTCGCGGGCCTCACCGCCATCGCCGCGTTCGCCTCGCTGGGGCTGCCCGGGTTCTCCGGGTTCATCGCCGAGTTCCAGATCTTCACCGGCTCCCTGCCCGGCGCACCGGTGGCGACCGCGCTGGCGTTCCTCGGGATCCTCATCACCGCCGCGTTGTTCCTCCGCGCCTACCAGCGGGTGTTCCTGGGCTCGTCCACACGGGCCGGTGTCGCCGACCTGACCGCCCCCGAGACGCTCTCGATCGCGCCACTGATGGTGCTGGCGACCGTGCTCGGCCTGTTCCCCCGGTTCCTGCTCGACCTCGTCGAACCCGCGGCCACCGTGCTCGGCACGCTGGTGGGCCGGTGAACCCCGACATGACGGGCGACATGGCCGCGACGATGCTCGCGGACCTCGTCCTGCTCATGCCCGAGCTGCTGCTCGCGGGCACGGCCGTCGTCGGGCTCCTGCTCGGCTCGTTCCTCCCCCGCCACCGCCAGTGGCTGGTCCGCGCACTCGCTGCGGCCGCGACCGTGGTCGCGCTGGTGTACACCGTCGTCGACTGGCCGGACGAGGCCGCCTCGGTGTTCTCCGGGACGTACGCGGTCGACACCGCCACCGCCCTGGCCCGGGTCGCCGTGCTCGTGTCCGTGCTGCTCGTGCTGGCGATGGCCACCCCGCGGATCGCCGGGCACGCACGCGAGACCGAGTTCGTCGTCCTCTTGCTGCTCGGCGCCCTGGGAGCGGTCATGCTCGCGGGCGCGAACGACCTGCTCCTGCTGGCCGCCGCGTACCTGCTGGCCAGCGTGCCGCTCTACGCGCTGGTCGCGTTCGCCAAGGACAGCCTGAGCACCGAGGCGAGCCTGAAGTACTACCTGCTCGGCGCGCTGCTGGGCACCGTCATGCTGTTCGGCGTCATGATCCTGGCCGGTGTCGGGATGGGCAGCGACTACGTCACGCTCCACCACACGGTGGGCATGGCGCCCGCCGCGGCCGCGGCGGTCGGTGTCGTCGCGCTGCTGGCCGGGCTGCTGTTCAAAGCGGGTGCCGTGCCGGGCCACTTCTGGGTTCCGGACGTCACCGAGGGCACGAGCCCGCCGGTCGGCGCGATCGTCACCACGATCCCCAAGATCGGCGCGGTCGTGGCGCTGTACCGCCTCGCCGCGATCCCGTTCGCGGCAACGGACCTGGACTGGTCCCTGCTGATCGCGGTGCTCGCGGCGGTGACCATGACACTCGGCAACCTCGGCGCGTTCTTCCAGACCAACGTGCGCCGCCTGCTCGCCTACTCCACGATCAGCCAGCTCGGCTACCTCCTCATGGCCGTCGCCGTCGCGGACCGCGCCGACCTCGCGCTGTCCAGCCTGCTGCTCTACGTCGCGGCGTACTCGGTCACCAACCTCGGCGCGTTCGCCGTGGTGTGCGCCCTCCCTCAGGCGCACACCCTCGACGACTTCCGAGGACTGCGACGGCGCCGCCCGTGGCTCGCGGTCAGCCTCGCCGTGTGCCTGCTCGGGCTCGTCGGCACTCCGCCCACGGGGGTGTTCGCCGGGAAGCTCACCATCTTCACGGCCACCGCCGACGCGGGCCTGTGGTGGCTGCTCGTCGTCGCGGCGGTCAACACCGTCGCCAGCGTCTTCTACTACCTGCGGTGGATCGTCCCCGCGATGCGCTCCGGCGACGACCTCCCCCCGCCAGACCGCACCAGCACCCGCACCGCGTATGTCGCGGCCGGGGTGTCCATCGTGGTCGGACTGGCGGCGGGACCGATCCTCGCGGCCGTGGACGGTGGCTTGTTCCGCCCGTGACGCGCCGCACCCCCTACGATGGCGCCGGACAGGGAGGTGGCATGCACGGTCTCGGTGACCTCGAAGCCGCGGTGATGGACGTGCTGTGGCGCGAAGGCACACCGCTGAAGGTGCGGGACGTCCTCGAACGGCTCGACACCGGGCGCCGGCTCGCCTACACCACGGTGATGACCGTGCTCGACAACCTGCACCGCAAGCAGTGGGTCGACCGCGAACGGGACGGCAAGGCCTACGTGTACGACGCGGTGATGACCCGCGAGGAGGCCTCGGCCCGCGCACTGCGCGACATCCTCGACACGTCCGGGGATCCGCACGGCGTCCTGATGCACTTCGTGGCCTCGGTGTCCGACGAGGAGACCGACATCCTGCGCGGCGCGCTGCGCAAGAAGCGGCGTCGCTGAGCCGATGCCCCGGTACTCCGAGCCGCGAAGGGCCGGCTACCGCGGGGAGTCCGCAGAAGGCGTCACGTTGCCGACGATCAGCAGGTAGGCCATCCTGCCCATCGCCCGCGCGTCGGACGCCTCCTGTTCGAGCAACCCGACAGCCCGGTCGATCACACCGTTCCAGCCCGCCGCGTCCGCGTCACCGTCATCGCACCGAAGTTCCCGAACCTTGTCGGCGGCCTGTTGCCAGGCGGCCGCGACACCACACGGATCGTGCTGATCGACCATGGCGGACTCCTGTGACGACGGCCATCCACTAGGTCGGATAGTACGTAGTTGGTTAGTCGACCGTCCACGCTCCCCGGTAATCGTCCGGTAAGCCGGCCACCGCAAGGCATGACACAAGTCGGGTGCAAGTGAAACTCGTGCCCACCACGCCATGGTGAGGTGTGCTTGTTGAGGAAGTTGCCCTGGGACACGAGAAAGAGTCCAGTGTGGACACTGTGGTGAGCGTGTCGGATCTCCGTAAGTCCTACGGACAGACCGACGCTGTGCGTGGTGTCTCGTTCGAGGTTCGCCGGCGGGAGATCTTCGGTGTTCTGGGCTCCAACGGAGCCGGTAAGACCACCGTGGTGGAGATCCTCCAGGGGCTTCGTGACCGCACCGCCGGCCGGGTCGCCGTGCTGGGGCTCGATCCCGGCCGGGAGAAGAACCAGCTGCGCCGCAAGATCGGCTCCCAGCTGCAGTCCTCGGCGCTGCCGGAGCGGCTGCGGATCGCGGAGGCCATCACACTGTTCGCCCACGCCCGCAACGTGCCCGTGGACGTCGAGGCCACCATCGCCGCCTGGCACCTCGAGCCGCTGCGCAACCGCGCGTTCGGGTCCCTGTCCGGCGGCGAGCAGCAGCGGCTGTTCGTGGCGCTGGCGCTGCTCGGCGACCCCGAACTCGTGTTGCTCGACGAGTTGACCACCGGGCTCGACCCCACCGCCCGCCACGCCACCTGGGACCTCATCCGCCAGGTCCGCGACCGCGGCACCACCGTCGTGCTCGTCACCCACTTCATGGACGAAGCCGAAACACTCTGCGACCGCGTGGCGATCATGGACCGAGGCGAGGTGGTCGCCTGCGACACGCCGTCCGCCCTGACCGCCCACCACGGCGGACCGGTCACGATCACCTTCAGCACCCCGAACGACTACCGGCCGGACCACCTGCTCACGGTCCCCGGCGTGACCTCCGCCGACCACACCAACGGGAAGGTCACCGTCACCGGGGACAGCCAGGCGGCCGTCCGCGTCGCCGCCGCGCTGTCCGAGCACGGCCTCACCCCCGACGACTACCGCACCCACTACCCGTCGCTCGAGGACGTCTTCCTGTCCATGACCGGCCACCGGCTGAGCGAGAAGGTCCCCTCATGACCCGCTACCTGACCTGGACCGAGGTCAAGCTGCTCACCCGCGAGCCACTCGTGCTGGTGCTGACGCTGATGTTCCCGGTGCTGCTGATGGTCCTGCTGGCCGCCGCGTTCGCCGACCACGGCGGCCCCGTGTTCGCGAACCTCGACGGCACCCAGTTCTACGTCACCGCCTACCTGGGCGCCGGGATCGCGATGATGGGGTTCATGGGCACGCCGACCCACATCGCCGGGTACCGCGAGGGCGGCGTGCTCCGCCGGTTCCGCGCGGCCGCGATCCCGTCCCGCGCGGTGGTGCTTTCGCAGGCAGCCGTCCTCGCGCTCCTCGCCGTGGTCGGCGCCGTGGTGATGCTCGCCCTGGCCGTCCTGCTCTTCGACCTCCCCGGCCCGGCGTCGCCGCTCGGGGTGGCAGCCGGGTTCGTGGTCGGCATCCTGGCCTTCGCGGGCATCGGCACGCTGCTCGGCGCGATCATGCCCGGCACGCGCTCCGCCCAGGGGCTCGGGCTGCTGCTGTTCTTCGGCACGTTCCTGCTCGTCGGCGGCGGCCCGCCGCCCGGCGTGTTCCCCGAGGCCATGAACGCCATCACCGCGTGGACGCCGACCGGGTTGCTGCTCGAAGCGATCCGCTCCCCCTGGGCGGGCACCGGCGTCGACGTCCCCGCCGTGGTCACCCTCGCCGCCATCGCCGCCGCCGGATTCGTACTGGCGACAAGGAAACTCGCCCGCAGCTGACCGAACTCCCGCGAGCGGTGCTCGTGCGACGAAAGTCGGCAGCCGAACGTCGCAGTGAATGCGCCTGATTCGTCTCTATCGCTTGACGTTCCGCTGTGTGAGTGTTCGCCCGGTGGGGTGGCTCTTCGCCATTTCCTTCTGGGAGAACAGGAGCGGTCTCGACGTGAGATCCATGCGATCGACGAAACGCGGTGCGGTGCTGGGCATCGCACTGCTGACAGGTGTGCTGGGCTTCGTGCCCGCGACGAGGGCGGCGGCGGCTCCCGTGGCGCGGGCCGGGGTCGCGCCCATCACGTGGGGCGAGTGCGCGCCGGCGGACCTGGCCAACGTCCCTGTGGACGAGCGCGACAAGTTCAGCTGCGGCAACTACGCGGTGCCGTTGAACCACGAGCGGCCCAGGCAGGGCACGATCAACATCGCGCTGATGAAGCGCGCGGCGAACGACACGGCGAACCGGGTGGGGGCGGTGTTCCTCAACCCGGGCGGCCCGGGTGGCAGCGGCTACCGGTGGCCGACCACGAGCCGGCTCGACGGTCCGATCCAGGACCGCTTCGACCTGATCGGGTTCGACCCGCGCGGGGTCGGGCGGAGCACGCCACTGCGCTGCTTCGCGACCACCGAGGACGCGGACGCGGTGTTCGGCCGGATGCACCCGCTCCCGGTCACCTCGGCGCAGGAGACCACGACACTCCGGGCGAACAAGGACTACGGCAGGTTCTGCAAGCGGTTCGCGGGCCCGCTGATCGACCACATGTCGACCGAGGACGTCGCGCAGGACCTCGACCTGCTGCGTGCGGCGGCGGGCGAGGACGAGCTGAACTACATCGGCTTCTCCTACGGCACCCTGCTCGGCGCGACCTACGTCAACATGTTCCCGAAGAAGTCGCGGGCGATCATCCTGGACGGCAACGTCGACCCGACGCTGCGGCTGCTCGACGGCGTCGAGTACGACCGCCAGCGCACCAGGGGGTTCGAGATCGCGCTGGACGCGTTCCTCACCGAGTGCGACAACGTCGGTGACGCGTGCGCGTTCTCCGGTGACGCGCGCGATCGCTGGGACCGCCTGGTGAACCACCTGCGGGCGCACGGCCCGGTCACGCTGCCCGACGGCACGGAGGTGGCCGAGGCGACGCTCGTCGGCACCACCGGCGGCGCGCTCTACGACCCGGCCTCGTTCAGGGACCTGGCCGAGCTGATCCAGGCGACGTGGGACGCGAGCTTCCCGTCCGCACAGCGCGGGTCGGCGCCCGCCGACCTCGCGGCGGCGAAGCAGCTCATCGCGAACGCGGGCAAGGCCACGCGGGACGCGCCGCCGGACGCGCCGTACACGTCCGACGACTCCTACGCCGCGGTGAACTGCTCGGACAAGCCGTTCGACAACACCCAGGCCGACATGCCCCGGATCGCCGACAGGTGGGAGCGGCAGATGCGCTCCTTCGGGCGCTACCTCGCCTGGGGCGACCCGGCGCTGTGCCCGACCTGGCCGGTGCCGAACCCGGACGCGTTCCGCGGCCCGTGGCACACCCGCACCCCGAACCCGGTGCTGGTGGTCGGCAACTACTACGACCCGGCCACGCAGTACGAGTTCGCCAAGCGGATGTCCAAGCAGCTGGGCAACGCCCGGCTGGTGAGCGTCGACTCGTTCGGCCACTGCATCCTGGGTGACAGCGCCTGCGTCGACAAGATCGCGGCCGACTACATGGTCGACCTGGAGGTCCCCGGCCCCGGCTCGGTCTGTTACCCGGACGTGCGCCCGTTCGACCCGGCCGCCGAGGCGAAGACCGCGCTCGGCAGCTGATCTCCACCGGAACCGGCCGGCGGGAAGCGACTCCCGCCGGCCGTTCTCGTGTCAGCCGCCAACGCCCGCGAGGTCGGTGATGAAGCGGCGGGCGAGTTCGCGCACCTTGACGTTCTCCCGCTGGGACTGGTCGACGAGCACCGCGAACGCCTCGTCCGCCGAGATGCCGCGCACGGCCATGATGACGCCCTTCGCCTGGTCGATGACCGCCCGCGACACCAGGGCATGGCGCAGCTGCTCGACGTGGTCACGAGCGCGCAGATACCGTTCGGCGGAACGCAGCGCGGCCCCGGCGGCCGTGGTGTACAGCTCGAGGAGTGCCGCGTCGAGCCTGCCGAACCCGTGCGCGGCGAACCCGTAGAGGTTGAGCGATCCCCGGTACTCCCGCTCGGCGATCAACGGCGCCGACAGGTAGCTCGCCACCGCCGCCTCGGCCGCCGCGTCCGCGAAGTCGGGCCAGCGGGCACCCACGTCCGCCACCCGCACGTGGACGACGTGGCCGGTGGCGGCGGCCTCCAGGCACGGCCCCTCGCCCGCGGCGTACTGGACCCGGTCCATCTCGGCGGCGACCTCGTCGGTCGTCGCCACGGTCTCCGCGACACCGTTCCGCAGGATCGAGACACTGGCGACGTCGGCCTCCGGGACGGCGTCGACGGCCTGGCGGCAGATCCGCCGCAACACCGTGGGCAGGTCGTCCTCGGCCAGGACCCGGGCGAGCTCCTCCAGGGCCTTGGTGACCTCGTCCACCTTCCGGACGAGATCGTCACCGACCAGCTCCGCCATGACCTCCCTTTCGTCTGGCCGACCCACGCGGTGAACGACCCGCACGAGCGCCGCCAATTGACGTTACGCCACCGGACCGGACCCGATCGGGTGAAAGAAACGTGCACGTGTCCGCGACGAGGAAACGCCCACCCAACAGGGTGATCACGGAACGTGTGCGGGAACGAGGTACGTGTTCAGGGCACCGCGCCCAGCTCGACCTGGCGCAGGCGCGTCACCACCGCCCGGAGCAGCGCGGGCACCCCGGCACCGGTGCGGGCCGACACGGCGACCGGGTCCGGGAAGGTGCGTCGCAGTGCGGTCAGCCCGGCGGGCCGCGCGATGTCGACCTTGTTGAGCACCAGCAGCTCGGGCAGGTGACCGGCACCGATCTCTCGCCGGACGTCGTGCACGGCGCTGATCTGGTCGAGCGCGTCGGGTGCCGCGGCGTCGACCACGTGCAGCGTCAGGTCGGCGTGCCGGAGGGCGTCGAGGGTGGACCGGAACGCCGGGACGCGCCGGTACGGGAGGTGGCGGACGATGCCGACGGTGTCGGCCAGGGCGAACGCGTGCCCGTTCGCGCGGACCGGCCGGACGACCGGGTCGAGGGTGGCGAACAGGACGTCCGTGCTCGGCACCGCGGCGCCGGACAGACGGTTGAGCAGCGCCGACTTCCCGGCGTTGGTGTAGCCGGCGAGCACTACCGCGGGCATCCGGTCCACGCCGCACAGCGGGGCGACACCGCTGCCGTGGCCGTGCCGGTCGAAGATGTCCAGGATGAGCGTGGCGCGGTCCACTACCGGCACGCCGGTCCGCTCCTCCAGCGCACGTGTCTGCCGCGCGCTCAGGCCGTCCTCGGCGATCACCACGTCGGCCCGCACGACCGCGGCGGTCACCGCCAGTTCGGCGACCTTCCCGGCGCTGAGGTAGGTGTCGGGGTCCGGGCGCGCCCTCGTCTGGACGACGACACCGGCGACGGCGAGCGCGCAGGCGTCGGCGAGGCGGCGCAGCTCGGCGAGCGACGGCGAGGTGGCCGCACCGTCCCTGTCCTGGACGGCGACCAGCACCGCCCGCCGGGCAGGGCGCTGCTCCACCACACCGATGCCAGATCGCCGCGCGACTGCCATGGCCCGCTCCTCTCCCGTCCGGACACCGGCTACCCGCGCGATCACTCCCCATGCCCCGCCACCGACTCCGGGACCTCGGTGCCGGCTCAGGCGGCCAGGCGGAAACAGGCACGCACGGTGGTCCGGTCGCGGGCGGTGTGCACGCGGACGAGGTCGGACATCAGGTTGACAGTCAACAACCCACGCCCGCGCAACGCGTTCGCGGGCACGGGCCGCCGCCCCACCAGCGGATCGGACATCCGCCCCATGTTGGCGGTCTGGAACACCAGGTCGGTGCCGGTGTGCCACACGCGCAACCGCGCGTCACCGGTGCCGTGCTCGAGGCTGTTCGTGGCCAGCTCGGTGACCACCAGCGCGACGTCGGCCCACCGGTCGTCGTCCACCCCGTGCGTGGCGGCCGCGCTGGTCGCCCACCGGCGGATCTCGCCCAGCCCGGACGCGGTGATCAGGAACTCCGCCGCGTCGTCGGGTGCGGCCAGCGGCTGGTTGTAGGCGCTGACGATCCGGTCGGGGTCGTAGTCCTGGCTGGTCCGCGACCGACCGTCGTCGACCAGGATCGGATGCGTGGCAGCGGCGTCGGCCAACGCGACGGCGCCGAGCCGCCGGGCGTCGTACGGGCACACGATCGTGGCCCGCCTGCCCTCGAACGCCGCGTTGATCAACGCCTCGTGCTGGACACAGGCGGGGTACTCGGCGTCGGTCCGCCCCGCCCAGACCGGCTCACCGATGACCCGCACGCGCCGGTCGGCGTGCTCGTCGGCGAACGCGCGCAACACCGCGGGGATGATCCGGCCGGGGTTGCGCCCGGCCTCGGTCATGTCCAGCCACCGCACGTCCTCGACCCGACCACCACGACCGGCCACCTCTTCCCGTACGGCGACGAGGTTCGCCCCGGGAACGGCCACGGCGACCGGCTCCCCCACCGCCTGGCCCGCCAGAACGAACGGCACCATGGTGGCCAGGTACTCCTCCGTCGACCGGTAGAAGACCGCGGGATGCGTGAACGACTCGCCGTCCGCGGGACCGTGCCATGCCACCCCGGTGTGTCGTACCTGCCCGGGGGGCTCCACCTCGCGATCCATGGCCGGTGACATGCCCAGGGGCCGAACCGCCCAAACATGGCGTCACCCGAGCGCGCACGGGATCACGACACCGCCGCCCACCAGCATCCGGCGGACGGTCCGAGTGGACGATCTTGCCCGGCGACCTGTCGCGCTTCTCGATTTTCGTTCGTCGCCGCCGTTGGGTAGCGTCGCGGCGGCACGGGCAACACTCTGTTCCGGAAGTGACGAGGATTGCGACGACCACAGGGACGGACACGCGCACTGCTCCTGGCCTGCGCGATCGGCGCCGCCGCCGGCTGGCTCGGGGTGCGGCCCGCGGAGCCCGCTCCCCCGTCCGCGCCGCTGTTCGCCGTGGACCCGGCGCCGTCAGCACCGTCGTCGACCGCGTCGCCGGAGCCGACCACCACGACACGGAAGCCCCCGCCCGCGAACGCGTGCGGCACCCTGGCCGCGAAGCTGCCCCTGCGTGACCGGCTCGGCCAGCTGGTGATGGCGGGCCTCGACCCCGCCGACGAGGCGGCCGCCACCCGCGTCGTGACGGTCGACAAGGTCGGTGCGGTCTTCGTCGGCGGCACCGCGACCCACCTGCTCACGGGCGGACGGCTCGCGGCACTGCGCGCCAAGGCCACCGTTCCGCTGCTGACCGCCGTGGACGAGGAGGGCGGCCGGGTCCAGCGCATCGACGCGCTCGACGGGCCCACGCCCAGCGCCCGGCAGCTCGCCGCCACCATGAGCCCGGAGCAGGTCACCGCGGTCGCGCACCGCCGGGGCGAACAGCTGCGCTCGCGCGGCGTGGTGATGGACCTCGCGCCGGTGGTCGACGTCAGCGACGCGGCGGCGAACACGGTCATCGGCGACCGGTCGTTCAGCGCGGACCCGGCGACGGTCGGCACGTACGCGGGCGCTTACTCCGACGGGCTGCGCCGTGCGGGTGTCATCCCGGTGCTCAAGCACTTCCCCGGGCACGGCAGGGGCAGCGGCGACTCGCACCTCGGGCTGGTGCGCACCCCGCCGCTCGCCGCGCTCCGTGCGGACGACCTGCGGCCCTACGCCACGCTCATCCCGCGCGGCGAGCCGGTGGTCATGCTCGGGCACCTCGACGTGCCGGGGCTCACCGGCGGCGTGCCCGCGTCGCTGAGCCCCGCCGCGTACCGGCTGCTGCGGGAGAACTACCGGTTCGCGGGCGTGGCCATGACCGACGACCTCGGCGCCATGCGGGCCGTCACCGACTCCTACTCGCTGCCCGACGCCGTGACCACGGCGATCACGGCCGGCGCCGACATCGCGTTGTGGTCGGCGCCCGCGCCCACCGGGCCGGTGCTGGACCGGCTCGAACGCGCCGTCCGCACCGGTGAGCTGCCGCAGAGCCGGGTGCGGGACGCGGTCACGCACGTGCTCCGGCTGAAGACGGGGTGCGTCTAGCGCGGAGCCGCGTCAGCGGTCGAGGTCGGCCAGCAGCTCGTCGAGGAACTCGGCCGCTTCCTCGGCGGCACGGGCCGCGTCGCGGTCGGCGATGGCGTCGATGATGCCGCGGTGCTGGATGTGCTCGGCCGGGCCCAGCTCCTGGTGCGTGGTGGCGGCGACCGACGCGGTGATGGTCTCGGTCAGGCCGCGGTACAGCTCCGTCAGCAGGCCGTTGTGCGCGCACGCGACGACGGCCAGGTGGAACTCCGCGTCGGCGCGGACGAAGTCGGCGAAGCGGGCGTCGCGCTGTGCCGCGTCGCGCTGGTCGTGCAGGTCACGCAGCCGGGCCAGCTCCTCGTCGGTGCGGCCGGTCGCCGCGATCCGGGCGGCCTCCACCTCCAGCATCCGCCGGACCTGCAGCACCTCCCGCAGCTCCGCACCGCACAGCCTGCGGATGGCGCCGGACACCTCGCTGGTCGCGCGCACGTAGGTGCCGTCGCCCTGGCGCACCTCCAGCAGGCCGCTGTGCGACAGCGCCCGCACCGCCTCACGGACCGTGTTGCGCCCGACGCCGAGTGTCGACGCCAGCTTCGGCTCCGTCGGGATGCGGCTGCCGACGGGCCACTCGCCCTGCCGGACGGCCTCCCGCAGCTGGTCGATCACCTGGTCGACCAGACCGGCGCGGCGCGTTGTGGCCAACGGCACGGTTACATCCTTTCACCCAATCATCCTATGTTTGCCTACAATACTCGATGTGTCCGTGAGAACAGAGCCCGCCCAGCGGCGAGTCGCGACCCGAGTCGGCGGTGGTGTGCTGCTCGGGGTCGCCGTCGTCCTCGCCGCGTTGAACCTGCGGCCCGCCGTGACCAGCGTCGGCCCGCTGCTCGACCGGGCGCAGGCCGACCTGGGCGCGTCGGCCACCTGGGCGGGGCTGCTGACCACGCTGCCCGGGGTGTGCTTCGCCGTCGCCGGGCTGGCCGCACCCGCCCTGGCCCGCCGGGTCGGCATCGGCCCGGCGGTCGCGTACGCGCTGGGCGTCCTCGGGGTCGGGCTCGTGGTCCGGGTGCTCGACGGGCCGCTAGTCGTGCTCGGCGGCACGCTCGTCGCGAGCGCGGGCATCGCGCTCGCCAACGTGCTGATCCCCGTGGTGGTCAAGGACTCCTTCCCCGCCAGGGTCGGCATGATGACCGGCGTCTACACCGCGGCGCTGCAGGCGGGCGGCGCACTCGGCTCGGCCGCCGTGCCGCCGATGGACGACCTGCTCGGCGGATGGCGCGCCGCGTGGGCGGGCTGGGCGGTGCTCGCGGCCGTCGCGCTGGTGGTCTGGGTGCTCGCCGTCCGCGGGCGGGTGGCCCGCGACGGCGGCGCCCCGCACCGGGAACGCGGCCGCTCGCTCCTGCGCAACCGGCTCGCGTGGACGGTGACGATCTTCTTCGGGCTGCAGGCGTTCATCGCCTACATCGTCATGGGCTGGTTCCCGCTGGTGCTGATGGACGCCGGGGTCAGCAGGGGCACCGCCGGTCTGCTGCAGGGCATGATCTCGCTGCTGGCCGTGCCGATCAGCCTGGTCGTCCCGGCGATCGCCGCGCGGCAGGGCAGCCAGACGTGGTGGATCGTCGGGCACAGCGTGGTCGGCGTGGCGGGCTTCGTCGGCATGATCGTCGCGCCGTCGGCCGCGCCGGTGCTGTGGTCGGTGTTCGTGGGCATCGGGATGGCCGTGTTCTCGCTGGCGCTGACCACCATCGCGCTGCGTGCCCGCAGCGGCCAGGACACCGCCTCGCTGTCGGCCATGGCCCAGGGCTACGGCTACCTGATCGCCGCGCCGGGCCCGCTGGTGTTCGGCCTGCTGCACGACGTGACCGCGGGCTGGACGGTGCCGCTGCTCGTGGTGACCGTGGTCCTGATCGGGCAGGCGGTCGCGGGCGGTCTCGCCGGCCGGAACCGGTTCGTGTGACGACCGTGGCCGACGGGAGTGTCCCGCCGGCCACGGCCCGAGGAGAGCGCGGACGCTGTTCCGTGACAGGGGTAGAAGGAAGCGCCCGCATGGCCTCGGTTGTCGTCACACGGGCAGCAGTTCGCCGAGCCGGTCCAGCGTGTACACCCGCGACCCGTCGGGCAGGCCGTCGGGTGCCTCGACGCCGACGAACGTCACCGGCTCGGCAGGCACCCGCCCGTCCCACACCGCCACGTCGTACCGCGTGCGCATGCGGTCGACGAGGTAGGACATGGTCAGGTACCGCCGCTCGACCAGTGCCCGCACCCGGTCCGCCGTGCTGAAGGAGTTCTCCTCCACCCGGTTGAACGCGGGCCGCCCCGACAGGTACAGGTGCAGCCACACGGCCTCCCACCCGTCCGCCCTCGTGGCGAACACCACCGGCAGCGCCACCCGGCCCCGTCCGCGCATCTGCGAACGCGACCGCACGGTCCTCGGGTCGAACGGCGCGCCCCGCTGGTCGCGCTCGCGGGACTGGAACCCGAACATCGACTCGGCGACCTCGTCGAACGACTCGCCGGAGTAGATGTTGACCTGCGGCACCACGTACCCGCCGACCGACAGGGGCACGTCGATGAACTCGGTCGCACCGTCGCGCGCGTCGGTGACGTCACCGGAGTGCACCGCCCCGTCGTGGTGGTAGTTCGTCCACGACACCTGACCGGCCGTGCGGAACCGCTCGTCGAGCAGCAGCACGGACAGGTCGTAGTCGGTGCTCCGCGCGGTCTGCCGCCAGTAGGTGAAGAACCGCAGCAGCTCACCGGACACCCGTGCCCGCGAACCCCTCGGCAGCACCGCGAACCCGCCCTCGGCCGCCTTGCCCGACAGGGGCAGGGCGACGTCGAGCACGTCCGGGTCCACCAGCAGCGGCCGCTCGAACACCGGCAGCCGGTCCGCGATCGCCGCGTCGAGACGTGCCGACAGCTCGGCCACCAGCCCGGCCGGCAGCGGCGGCCGCGTGTCCGGCCCGACGTGCGCACGCCGCGAACGGCCCACGTACATCCGGCACGGCGCGGGCGCGGTCCGGTTGGCGACGTGCTCACGCAGGGAGCACAGCACCCGCCCCGACGCCGAACCGAGCGCACCGGTGACCGCGTCGACCACGGTGTCCCGCTCCGCCGCCGACGCGAGCCGCAGCAGCCGGTCCGCGGACCGCAGCAGCAGACCGGGCGACGCCGACAGCGTGGTCGCGGCGACCTCGATCGCCCCGGCCCGGATCGCCGCCTCGGCCCGGCCGGCGAGGTTGCGCACCGTGCGCTCCCCGCGTGCCACCGCGAACACGTCCTGCGCGTGCGGCCACCGGCCGTACTCGTGCGGGTGCAGCCGCTCACCGAGCCGCTTCCACCGCTCGGCGTGCCGGGCGACGTCACCGAGCCTGCCCGGGTTCGCCGCCACCACGTCGTTCAGCGCGGCCAGCATGAGGCGCCGCTCCTTGCGGGCGAACGCGCGGAACCGCGTCGGCGTCGCGAGCGAGACGTCCCCGCCGGAGGCCTGGCACGCCAGGCGCAGCACGTCGGTCGTGGTGTCCATCGCGACCAGCGGCATGCCGAGGACGAGCCGGACCTCGTTGACCACGGCACGGTTCTCCCGCACCGGGATCGCGGTGGGCTGCTCGCCCTCGGCGCACCCGAGCGCCAGGTCGGCCAGCACCGCGAGGTCGGCCGCACCGAGCGGCGTCGACCGGCCGGCCAGCGACAGGTACAGCCGCGTCGCCTCCACCCCCACGGTGTCCCCGAGGTGCAGCACGGTCAGCCGGTCCCCCGCGGCCGCGACGAACTCGTCGTGCGCGGCGAGCAGGTCGGCGTAGGTGTGCCGGTAGGTGCCGTAGCCGGGCAGGCTCAGCAGGTCGGCGCCGGGCACCAGGGCACGCAGCTGTGCGTCGGAGGCCACGGCGCCGTCCGCGAGGACGGCGGCCCGCAGCCGCTCGGCCCAGAACTCGACGGTGTCGGGCACGTCGTGCGGGAACCCGACGAAGTAGGCGTTGTGGCGCACGTGGTCGCCGACCAGCTCACGGACCGCGCCCACGACCGTGGACGCGAGGTCCATCGCGGGCCCGGCGGCGAGCCCGCCGACGTGCGCGAGCAGCGCCCGCGACGCGGCGAACCCGACGTCGAGCAGCGCGGCGTCCAGCTGCCGCGCCACCGCCGTGCCGTCGCCCGCCGCTCCCGTGCTCGCGGGCACGCGCAGGGTCTTCTGGATGATCAGCTCCTCGAACACGGGGCCTCCTTTCGTGTCGTTGGTGTCCACAGTGGAGCAGACAGTCGCGCGTCCTGGTGTCGATCCAGGGAACCCGGGGCTATGAATCCCAGGTGGCAACCGTGCCACGCGCGTTGGGGTGGCCGACCGGACTCGCACCGGCTTCGACCGGGTCCACAACCCGGCGCCTCGACTACTTCGGCTTCGACCACAGCGGAGGATGCAGGATTCGAACCTGCGCGACGCTCGCGCGCCGACCATCGTTTTCGAGACGAGTGCCATTACCGGGCTCGGCCAATCCTCCAGGGGTGGGGCCGCCGGGGACTCGAACCCCGAACCTGTCGATTAAGGAGTAGAAGGAAGCGCCCCCATGCCCGCGTGCGCGGAGAGCGGAGGTGCTGTACAAGTCGACTGCTCTGCCAGTTGAGCTAGCGGCCCCAAGTCAGACAAACGTACCCCCAGCCGGATTCGAACCGGCGCCCGTCGGCTTCGGAAGCCGCCGCTCTCTCCGCTGAGCTACAGGGGTGTGGTGGAGGGTGGAGTCGAACCACCTCTTGTCGTGCGACACCCGGTTTACAGCCGGGCCGGGCTCCGCAGCCCAGCTCCACCATTCGCCCGCGATTTCCGCGGGCGTAATGTCTGCGCCACTGTGCAGTTGTCAATGAACAATTGTTTTCGCGCACGGCGAAATAAAGAAAGCCGCCCGGTCGGATTCCCGACGGACGGCTCCCTGGCGTGACATCACCACGTCACGGTGGGGAGCCTGGCTCGTGCGAGTGCCGATATGACCGGCACTCGGCGACGGACGCGACACCATTGCGGCGCCGCGTCGGCTCCTTGTGCATTCGGTCGTTCATCATTCACTCCTGTTCGATCCGGCGCGACAATCATGACCTGCCACCGGGACAACGTCAACCATTTTTGGCGAAAAGAACACGGGCGTGGATTCGCTCGTTCGCCGGTGCCGCGCGCGCGGCGGTTCGGCGACAATGGCAGGTATGGGCTCCCCGACGGTCGGCGTGGAGGAGGAGTACATCGTCGTCGACGAGGACACGCACCGGCCGGTGCCCCACGGCGGCGCCGCCGTCGCAGAGCTGTCCGATGTGGACTTCCAGCGGGAGTTCTCGCCCGCGCAGGCGGAGTTCGTCTCCCCGGTCTGCGCCGGCCTCGACGACGTGCGGCGGGAGCTGCTGCGCGGTCGGCGCACGCTGGCCGCGGCCGCACGCGGGCACCGGGCGTTGCTCGTCGCCACCGGCAGCCCACCGCTGGGGCGGCCCGGCCCGCCGCCGGTCACGGGCGAACCGAGGTACCGGCGGATGGTCGAGGCGTACGGCGAGGTCGCCGACGACCAGGGCATGTGCGGCTGCCACGTGCACGTCGGCGTGCCGGACGTCGAGCACGCGGTGCAGGCGAGCAACCACCTGCGGCCGTGGCTGCCCGCGCTGCTGCTGCTGGGTGCCAACTCGCCGTTCTTCGACGGCCGCGACACCGGCCACGCCAGCTGGCGCACCACCGTCTGGGGCCGGTGGCCGGTCACCGGCGTGCCGCCGCACTTCCGGTCCGCCGAGGAGTACGAGGCGCTGGTGACGCGGCTCGTCGCGGCCGGGGTGATCCTCGACGCGGGAATGGTCTACTGGTCCGTCCGGCCGTCCCGGCACGTGCCGACCGTGGAGGTCCGGGTCTCGGACGTGCCGATGACGGTCGCCGAGACCGTGCTGCAGGCGGCGCTGGTCCGCGCGCTCGTCACCACCGCCCTCGAAGCGCGGCGGCCGGTGCCCCGCATGCCGGACGAGGTGTTGCGCGCGGCGTGTGCCCGCGCGGCGCTCGCCGGGCCGGACGGGCGCTGCCTCGACCCGCTGACCGGCCGCGCGGTCGTCGGCTGGGCGCTGGTGGACGCGTTGTTCACCCACGTGCGTCCGGCGCTCGACGCGCTCGGCGACCTGGACGTGGTGACGCAGTCCCTGTCGTGGGTGCGGTCGCACGGCTGCGGCGCCACCCGGCAGCGCGCGGCACTGCGCGCGCACGGTGACCTCCACGCGGTGGTCAGAGCGCTCGCCGCCGCGACCACCGAAGCGTGAGTCACTCCGGTCGCGCGGGCACCACCGCGACCGGGCACGCCGCGTGGTAGAGCAGGTGCTGGCTGGTCGAGCCGAGCATCAGCCCGCGGAACCCGCCGCGGCCCCGGCTGCCGACCACGACCAGCCGCGCGCCTTCCGCGCGCCGCAGCAGCGCACGAGTCGCCCGGTCCCGCACGACCTCGCGGGTGACCACGACGTCGGGGTACTGCTCCTGCCAGCCCGCCAACCGCTCGCCGAGCACCCCGTGCGCCTCCTCGGCCAGCCTGGTGACGTCGAGCATCGCGGGCTCCCCGGCGAACGCGACCTCCAGCAGCAGGTCGGACCACACGTGGACGGCGACCAGTTCGGCGTCGCGGGCGGACGCCTCGGCGAACGCGAACGCGATCGCCGCCTCGCTGGCGGGCGTCCCGTCCACACCGACCACGACGGGCCCGTCCCGACCGGGTTCGCGGACCACCACGATCGGGCACGCGGCCCTCGTGACCAGCGTGACGGCGGTCGACCCGATGAGCAGCCCGGTGAAACCGCCGAGCCCACGGCTGCCGAGCACGAGAACGGCCGCGTCCCTCGCCTCCCGTTCCAGCGCGGGCACGGTGGGCGCCTGCACGCCGACGGTCTCGACGGTCAGCCCCGGCGCGGCCTCCTCGGCCACCTCCTGGGCACGAACGAGCCACTCCTTTCCTTGCGCGAGAAGGACATCGTGCAGCATCTTGACGTCGACGAAGCCCTGCGGGTATCCGGTCGGGATCTGGTAGGCGTGCACGATGCGGAGCAGGGTCTCCCGGCGCCGGGCCTCGTCCGCCGCCCAGCGCACCGCATCGAGCGCGGACTCGGAACCGTCGACGCCGACCACGACGGGCGGCACGGCCATTGGTTTCCTCCCAGGGTGTCGGTGGTCTCCGGCCACGATGCCACCGGGCCCGCCGTCCCGCCACCGCGCCGGACCCGCCCCACCGGTGCGGTCCGACCGGTTAGGGTGGCGGGAAGCCGTCCGACCACATGGGGGTAGCCGAGCCGTGCCGACAGGTGACCATCTGGGGAGGCTGCACGACGCCATCGAGGACTCGGACTTCGCCTGGACGCTGTGCCTGATCGGCGAGGACCAGTCACACAAGCTGGCGGTGCTCGCCGGTGACCTGGGGCGACGCAAGTCGAGCACCGGCGAGGGCAAGCAGATCACGTCCGGTTTCGCGTACTGGGGCATCGCCCCGACGATCGCGTGGGCGCACGCGTGCACCGACCCGTTCTACCCGGTGATGCAGCAGAGCATCGAGTCGTTCGCGCTGCGGTGGGCGCAGGTGCGGGCGCAGCTCGCGGAGACCCCGTTCCACTACGTCAGCCTCGGCGTCGGCACCGGGCACAAGGACCGCTCCATCCTGCACGACCTGCTGAGCGCGAACCCGGGCCTGCTGTACTCGCCGGTGGACCTGTCGGCGGAGATGCTGCGGTTCGGCATGCGTGAGTCGCTGAAGGGCGTCGACCTGTCCCGTCGGCAGGTCGTGCCCGTCCAGCTCGACTTCGCGGTCGACGCGAACCTCGCCGAGTACCGGCGGCTGCTGCACCGGCTGGTCGGCGACGAGCCGATCCTGTACTCGCTGCTCGGCAACACGATGGCCAACTTCGACGACGACATCGACCTGCTGGGCAAGCTGACCTGGCTGCTGCGCCCGCAGGACCGGTTCCTGCTCGAGGTGGCGACCACCGCGTCCCTCGACGAGGACCTCGCCGACCACGCCGCCGAGGAGTACCGCAGCAGCCGCGCGTACAAGGAGTTCGTGACCAGCGCGCTGCAGCACTACACCGACCTCACCATCGACATGGACAACGTGCACTTCCGCGGCTCCGTCGAGGCCGACCGCGCGCTGCGGGTCAAGGTGATCTACCAGAACGCGACCGGCGGCGTGCAGCGGATCATGCTGCCGGACCGCAACATCGTCCGCTTCGACGACGGCGACACCATCCGCCTGTACCTCACCAGGAAGTACGCGAACGCCGCCGTCGACGACATGCTGGAGACGGTCGGGATGACCAAGGTGCTCAGCACCCACTCCGGGTTCGCCTCGCACCGCTCCCCCGGCGGGTTCGGCATCGACCTGATGCTGCTGTCGGCGGGCCGGGCCCTGCCCGCGCAGCGGTCCAGCCGCGCCGACGAGATCTGGTCCAGCTTCAACCGATGACCAGGCTCGTCATCACGGCCCTCACGTTCGGGGCGCTGGCCGTCGCGGCGGGCCTGGGCATCGCGTGGCTCGTGGTGTCGCCGGCCGACCAGCGCTGGGAGCCCGCGGTGAACACGCTCGCGCTGCTCGCGGGCATCACCGGCATCTTCGCCGAGCGGTGGGCGGCCGAACGGGAACGCCGCCTGCAGGCGGTCGAGTCGATCCGGGCCGAGCTGGCGCACGACGTCGAGGTGCTCGACGACGACGCGTTCACCCGGGACCCGGACGCGTACCGGCGGCGGCGGGTGTATCCGAGGCTCGTGGTGTCCGCGGTGGACTCCGCGTTCGCGTCGGGTGCGTTGTCGCGGCGGCGGGACGGGGAGCTGATCAGGATGCTGCACGCCTGGCGGGACACGGTGAACACGGTCAACCGGCGGCTCGACCTCACCGAGTCGCTGACGTTCGCGACCGCGTCGATGGACGAGGTCGAGGCGTTCAACCGGGCTTTGCAGCGGTCGGACGGGTATCTGACCGGGGCGCGGGCCCTGCTCACGGAACTGCAGTCCTATCTGGACACCACGTGGAAGGCTCGCTGAGCTGCTTGGGCGTGCCTTCCGAGGGCTCGCCGGAGGCGGCCTCACGATTCGGGCTTGTTGTGGTTTGGCCAGGATGGGGTGCCCTCCGGGGGGGTCCTCGCCGGACTGGCAGATCTCGGGGAGGGGCCTTCCGAGTTGGTCTCGGGGTTCTTTGGCGAGGATGGGTCTGCCTGCCCTCCCGTCGACCTCCCTCCGGGCTATCACACCGGGTCAAGGGGCCGGTGTTTCGGGCACGGGGTGCTTTCGGCTGGCCCCTTGACCCGGTGTGATCGGGCTTCGCCAGGTCGACGGGAGGGCAGGCAGGCCGCCTTTCTGGGCTAGAGCCCCGCTCGTGCACGGAGCTGGGGCTCCTTCGCGGCGGTGCAGTGCACCTGGTGGATGAGCGGTGGGGGCGGGCGGTTCTCGGTGCGGCGCCCTGGCCCTGGGCGCCGCACCGAACTCCTGTCCCGGGCGCGGAACCGGGGCAGGCGTCACCACGTCACGCGGTGGCGCACGTGGTGCCGTTCACGGTGAACCCCGTGGGGGCGGTGTTGGCGCCGGTGTAGGTGCCGTTGAAGCCGATCCCGATCGAGGTGTTCGGGGCTATCGTCTGGTTCCACGACAGGTTCGTCGCGGTGATCTGCTGGCCCGTCTGTGACCAGTTGGCGCTCCAGCCGGGCGGCGTGAGCTGCTGGCCGGACGGGAACGTGAACGTCAGCGTCCACCCGTTGATCGCGGTCGTGCCGGTGTTCGAGATGGTCACCGTCGCCGTGAAACCGCCGCCGCCGCCCCAGTTCGAGGCGTTGTAGCCGACCACGCAGCCGCCTGACTGTCCGTCCGTCGTCGTGAACGTCGTTGTCGCCGACGCGGGCGACAGGTTGCCCGCGCCGTCCCGCGCGCGCACGTACACCTCGTACCGCGTGCTCGGGGTGAGGCCCGTCAGCGTCGCGGCGTTCGTCGTGGTCTGTGCCAGTGTCGTGCCGTCGGCTCGGTACACGGTGTAGCCCGCCAGGTTGCTGCCGCCCGTGTCCGTCGACGCTGTCCACGACAGCGACGCGCTCGTCGCCGTCACCGCCGACGTGGCCGGGGCGCCCGGGGTGGTCGGTGGGGTGGTGTCCGGGGTGGTACCGCCTGCGAGCGCGTCGTGGACCGCTGTGTACGCGGGCTTGACCTGGAAGTTCTCGTCCACCAGCAACGCCGCGCCCTCGCCGGGGAACGTGCTCGGCACCCACGAGTACTTGTCCGTGTAACCCCACGTCGTGATGCCCACGCACCTCGCGACCGCCAGGCACGCGTTCGTGACGTTGCGGTAGTAGGTCGCCTGTGTGGCGAGCTTCGTCGCGTCCGCGGGTAGTTGCATGCGGACGTCCAGCTCGGTGATCGCGACGTCCAGGCCGAGGTCCGCGAACCGTTGCAGGTTCTGCTGCATCTGGCTCGGGAACCCGTACTGGATCGCCAGGTGCGCCTGGAAACCTACGCCGTCGATCGGGACGCCGTCCGCCAGCAGCGACTGCACCAGACGGTACATACCGTCGCTCTTGGCGCCGATGCCGTCGGTGTTGTAGTCGTTGATGTACAGCTTCACGTCCGGGTCGGCGGCGCGGGCCGCGCGGAACGCGTCGGCGATGTAGCTGGGGCCGAGTTTCTGCAGCCAGAACGAGTTGCGCAGCGAGCCGTCCTCGTTCAGCGGCTCGTTCACCACGTCCCACGCGTACAGGTCGCCGCGGTAGTGGGTGACCACGTTCTCGATGTGGTTCCGCACCGCGGTGCGCATGGCCGTGGCGTCCAGGTTCTGCACCCAGCCCGGGGTTTGGTTGTGCCACAACAGGGTGTGGCCGCGGACGGTCTGGCCGTTCTGCTGCGCCAGCGCCACGATCTCGTCGCCGCGGGCGTAGTTGAACTGGCCGGGCTGCGGTTCGGTCGTGTCCCACTTCATCGCGTTGCCCGGGGTCAGCTGGCTGAACTCGGCGGCGATGTGCGGGCGGTAGGCGGTGTCGGTGATCTCGTTGTTGTCGACGGCGTCGCCGAAGTACTTGCCGTGCGCGGCGGCGTGTTCCTTCAGCGGGCCGGACGCCTGTGCGGGTGTGACCGCGACCAGCGTGCCCGCCACGGCGGCGAGCAGGCTGGTCGCGGCCGCGAGTGTCTTCCTCACGTCAGCTCCCGGTGGTGCAGGGGTTGTTGTTCACGGTGAATCCGGCCGGGGACGGGTTGGTCCCGCTCCACGACCCGTTGAACCCGATCCGCACCGACCCGCCCGGTGCGATCGCGCCGTTGTAACCGAGGTTGACCGCCGTGACGTCGGCGCCGGTCTGCGCCCACGTCGCGCCCCACCCACTGGTGACGCGCTGTCCGGCGGCGAACGAGAACGCCAGCCGCCAACTGCTCAGCGGAGTCGTGCTCGTGTTGGCGATCGTCACCGATCCGGTGAAACCGCCAGGCCACTGGTTGACCCCGTAGGTGACCTTGCACGTACCGGTGGGCTCCGGATCGGGGTCGGGATCCGGGTCCGGGTCGGTCGTGCCGGTCCGGTCGGCGTAGAGGATGCCGCGGCCGTTGGTGCCCAGGTAGACGCGGCCGTACACACGGGGGTCGCCGGTGATCGCGTCCCCGGCGTTGCCGTACTGGTGCTGGTCGTCGTTGATGCGGACCCACGCGGCGCCGTTGTCGTCGGACCGGTACACGCCAGTGACGCCGTCGATCGTCGCCATGGCGAACAGGGCCGGGTTCGTCCGGCCCGGTGCTGCCTTGCCGAACCCGACACCGACCGCCTTGGACACCGTGGACAGCGTGGTGAAGCTCGCGCCCGAGTCGGTCGAGTGGTACAGGCCGGTGTCGCCCGCGAGCCAGATGTCGCCTTCCCTGCCGGGCAACGCCTTGAACTTCGCCGTGCTGGGCAGGCCGCTGGCCGCGGTCTGCGTGAACGTGGCGCCGCCGTTGGTGCTGACGTAGAACCGGCCGCCGAAGAACCCGTAGAACTTGCTCGCGTTCACCCGGTCGGACTCCACCACGGCCTCCGTCGGCAGGCCCTGTGCCTGCGTCCACGAGCTGCCGAAGCCGACCGAGTAGTGCACGGGCTGTCCCTTGGGCGCCCACACGAACCGGCTGCCGTCGGCGGCCGCCGCGACCGTACCGCCCTCGTTGACGCCACCCGGTTCGGTGCCCTGGAACCAGTTCGCGCCGCCGTCGGTCGAGAACGCGACGTGGCTGTCGTTCGGCCGGTCGGCGTCGGTGAAGTTGCCCGCACGCACCATCACGCTCGGGTTGTTCTCCGCGTAGTCGAGGCTGGTCGTCGACGTGAACACCGGCTGGGTGAACATCTTCGACGGCACGGCGGCGAGACTGTCGTGCCGGAAGCCGCCGATGTCACCGAGCCCCGAGACCAGCGGCGCGCCGGTCGGCGGGCTGATCAGGTCCAGGACCGCGGTCTCCTCCAGTCCCGCCGCCATCGGCCGGATCGTGAACTGGGTGCCGTTGTCCCAGTTGGTCAGGTTGGTGGTGCCGTAGATGGTGGCGCCGGTGCCGTACATCATGCGGTTGGAGTTGAACGGGTCGATCTCCAGCGACTCGGTCATCCAGCCCAGTTTCGGCGTCACCTCGGGTGGTTGCGGGTTCGTGCCGAAGTCCAGCCACGGTGCCGACGAGGTGTCCATCGTGTACCGGAAGCTACGGTTGGGGTACGACGTCCAGTCCCAGATCCTGGTCCACGTGGCGCCGCCGTCCGTGCTGCGGAAGAAGATGACGTCCGGCCACCACGAGATCTGCGTGGCCACCATGATCGTGCCCGGGTTCTGCCGGTCGATCGTCAGTCCGCTGTAGCCGAAGTAGCTGTCGCTGCTGCTGGACGGGATGGGGCTGATCCGCGTCCACGCACCGTTCGTCGTGCCGTACTTCCACACGTCGCCCTTCGCGCCGTCGTACGGGCCGCCGGTGTCGCTCGTCGCGATGTACAGCTGGTGGTTCACCGGGTCGAGGACACCCTTGTGCGCCAGGTATCCGGTGGGCTGGCCAGCGATCCGTTCCCAGCTGGTGCCGCCGTCGGTGGACCGGTAGACGGTGTTCTCCTTGTCGGCGACGCCGACGTAGATGCCCTGCGTGGTGTTGCCCGCGGTGCCGGTCGACTTGTCGAACGTCACCCACACGACACCCGGCCGGTGCGACAGGTAACCGTTGGGGTCACTGGGGTCCTGCGCGTAGTTGCCGACGTTGGGGAAGTTCGCGACCTTGGCCCACGTGACGCCGTGGTCGGTGCTGCGCCACAGCCCGTTGCCGTCCGGGGCGCCGAAGTAGACGGTGCTGTTGCGGTTCGGGTCGACCGCGAGCCGCTCCCCCATGCCGCGACCCGGCATGTTGCCGCCGAGCTTGAACGGCAGCGCCGTCGCCTGCCAGGTCGCGCCCTTGTCGGCCGACCGCAGGATGGCGCCGTTGTTGGGGTCCCAGCTGTTGGTGTACATGCCGACCGCCGCGTACACCCGGTTCGTCTCGACGGGATCGGTGGCGAGGCTGTGCACGCCGTTCCAGCCCCACCTGTCCCAGCCGACCCAGTCCAGCAGCGGGACCCAGCGGCCGGTGGACTCGTGCCACCGGTACGCGCCGCCGATGTCGGTGCGCGCGTAGATCAGGTCGCGTTCGGTCTGGTTGAAGACGATCGACGGCACGAACCCGCCGCCCGCGATCTCCACGTTGCGCCAGTTGTAGGGCTCGGCGGGCGCGGCCGCCGCGGTCGGCCCGGCGGCCGCGCCGGTGACCGCGACAGAAGCGGCCACCAGCGCCCCGGCCAGTAGATGTGCCAGTTTCACCCGCATGTGCCGTCAGTCCTCACGCGACCGTGCACGCCGTGCCGTTGACGGTGAAGGCCGACGGTCTGGCGTTGGTGCCGGTGTAGCTCGCGTTGAAGCCGATCCCGGTGGCCGACGCGCCCGCGGCGATCAGCCGGTTGTGGTCGGCGTTGGTGGCCGTGACCGTCGCGCCGGACTGGGTCCAGGTGGCGCTCCAGCCGTTCGTGACGCGCTGGTCGCCCGCGAACGTGAACGACAGCGTCCACCCGTTGAGCGCCGCCGTCCCGGTGTTCGCGATCGACAGCGACGCGGTGAAGCCCGTGCCCCAGTCGTTCACGGCGTACGTGACCCGGCAGGAGGTCTCCGGTTCCGGGTCCGGATCCGGGTTGCCGCCGCCGTCCGGCGCGATGAGGTACGGGTCCAGGTAGGCCTGTTTGGTGGTGTTGACCGTGGTCCAGTCGTCGTTGAGGATCCCGCCCGTGTCGCCGGAGTTCGGGTTCCACGACCAGAACGTGAAGCTGATCGCGTCCGTGCCGGTGCCGAGGTAGGCCATCAGCGTCCGCAGCCACGTCTGGTCACGCGGGTCGGCGAGGGTGGTGCCGAACTCACCGAGCAGCACCGGTGCCACGTTGTTCTTGAACAGGTAGCCCCAGTTCTTGTCCCAGATCGCCGCCATGTTGTTCGGGAACGCCGGGTCGGAGAACCAGTCCTGTGGGAAGACCGAGGTCGCGTAGTCGTGTGCGGAGTAGACGAGCCGGTTCGCGACGTTGAGCCGCACCGGTGCGGTCGCCGCGCCCTGCAGGTTGCCGCCCCACCAGTAGCCGTCGCCGTTGTACTCGCTGACGCCCTCGACGACGATCAGCCAGTTCGGGTTCACCGCCAGGATCGCGTTGCCCGCCCGTTCGGCGGCGAGGCGCCAGTCGGTGGCCTGGTCGCCGCTCCCCCAGTTCGCGCCACCACCGCCCTGGATGCCGTGCGGTTCGTTGTGCAGGTCGGCGCCGATCACCGTGGTGTTGCCGAGGTAGCGCTGCGCGAGCATGCGCCAGTCGCTGATCCACCGGCTCTCCGGATAGGCGCTGGTGTACCAGAGCGCGGACTGCGCGCCGGAGTCCGGCCGGTGCCGGTCCAGCAGCACCTTCATGCCGATCTGCCCGGCGTAGTCGATGATCCGGTCCATGATCTGCAGGCCGGACAGCCCCTGCAGGTCGGGATTGAGGTCGTAGCGGATGCTGGTCGGCGTGGAGCCGGCGTCGAAGAGCTGGCTGGAGAACGGGAGCCGCAGCGTGTTGTACTTCAGGCTCTTCATCTGGTCGAGCATGTCCTTGTAGCCGCGGGACCACAGGCCGTGCGGCGCGTAGTTCGCCGTCTCCAGACCGAACCAGTTGATGCCGGTCATCCGTACCGGCTGGTTGTTCGAGTCGAGCAGCTGCCTGCCGTTGGTGTGCCAGTAGCCCGCGCCGGCCGCCGAGGCGGGTGCGGTGTGGACCAACGGCACGAGCAAGGCCAGTAACAGTGCGGGGACCAGGGTGAACGCGACGTTGCGTCGTCTCATGGCAGGGGTGTCCTCAGGGTGCGCGGGGACCGGGTGCCGCCCTTCGCTGGGAGAAGGGCGGCACCCGGGGTGTGTCACAGCGGCGGGTAGGCGTTCCGCATCAGTTCCTGGAACTGGGCGGAGAACCAGTGCCCGGACAGCGGTGCGTCGCCGAGCGCGCCGGACATGTTGTTGTTGTTGCGCGGGTTGCCGGTGTACGTCGGGTCGCACATCCGGTCGAAGCCCTTGCCCTCGTCGTTCGGGATCTCCTCGCTGGCACCGTCGGACTCACCCGGCGGCTTGATCCAGACGTAGGCGTCGATGCCCGGCTCCGGGGCCGCCGTCGGCCGCTCACCCAGCCCGGCACCGGACTGGTTGCACCAGTTGCCGAGGTGGATGCGGCGGTCGATCCGCGACTCGTCCATGAACGTGACCGGATCGGTCGACGTGCTCGCCTGCGTCGGCCGGGCCGCGCCGCCCCAGCCGTTGCGCGAGGTGTCGATCAGCATGCCCACCCCGGAGTCGAAGCACTGGGAGTCGGCCTCCTGACGGAACGCCTGCGCGTAGCCCAGCTCGTCGACGTACCGGTTCCAGTCGACCCAGCCGCCCGCGACCTCACGCAGTGGACGACCGCCCACCACCGTGTTCGCGGTGAAGAACGGCTCCTTGAGCGCGGAGTAGTTGGCGGTGTTGGCGATGAACCCGTGCACGTTCGACGGGGTGGCGCCGGACGCGTTCGCGGCCTGGCACATGATCTGCACCGTGGCGTTGAAGTTGTCGTCCCAGCCGAGCCAGCCGTGGTGGCCCGCGTCGACGTAGTTGTAGACGTTGGGCACCGCGCCGAGCTCGGCCAGCGCGTAGCCGACGCCGTTGACGTAGTTGCCGTTGGCCTTCATCGTGTCGCACATCGGGACGGCCGTCGGCCGCGGCGACACGTTGGTGATCAGGTTCGGCAGCGAGTCGATCTCGATGACCGTGACGATCCGCAGGTCGGCGTACTCCGGCCGGGCGAGGATCGCCGCGATCGGGTCGATGTACTCGCTCTTGTACCTGGGCAGTTCGGTCGCACCCAGCTCACCGTTGGACGCGAGTGCCGAGCAGTCGCGGCCGGGCAGGTTGTAGATCACCAACTGGATCACCAGCGGTTCACCCGCGGCCTGCCGCACCGCCTCGTCCAGGTGTGCGACGAGTCCCCTGCCGGTGGCCGTGCCGTTGATGGCCGCGATGCGGTCCAGCCACACACCGGTCGGCTGGTTCGCGATCCGGCTGCCACCCGATTCGGCGGCGGCCCGGGCCGACCAGTCCGGGTTCACGTACACCTTCGCGCCGACGTAGGGGTTGTCGACGCGGTCACCCGGGTCCGGATCGGGATCCGGGTCGGGGTCGGGGTCCGTCGTGCCGGTGCACGTGGTGCCGTTCAGCGAGAAGGACGTCGGGGCGGCGTTCGTGCCCGAGTAGGTGCCGTTGAACCCGATCTCGGTCGAGCCGCCGGTCGCGAGGTTCGCGTTCCAACTCAGGTTGGTGGCGGTGACCTGCTGGCCGGACTGCGACCAGTTGGCGCTCCAGCCGGGGGCGGTGACCTGCTGGTTGCCCGCGTAGGCGAACCCCAGGGTCCACCCGCTGAGCGCGTCACCGAGGTTGTTGATGCGGACCGTGGCGGTGAAGCCACCGCCCCAGTCGTTCACGGTGTAGTCGACACGACAGCCCACCGCCGCACTGGCGGACGGGGCACTGAGGGTTATGAGGGACGTCAACATCGCCGCCACAGCCGCCAGACTGGCGGCCGCACGCCTCCGCGTCCCGATCGTGGGTCTGAATCTCATCCGGATCCTCCGCTCAACGCCGAGCGATTTTCTGGGAGCGCTCCCAGTTTTTTGGAGTCTAGCTGTGTTAACGGGGTGTGTACAGAGGCTCACTCTTGATGAACTGTTCAGTTGCCTGTTCAGGGCTTTCCGTGCTGAACGCGCTTACGGACGACCGTGACAGCCGCATGCGCGCGCCAACGGAGGCACGTTGCCGCACGTTTCGACTGGGAGCGCTCCCAAGATCATCGGCGTCGAGAGGCCCGCTCGACGCGTACCAATCCACCGGACGGCGGGCACCGAACCACGGTCGTGATGGTGAATCGGGAGGTTCTCGGGAGGTGGGCCGACCACGGGCTCGATCGCTCCGTCGTCGGCGGGTACACGCGCTTCGGGCTCGCGGTACGACGGCGGTTGCCCGGATGGCCCGCCGATCCCGCGCCCGGCGCGCTCGCCGGCAGGACCGTGGTCGTGACCGGTGCGAGCTCCGGGCTCGGGGTGGCCACGGCCGCCGCGTTCGCCCGGCTCGGCGCCGCCGTGCACCTCGTCGTGCGGGACCTCGCCAAGGGGCGGCGGGTGGCCGACGACATCGGCGGGGACGTGCGCCTGTCGCGGTGTGACGTGTCCGATGTGGACGACGTGCGACGCTTCACGGAGAGCGCCGGGGCCGTCGACGTGCTCGTGCACAACGCGGGGGTGCTACCCGCCTCGCGCAGGACGACACCGCAGGGTCACGAGATCGCGCTCGCCACCCACGTGCTCGGGCCGTTGCTGATGACCGAGCTGCTCCAGCCGCTCGAGCGCGTGATCTTCGTGTCCTCCGGCGGGATGTACGCCCAGAAGCTGCCGCTCGACGACCCCGGGTACACCCGGGGCGAGTACCGCGGGGCCGCCGCCTACGCGCGCACCAAACGGATCCAGGTCGCGCTCGTCCCGCTGCTCGCGCGGCGCTGGCCCGGCACGACCGTCACCGCCATGCATCCCGGGTGGGCCGACACGCCCGGGGTGGCCGGGTCGCTGCCCGGGTTCCACCGGTTGACGAAACCGTTCCTGCGGGACGCCGACCAGGGCGCCGACACCACCGTGTGGCTCGGCGCGACCCGGCCCGCGCCCGCCTCCGGGTTGTTCTGGCACGACCGGCGGCCCCGGAGCCCACACCTCGTGCCGTGGACCCGGCACTCCGACGCCGACAGCCAGGCCATGCTCGACTGGTGCGCCACCGCGGTCGGCCTCACGCCGTGAGCTAGCGGCTGTGCGTCGCCGTGCTGCGGTAGTCCGTGTACGTGTACGGGTTGTCGAGCACCTTGGTCTCCGGGATGTCCGGGTTCATGCCCTGCCGCCACGCGTCCTCGCCCATCGCGCCGCGCAGGTGGTCCACTGTGGACTCCACGGCCCTGCGGGCCGCGGCGAGGTCGATGCCGACGAGCTTGTTGTCCTTCTTCACCACGCGGCCGTTGACCAGCACGGTGTGCACGTCGCCGCGCTGCGCCTGGAACGCCACGTGGCCGTACGGGTTCAGCAGCGGGAACGACACCGGTGAGTCGTCGTTCTTGATCAGGACCACGTCCGCCTTCCGGCCCGGTTCGAGGCGGCCGAGGTCGGACCTGCCCAGGGCGTGGGCGCCGCCGCGCGTCGCCCACTCCACGACCTGGTCGGCACGGAGGGTGCAGTGGGTGACCGTCTCGTTCTGGGCGTGTGCCGCGAGGTGTTCGCGGGAGCGGTCGGCGCCGAGCGTCGTGCGCATCGCGGAGAACAGGTCACCGCTCCACCACACGCTCGTGTCCATGGACAGCGAGACCGGGATGCCGTGCGCGCGGATCGCCCACGTGGGCGGGTAGCCCTGGCCCGCGCTCTGTTCGCTCTCGGTCGACACGGAGACCGAGCCGCCGGTGGCCGCGATGCGGTGGTAGGAGTCGGCGCGGAGCGACGCGGCGTGGACGTAGACGGTCCGGTCGGTCATGAAGCCGTGTTCGTGCATGAGGCGGATGCCGTCGTCGCTGGTCGCGCCCCAGACACCGGCGTGCGTGGTGACGGCGACCCCCAGCTCCCGCGCCACCTCGAACGCCGCCTTCTCCGGGAACGCCGGGTCGCCCGTCACGTCGAACGCCATCTGGAAGCCCAGGAGGTCGTCGCCGGTGATGCGGCGGCGCACGAAGTCGCGGAACTCCGGTGTGCCCGACCACTGCGCGGGAGGCTGCTGGATGTTGCCGTACGCCAGGACGTGCCTGCCCGGGATCGCTTCGAGGGCGTCGACCGCGGCGTCGGCGTGGTCGACGGTCCGCAGGCCGTGCGACCAGTCGACGACCGTCGTCACCCCGGCGTCGAGCGCCTCGATCGCCGCGAGGGTGTTGCCCGCGTGGACGTCCTCGGGGCGGAAGAGCTTGCCGTGGTCGAGGTAGTACCAGACGAAGTACTGCGTCAGCGTCCAGTCGGCGCCGTAGCCGCGCATCGCGGTCTGCCACATGTGCCGGTGGGTGTCGATCATGCCGGGCATCACGATGCCGTCGGTCGCGTCGATCTCCAGCGCGCCGTCGGGCGCGACCAGGTTCCCGCCGACCGCCGCGACACGGTCGCCGACCACCAGCACGTCCGTGTCCGTCAGCACCGAGCGGGTCTCGTCCATCGGCAGCACGGTGCCGCCGCGCAGGAGCACGGCGCTGTACTCGTTCATCGGGGACTCCCTTGTCGGACACATGTCCGTATGGCGGCTGGTTGTGGGGGTTACTCTGATCCCGCATCGCATGGGAAGTCAATGCCCGTCACCGTGAGGAGCCGCCATGCCGCGCGAAGGCGCCGGACCGGACTTCATCGAGGCGCTCGCGCGCGGGCTCGAGGTCATCACCGCGTTCGAGCCGGGCAGGCCCGCGATGACCCTGGCCGAGGTCGCCGCGGCGACGAGGCTCGCACGGCCGACGGCGCGCCGGATCCTGCTCACGCTCAGTGAGCTGGGTTATGTGCGCGCGGAGGGGCCGGGGTTCACGCTGACGCCGAGGGTGCTGGACCTGGGGGTCGCGTACGTGCGGTCGCAGGGGCTGTGGGACATCGCGCGGCCGCACATGGAGGCGCTGTCGGCGGCGACGGGCGAGTCGTGTTCGGTCGCGCAGCTCGACGGGTCGGACATCGTGTACGTGGCACGGGTGGCGGTGCCGAAGATCGTGGCGCTGGCGGTGCAGATCGGCACGCGGTTCCCGGCGCTGCCGACGTCGCTGGGGAAGGTGCTGCTGGCCGCGCTCGACCCGGCCGAGGTCGACGCGGTGCTGGCCGAGCCGACGCGGTCGGGGCTGACGCCGCGCTGGCAGCCCGACCGGGTGGAGCGGGACGCGGTGCTGAGGGAGGTGCGGGCGCGCGGGTGGGCGCTGACCGACCAGCAGCTCGCGCTGGGCATCCGCTCGGTCGCGGCGCCGCTGCGGGACGGCGGCGGCCGGGTCGTCGGAGCGCTCAACGTGAACACGCACGCGGCGGAGACGTCGGTGGACCACCTGCTGGGGCACCACCTGCCGCTGCTGCTGACGGCGGCGGGCGAGATCAGCGCCGACTTCGCACGCGTCGCGGCAGTCCCGGCGACGTCGGCGACGCCCTGAGGTTGACAGCGGGCGGGCATCCGGCCGAGGATGCGGACAGTTGTCCGCGATACGGACGGAGGCTTATGGACGGGCCCCTTGACGGGGTGTTGGTCGCCGACTTCTCCCGGATCCTCGCCGGGCCCTACGCCACGATGCTGATGGCGGACATGGGTGCCGAGGTGATCAAGGTCGAGGGACCGGGAGGCGACGACACCCGCACCTGGATGCCACCCGTGCGGGACGGCGTGTCGACCTACTACCTCGGCATCAACCGGGGAAAGCGGTCGATCGCGCTCGACCTGCGCGACGAGGGTGACGCCCAGGCGGCGCGGGAGCTGGCCAGCCGGGCGGACGTCCTGATCGAGAACTTCAAGCCCGGCGGGATGGCGCGGTTCGGGCTCGGCTACGACGACGTCCGCGCGACCAACCCCGGCGTCGTCTACGCCTCGATCACCGGGTTCGGGTCCGGCGACGGCGCCCACGTCCCCGGCTACGACCTGATGGTCCAGGCGATCTCCGGGCTGATGAGCCTCACCGGTGACCCCGGCGGCCCGCCCTACCGCGCGGGCATCTCCGTGTTCGACGTGATGGCGGGCAACCACGCCGTCATCGGCATCCTCGCGGCCCTGCGACACCGGGACGCCACCGGAGAAGGCCAGCAGGTCGAGGTCAACCTCCTCTCCTCCGCGCTCACCGGCCTGGTCAACCACAGCTCGGCGTACGTCGCGGGTGACGTCGTGCCCTACCGGATGGGCAACGCGCACCCCAGCGTCTTCCCCTACGAGCCGCTGCCCACCGCGGACAACGACCTGATCGTCTCCGCCGCCAACGACGGGCAGTTCCGGAAGCTGTGCGAGGTGCTCGGCATCCCCGGCGTCGCCGACGACCCGCGCTTCGCCCGCAACGCCGACCGCACCGCCAACCGGGAGGAGCTGCGGCCGCTGCTGGTCGAACGGCTCGCCACGAAGGGCGCGGTCGAGTGGTTCGACCTGCTCGTCGCCGCGGGGGTGCCGTGCGGGCCGATCAACACGATCGACGGCGGGTTCGCGATGGCCGAGCGGTTCGGGCTGGACCCGGTCGTCACGGTCGGCGAGGGCGACCGTGCGGTGCCGACCACGCGGCACCCGATCCGGTTCTCGGCCACCCCGGCCGGCTACGCGCTGCCGCCGCCGGAGCTGGACGAGCACGGCGACGAGATCCGGAAGTGGCTGGGAGAACGGCATGGCTGAGTACCCGACCGCGCTCGGCGCGTCCACCCGCGACACGATCACGCTCCTCGGTCACGACCTCGCCCGCGACGTCATGGGCGAGGTCGGTTTCGGGGAGCTGGCGTTCTGGCTCGCCACCCAGCGCCGCCCGTCGAAGGGTGAGACGCGGGTGTTCGAGGCCGTGCTGGCCGCACTCGCCGACCACGGGTTCACGCCCACCGCGATCACGGCACGGCTGACGTACCTGTCCGCGCCCGACTCCGTGCAGGGTGCGCTCGCGGCCGGGCTGCTCGGCGGCGGGTCACGGTTCCTGGGCGTCACCGAGGACTGCGGGCGGTTCCTGCACGCGCGACTCGACGGGCGTCAGCTTCCCGCCGACGACGACGGCTGGGATGCCATCGCGCTGGAAGTCGTTGCAGCGCAACGGGAAGCGAAGCGGTTCATCCCCGGGCTCGGACACCACGTGCACAAGGACGGCGACCCGCGCACACCCCGCCTGTTCCAGATCGCCCACGAGGAGAACCTCGAAGGCCCGCACCTGAAGCTGTTCGCCGCCATCGGACGGGTGCACCCCCGGGTACTCGGAAAGACGTTGCCGCTCAACGGAGCCGGCGTGTGCGGCGCCGCGCTCGCCGACCTCGGGCTGCCGATGGAACTGTTGCGGGGCTTCGCGTTGCTGGCGCGGACCGCCGGGCTCATCGGTCATCTCGCCGAGGAACTCCGCAACCCCGTCGCCAACGAGATCTTCCTTTCCGTCGACCTCAACAACGTGTCGGTACCGCCAGGAGGAACCCATGGCTGAGCTGGTCGCGGTCATCGCGTCCACACACCACCCGTTCTACTACCGTGCCAGCACCGCCACCGGCGAGGACCGGCCGCCGTTCGCCGACGAGTGGGTCCGCAAGGTCGAGGCGTTCCGGGAGACGCTCACGAAGGCACGGCCGGACGTGTTGGTGATGGTCGGCTCGGACCACTTCCACCAGCTGTGGCTGGACAACATGCCGCAGTTCCTCGTCGGCAAGGCCCCGTTCTACGACGCCAACTGGTACAACGAGGAACGCGAGTTCGGCCTGCCGCGCATGGTGGTGAAGGGCCAGGAGGACCTGTCGTCGTACGTGCTGCGCGAGGGTCTCGACGCGGGCTTCGACCTCGCGTTCTCCAACGAGCTGCGGATCGACCACTCGATCACCTGCCCGATCATCACGTTGCGGCCCCAGAACGACCTGCCGATCGTGCCGATCTACACCAACATCTTCGCGCCGCCGCTGCCGCAGCCGAAACGGTTCGTCCAACTGGGCCGGACGATCCGGCAGCTCGTCGAGTCCTGGCCGTCGGACCAGCGGGTCGCGGTGATCGGGACCGGCCACCTGTCGCTGGAGCTGGGCGGTCCGCGCCAGTTCGGGCCGCACGGACCGGACCCCGAGTTCGACCGCAAGGCCGTCGAGTGGATCTCGACCGGCGACATCGAGGGCTGCTGCGCCGACGTCACACTCGACTCGCTGCACCTGCCGGGCAACGCCACGCACGGGTTCATGGACTTCATGCTGATGATGGGTGTCGCGGGCGAGGGTCAGAAGGCCGACTACGTGGACACCTACGACCTGTTCCACACGATGGAGGCCTACTTCACGTGGTACCCGAAGGGAGCGCCGGCGTGAGCAAGTACCTGTTGAACAAGTTCCTGTTCACCGTCGACCGCGACCCGGCGCTGGTCGAGCGGTACCGCGACGATCCACAGGGGACGGTCGAGTGGTGGGAGGCCAACGAGGCCAACCGGATCCTCTCCTGCCACACCGGCGAGGCGTCGACGTGGTTGACGTTCGCCGACGACGAGCGCACCGCACTGTCCACTCACGACTACCCGAAGCTGTTCGAGCTGGGCGCGCACCCGTTCCTCACGCTCACGCTGTACATCGCGATGTTCGAGCGGGACAACTCCGAACCGCTGGAGTTCCAGAAGGAGTACGGGCGCAGGCTCGCGCACATGTCGCTGCCCTACCCGGACATCACGACATGAGCTGGGCGCTGTCGCTGCACTCCCCCGGAGCGCCGCCGAAGCTGGTCGAGTGGGCACCGCCGGCGGCCGGTCCCGGCGAGGTGCTGGTCGAGGTCACGGCGGCACCGATCACCCCGCTCGACCTCCTGTGCGCGTCGGGCACCTCGTACTTCGGTGTGCCCGCGACCCCGTACGTGCCGGGCGTGCAGGGCGTCGGCACGGTCGGCGGTCGCGCGGTGTGGTTCCCCACCACCGCGGGCATGAAGCCGGGTGACGGGTCGATGGCGTCGGTGGTCGCGGTGCCGGAGGCCGACATCGTGGCGTTGCCGGACGACGCGGACCCGGTGCTGGTGGCGGCGCTCGGGCTGTCGGCGGTGGCCGCGCACATGGCGTTGACGTGGCGCGGTGAGCTGGCCGAGGGCGAACAGGTGATCGTGCTCGGCGCGGGTGGCGTCGTCGGTCAGGTGGGTGTGCGGCTCGCGCGGGCCGCCGGTGCGCGCCGGGTGGTGGCGGCCGCGCGGTCGGCGACCGGCCGGGCGCGGGCCGGGGCCGCTGGTGCGGACGCGGTGGTCGCGCTCGACACGGACGACGTCGACGAACTCGCCGCGCGGTTCGCGTCCGCTGTCGACGGCCCGGCGGACCTCGTGCTGGACCCGGTGTTCGGGGTGCCCGCGGCCGCGGCGGCACGGGCGCTGAGAACCGGCGGGCGGCTGGTGAACCTCGGCGGGCTGGCCGGTGAGACGAGCCCGATCACGTCGTCGATGCTGCGCGGCACGTCGTTGCGGATCATGGGGTACTCGAACAATGAACTGACCGCCGGGCAACGCGCGGAGGCGGTCGGCATGGTCGCGGCGCGGGTCGCGGACGGCACGCTCACGGTCGCCCACGAGACGGTGCCGCCCGCGCACGCACCGGGGGCGTGGACCCGGTGCGCCGCGGGCGGGACGGACCTGCGGACGGTGGTCGTGCCGTAGGTCCCTAGCGAGTCACCTTGTGCCGCGAACCCGTGACGGCCTCCGCGACGCCGATCAGCAGCACCGACGCGATCACGGCGACGATGAAGCCGACCACGTTCAGCTCCCAGATGTCACCGGTGCCGAGCAGGTTGGCGATCGTGCCACCGATGATCGAGCCGACGATGCCGAGCAGCAGCGTGGCGATGATGCCGAGGTTCTGCTTGCCGGGCTTGATCAGGCGCGCCAGCGCGCCGATGATGAGGCCGGCGACGATGAAGCCGATCATCAGGAAACCTCCAAGGTTTCGTCAACAACTCGAGCACGGAAGTACCCGGCACGCCGGCCGCACAAACGGACGCGGGGAGGCCCGATGCGGGTGATGACGCGGAACGTGCGGCACGACGTGGGCGAACCGAGACGCCTTGACCTGCTGAACCGTGAGCTGCGGGCGGCGCGGCCCGACCTGCTGGCACTCCAGGAGGTGCGCCACCCGGAGCAGACGGCTCGACTGCTTGCGCGTACCCGGTTGCGCCATGTGACACACCAGGCCGACGTGCTGCGTGACCAGCCACCGGAGGCGGCACGGTTCGGCGGCACGGCGATCGCGACCAGGGCGCCACACCGGGTCGTCGACTACGTGGAGCGGCGCATCGACGGGTTCCACTACTGGACGCTCGCGGTGCGGGTCCGTGACCTGCTGTTCGTCACGCTCACCACGCCGTGGGAACCGGAGGCCGCGCACGTGCGGGAGCTGCAGGCGAAGGAGGTGACGCTGCGGTACGCGGGCATGCTGCCGCTGGTCGTGGCCGGTGACCTCAACGCGCGTCCGGACGAGGCGGGGGTGCGGCACCTCGCGACGCACCTGCGGGACGCGTGGACGGCCGCCGGTGACGGGCCGGGCGTCACGTGGCCGCTCGGGGAGGACGGGGAGCCGGGCCGGCTCGACTACGTGTTCGCCGGGCCGGGTGTCGGCGTAGTGTCCGCGCGGCTGGTCGGTGACCGGCAGGTCGACGGGCTGTGGTTGTCCGACCATGCCGGTGTGGTCGCCGACCTGACGCTCCCGGGTTAGGGTCGTCCACTGTGGATGGTGTGCCCGCGCCGGTCGCGCCGATGCTGGCGGTCGAGGGACCGCTGCCGGTCGGCGGTGGGTGGGCGTACGAGACCAAGTGGGACGGGTTCCGCTGCTGTATGCGCGTCGGCCCGGACGGCACCACGAAGCTGACGAGCAGGCTCGGCAACGAGATCACGAACACCTACCCCGACCTGCGTGGCGTGCTGGCCGACGCGACGGGCGGCCGGTCCGCGGTGTTCGACGGTGAGCTGGTGGTGCTCGCGGCGGACGGCAGGCCCGACTTCCAGCTCATGCAGTCCCGCCACCAGCGCGGCCCGACCGCGGAGCTACTGGCGACCGCGCCGGTCACGTACATCGTGTTCGACCTGCTGTTGCTGGGTTCGTCGTCGTTGCTGTCGGCGCCGTACGAGCAACGACGGGAGCTGTTGGCCGAGCTGCCGGTGGCGGGCGAGCGGGTCGCGGTCCCCCGGCATTTCACCGCCGAGGACATCGATCCGCGCGAGCTGCTCGACGTGGTCGAGGAGCAGGGGCTGGAGGGCCTGGTGGCGAAGCGGCTGCGGTCGCGGTACCACCCCGGCGCCCGCACCCGTGACTGGACCAAGCGGCCGCTGATCAAGACGCGGGAGGTCGTGATCGGCGGGTGGCGGCCGGGCAAGGGCAACCGTGGCGGCCGCGTCGGCGCCCTGCTGCTCGGCGGCCACGACGAGCGCGGCCGCCTGCACTACATGGGTGACGTCGGGACGGGGTTCACCGAACGTGCGCTGGACGAGATGCTCGACCTGCTGACCCCGCTCACCCGCCCGACGTGCCCGTTCGAGAACGAGGTCCCACCAGACCGCGCCCGCGACGCCCGCTGGGTGGAACCCACCCTCGTCGGCCAGGTCGTCTACCGCCAGTTCACGTCCGACGGCCGCCTGCGCCACACCGCATGGCGAGGCCTCCGCACCGACATCCTCCCCACCCAAACCACCCTCCCCCCAAACTGAACCCCGCGAGTCGCGCGCCCGGACATACCGAGTTGGTCGTTTCGTGCAGGTCGCTGGGATGCACGAAACCGACAACTCATGGTGTTCGAGCGCGCGACTCGCGGTGTTCTGGCGCGCGACTCGCGGAGTTGTTGTGTTTGCGGACGGCGAAGTCGTAGGCGTCTGCCAGTAGGGGGCGGACGGTGTCGAACGTTGTTTGGGTCGGGTTGATCACGCAGGCCCAGTGGTGGTTGGCGTAGACCGGGTGGGGTAGGAGGCGGTCTCGGGTGGCGTGGTCGTGGCCGGTGTCGAGGATGCCGTTGGCGTCGCGGGTGGTTGGGGCCGGGCCGAAGAGGGACGCGTAGGTCTTCGTGGTCAGGCCGATGTTGAGGCGGTACGTGTTCGGGTGGTTCAGGTCGGACACCGTCTCGTGGTTGTCGCTCGTGACGATCGTCGCGAACGGGAGCCAGCGGTCGGCGGGGAGGTCGCCGTCGGGGTCGTAGGTGACGAACGTGTCGCCCTGGGCCTCGTCCATGCGGATGCCCGTGAAGGTGTCGCGGAAGTACTTCTTCAGTTCGTCGACGGTCATACCTTCGACCCTGTCATTGAACTCCTTTGAGGGGCTTTCCCCGGCAAACGGCCTGAACGTCGTCGCCGAAGCCTCAAGTGGGGGTGCGGTCCGCGGGGCGGCGACCGGCCCGCACGGCCTAACCTCGCCCGATCAGCGCCGCGAGCGTGATCTCCGTCGCACTGGTCAGCACCCGGTCCGCGGCGGTGAACGCGGCGGGGTCGGCGTGCGGGTGCGGGATGGCGACGCACGCCATCCCGGCGGCCTTCGCGGCGGCCACGCCGTGGACCGTGTCCTCGAACGCCATCGCCCGCGCGGCAGGCACGCCGAGCCGCTCCAGCGCCAGCAGGTACACGGCCGGGTCGGGCTTCACGGTGCCCACGTCGTCGCCGCACGCGAGCAGTTCGAAACGGTCGAGGAAGCCGATCCGCTCGAGGTGCCCGGCGACCCAGTCACGATGCGAACTGCTCGCCACCGCGACCCGTAAACCCAGGTCACGCGCCTCGTCGAGCCACGGGGCGATGCCGTCGGCCAGCTCGAGCGCGGCGTGCACCTGGTCGCGGTAGGCGAGGCGGGCGGCGTGGCTCGCCTCGTGGTCGAACGCGGGACCGACGGCCGCGGCCAGCGCCGCGTACCGCTCGGCGATCACGTCCCCGCCGTGCGGCGCGAAGAACGTCGACGTGTCCAGCTCCAGCCCGTGCCTGCGCCACAGGTACTGCCACACCCGCAGCGACGCGGTCTCGGTGTCCATGAGCAGACCGTCGAAGTCGAAGACGAGCGCGTCGAACCCCATGTTCGGCAGTATGCCGGGCAGAACCGTCCGAACCTGGGAGAATGGCGAGCGTGCCGCCGCCGCTGGACCTGGTGCTCGCCGCCGACTGGGTGTCCCCGTCCGTTGCCCGCGACAAGGTGCGCACGTGGCTGAGAACCAACGGCTGGTCGTCGCCGCACCTGGACGACATGGTCCTGGCGATCAACGAGGCCGTCAGCAACAGCATCGAGCACGGCTACGGCGTCGGCCCCGGCGACCCGGCCGGCACCGGCACGGTCGAGCTGCGCGGCGAGATCACCGACCACCGCGCCACGTTCACGGTGCGGGACCGCGGGGTGTGGCGCCCACCGGTCGACGACCCGAAGAGCACGCGTGGGCAGGGCATCCGGCTCATGCGTGCCTGTGTGGAGGAGGTCTCGGTCGACGGGTCCGCCGACGGCACCACGGTCGTGCTGCGCGGCAGCCGGGTGCCGGAGAGTCAGGAGTCCGCGAGCGCGGACGGCAGGTCCGGGTAGACCGACAGCAGGTTGTCCAGGCCGGTGACGTGCATCGGCCGGCGGGTGTCCCGGCTGCCGCCGACGACCCGCACCGACGTGCGGTCCCCGCCCTCCTCGTGCGCGGCCACGATGGCCGACATCCCGACGGAGGCGAGGAACGTCACGGCGGACAGGTCGATCACCAGCACCGGCGGCCCGGACCGCAACGCCTCGGTGCTCGCCTCGGTGAGGATCGGCGTGGTGACCAGATCCAGTTCACCCACTACGCGCAGCACCACGGCACGGCCGTGCTGCTCGACGTCGACGGTGGCACCGAAGTGGTCACCCGGGGGCAGCGGAGCGTTGGACATGCACGTATCTTGCCCGCCCCACGGGGACCACGACAGTGGTGGCCTACTCGAACGGCTTCTTGGCGGCCTCCGACGCACCGTCCGCCACCGTCAGGACCACGGCGACCGACGGCGGCCTCGGGTGTCAGACCCGAACCCGGGCGTAACGGGCCTGTGCCTCGCGCAGCACGCCCATCGCGCCGTCGGTGTCCTCCGCGCCCATCAACGACAGCGCCTTCGACAGCGCCTCGTGCAGGGCGATGCGTTCCACCGCCTGTGAGGTCAGCTCCGCGCTCTTGAGCCACAGCTCGATGAACACGGCCACCTTCGACCGCAGCACCCACGGGTCGAACGGCTTGGTGATGAAGTCGACCGCGCCGATCTGGTAGCCGCGGAACGCGAGGCGGGCGTCGTAGTTCAGCGCGGTCAGGAAGATGATCGGGATGTGCCGGGTGCGTTCGCGCTGCTTGATGTGCGTCGCGGTCTCGAAACCGTCCATGCCCGGCATCGACGCGTCCAGCAGGATCACCGCGAAGTCGTCGGTCAGCAACCGTTTCAGGGCTTCCTCGCCGCTGGTGACCGCGACGGTCTCCACGGCGAGGCCCTGCAGGATCGCTTCCAGGGCAACGAGGTTCTCCCGCCGGTCGTCGACCAGCAGTGCCTTGGCGGACACCGTCACGCGCTCACCGCCCAGGACGACACGACTTCGAGCAGCTGGTCCAGGTCCACCGGTTTGGTGACGTAGTCGTCGGCACCCGCGGCGAGGCTCGCCTCCCGGTCCTCCGGCATCGCCTTGGCCGTCAGGAACACCACCGGTGTCTGCGCGCCCGCGGGCAGCTGCCGGATCCGCCGCGTCGTCTCGTTGCCGTCCATGTTCGGCATCATCGCGTCCATCAGGACGATGTCGACCTCCGGGTGCTCGGAGAGCATCCGGATCCCGTCGGCGCCGTTGTCCGCGTACAGCACGGTCAGCCCGTGCAGCTCCAGCGCGCTGGTCAACGCGAACGCGTTCCGCACGTCGTCGTCGACGAGCAGCACGGTCACGCCGGTCAGCTCACGCGCGACCGCGGGCACCCCGACGGCCGGCCGCAGGATCGGAGTGCCGATCGCGGGCAGCCCGTCCTCGGTGGCGGCGAGCTGGGTGAACCGCTTCGGCGCGGCGCCCGGCAGGACCACCGGCACGAACAGCGTGAACGTCGACCCGGCACCCAGCGTGGACTCGACGGAGATGGACCCGCCGAGCAGCCGCGCCAGCTCCTTCGAGATCGACAGCCCGAGCCCGGTGCCGCCGTAGCGCCTGCTGGTGGTGCCGTCGGCCTGCTGGAACGCCTCGAAGATC
Organism: Actinophytocola sp. NPDC049390; assembly: GCF_044466355.1. Classification (NCBI taxonomy): domain Bacteria; kingdom Bacillati; phylum Actinomycetota; class Actinomycetes; order Pseudonocardiales; family Pseudonocardiaceae; genus Actinophytocola; species Actinophytocola sp. NPDC049390. The sequence continues at coordinate 232,883 of NZ_JBITMQ010000015.1, forward strand.
ATCTCGAACTTCTCGTCCGAGATACCGATCCCGGTGTCCCGCACGGAGAACGCGACCGTGTCGTTCCCCTTGTGCGACACGGTCAGCGTGACGGTGCCGCGTTCGGTGAACTTCACCGCGTTGGACAGCAGGTTGCGCAGGATCTGGCCGAGCCGCTGCGCGTCGGTGACCACCGACGGCGGCGTGCCGTCCGCGATCCGCACCTCGAGGGTGAGGCCCTTCTCGTCGGCCTGTGCCGCGAACGCGCGCCGGGCGTCGGCCACGACCTCCTCGAGGTCCACGGTGCCCGGCTCGATCGTCACCCGGCCGGCCTCGATCTTCGACAGGTCGAGGATGTCGTCGATGAGCGCGAGCAGGTCAGTGCCCGCGTTGTGGATCGTGGTGGCGAACTCGATCTGCTTGGGCGTCAGGTTCCGCTCCGGGTTGTCGGCGAGCAGCCTGGCCAGCAGCAGCAACGAGTTCAGCGGTGTGCGCAGCTCGTGGCTCATGTTCGCGAAGAACTCGGACTTGTACTGGCTCGCGAGCGCGAGCTGCTGCGCGTTCTCCTCCACGCGCCGCCGCGCCGCCTCGATCTCCAGGTTCTTGATCTCGATGTTGCGGTTCTGCTCGGACAGCAGGGCCGCCTTGTCCTGGAGTTCGGCGTTGGTGCGCTGGAGCTCCGCCGACTGGTTCTGCAGCTCGGCCGCGAGCCGCTGGGACTGGCCGAGCAGTTCCTCGGTGCGCAGGTTCGCCCGGATCGTGTTGATCGCGACGCCGACCGTCTGCACGAGCCGTTCCAGGAACGCGAGGTGCAGCTCGGAGTAGTCGCCGACGGACGCGATCTCCAGCACGCCGACCGGCTCGCCCTCGACCAGCACCGGCACCTCGGCCAGCGCGGACGGCGTGAACGCGCCCATGCCCGACCGGATCGGGGTGAAGCCCGCCCGCGAGTCCCGCACGACGATCGGCTGCTTGGTCACCGCGGCCTGCCCGACGAGGCCCTCGCCGTGGCCGAAGCCGACCTGCACGTCGTCGGTGCCGAGGCCGTAGGACGCGGCGAGCCGCCACTCCGGCGCGCCGCCGTCCGCGCCGAGGTAGAACGCGCCTGCCTGGCCGTTCACCAGCGGCACGACCTCGTTCATGATCATCTGGCAGACGGCGGTGAGGTCGCGCTGCCCCTGCAGCAGGCCGCCGATGCGGGCGAGGTTGGAGTCGAGCCAGTTCTGGTTCGCGTTCTCCCCGGTGGTCTCGCGGAGCGTCACGATCATCTGGTTGATGTTGTCTTTCAGGTCCGCGACCTCGCCGCTGGCCTGCACGCCGATCTGCTGGGTCAGGTCACCGCGGGTCACGGCCGTGGACACGCCCGCGATGGCACGCAGCTGGATGGTGAGCGTGGTGGCGAGCTGGTTCACGTTCTCGGTGAGGTCGCGCCACGTGCCCGCGACACCCTTGACCTGCGCCTGACCACCCAGCTTGCCCTCGGTACCCACCTCACGGGCGACACGCGTGACCTCGTCGGCGAACGACGACAGCTGGTCCACCATCGTGTTCATGGTCTTCTTCAGCGCCAGGATCTCGCCCTGCGCGTCGACCGTGATCTTCTGCTTCAGGTCACCCTGCGCGACCGCGGTCGAGACCTGGGCGATGTTGCGGACCTGGCTCGTCAGGTTGGACGCCATGTAGTTGACGTTGTCGGTGAGGTCGCGCCACGTGCCCGCGACACCCTTGACCTGCGCCTGACCACCCAGCTTGCCCTCGGTACCCACCTCACGGGCGACACGCGTGAC
>NZ_JBITMQ010000015.1:234747-258358 GCF_044466355.1 Actinophytocola sp. NPDC049390
CCTCGTCGGCGAACGACGACAGCTGGTCCACCATCGTGTTGACGGTCGACTTGAGCTCCAGGATCTCGCCCTGCGCGTCGACCGTGATCTTCTGCGACAGGTCGCCCTTCGCCACCGCCGTGGTCACCTGGGCGATGTTGCGCACCTGGCTCGTCAGGTTGGACGCCATGTAGTTCACCGTGTCGGTGAGGTCCCGCCACGTCCCGGCCACGCCCTTGACCTGCGCCTGACCACCCAACTGGCCCTCGGTACCCACCTCACGGGCCACCCGCGTGACCTCGTCGGCGAACGACGACAGCTGGTCCACCATGATGTTCACAGTCGACTTCAGCGCCAGGATCTCGCCCTGCGCGTCGACCGTGATCTTCTGCGACAGGTCACCCTCGGCGACCGCCGTCGCGACCTGCGCGATGTTCCGCACCTGGCTCGTCAGGTTCGACGCCATGTTGTTCACGTTGTCGGTGAGATCACGCCACGTGCCCGCGACGCCCGTCACCTGGGCCTGGCCGCCGAGCTTGCCCTGCGTCCCCACCTCGCGGGCCACACGCGTGACCTCGTCGGCGAAGGAGGACAGCTGGTCCACCATCGTGTTGACCGTGTTCTTCAGGGCGAGGATCTCGCCCTGCGCGTCGACGGTGATCTTCTGCGACAGGTCGCCCTTCGCCACCGCCGTCGTCACCTGCGCGATGTTGCGCACCTGGCCGGTCAGGTTCCCCGCCAGCTGGTTCACGCTCTCGGTCAGGTTCCGCCAGGTCCCGGACACGCCCTCGACCTGCGCCTGACCGCCGAGCTGGCCCTCGGTGCCCACCTCGCGGGCCACCCTGGTGACCTCGTCGGCGAACGACGACAGCTGGTCCACCATCGTGTTCACGGTGTCCTTGAGCGCGACCATCTCCCCGCGGGCCTCGACGGTGATCTTCTGCGACAGGTCGCCCTTCGCCACCGCCGTCGTCACCTGCGCGATGTTGCGCACCTGGTCGGTGAGGTTCGCGGCGAGCTGGTTCACCGCGTCCGTCAGGTCCTTCCAGGTGCCCGCCACGTTCGGCACGGTCGCCTGACCGCCGAGCCGGCCCTCCGTGCCCACCTCGCGCGCCACCCGGGTGACCTCGTGCGCGAACACCCGCAGCGTGTCGGTCAGCGAGTTGATCGTCTCCGCCAGCTCCGCGATCTCGCCGCGGGCGCTCACCGTGATCTTGCGGGAGAGGTCACCCTGCGCGATCGCGGTTGCCGCCGTCGAGATCGACCGCACCTGGTTGGTGAGGTTCGACGCCATCGTGTTCACCGAGTCGGTGAGCGCCCGCCACGTACCGGACACCCCGTGCACGTCGGCCTGACCACCGAGTTTGCCCTCGGTGCCGACCTCACGGGCCACGCGCGTGACCTCGTCCGCGAACGACGACAGCTGGTCCACCATCGTGTTCACTGTTTGCCCGATGCGGTTGAACTCGCCGCGCAGCGGACGGCCCTCGATCTCGAGCGCCATGTGCTGCGACAGGTCACCTTCCGCGACGGCCGCGATCACGCGCGCGATCTCCGACGTGGGCCTGGCCAGGTCGTCGATCAGCGAGTTCACCGCGGCCGCGCCCGACGCCCACGAGCCGTCGAGCTGGTCGGAGTCCATCCGCTCGAGCATCCTGCCCTCGCGGCCGACGACTCTGCTGATCCGCAACAGGTCGCGGTTCCGGCGTTCCTGCAGCTCCACGACTGCGTTGAACCCGTCCACGACCTGCCCGGCCAGCCCGGTTCGACGTGCGAGACGCACGTCGAACTGGCCCTTCCGGACAGCGGTCGTCGCCGCCACGAGCTCGGAGAGCAGACCGTCGAGGTCGGCGTCGCGAGCCGTGACGTCTGGTCCGGCCATGAGTCGCCTCCAGGTGTTCGCCCTTGCAAGGAGTTTACGAGCGTCGTCATGCACGCCCGGTGCCGTTCCCGACACGACCCCGTCACCAGCGCCTTCGGGCACCCGGCAGACTGCTCGGCATGCGGCCCCCGTTCGAGCGACGTGCCAGGTTCCCAGGCGAGGCCAGTGCGCCGAGCGCGGCGCGCCGGTTCGTCCGGTCGGCGCTCGCCGAGGCGGGGCTCGACGAGCTGGCCGGCGACGCGGTGCTGCTCACCAGCGAACTCTGCGAGAACGCGGTGCTGCACGCGGGCACCGGCTTCACCATCGACCTGGCCGCCGACGGCGTCGAGCTGACCGTGGCGGTCACCGACCAGGGCTCGGCGCCCATGGAGCTGCGCAGGAGCGTGCCGCCCGCGCCCGGCTCCCGGCGCGCCTCCCACGGCCGTGGCCTGGTGCTCGTCGACGCCGTGGCCGCCGCGTGGGGCAGCAGGCACGACAGCGGCGGGCACCACGTGTGGTTCACGCTGCGCGCCACCACCCCGCCGCCCGAGCCGGACGCACCCGCCGCGCCCGCCCCGGTGGCGTGGCCCGACCCGGACACCGCCCGCTGGCTGCTGCACCTGCCCGCCCCGCCGTCGCCGCTGCCGGTGCTGGTGACCGAGCTGCTGCGGCGCCTGTGCGACGTGCTCGACGCCCCGGGCGGCACGGTCGTGCTGGCCGACGACAACGGCGAGGACCTGCTGGCCGTCTACGGCGAGAAGGCGGACGAGCACACGGTGACCGTGCCGTTGGCGCTGGAACCGCCGCGGTCCGGGCGCCTGACCGTGCACACCGACACCGCGGGCGCCGCCGAGCTGGCCCAGCTGACCGCGCAACGCGTCACGATCGCGATCGAAGCGGACAAACAGCACAGCGCTGACCGCGAGCAGTGGCTGTGGATGTCGTACCTGGCCGAGGCGACCGAGATGTTCGGCAACTCCCTCGACGTCCGGCTGACCGCCGCGATCGTGCCGCAGGTGCTGGTACCGCGGCTCGGCCGCTGGTGCGCGCTGCACCTGCTGGACGACCGCGGCAGGCTGCGGCTCGAGGCGCTCACCCACGTGCGCGAGGACGACATGGGCCCGCTGCGCGAGGGGCTCGCGCCGCTGACCGAACCGGACGGCGCCCTGAGCGTCCTGCTGGCCGACCGCACGCAGGCCGCCGGGCTCGGCGCCCCGCTCGACGGGGTCGCGGTGCCGCTGCGGGTCGGCGGCCGCGCGCTCGGCACGGTGAGCGTCGGCAGGCCCGCCGAGCGCGTGCACCGGCCGGAGGAGCTGCTGATCCTCACCGAGCTCGCCCGCCGCGCAGCGCAATCCCTGGACAACGCGCAACGCGACAGCGCGCACGCCGCGACGTCGCAGGCACTGCAGCAGGCACTGCTCCCGCGTGCCCTGCCGGTGGCCGACGACGTGCGGTTCGCGGCGGCGTACCTGCCGGTCAGCGCGGGCGCGGACGTCGGCGGCGACTTCTACGACGTGCTCGCGCTCGGCCGCGACCGCTGGCTCGCGGTCGTCGGCGACGTGTGCGGCAAGGGCCCGCGGGCCGCCGCCCGCACCGGTCTCGTCCGCGACGTGCTGCGTGTCCTGCTGCGTGACGGGCAACCGCTCAACCGGACGTTCGAGCTGCTCAACGAGATGATGCTGGAGGCGGGTGACCCGTCGCAGTTCGCGACCGTCGCGCTCGCCGTGATCACCCGCCAGGACACGAACCCGACGTCGCTCGCGGTGGAGCTGGTGCTGGCCGGGCACGAGCAGCCCGCGCTCGTGCACGAGGACGGCACCGTCAACTACCTCGGCACACACGGCAGCGCGGTCGGGCTGGTGCGCCGGTTCGCGGTACACCCGACCCGCCACGTGCTGCTGTCCGGCGACACGCTCGTGTTCTACACCGACGGGGTGACCGAACACCGCCGCGGCGCCGAGCTGTTCGGCCCGGAGCGCCTCGCCGAGGCGTTGCGCCGCGCGACGCCCCGCACCGCGGACGGCGTGATCGCGGGCGTCCGGCAGGCTGTCGACGACTTCTCTCCCGAGCCGCACCGCGACGACATCGCGATCGTGGCCGTACAGGTGCCCCCACAGGGCTAGGAAGGAAAGCCGATGCCCGAGCACGTGCGGTTGCGGGTCGCCAGACCGGCGCAGGACTGCGTGGTCCTGACCGTGAACGGTGAGATCGACCTGGTCAGCGCTCCTGAGCTGGCGGCCGCGTTCGAGGAGTACCTCGACGGCACACCGTGCGTCGTGGTCGACCTGACCGACGTGACGTTCTTCGGGTCACTCGGTCTCGCGACCCTCGTCCGGATGACCGCGCTCGCCGAGTCGAGCGGCGTGCGACTCGCGCTCGTGCCGGGACCGCTCGTGAAGAGGACCATGGAACTGACGCGGACGGCGGAGCTGTTCACCGTGTACGAATCGGTGGCGGACGCACGCCGCGGCTGACGGTTGGACCGGGGCGAAACGGGGTACCCGGCGCCGACACACAGGCGGACGGGACGGGCCCGGCCAACGAGGCGTGGGAGTCGCGATGCTCAGCCACGACGAAGACCGGCATCTGCGGGAGATCGAACGCTGGTTCGAGGAGTCCGATCCGGCGTTCACGAAAATGTTGCGCGACCACCAGCCGCCACCACGCAGGCACCTGCGCTCGGCGGCGCGGGTGGCCGTGGACGTGACCGGCGCCCTGCTGTTCGTGGTCGGCGCTGCCGCGGCGAGTGCCGTCCTCATGGTGTTCGGCATCCTGACACTCGCCGTCGGCGCCTGCCTCCACCTGGCGGGCCGTTACTAGGCGGAGAATGTCCTGCATGGATCTCCGCGTCATGACCGAACCGCAACAGGGTGCCTCCTACGACACGCAGCTCGCGATGGCCAGGTCGGCGGAGGAACTCGGCTTCTCGGCCTGGTTCCGGTCCGACCACTACCTGCACATGTCCGGCGACGGCATGCCCGGCCCCACCGACGCGTGGGTGACGCTGGCGGGCCTCGCCCGTGAGACGTCCACCATCCGGCTCGGCACGATGGTGACCGCGGGGACCTTCCGACTGCCCGGCGTGCTCGCGATCCAGGTCGCCCAGGTCGACCAGATGTCCGGCGGGCGCGTCGAACTGGGCCTCGGGGCGGGCTGGTTCGAGGAGGAGCACCGCGCGTACGGCATCCCGTTCCCCACCGCGCGGCACGCCCGGCTCGAGGAGCAGCTGGAGATCGTGACCGGCCTGTGGGCCACCCCGGTCGGCTCGACGTATTCGTTCGACGGGAAGTACTACCAGCTCACGGACTCCCCCGCGCTGCCCAAGCCGGTCCAGTCCCCGATCCCGGTGGTCATCGGCGGTCTCGGCCCAACCCGCACCCCCGCGCTCGCCGGGAGGTACGCGCACGAGTTCAACGTGCCGTTCGCGTCGGTCGCCGAGACGGCGGCGCAGTTCGAGCGCGTGCGGAAGGCCGCGGACGGCCGCGAGCTGGTGTACTCGGCGGCCGTCGCCACGTGCGTCGGCAAGGACGACGCCGAGGTGTCCCGCCGCGCGGCGGTGATCGGCCGCGACGTCGACGAACTGAAGGCCAGCGGCGCCGCGGGCACCCCGGAGGAGGCGGCGGCGAAGCTCCGCGCGTACGCCGAGGCGGGCGCGTCGCGGATCTACCTGCAGCTCATCGACATGACCGACCTGGACCACCTGAACCTCATCGCGTCCGAAGTCCGCCCGCTGCTGGGATGAGCCGGCGGGCGGCGGCCGCACTCGGTGACGGCTGGCATGTCGGGGTCGTCGCGGCGGTGGCCGAGGAGACCGGGGTCCTGTTGAACGTGCTCGGTGTCGGGCAGGGCCGCCGGTTCCACACGGGCCGGATGGCGGTGCCCTCCGGCGTGACCTACCTCGTGGTCACGCCGGACGGGACGGCCTCGTTCGACGTGCTGGTGCGGCGGTACGCCCCGGCGGTCGTGGTGTTCGTCGGCGGTGGCGGGGACGTCGCCATCACGCACGAGCCGCGCGGGCCGGTGCGGGACGCGGTCGGCGCGTTCTTCACGGCGGCCGGGGAACCCGCGCCGCTGCCCGGATTCGGTGGTGCGCCGTCGTTCCACGTGATGCGCGGGGTGCCCGGCCCGCCGCCGTTCGCGCCCGCCCGGGCCCCGCGTGCCTGGGCGGTCGTGCGCGGCGACACCGCGAACGCCGCCCAGGCGTTGCGTTACCTCATCCCCTACCTGCGCTCACGCCTCTAGCGCGACGGTCAGCACCGCACGGATCTGGTCGACCATGTCCTGCTGGTTCCGCTCGAACACCGGGTCGGTCAGCTCCGTCGTGTTGTCCGGGGCGAACTGCAGCACGGGCGTGTGCAGGTGCCCGCCCGGCGTGGTCAGGCCGAGCGCGTCCCGCAGCAGGGTCGCGCGGTAGGCGATCTCGTTGGACAGGTAGTTGCCGCCACCACCGGCACGCGCCACCGAACCCGGCGTCGGACCGGTCGGCGACACCACCGGAGTGGTCTGGCCCGCCGGGATCTCGGTCACCGATGTGTTGTCGTACACCGGGAAACGGCCGGTCGGGGCGGCGACGATCGCCGCGTACGGCAGGGTCGTCGGCACGAACTCGGGCGCGGGGGTCACCGTCGGCACACCGGTCGGGATCGGGATCACCCCGGTGCGCGAGATGTTGTCGTTGTCGGGGAAACCGCCGCGCCAGCGGCCGTTGTACCGCTCCACGTCGAAGCGGCCGACGCGGCCCTGGCTGACCGTGGTGAACATGTCGACCTTCGGCAGCCACGGCTGGATCGTGTGTTCCACCATGCCCGCCGCGAACGGGTCCCACAGCACCGGGAACATCGCGGTCTCGACACGTGCCGGGCCGTTCGCGGTCTCGATCACGGTGCCGTCGAGCGCGAGCGCGTTGACGCCGGACGGGTTGCTGCGCCGGATGTCCTGGTCGAGCTGGAACGGGTCGAACCCGGTGACCAGGACTTTCCGCTTGCCACGCGGGTAGGAGATCGTGTCCTGGCCGCGGGACGTCCGCTCCAGCACGCCGATCAGCTCGGCGCGGTCGGCGGGTGACAGCGCGAACGACGGTGTCCACTGCCGCACCGCCTTCGTGAGCTGCAGCCGTGCCCAGTACAGCGGGCGGTCGTCGGTCACCGGCAGCGTGCCGGGCGGCAGCTTGCCCTGTGCGCGTGCGACGGCGGCGGCCCACAGCGCGCGGCCCTGCACACCGATCGCCGCGGTGGCGGCGCGGTTGTTCGGCAGCGGGCACAGCGACGGCGTGAACACGCGCTCGAAGCGGTCGAAACCGCTGCGCCGCAGGATTTCCGCTGGTTGGGGCAGTGCGAGGCGCCGCTCGGAGACGGTGAGCGGCGCGGCCGGGTCGGCGCACGTCGGTGCGGCGGCGGCGGTGACGGTCGGGACGAGTGTTCCGGCCAGCCCGAGAACGGCGGCCGCGAGCAGGGTGCGAACTCTCATGCGCGCCATCCTCGCGCAGAACTTCGGCGCGCCGCGAGGGTCCGGTATCGAACACACGGCATAATTGATCTTCGCTGTCGATCAGAGGGGGCACTGCCGATGATGGGCCGAACGCACGCGCTGACCGGCTGGTGCGCGGGGCTTGGCGTCGCACAGTTCGTCGGGGCGACGTCCATCGAGCAGGCGTTGCTGTTCGCCGTCACCACATCCGGTTTCGCGTTGCTGCCGGACCTCGACCACCCGCACGCCCGCGCGTCGAAGCTGCTCGGCCCGTTGTCCCGCGCGGTGTCGTGGCTGCTGCGGCACGCGTCGGCCGCGATCTACGCGGTCACGAAAGGCCCCCGCGACGAACGGAAACGCGGCACGCACCGGCACCTGTCGCACACCGTGCTGTTCGCCGTGGGCGTCGGCTTCGCGGCGAGTGTGGGCACCGAGGCGGGCGGTCCGTACGCGGTGGCGGCCGTCGCGGTGCTGGGTCTGCTGCTGGCGCAGGACGCGCTCGGCGACTGGATGATCATCGTGTCGGCGGCGGCCGTGGTGTGGTGGCTGAACCAGGCGGGCCCCGATCCGCTGGCCGATCTGGGCAGGTTGTCCGGCCTGATGGGCATCGCCGTCGCCGTCGGCTGTGTCACCCACTGCCTCGGCGACGCGATCACCGAGTCCGGCTGCCCGTTCCTGTTCCCGGTCCCCATCAAGGGTGAGACCTGGTACGAGCTGCGCCCGCCCAAGGCGTTGCGGCTGCGCACGGGCAAGCGCGTGGAACGCATGGTGGTGTTCCCGGTGTTCGCGGTGCTGGGCCTGCTGCTGATCCCGGGCGCGTGGCAGTTCGGCTTCGAGTTCGTGGAGCGCATGTTCACCCCGCCCGCGGAGGCCGCACCGTAATGTGGGTGCCATGCCTGCGAAGCGAGCGCTCGTGGTACGTGGCGGCTGGGACGGCCACGACCCGGTGGCGACGACCGACCGGTACGCGAAGTTCCTGACCGAACACGACTACGCGGTGACCAGTTCGTCCACTTTGGACGCCTATCTCGATGATCTGTCCGGTATCGATCTGATCGTCCAGTGCTGGACGATGGGCACCATCACCGACGACCAGCTGTCCGGGCTGCTCGCGGCGGTGCGAGCCGGGACCGGGTTCGCCGGGTGGCACGGCGGGATCGTGGACGCGTTCCGCGACCGGCCCGGCTACCACCTGCTGACCGGCGGCCAGTTCATCCACCACCACAAGGACTTCGTGTCGTACGTGGTGCACCCGGTCGGCGAGCACCAGGTCGTGGCGGACGTGGAGCCGTTCGAGGTGCACAGCGAGCAGTACTACCTGCACGCCGACCCGGGCAACGAGGTGCTGGCGACCACCGAGTTCCTGCCGGACCCGGACCGCCCGGAGATCGGGACACCGACGATGCCGGTCATGTGGGTGCGGCAACACGGCGCCGGCCGCGTGTTCGTGACGGCGATCGGGCACCGGATGGCCGACCTGGAGCTGCCCGCCGTGCACGAGACGCTGACGAGGGGCCTGCTGTGGGCGACACGCTGAGGGTCGGGCTCGTCGGCATCGGCAACATCAGCGGCCAGTACCTCGACACGCTCCCCCGGCTGCCGGGGGTGTCGCTGGTGGCGGCGGCGGACCTGGACCCGGCACGAACGGTGCCGGACGTGCGGATGCTGCGGCCCGAGGAGCTGTACGCGGCCGACGACGTGGACCTGGTGCTGAACCTGACGATCCCGCGGGCGCACGCGGACGTCGCGCTGTCGGCGATCGGCGCGGGCAAGCACGTGTACGGCGAGAAGCCCCTCGCACTGTCCACAGTGGAAGGCCGGGAGGTGCTGGCCGCGGCGTCCTCGGCGGGGGTGCGGGTGGGGTGTGCGCCCGACACCGTGCTGGGGACGGGAACGCAGACCGCGCGGCGCTGCCTGGACGACGGCATGATCGGCACCCCGGTGGCGGCCACGGCGTTCATGGTGACGCCGGGACACGAACGCTGGCACCCGGACCCGGAGTTCTACTACCGGCCGGGCGGTGGCCCGCTGTTCGACATGGGCCCGTACTACCTGACCGCGCTGGTCACACTGCTGGGCCCGGTGCGGCGGGTGACGGGTCTGGCGTCGACGCCGCGAGCGACGCGGACGATCGGCAGCGGTCCGCGCGCGGGCACGGAGTTCCCGGTCGCGGTGGCGACGCACGTGGCCGGCGTGCTGGAGCACGAGAACGGCGCGATCACCACGCTGATGATGAGCTTCGACGTGTGGGCCGCGAACCTGCCGCGCATCGAGGTCTACGGCACACACGGGGCCCTGTCGGTCCCCGACCCGAACGCCTTCGACGGCGACGTGAAACTGTACGAGCCCGGCAGGGAATGGCGCACGGTCCCGACGAACGCGGGCTACCGGAACGCGGGCCGGGGCACCGGCGTAGCCGACCTGGCAGCCGCCGTGGCGAACAACACCGAACACCGCGCGAACGGCACCCTGGCCTACCACGTACTGGACATCATGGAGTCCCTCCTGCACGCCACCGACCAAGGCCAAACACAACCCGTCACGAGCACCACCCCCCGCCCCACCCCAGTCCCGTAACCCCGCGAGTCACGCCCCCAAACACCGCGAGTCGCGCCCCCAGACAGGGCGAGTCGCGTTCTCAAACAGGGCGAGTCGCGCTCTCAAACAGGGCGAGTCGCGTTCTCAGACAGGGCGAGTCGCGCTCTCGCGCACATCGAGTTGTCGGTTTCGTGCATACGGGGCCCCTGCGGACCTGCACGAAACACACAACTCGCTATGTCTGGGCGCGCGACTCGCGCTGTTCTGGGGCGCGACTCGCGGGGGGTGGGTTAGAGGGGGGCTGGTTCTGTGCTGATTTTCAGGGCTTCTACCAGGGCTCGGTACAGGGGGCTTGTGGTCAGCAGGTGCTCGTGGGTGCCCTGTGCGTGGACGCGGCCCTCGTCCATCACCACGATGGTGTCGGCGTCGATGACCGTGGACAGGCGGTGTGCCACCGTGACCACCGCGCCGGCCGCGGCTCGCCGACGGATGCAGTCGTGGATCGCGGCCTCGGTGAGGCTGTCGACCTGCGCGGTCGCCTCGTCGAGGAGCAGCACCTCCGGCGTGCGGAGGATCGCCCGCGCCAGCGCGATCCGCTGCCGCTGGCCACCCGACACCGACGACGACGTGAGCGACGTGTCCAGCCCGTCCGGCAGTGCGTCGATCTTGTCGGCCAGCCGGACCTCGTCGAGCGCGCGCCGCAGCTCGTCCTCCGTCGCGTCGGGGTGCGTGAACAGCAGGTTGTCCCGGATCGTCCCCGGCACGATCGGCGTCTCCTGTTCCACGTACGCGATGCGCGACCGCACCGCCGCGTACGTCTGCTCCCCGTACGGCAGGCCGTCCAGCAGCAGCATGCCCGCCGACGGCTCCAGGAACCGCATGACCAGCGAGAACAGCGTCGTCTTCCCCGCACCGGACGGCCCGACGATCGCGACGTGGCCGCGCCGGGGCACCACCAGCGACACGTCCCGCACCGCAGGCTCACCGCCGTAGCCCGCGGTCACGCCCCGCAGTTCCAGCACCGGCCCGCCACCCCCGGCCGCACCGGCTCCGGCGCCGGGCACGTCGGTCTCCACCGCGATCGCGTCCACCTCCCGGATCCGCTGTGCGGCGGCGATCCCCGACTGCAGCGCGGTCAGGTTCTGGCTCAGTTCCATGATCGGCTCCATCAGCTGGAACGCGTACAGCAGGAACGCGATCAGGCTCGACACCTCCAGCAGGCCCGCGCCGACCCGCCACGCCCCGACGCCGAGGATCACGATGATCGCGAGCTGGATGCCCGACCACGACGCAATCCACGCGATCGCCTCCCGCCGCACCGCGCGGATGCTGTGCTTCGTGGACGCCCGCGCGTCGACCATGATCCGTTCGGTCTGCCGCTCCTCCGCGCGGCTCGCCTTCACCGTGCGGATCGCCCGCAGCGCACCCTCCAGCACACCGCCGAGCGCGCCGACCCGTTCCTGCGCCTTCGCCTGCTCCTTCGCGATCCCCGGCATGAGCAGCGCGAACAGGATGATCACGACGATCACCGCGGCGACGGTCGTGAGCAGCAGCACCCCGTCGAGCACGCTCATCAGCACCAGCGTCCCGACCAGCAGGACCACGCCGTTGATCAACCCGATCACGCTCGACGACGCCGCCTCGCGCAGCAGCACGGTGTCGGAGGTGACCCGCGTGACCAGCTCCCCGGTCGGCCGCGAGGAAACCTCGGGCACCGTGGCGCGGAAGAACCGCCGCACCATCGTCTCCCGCGCGTTCAGCACGACCCGCTCGCCGACCGTGCCGAGCAGGATCCACTGCGTCAGCCAGATCGCGGCGCCGACCACGAACACGCCGAGCAGCGTCACGACCGGCCCGGCCAGCGACTCGGACGTGCCGAGCGAGTCGAGCACCCACTTGGTGACCATCGGCGTCGCGAGCCCGGCCGCCGAGCCGAGCAGGGCCAGCACCAGGCCGACCACGAGCGCCCCCTTGTGTGGTCGCGCGAACGACCACAACACCCGCAGATGTGGAATCTTCATGCTCACAATGGAACATCAATGTTCCAAAACCGTCAAGCTCGTTCCATACTGGGCACCGAGTACGGTTACGCACCATGAGTGAGGGCGTCATGGCGGAGACAGGTGTACGTGCGCGTACCCGGCGCGCGATCCTCGACGCCGCGATCGAGACGCTCACGCGGACGCCGAACGCGTCGATGGGTGAGATCGCGACGGCCGCGAACGTCGGCCGCACCACCGTGCACCGCTACTTCCCGGAACGCTCCGACCTGCTCGACGCGATCAGCGCGGACGCACTGGAACGGGTCGGCCACGCCACGGCCCGCGCCCGGGTCGACGACGGACCCGTGCCCGCCGCGCTCGTCCGCCTGTGCCAGGAGTTCTTCGAGCTCGGCGACGTGATGATGTTGCTGTTCACCATGCCCGACCTGCTCACCCGCCCGGAGTGGCAGGAGGAGACCGAGGACGACCGCGTGCTGCTGCGGCTCATCGAACGCGGGCAGCGCGAGGGCACGATCGACCCGGGACTGCCCGCGGAGTGGTTCCAGCAGGTGCTGTGGAGCCTGCAGTACACGGCGTGGGAGATGGTGCGCGACTACGCCAAGCCCAAGCACGAGGCGCTGACGCTGTGCCTGCGCACACTGGAGAAGGCGATCGCCCCTTAGAGCTAGCACCAAGGCCCATGCAGTCGGAGTGGGGCGGGACGCGAGGCGGGGCTCGACGCTGACAAGTAGAACCACTCGCTGAACACAGGAACCCTGCACGCGCCGTCAAGCTCGCGCACAACCCAACCTCAGTACCAAGCTCGGGTGACGCCTGTCGAGGAGCACACACCGCCATCAGCGCGCACAGCGGCGAGCTCGGTGAGCTCGCGTCGACCCACCCTCGACGCCCAAGCGTTGCCCGAGCCGACGCCGAACGGCACGCCGACCGGACTTGGAGGCGCCCCAACAAGCCGCTGACCTGCGGGTTCATCCTCCCGGACTGTGTACGTGCGAACTCTCTCAACTCTGCCTTGAACTTTGGGAACAGATTGAGGACCAATCGCGGAGCGTTATTCAGAAGTGTTGATCTTGGTGGTAGCGCAACAGCCCCGTCTGGTTAGGATCGTTTCCTTCCACAGAACACGATCGACCAGGGCGGGGCTGTTGCGGTACGAGTCTACGACGGGTCTTGATCACGCTCAGCTCCAGGAGCTGGTCGCCCGGATCCACCAGGTGACGCCGGTCTGCAAGCGGGGGCGTCGGCCGGTGCTGGGGTTGTACCGGCGGGTGGTTCTCACGCTGGTGCTGCTGCGCTCGAACGCCGCCCAGACGATGCTGGCTGATCTGTTCGGTGTTTCCCAGCCCACGGTGTCGCGGGTCTTCCGGGCGATGTTGCCGCTGGTGGAGCAGGTCACCTGCCTGCACCGGCCACCCTTGCCCGAGGTCCTGCGTGGTCGGGTGGTGCTGGTGGACGGCACCATGGTGCCGGTCGGGAACCGGCGCACCGACCGGGTCACCCATGACGCCAACTACTCCGGCAAACGCCACGAAGCCGGTTTGTCGGTCCAAGTCCTCTGTGATCTGGACGGGCAACTCCTGGCCGTCGCCGATCCCATGCCGGGCAAAACCCATGACCGGGCCGGCTTCGCCGCCGCGGGGTTCGACCAGCTCCTCGCCACCACTCCCACGATCGGCGACCTGGGATACCAGGGCACTCAGGTGATCCGGCCACGCCGCAAACACCCTGGTCACAAAGAGCATGACCCCGCCACCGTCATCTGGAACCGCAGCGTGGCTTCAGTTCGCATCGCGGTCGAACGCTGCATCGCGCACTGGAAGAACTGGAAGATTCTCGCCACCGGCTACCGCGGACGACTCACCGAACTCCCCAACCTCATCCGCATCATCACCACCCTCGAGTACTACCGCCTCGGCTGGTGAACCACTTCTGAATAACGCTCGCGGATCAACGCGCTTGTAGAGCGATGACACGAATCCCGGCCGGGTATCGTTGGGATGAATTTCCGACTTAGATCTGGATACCCGGTTCGGGAAGACTAGAGATGAGAAGTTGCATTGAGATTTGCGCGAAGGATTTAAAGACAGTATCTTGGATGTACGAGCGTCGCGTTGGACGCTCGAAAGGCGGCGATCAAGCCAGTGAGTGCGCCTAACACCCATCTTGCCTGACCGCCGCCCAGGGTTACCTCCAGTAGCGCATTGTCCGTGCCGCCAGACGGAGTACCCAGGTGAGCGGCCTGGTCCAACGGACCAAGCCGCTCACCCCAAGTAACTCAGCAGGCACGTCAACCGCGTTGATCCACTGCGCCCAGCGTTCCAGCTGGTCAGCCAGTGTCCGACGCGGCCGACCGCTCGGTAACCACGGTGGCCGAACCATGATCGGCTCCTTCCTTCGCATGGGGTGCTCCACAATTGGAACGACAAGCCCCAACACGAAACCCGGATCCCGCTAGACGCGTGAAGGACACGATCGGTTCGACCACTACCCATTAAAGAGGGTTGACGCAGATTGCGCAAACCCGCCGGGCATCCCGAAGTGCCCATTTCAATGTCGCTGCTAAGCTTACGCACGCGCGTACGTAAGCTTCGACGGCATCCATTCAGGTGACGTAGGTCACAACGGCCTCGGTCGAGCTCGGAGAAGATCTCTCGCCGTCATACGAGGACTTCCAGCAAGGACAGGGCGACTCGAACCCGGGGGACAGTCTTGCCTCGCAGCCAGTTCCCATAACTACGGGGCTAGTGGTCACGCCAGCTTGTTCAGCGCGTCCTCGATGGCGCGGTGGAACGTCGGGTAGGCGTAGATCATCTGGCGCAGCAGCTTCACCGGCACCTCGGCGTGCACGGCGACGACCAGCGCGCCGAGGATCTCGCCGCCGTTCGGGCCGACGGCGGACGCGCCGACCAGCACGCCGCGGTCGGCGTCCTCGACGACCTTGATGAACCCGTTGTTGCCGACCTTGTGGATGAACCCGCGCGAGGAGTTCTGGAGTTCGGAGAGGCCGACGCGGACGTTCAGGCCCTTCTCGCGGGCGGCGGCCTCGGTCAGGCCGACCGAGCCGATCTCCGGGTCGGTGAACGTGACGTGCGGGGTGGCGCGGTAGTCCGCGGTCTCGGCGTCCTCGCCGTCGGCGCCGAGGATGTCCGCGGCGGCGATCCTGGCCTGGTACATGGACATGTGGGTGAACGCGCCGTGGCCGGTGATGTCGCCGACCGCCCACAGGCCGTCGGCGGCACGCATCCGCTCGTCGACGGTGACGCCGCGGGCGCTGTCGTCGAGGCCTACGGTGCCGACGCCGAGCGCCTTCATGTCGGTCTTGCGGCCCGCGGCGACGAGCATGCGGTCGGCTGTGACGACCTCGCCGTTGTCGAGCTTGACGTGGAACTGGCCGGACTCGTAGCTCACGCGCGCGGCGGCCAGCCCGGTGCGGACGGTGATGCCCTCGTCGGCGAACGCCTTCGCGAGCAGCTCGCCCGACTCCGGCTCGTCGGCGGGGACCAGCCGGTCGGAGTGCTGGATGATCGTGACCTTGGCGCCGAAGCGGGAGAACACCTGCGCGAGCTCGCACCCGACCGGCCCGCCGCCGAGCACCACCAGCGACCCGGGCACCTCCTCGACTGCGACGGCGTCGCGGTTGGTCCAGTACGGCGTCTCGGCGAGCCCGTCGACCGGCGGCACGGCCGGGTCGGTGCCGGTGTTGAGCACGACCCCGCGGCGGGCGGTGAACACCTGCTCGGTCCCGTCGGGAGTGGCGACGGTGACCTCGCGCGGCGCGGTGAGGCGGCCCCAGCCGCGCACGAACGTGCCGCCCGCGCTCTCGAACCGCTCGACGGCGACGCGGTCGTCCCAGTTGTCGGTGGCCTCCTCGCGGATCCGGCGCGCGACGGGTGCCCAGTCCTGCGTGACGTCGGCGCCACCGGCCAGCACCGGCACGCGGCGTGCCTCGCCGAGCGCGTCGGTGGCCCGGATCATCATCTTGGTCGGGATGCACGCGTAGTACGGGCACTCACCCCCGACCAGCCGCCCGTCGACCGCGACGACGTCGAGCCCGGCCCGCGCGAGCCGCGCGCCGACGTCCTCCCCGCCGGGCCCCATCCCGACCACGACCACATCGACTTCCGGCATGAACCATCACTCCCACGGATCGGCTACGGCTCCTCGCGCGGCGTTGACGATGCCGCATCCGGGCCGGATCCGGCTAGTCGGGTCCCGACTTGACATGTGAGTGGAGTCCAAGGTTTACCGTCGATCCCATGCGAGTCGCAGAACTGGCCGCGGCGGCGGGCGTGCCGCGGGACACCGTGCGGTACTACGAGCGAACCGGCCTGCTGGCGCCACCACCCCGCACGTCCGGTGGCTACCGGTCGTTCCCCGACTCGGCCGTCGAGCGGTTGCGGTTCATCCAGGGGTGCCAGCGGCTGGGCCTGCGCCTGAAGGAGATCGGCGAGCTGCTGTCGCTCCGCGACACCGGCGAGTGCCCGTGCGAACCGGCCGAGGCACTGCTGCGACGGCGGATCGCCGAGATCGACGAGGAGACCGCCCGGCTCGCGACGTTGCGCGCGGACCTGGTCCGCATGGTCGACTCCCTGCCCGACGACGGCCCGTGCCTCGATCCCGAGCCGGGCACCTGGTGCGCACCCGGAAAGGAGGTGACCCGATGTTGACCGACGACTGCTGCGACACGGACTGCTGCTCGACAGGCTGCTGCTGACGTGCGGAACCCCACCGGCGAGGCGCCCGCCGCGTGGGCTCAACCGACCTCGGGTCGCGCCCGCCAAGCGGGGCCCAGCCCCGTGCACAAGCCGTGCGCGGAGGCCTCTCACGAGACCAGCACAGCAGCCCCCGTCACCCGACCGTCGGCAAGATCCCGCAAAGCACGATCCGCCTCAGCCAACGGATAGTCCCGTGTGGACACCTCAAGACGGTGCTCCCCGGCAAGAGTCAGAAACTCCCGAGCCTGCGCGCGAGTGTTCGACGTGACGCTGCGCAGCTGCCGGTCCTGGAAGAGGTGTTCCCGATAGTTCAGCGGCGGCACGTCCGTCAGGTGGATGCCCGCGATCGCGACCGTCCCGCCACGGTCCACAGCCGCCAACGCCCGGGGCACCAGCTCACCGGCCGGAGCGAAGATGATCGCCGAGTCCACCGGCTCCGGAGGCGCACCCGCGGACGCCGACGCGACGCCAAGGGACAAGGCCAGCTCCCGCGCCGCCGGGTTCCTCGTCACCACGTGCACCGTCGCGCCCCGCGCCACCGCGACCTGCGCGGCCAGGTGTGCGCTCCCGCCGAAGCCGTACACCGCCAGCCGTCCACCCGCGGGCACCTCGGCGCGCAGCAGCGCGTGGTACCCGATGATCCCGGCGCACAGCAGCGGCGCCAGCTCGCTGTCGGAGTAGCCCGTCGGCAGCCGCAGTGCGTACCCGGCGGGCACCACCGCGTACTCCGCGTACCCACCGTCGGCGTCCCACCCCGTGTACCGGGAGAACGGGCACAGGTTCTCCCGGCCCGACAGGCAGAACCGGCAGCGCCCGCACGTGTGCCGCAGCCAGGGGACGCCGACGAGGTCACCGACGGCGAACGCACCCGCCGCCTCGACCACCTCGCCCACCACCTCGTGGCCCGGCACGACGTCCGGCCGGTGGACCGGGAGGTCGCCGTCGACGACGTGCAGGTCGGTCCGGCACACGCCGCACGTCCGCACCCGCAGCAGCAGCTCCCCGGCGCCGGGCACGGGGACCGGCGTCTCGTGCCTGGTCAACCCCCCGGTCGCCCGCCACGCACGCATCACCTGACCTACGTTAGGGCACATGGCACACCTGGGACTCGTCGCGCTGCTCGTGCGTGACTACGACGAGGCGATCGACTTCTTCACCGGCCCGCTCGGGTTCGTCCTCCGGGAGGACCTGCCGCAGGGGGACGGCAAGCGCTGGGTCGTCGTCGACCCACCAGGTGGGCAGACCGGGCTGCTGCTGGCCCGGGCCGTCAACCCCGAGCAGGAGGCGCGGATCGGTGACCAGCACGGCGGGCGCGTCGGGTTCTTCCTCGATGTCGACGACTTCGCCGCCGCCCACGCGCGCATGACCTCGGCCGGGGTGCACTTCGAGGAGGAGCCCCGGCACGAGGTCTACGGCACCGTCGCCGTGTTCCGCGATCTCTACGGCAACCGGTGGGACCTGCTCACAACACGCGGCTGACGATCGCCTTGGTGTCCGCTCCGGACGGCAGCGTGCCGAACGCGACGCCCCAGTCACCGTCCAGACGGGACGCGCAGAACGCGTCGGCGACGGCCGGGTGACCGAACCGGACCAGCAGGGATCCCTGCAGCGTCAATGCCATCCGCTCCACGAGCCTGCGCGCGGACGCCTGGTGCGGACCGGCCGCCAAACGCTTGCGCACGTCGGCGATCGCCGAGTCGAGCCGTGCGTCGGCGCCCGCCGCGGTGTCCACTTCGGCCAGGAACGCCTCGACGCCCCCCATGGCACGCAGCACGTCCAGCGCCGCGACGTTGCCGGAGCCCTCCCAGATGGAGTTCAGCGGCGCGTCCCGGTACAGCCGCGGCATGCCGGAGTCCTCGACGTAACCGTTGCCGCCCAGGCATTCCAGCGCCTCCGACGCGTGTGCCGACGCCCGCTTGGTCAGCCAGTACTTGCTGACCGCGAGCCCCAGCCTGCGGAACGCGGCCTCGGTCTCGTCGCCCGCCATGGCGCGGTCGGTGGCGCCCGCGAGGCGCATCGCGAGTGTCGTCGCGGCCTCGGACTCGACGGCGAGGTCGGCGAGCACGTTCGCCATCAGCGGCTGATCGACCAGGTTGGCGCCGAACGCGGACCGGTGCGTCGCGTGGTGCGTCGCCTGCACGACGCCGAGCCGCATGCCCGCGGCGGCGCCGACGCAGCAGTCGAGCCGGGTCATGTTGACCATCTGGATGATCGTGCGGACGCCCTGGCCCTCGTCGCCGACCAGCCACGCGACCGCCTCGTCGTACTCGACCTCGGACGACGCGTTGGACTTGTTGCCGAGCTTGTCCTTGAGCCGCTGCAGGTGCATGCGGTTGCGGGTGCCGTCGGGCAGGACGCGCGGCAGCATGAAGCAGGACAGGCCGCCGGGCGCCTGCGCGAGCACGAGGAACAGGTCGCACATGGGCGCAGAGGTGAACCACTTGTGCCCGGTCAGCAGGTAGCTGCCGTCGGCCCGCGGCACCGCGCGGGTCGTGTTGGCACGGACGTCGGAGCCGCCCTGCTTCTCGGTCATCGACATGCCCGCGGTGAGGCCGCGCTTGGTGTCCGGCACGCGCAGGCCCGGGTCGTAGACGGTCGCGGCGAGCAGCGGTTCGTAGCGTGTGGCCAGCTCGGGGTTGTTGCGCAGCGCGGGGACCACGGCGTACGTCATGGAGATCGGGCAGCCGTGGCCCGCCTCGACCTGCGCCCACGTGTAGAAGCGCGCGGCACGGGCGGTGTGCGCGCCGGGGCGCTCGTCCCGCCACGGCGCCGCGTGCATGCCCCGCTCGACCGCGACGGTCATCAACTCGTGGTAGACGGGGTGGTACTCGACCTCGTCGATCCGGTTGCCGTAGCGGTCGTGCGTGCGCAGGACCGGTGGGTAGGCGTTGGCGAGCCGGCCCTGCTCCTGGGCCTCCTCGCTGCCCGCGAGCCTGCCCAGCTCGTGCAGTTCGTCCTCGGCCCAGCCCGCGCCGTGGCGGTGCAGCCCTTCGACGAGCGCCGCGTCGGCGGCGACGTCGTGTCCGACGAGCGGCGGGACCTGGTTCGTGACCACGTGTGTTGCCGACATGGATGGAATGTTACATTTCTTCGACATGCGATACCAGGGTGTAATGCGACCGTTGACGGCGCGGTCGGCGGTGCTGAGCACGCTGCTGGGCGCACACCCACCGCGCCTGCCCGCGCGGAGCCTCGTGCGGGTCGGCGAGCTGTTCGGCATCGCGGAGGGCACGATCCGCGTCGCGCTGTCCCGGATGGTCGCGGCGGGCGACCTGACGCAGGTCAAGGGTGACTACCAGCTGACCCGGCGGCTGCGCGACCGGCAGACCAGGCAGGACCAGAGCAGGTCGCCGTCGACGATCCCGTGGTCCGGCGACTGGGAGATCGCGGTGGTGACCGCGGCCCGCCGCTCCGCGCCGGAACGCACCGCCTTCCGTGCCGCGATGACCGAACTGCGCCTGGGGGAACTGCGCGAGGGCACGTGGCTGCGGCCCGCCAACCTCGTGCGCGAGCGGCCCGCGCTGGTGGCGGAGCAGTGCACGTTCCTCACCGGCCGCCCCGACTCCCCCGGCCTCGCCGCGACGCTATGGGACCTCGACGGCTGGGCCGCGCACGCCCGCGACCTGGAGGAGGCGCTGGCCGAGTCGACCGACCTGGCGTCGACGTTCATCCTGGCCGCGGCGGTCCTGCGGCACTTCCTCGCCGACCCGCTCCTGCCGCCGGAGCTGCTCCCGGACGACTGGCCGGGCGACCGCCTCCGCGCCCGCTACGAGGACTTCGACAAGCACTTCGTGGCCACACTGCGCGAACACATCGGCGTTTAGCAGAGCCGCGACTCACCTTCTCGACGTCCGGCAGGTGACCGCGTCGGCAGGTAGCGTGCACATCGTGATCGGCTTGCCAGACCACGTCACCGCATGCCTGTTCGACCTCGACGGTGTCCTCACCGGCACCGCCGCGCTGCACCGCGCCGCGTGGAAGGAGACCTTCGACCCGTTGCTGGCGCGGCGCGGGCTGCCCGAGTTCTCCGAGGCCGACTACAACAACTACGTCGACGGACGGCCGCGCTTCGACGGGGTGCGCGCGTTCCTCACCTCGCGCGGCATCGAGCTGCCGGACGGCCCACCGGACGCGCCGCCGTCGGACGACACGGTCCAGGGCGTCGGCAACCGCAAGAACGTGCGGGTGCAGGAGATCATCGCCGAGCGCGGCGTCAACCCCTACCCCGGTTCCGTGCGCTACCTGAAGGCGGCGAAAGCGGCCGGGCTGCGGATCGGGGTCGTGACCTCGTCGGCCAACGGCAAGGCGGTGCTCGACGCCGCCGACCTGGCGCAGTACGTCGAGGCCAGGGTCGACGGCGTGGTGATCGCCGAGCGGAAGCTGCTCGGCAAGCCCGCCCCGGACTCCTTCGTCGCCGGTGCGGAGGCGCTCGGGGCGCAACCCGCCAACGCGGCCGTGTTCGAGGACGCCCTGTCCGGGGTGCAGGCGGGCAAAGCGGGCCACTTCGGGTTCGTCGTCGGCGTCGACCGGGTCGGGCAGGCCGAGGAGCTGCGTGCCCACGGCGCGGACGTCGTCGTCACCGACCTCGCCCAGCTGCTGGACGAGTCATGAAGAAGCACGGATTCCAGGTCGATCCCTGGCAGCTGCAGTGGAACACCCTCGACCTCGGCGCGCTGGAGCGAACCGAGTCGGTGTTCGCGTTGTCCAACGGGCACATCGGCATGCGCGGGTCGCTGGAGGAGGGTGAGCCCACCGGCCTGCCCGGCACCTACCTGAACGGTTTCTACGAGCAGCACCCGCTCCCCTACGCGGAAGCGGGTTACGGCTACCCGGAGGACGGCCAGACGGTCGTCAACGTCACCGACGGCAAGATCATCCGGTTGCTGGTGCAGGACGAGCCGCTCGACATGCGGTACGGCCGCGCGGTCGAGCACCACCGCGTGCTCGACTTCCGGTCCGGCACGCTGCGCCGCGACACCGTGTGGGAGTCGCCGACCGGCAGGCGGGTCCGGGTGCGCACCGAGCGGCTGGTGTCGTTCACCCAGCGCGCGGTCGCCGCGATCCACTACGAGGTCGAGCCGCTCGACGGCGACGTGCAGCTCGTCGTCCAGTCCGACCTGCTCGCGAACGAACCGATCGACTCCGGGTCCAAGGACCCGCGCGTGGCCGCCACCCTCAACGCGCCGCTCGTCGCGGAGGACGCGTTCGCGGAGGACTGCCACGCCGTGCTGGTGCACCAGACCCGCAGGTCGGGGCTGCGGATGGCAGCCGCGATGGACCACGAGCTGGACACCGACGACGGTCTGCGCTGCGACATCCAGGCCGCCGACGACCTCGCCCGGCTGACCGCGGCGGTCGACGTGCCGTCGGGGTCGTGCCTGCGGGTCACCAAGTACGTCGCGTACGGCTGGTCGGCCCGCCGGTCCGCGCCCGCGCTGCGCGCGCAGGTCGACGCCGCGCTCTCCGGCGCCCGCCAGACCGGCTGGGAGGGCCTGCTGGCCGAGCAGCGCGCGTACCTCGACGACTTCTGGGCCACCGCGGACGTGGAGATGGACGGCGACGCCGAACTGCAGCAGGCGGTGCGGTTCGCGTTGTTCCACATCCTGCAGGCGGGTGCCCGCGGCGAGTCCCGCGCGGTCCCCGCCAAGGGCCTCACCGGCCCCGGCTACGACGGGCATTCCTTCTGGGACAGCGAGACCTTCGTGCTGCCGGTGCTCACCTACACCGTGCCGGAGTCCGCGCGCGACGCGTTGCGCTGGCGGCACTCGACGCTCGACAAGGCCCGCGAGCGCGCGAAGGCGCTGGGGCTGCGAGGCGCCGCGTTCCCGTGGCGGTCGATCAACGGCGCCGAGTGCTCGGCGTACTGGCCCGCCGGCACGGCCGCGTTCCACGTGTCGGCGGACGTCGCCGACGCGGTCGTCCGGTACCTGGCCGCCACCGAGGACACGGACTTCGAACGCGACCACGGCGCGGAGATCCTGGTGGACACGGCGCGGCTGTGGTGCTCGCTCGGGCACCACGACGTGCACGGCGGGTTCCGCATCGACGGTGTGACCGGGCCGGACGAGTACTCCGCGGTCGTGGACAACAACGTCTACACGAACCTGATGGCGCAACGGAACCTGCGTGAGGCGGCCGCGGTGTGCGAGCGGCAGCCCGAGGTCGCGGAACGGCTCGGGGTCACGCCGGAGCAGGTGGAGGCGTGGCGCGCGGCCGCGGACAAGATGGTGGTGCCCTACGACGAGATGCTCGGCGTGCACCCGCAGTCGGAGCGGTTCACCGAGCACGCGAGGTGGGACTTCGACAACACGCCGCAGGACCACTACCCGCTGCTGCTGAACTACCCGTACTTCGACCTGTACCGCAAGCAGGTCGTGAAGCAGGCGGACCTCGTGATGGCCATGTACACGCGTGGCGACCACTTCACGTTCGAACAGAAGGTCCGCAACGTCGACTACTACGAGCCGCTGACCGTGCGGGACTCGTCGCTGTCGGCGTGCGTCCAGGCGGTCATGGCGGCCGAGGTCGGCTACCTCGACCTCGCCTACGACTACTTCGCCGAGGCCGCGCTGACCGACCTGCACGACCTGCACAACAACGTGCGCAACGGCCTGCACATCGCGTCGCTCGCCGGTGCGTGGACGGTGGCGGTCGCCGGGTTCGGCGGGATGCGCGACCACGACCGGTCGCTGCGTTTCGCGCCACGGCTGCCGGAGGCGCTGACCCGGCTCGCGTTCCGGTTGACGTACCGGGGCAGCCGGTTCTCCGTGGAGATCGACCAGGAGAGCGCGTCGTACACGCTGCTGGAAGGGCCGTCGCTGACGGTGCGGCACCATGGCGAGGGGGTACCGCTGGCACTCGGCACCGTCGAGCGACGGCCCATCCCGGCGCTTCCCAAGAGAACAGCGCCGGGCCAGCCGCACGGGCGTGCACCCCGGCGGCGCACGCCGAAGTTCTAGGCCGTGTTTCAAAGTAGCCACTCGTTGATCGCGGCCAGATGGACGACGGCTTCGTACCGGACCGCCAGCTTGTCGTAGCGGGTGGCCACG
>NZ_JBITMQ010000016.1:0-250074 GCF_044466355.1 Actinophytocola sp. NPDC049390
CTCAAAACCGGCACCCGCTACGACGAAACAACCGCCTGGTCGCATCACGTCAACTCGGTTGCGGCTTGACATTCAAGCTCCTGGGATGTCTTTCGGGAGTGCCTGGTTCCGAGGCGCTCCCGGCGACACCTACGTCGGTCGCCTGGCCGTGACGGGGAGGGAGAGCACCCACAGCGGTGTCGCGTTCATGGGTCTCACCTCCTCGGTCGGTGTCACGGTCGGCCGCACGCTACAAGCCCGACGATCACCGGGTCCACTCCTTTTCCGTCTTCCGTGCGCACCCGGTGTGCTGACGGCTGGGCTCATCCGAACGGGTGTTCTTCGCCTGGTTTTTCGCTGGTCGCGCGCTCGCATCGGACATGACCCGCGTCGGTGGGCCTTGACGGGTGTATACCCCCGGCCGGTATCTTGAGCGAACTTGGATACCCCCTGGTGGTATTGCTGGCTGGGGGTTCGTCGCCAGACAAGAGAACCGGAGGTAGCCGTCGTGAAGATCGTGGTGAAGGGGCCGGCCTGGAACTTCGTCCAGCACCTGCTCGAGATGACGATCGCGATGTTCGTCGGCATGTTCGCGCTCGGCATGCCCGCGGAGATGCTGTTCGAGTCGCTCGGCTGGACGGCGGTGACCGAGGACCTCGTGCCGAGCACGCTGCTGATGGCGACCTACATGAGCATCGGCATGGCCGCCTGGATGCGGTTCCGGGGCTGTGGCTGGCCCGCCATCGCCGAGATGAGTCTCGCGATGTACGTGCCCTTCCTGATCATGTACCCGTTCTACGGCGCCGGCGTCGCGTCGAGCACCGCCGTGATGGTCGTCGGGCACGTGCTCATGACGCCCGCGATGGTCGTCGCGATGCTGTTCCGCCTGGACGAGTACACCCGTGTGCACGGGCACCACAAGAAGGCGCACGCGGAGGAGAACCGGGAGCTGGTCGCCTGAGTCAGTCGCCGACGGCCGCGACCCAGTCGAGCTCGTCGGCGGACGGTATGTGCCGGGCGGCTTCCACGACCTTCGGCCACGTGCCGTCCGAGCGCCAGCGTGCCAGGCGTGCGTAGAGCGTCTGCCACGGTCCGAACGCCGCGGGCACCTCGCGCCACGGCACGCCGTGGCGGTGTTTGTAGGCGATGCCTTCGAACAGCCGTCGCGTGCGTGCCGTGTCGCCGAGCAGGGGTGCCAGCCGCCGCCACGCCGAGTCCGATACCTGGGGTTCTACCGCCCCCGCCGTGGGGGTCTTCGGCGCGGTGGGTGGTTTCACCTGGAAACCGAGTTCGGTGATCGCCGCGGTCACGGACGCCGAGCTCGTCCGCCGCGGATCCAGCTCGACCTCGACCTCGCGTGTCCGGTACGTGGCGTGCGCCGCGTGTACGCCGGGGAGCGCGCGCAGCGTGTCGTCGATGAGGACGGCGCAGTCGGCGCAGTGCATGTTCCTGACGTGGAACGTGTGGATCGCCGTCTCCACCCGGCACTCCCTCCAACCCCGTACCTACTATTGCGCACCGTAGGTTGGAGGTTACCGGCCGTGTCCCGTTGCTACTAGGCCCCCTCGTAGTTTTTCGATACCAGGGTAGGGTATGTGGTCGGTCGTGCGCGGTTGGTAAGGCAATCGCAAGGTTTCGCGCCACGGTTCGTTCGACGACCGACTGCACAATCGCGGGGGAGTTGTCCTCGAAGCGTGGGAGCGGGATGCGACGCGACGACCGTCCGATCGAGAGCGGTGGCCCCGTGCGGGCCACGTTCGTCGCTGTCGGTGAGCTGTTGTTGTGGCCACAGAGTGTGCGCGACCGCGCCGTCACCACGGAGGAGGCGGCCGCGTGGCCGGCGTTCGCGCTCGTCGTCGGCGAGCGCCGCGACCTGCTGGACTCACCGGCTCGGGCGCTGCTCGACCTGCTGGAACACGTGCGGCGGACGGAGAGGCCGGTGTCCGTCGCCGCGCGTTGCCGGTGGACCGTCGCGAACGCGCCGACGGCGTTGCTCCGGCTCACCGTCCAGGCGCGCCAGCCGATCCTCTTCGACGTCGACATCCTCGTGCCCACCGCGCGGCTCCTCGGGCTGCTGCCCGCCGTCGCGCGGGGAGTGCCGTTCGCCCTCACGACGAACAGGCACCTGCGGGACCTGGGCGACGCGGTCGACGTACGTCGGGTCCTCCGGCACGTCGTGGTGGTGCAGAGCCCACCCGTGCCCGAGCTGGCCGAGATCGCGGACGAACTCGCCTGGTCGCGCCCGCCCGTCGACGGCAGCGGACCCACCTGTCGCTGACCGTGTCACCGCGGCGCACCCGGACGTGGTCGGAACCTGTGACCGGTAGAGGCCGCCGCCGAGCACCGTGACCTCCCAGCGCGATCCGAGGAGGTCCCTGTGAACGTCACCATGGCGACGACGACCGCGATCGGAGCGGTTCGAGGTCGGACACGTTCGATGGCCGCCCGGGTGCTCCCGGCGGGGTTCGCCGCGGGCGTGGCGGGGTGCCTCGGGTCGGTGCTGGTGCCGTGGGCGGTGACGGTGCCGTGGCTGATCGCGTGCTGCGGTGTGGTGTTCGCGGGGTCGATCGCGAGCGGGGTGCGGCGGGACGTCCGGTCGGTCACGCGGGTGGAACTGGTGCTCGAGACGGAACCGCGCGGTGTCGTGGTGCGCGGCCCGTGGGTGACGCGCAGGCGCGACCTCGGTGGCGTGCTGGCGATCCAGGCGTGGTGCGACTGCGTGCCGGTGCTGTTGCCCGAACTCGATCCGCACCTGGACGTCATCGAGGTGGTCTCGCGTGACGGCACGACCGTCCGGGTCACCCCGGGAACGGCGTTCGGGCCCGAGGTCCTGATGACGTGGCGGGAGTGGCTCGAACCGCTCGGCGTGAAGGTCGTCGACTGGCGGGCCGACTGATGTGGCGCGGTGTGGCTGCCGGGGCGGCCGTCATCTGCCTGTTCACCGGAGTGCCGCAGCCCACCGCGAGCGCGGAGCCGGGGCGGTGCCCGACGGTCGCGCCGCCGGGCGCCGCCGATGGCCGCCTGGCGTGTGCTGACCTGCGCGGCGTGGACCTCGCCCAGGATGACCTGGCCGGCGCGGACCTGCACGGAGCCGATCTGCGCGACGCGTACCTCGTCCAGACGGATCTCGCCGGTGCCGACCTGGCCGGTGCGGACCTGCGGGGCGCCGACCTCGCCCAGGCGGATCTGCGCGGCGCGGATCTGACCGGGGCCGTTCTCACCGGTGCCGACCTCGTCCAGGCCGACCTGACCGGCGTGGACGCGCGCGGCGCGGAGTTCGGGGAGGTCGACCTCAGCCAGGCGGACCTGCGCCACGCGGACCTGCGCGATGCCGATCTGCGCGGCGCGGACCTGACGCAGGCCCTGGTCGACGACCTCGACCTGCGCGGCGCGAACCTGGCGGACATCGAGTGGCTCGACGCCGAGAAGGTTCGGCTGGACACCGCGAGCCTCCGGGGCCACCGGCAGATTTCCTGGCTGCTGTGCTGGCCGGCGCTGGCGCTCGCGCTGATCTGGTGGCGTGCGCGGACCGGGCACCTCGTGCGCCACCGAGCGACCACCCCGGTCCGTGCCGCCGAGGTCGTCATGGCCGGTGCGGCGGTCGCGCTCACGGTCGGCGGTCTCCTCCTGCTGGCCACCGGCGCGGCGCGGGCCATCGCCAGACAGGCGATGGCGTACCTGCGCACCGTCGATCCCGGTCCGCTCAGCGCGTTCGGCGCCGAACCAGCGCACCAGCTCCTGTCGGGTGCCGTCGCGGTGGTGATCGCCTGCGTGCTGTTCCCGTTGGCGCGGTCGCGGCGCCCACCGCGGCGACGGGCGCCGCGCACCGGGCAGGTGGTCATCGGCGGCCCCGAGACGAGAGGAGCCGCCGTTCTCCGCCGGTCCCGGACCGACGGCCCGGAGTCCCGCCTGGTGTCCGTGTCCGGTCTGGTCCTCGCGGGCGGCGGGCATGAACCGTACGTGCTGGTCGCGGGCAGAACGGACGCCAACCGCCCGGTGAGCAGGGTCCTGCCGTGGCACGCGCTGACACACGTCCACCTGATTCGCGTGCTCGGCACCGCGCACGCGAATCAGGCGGTGGTCACGCTGCACGAACCCGGCGCCGACGCGCCGACCGAGTACGCGAAGGAACTGCACATCACCGGCGCGCACGTCATCCGGCTCCGCGCCACACTGCCCGCGGAGATGATCACGGACAGCGTGCGGGCACCGTCGTCGGACTGACCACCGCCACGTCAGCGCGGGCCGGGTCGCGCGAAGGCGGCCAGCGACAACAGGTAACGGTGCCCGGGCAGGCCGGACAGGACGACCTCATCGCCGGTCGGGACGAACCCGACGCGCGCGAGCACCGCACGGGAGCCGGCGTTGTCCTCGGCGGCGGAGGCGTGGAGTTCGCGCAGTCCGTAGTCCTGTGCCGCGGTCACGCACAGCTCGTTCACCGCGGTGGTGGCGAGTCCCCGGCCGGTCGCCTTCTCCGCGATCCGGAACCCCAGTTCGGCGGCACCGTCGGCCACGTCGACCAGGTTCACCCGGCCCAGGACCTCGTCGTCGTCACCGACCACGACGTGGAAATGGCACAATCCGGACTCCTGCTCGGCGAGCAGGCCGTGGAAACGCTCGTGGAACTCCGTGAAGTAGTCGTCACCCCGGTCGGGCACCGACGCCGCGAAGTAGGCACGGTTCTCCCGCTCGAACGCGAGCACGGCAGGGGCATGGTCACGACGGAGGCGTTCGATCCTGTGCACACGAGCACGGTACGCGCCGCCGTGACACGTCCCCGGAACACGTGACCGTCAGCGGAAAGTGGCTGAATAGCGCCTTCGGCGCATCCGCGTGGACCGAAGGACGCAGCCGTGAATCGTCGAATGGTCAACAATTTGGTTGGTGATTGTCCTACCGGACGCGGTCTGTCTAATGTCGAGGGTGTCCGCGCGGACACGCCACATCCCTGCATCACACCTGCGGCCAGCGTGCCCCGGGTGTGCTTCCCCTACCCCGAGGGAGAACCCCGATATGGGAGAAGTTCGCGTGTCCTGGTTACGAAGACTGGCCGGCCTCACGGTGGCCGCGGCCGCGGCGACGGCGGGCCTCGCCGCGACGCCCGCGGCGGCGGCCGAGGGTGACGTGCTCGGCGCGGGCCGGGCGGGCGCCATCGACGGCAGCTACATCGTCGTGCTCCGTGACGACGCCTCGGCGCGATCCGCCGCGGCCACCACGGCGCGGTCACTGACCACCGAACACGGCGGCGAGGCACGCGTGGTGTACCGCCACGCGCTCAACGGGTTCGCCGCCCGGATGACCGAGCGGCAGGCCAGGGCGATGGCCGCCGACCCGCGCGTCGAGTACGTCGAGCAGGACGCCGTCGTGCGCGCCACCACCGACCAGCTGAACCCGCCGTCGTGGGGCCTGGACCGGATCGACCAGCGTGACCTGCCGCTGGACGACAAGTACTCCTACGCGCCGACCGCCGCCAACGTGCACGCGTACGTGATCGACACCGGCATCCGGACCAGCCACACCACCTTCGGCGGGCGCGCCACCTGGGGCACCAACACCGTCGGCGACGGCAACGACAGCGACTGCAACGGGCACGGCACGCACGTGGCCGGCACCATCGGCGGCGCGGAGTACGGCGTCGCCAAGGGCGTCCAGCTGGTCGCCGTCAAGGTGCTCGACTGCGGCGGTTCCGGCAGCTTCGCCGGGGTCATCGAGGGCATCGACTGGGTGACCGCGAACGCCGTCAAGCCCGCCGTCGCGAACATGAGCCTCGGCGCGTCCGGCAGCCACGCGGCGACCGAGGACGCGGTGCGCAACTCCATCGCCTCCGGTGTCACGTACGCGATCGCGTCCGGCAACTCCAGCGCGGACGCCTGCAACTACACCCCGGCCAGGGTCGCCGAGGCGATCACGGTGAACGCGACGGACTCGTCCGACACGCGGGCCTCCTTCTCCAACTACGGCTCGTGCACCGACATCTTCGCGCCCGGCGTCGGCATCACGTCGTCCTGGAGCACCGGTGACTCCGCGAGCAACACGATCAGCGGCACGTCCATGGCGACGCCGCACGTCGCGGGCGCGTCCGCGCTGTGGCTCGCCGACCACCCGAGCGACGCGCCCGCCACCGTGGCGGCCGCGCTCGTCGCCAACTCGACCCCCGGCAAGGTGCTCAACCCGGGTACCGGCTCGCCCAACCAGTTGCTGTTCACCCCGTCCGACGGCACGCCCGGCGCGCCGCTCGTCGCCAACCCGGGCAACCAGACGAGCAGTGCGGGGACCGCGGACTCGGTGCAGCTGACCGCGTTCGGCGGGACCGCGCCGTACACGTGGTCGGCGACCGGCCTGCCCGCGGGCATGGCGATCGACGCGGCGGGCCTGGTGTCCGGCACGCCGAGCACCGAGGGCACCTACGAGGTGACCGCGACCGCCACCGACAGCGCGGGCCTGTCGGCCAGCACGACGTTCGGCTGGACCGTGTTCCCGCCGAGCACCGACTGCGCCGCCAAGTCCGCCAAGAAGAAGGTCGCCATCACCGACAACTCGACGGTGGACAGCCCGATCGCGATCAGCGGCTGTGGGGGTGCGGGCAGCTTCGAGGCGACGGCCGAGGTGCACATCGACCACACCTGGATCGGTGACCTCGTGGTGGACCTCGTCGCCCCCGACGGGAGCGTGTACAACCTGCACAACAGGACCGGCAGCGGCACGGACGACATCAACCAGGTCTACACGGTCGACCTGTCCGGTGAGCTCGCCAACGGCACCTGGATCCTGCGGGTCAGCGACCGGGCGGCCGGTGACACCGGCCGGATCGTGAGCTGGACGCTGGACCTGTGATCGACGGGGCCGGTGGTGGGTCTCCCCGCCACCGGCCCTTTTCGTATATCAGAAGAGACCGGAACGTGCGGTGTGATGCCCCGCAGTGATCGGACCGGTACGCCTCTTCCCAGTTCTGGCCGGTAACCAAGCGGGTTCCGATCGTGAGTTTTGCGAACTATCTTGCCTATCTGGAGGTCGCCTAATATATTTCACGCCAACGGAGGTGCCCATGGATGTGCAGCCAGTCGTTGGTGAACCGGATCCCCGGGTTCGCGTCGTGGAGTCCGCCGAGGGGCTCGCGGTGGTCGGCTGGCGGTGCGCCGGGTGCGGGCTCGCGGTCGTGGAGCCGTCCCTCCGCTGCGGTGACTGCGGCGCGCGGGTCGACCAGGTTTCCTTGCGTCCCAACGGGATCGTGTGGTCCTGGACGGCGATGGGCGTCGGGCCGGACCGGGGGACGGCCTTCGCCTACGTCGACCTCGACGACGGTCCCCGGGTGCTCGTCCGGCTCGACGGCGACGCCCCGCGCGCGGTCGGCACCCGGGTGCGGGTGCGCGCCGTGACGCCCGGTGGCGACCTGGAGGCCGGGGCATGAGCCCGTGGGTGTACGGGATCGGGAGCAGCCGCTTCGGCAGGCAGCCCGACGCCGAGGTCGCGGACCTCGCCGCACGGGCCGGGCTCGACGCGCTCCGCGACGCCGGTGTCGACCGGGTGGACGCCGTCTACGTGGGCACCGTGTTCGGTGAGATGGGGGCCGCGCAGCGGGTGACCCACCGGCTCGGACTGCACGGGGTGCCGGTCGTCCGGATCGAGAACGCCTGCGCCAGCTCGACGACCGCACTGCACGAGGCCGCCGCCGCCGTCGCGGCCGGGCGGTACCGGACCGTGCTCGCGCTCGGTGTCGAGCACATGTCCCGCCTGCCGAAGGGGCCGCTGCCGCCCGAGCCGCGCGACCCGCACGGCCGCGCCGGGTTGCTGCTGCCCGCCCTGTACGCGATGGCCGCCACCCGCTACCTCGAGACCACCCCGCTCACCCGCGCTGACCTCGCCGCCGTCGCGGTCAAGAACCACGGCAACGCCCTCGCGAACCCGCTCGCCGAGTTCGGCGCGCGCCTGTCCGTCGACGAGGTCCTCGCCGCGAAGACCATCGCCGAACCCCTGACACTGCACCAGTGTTCGCCGATCTCCGACGGCGCCGCCGCCGCGGTCGTCGGCGTCCACAGAGGACACGAACGTGACGTCGAGATCGCCGGCACCGAGCTGCGGTCCGGTGCGCCGTGGGACTCGCGGTCCCCGCACGTGTGGGGTTTCGACGTCGTGCGCGACACCGCGCGCGCCGCGTACGCCACCGCGGGCATCGGCCCGGACGACGTGGACCTCGTCGAGTGCCACGACGCGTTCACCATCGGCGAGGTCACCACGACCGAGTCGCTCGGCCTCGCGGACGTCGGGGAGGGATACCGGCTCGTCCGCGACGGCGTGACCGCCGTGGACGGCAAGACCCCGGTCAACCCGTCGGGCGGGCTGCTCGGCCGCGGCCACCCGCTCGGCGCCACGGGCCTCGGGCAGGTGTACGAGGTCGTCACCCAGCTGCGGCACGAGGCGGGGGAGCGGCAGGTCGCGCACGCGCGCACCGGCGTCGTCGAGACCATGGGCGGCGGCGTCACCGGCATCGACGGCAACGCGTGCGTCGTCGTCGTGTTCCGCGGGAGGGACCGGTGAACCTCGCCACCCTGCTGCACCGCAACGCCCGCCGCGCGCCCGGCCGCCTCGCCATTGTCCAGGGGGACCACCGCGTCACCTACGCCGAGCTGTCCGTGCGTGTCGCCCGCCTCGCCGGGCTCCTGCACGCGCAGGGGGTCCGGCCCGGTGACCGCGTCGGCATCCTGCAGCGCAACGGGATCCCGTTGCTGGAGTCGCTGCTCGCCTGCTTCCACGGCGGGTTCGCCGCGGTCCCGGTGAACGCCCGAAGCACGCCGTACGAGGTCGGCGTCATCGCCGACGACGCGGCCGCGGCCGCCTGGCTGATCACCGCCGAGTACACCGGGCACGTCGACGGCACTGTCCTGCACGGTGCCGTGGCCGACGCGGAACCGTTGCCGCGACACGGTTCCGCGGGCGACGACCCGGCGTGGATCTTCTACACCTCCGGTACCACCGGCCGTCCCAAGGGGGCCGTGCTCAGCCACGCGAACCTCGCCGCCATGGTCCTCGCGTACCTCGCCGACGTGCGCGACCTCGACGGCCACGCCACAGTCCTGCACGCCGCACCGCTCACCCACGGCTCCGGGCTCTACGCCCTGCCCGCCATCGCCAAGGGCGCGACCCAGCTGATCACCGCGTCCCGTGCCTACGACCCCGCCGAGGTGCTCGGCCTCGTCGAGACCGAACGGGTCACCGACATCGCCTTCCTCGCCCCCACGATGGTCAACCGGCTCGTCCGTGCACAGCAGGAGAACCCGCGCGACACCGGGTCCCTCGTCAACGTCGTGTACGGCGGCGCACCCATGTACCCCACGGACATCGCCCGCGCGCTCGACGTGTTCGGGCCGGTGTTCTCGCAGATCTACGGGCAGGCCGAGGCGCCCGTCACGATCACCACGCTGCACCGCACCGAGCACACCGAGGAGCGGTACGGCACCGTCGGCCACGCCTACACCTCCGTCGAGATCGGCGTCCGCGACGGCGACACCGTGACCGACCGCGGTGACGGGGAGATCGTCGTTCGCGGTGCCGTGGTGATGACCGGGTACTGGCGCAATCCCGAGGCGACCGCGACGTCCATCGTGGACGGCTGGCTGCGGACCGGTGACATCGGCCGGATCGAGGCCGACGGCACGGTCCGCCTGCTCGACCGGGACAAGGACGTGGTCATCAGCGGCGGCGCCAACATCTACCCGCGCGAGGTCGAGGAGGTCATCCTCACCCACCCCGACGTCCGCGAGGTCGCGGTCGTGGGCGCACCGGACGCCGAGTGGGGCGAGCGGCTCGTCGCGGCCGTCGTCGCCGAGGAGGGCGCCGACCGGGCCGCGCTGTCCGAGCAGATCGAGAAGCTCTGCCGGGAACGCCTGTCCGGCTACAAGGTCCCGCGCGACATCGAGTGGATGTCGCAGCTGCCCAAAAGCCCCTACGGCAAGGTTCTCAAGCGCGAGCTGCGGGACCGGTACTGGAGTGGTCGTGACCGTGTCATCTGAGCGCGTCGGCTGGCCGGCCGGGCTCGACGCCCCCGTGCCGGCCGGGTACGCGATCGCGCACGCCGCGTGCGACCGCTGGGCGGACGACCCGGCCCGCCGTGCCCTGCTCGACCTGAGCGGCGGCGAGCCGAGGTGGTGGACCTTCGCCGACGTCCGGGACGCGTCGAGCAGGCTCGCCAACGCCCTTGCCGCACAAGGGGTCCGGTTCGGCGACCGGGTCGCGATCGCGCTGCCGCAGAGCGCGGACGCGGCACTCGCGCACCTCGCCGTCTACCGGCTGGGCGCGATCGCGGTGCCGATCAGCCTCATGCACCGCGAGGAGGCCATCGCCCAGCGGCTGTCCGACAGCGGCGCCACCGTCGCGATCACCTCCGCCGAGCACTGGGCCGCGGTCGTCGAGCACAGCGCGGTCGCCGACGGTGTCACCTGGCTGCGCACCGGTACCCCCGAGTTCACGGCCATGACCACCTCCGGGTCGACCACGACCCCGGGCGCACCGGTCGGCGCGGAGACCCCGGCCGTCATCGTCTACACCTCCGGTACCACCGGCGCTCCCAAGGGCGTCGTGCACGCACACCGCGTCGTCGCCGCGCACGCCGCCCCGATCTCCCTTGCCCACGACGGGTTCCCGCGGGAGCACGACCTGCTCTGGAGCCCGGCCGACTGGGCGTGGGCCGGTGGCCTGATCGACTGCCTGCTGTCGGCGTGGCACGCTGGCGTGCCGATCGTCGCGCACCGGGCCAGGAAGTTCGACCCCGACGAGGTGCTGGACCTCATCGCACGGCACGGGATCCGCAACGCCTTCCTGCCCGCCACCGCGTTGCGGCTGCTGCGCCGCTCGGACCGCCGGGCGACGCTGCGCAGCATCATGACCGGGGGCGAGCCGGTCGACGAGGACGTCGTCGCCTGGGCCACCGAGGAACTCGGCGCCACCCCGAACGTGGTGTTCGGGCAGACCGAGGCGTCCTGTGTCGTCGGCAACTCCCACGCCGTGCTGCCGCAGCGCCCCGGCGCGCTGGGCGTCGCCTACCCGGGCGCCGAGGTCGCGGTCCTCGACCCGGGCGGCAGCGCCGAGTGCGCACCGGACGAGCTGGGCGAGATCGCCGTCCGCGCCGACAGCCCGGCCGTGATGCTCGGCTACTGGCAACGGGAAGCCGACACCGAAGCCAAGATCGTCGACGGCTGGCTGCGCACCGGCGACCTCGGCCGCCGCGACGCCGACGGCTACTTCTGGTTCACGGCCCGTGCCGACGACCTGATCATCTCCAGCGGCTACCGCATCGGCCCGGTCGAGATCGAGAGCTGCCTGCAGGCCGACCCCAGGGTCGCCGAGGTCGCCGTGGTCGGGCGGGCCGACGCGGAACGCGGGCAGGTCGTGTGCGCGCTCGTCGTGCCGCACGACGGTGTAGCGCGCACCGACGTGCTGGCCGACGAGCTGCGTGCGCGGGTGCGCGGGCGCCTGGCCACCTACGAGGTGCCGAGGGTCGTCGAGTTCCTCGACGCGCTGCCGCGCACCACCACCGGCAAGGTCCAGCGCTCCGCCATCCGGCGGGCAGGGGAGTGAGGACACACATGGGGATTCCCCGGGAGTGGGAGACGATCGAGGTCGACGAGGCCGACTCGATCGCCACCGTGACGCTCAACCGGCCCGACCGGATGAACGTCATGAACCTGACCATGCGCGACGAGCTGGTCGCGTGCTTCGACCACCTGCGCACGGCCGTCGACAAGGTGCGTGTCGTCGTGGTCACCGGCGCCGGTGACGCGTTCTGTGCGGGCGGCGACGTCAACGACTTCGACGGCACCGCCGCCGAGGACCTGCACGACCTGATGCGGTTGCGCAGCCACCGCTGGTTCCAGGGCCTGTGGTCGCTGCCGCAGCCCACGATCGCCGCGGTCAACGGCACGGCGGCGGGCGGCGGTGCGAACCTCGTGCTCGCCACCGACCTCGCCATCGCCTCCGACCGCGCCCGGTTCGGCGAGACGTTCATCCGTGTCGGACTGATGCCCGACCTCGGCGGCCTGTACCTGCTGCCGCGCCTCGTCGGGCTGCGCAAGGCGAAGGAGCTGTGCTTCTCCGGTGAGCTGATCCCGGCCGAGCAGCTCGCCGAGCTCGGGCTGGTGTCGCGGGTCGTACCGCACGCGGACCTGTACGCCGAGACCATGCGGCTCGCACAGGACCTCGCGGCGAAACCGAGGCACACCCTGGCGCTCACCAAGATGGTGCTCAACCGGGCCACCGAGCAGTCCATGGAAGAGGTGCTGCTCAACGAGCTCCTCGGCCAGTCCTACCTGTTCGGCACCCGCGACCAGCGGGACGCGCTCGCCGCGTTCCTCCATCCGTCCACATCGGACGGAAAGGCGGTGGACGGTGACCGGTAGGCACTTCGAGGAGTTCGCGGTCGGCGACGTGTACGTGCACGTCCCGTCCAGGACCGTGACCGAGACGGACAACGTGCTGTTCTCCACGATGACGATGAACCCGCAGCCGCTGCACCTCGACGCGGAGTTCGCGCGCACCACCGAACACGGCAGGCCGGTCGTGAACGGCATGTTCACGCTCGCGCTCATGATGGGCCTGACCGTGCACGACACGACGCTCGGCACCACGCTCGGCAACCTCGGCTTCTCGTCGATCGACTTCCACCGCCCGGTGTTCGCCGGCGACACGCTCACCGCCGAGACCGAGGTGGTCGGCGTGCGGCCGTCGCGGTCCAAGCCCGACCGCGGCATCGTCGAGTTCGAGCACCGCGCCCGCAACCAGCGCGGCGAGCTGCTGATCACCTGCCGCCGCGCTGGCATGATCCTGCGGAAGGAGGCGGCGGCGTGACCCCGGCCCGCTCCTGGCTGTACGTGCCGGCCCACGACGAACGCAAGATCGCGAAGGCGCGCACCGCGGGCGCCGACGCGGTGATCCTCGACCTCGAGGACGGCACTCCGGCCGACCGCAAGGAGATCGCCCGCGATCTCGTCGCCAGGGAGCTCGCCGACCGGCCCGGTCCCACCCGGTACTGGGTGCGGATCAACGCGGTCGAACCCGGCACCGGCTGGGAAGCGGACGTCGACGCCGCCCACGCCGCGGCGGGGCTGGTGATCGCCAAGGTGTCGCGGGCCGACCAGGTGCGTGCGGTGCACGAACGCGCCGGTGAGCGGGAGCTGGCCCCGATCGTCACCGAGAACGCGGCCGGGGTGCTCGCGATGGCGGAGACGCTGACCGCCGCGCCGACCGTGCGGGTCGCGTTCTGGGGTTCGGAGGACCTCCAGGCCGACCTCGGTGCCCGCGCGGTCCGCGACGACGCGGGCGACCTGCTGGACGTGTTCCGCGTGGTGCGGTCGCTGTTCCTCATCCACTGCGCGGCCGCCGGGGTCGCCGCCGTGGACACGCCGTGCCTGGACATCCGCGACCTCGACGCGGTCGCCACCGACAGCCGCGCCGCCTACCTCCTCGGGTTCGCGGGCAAGCAGGTGATCCACCCGGCCCACGTGCCGAACGTCAACGCCGGTTTCCTGCCCACCGACGCGGAGGTCGCCGCCGCGCGGGCGGTGCTCGCGGCGTTCGGCGACCGCGACGGCGGCGCCTACCGGGTCGCGGGCGGCATGGTCGACCAACCCCACCTGCGCAGCGCGAAGGCCGTGCTCGCCAGGGCAACCGAGGCGGGAGCCACCCCATGACCAACAGCGCCGTCGAGATCGCCGAGCACCTCGCGTCCGTGCGGGACGCCGACCTGCCGGACAGCGCGGTCCGCGCCGCGCACACCTGCATGGTCGACACGTTCTCCGTGCTGACCGCGGGCGCCGACACCGACGTGATCCGCAGGGTCCTGCCCGTGGTGCGGGCGTGGGGCGGCGCACCGCAGGCGACCGTGTGGGGCACGGGGGAGCGAGTACCCGACCACTCCGCGGTGTTCGCCAACGCCGCGATGGTGCACCAGTACGACTTCGACGACACCCACGACACCGCGGTCTGCCACCCGACCGGCGCGTCGCTCACCGCGGCGCTCGCGGTCGCCGAGGCCGAGGGCGGGGTCAGCGGCGAGCTGCTGACCCGCGCCGTCGTCGCGGGCAACGACCTCACCTGCCGGATCGCCGGCGCCATCGACGGTGGCCTGTGGGACTTCCCGTGGGTGCGCGCGCCGGTCGCCGGGATCTTCGGCGCCACCGCGGCGGCGGGGGTCGTGCTGGGCCTGGACGCCGGGCGGATGCACGCCGCGCTCGGGCTCGCGCTGCCGCAGGCCGCGGGCACGCTCGAGTCGGTCACCGGCCACAGGTCGATGGTGCGGTCGATCCGCGACGGCCTGGCGTACAAGGACGCGATCGT
This sequence comes from Actinophytocola sp. NPDC049390, assembly GCF_044466355.1. Classification (NCBI taxonomy): domain Bacteria; kingdom Bacillati; phylum Actinomycetota; class Actinomycetes; order Pseudonocardiales; family Pseudonocardiaceae; genus Actinophytocola; species Actinophytocola sp. NPDC049390. The sequence goes on from NZ_JBITMQ010000016.1 coordinate 14,305, forward strand.
CGCGGCCCGCCTCGCGCAGGCCGGTGTGCGTGGTGACGACCGGGTGTTCGACGGCCCGTACGGCCTGTACGGCGCGTACTTCGACGGGAAGTACTCGCCGGAACGCCTGACCGCCGGGCTGGGCACGCGGTACGCGGGCGACGGGGTGTCGCTCAAGCCCTGGCCGAGTTGCAGGCACACCCACGCCACGCTGACCGCGTACCTGGAGGTGCTGGCACGTCCCGAGTTCGCGGCCGCCGAGGTCGCGTCCGTGACCGCGTACGTCGGCACCGGCAACCTGCGGCTCTGCGACGGGAAACCCTGGCCCGCCAACCACATCGACGCGCTGTGCCACCTGCCGTTCGTGTTGTCGGTGGCGACCGTGCACCGCGAGGTGCCGCTGCGCGCGTTCGAACAGGAGGGCCGCGCGGACCCCGCCGTGCGCGACGCGGCCACCCGGGTCCGGTGGGAGCACGACCCCGCGCACGACCGGCTCGGCACGATCGAGCCCGGCCGGGTGCGTGTCGAGTTCACCGACGGCCGCGTCGCCGAGGCCGTCGCCGAACGCGGGCTCGGCCACCCCGAGCACCCGCTGTCGGCCGAGCAGCAGCGCCGCAAGTGGCGGGACTGCGTCACCCACGGCGCGCCGAAACTCGCCGGTGCCAAGGCGGACGCGTTGTACGACGCCATCCGGCGGGTGCCGGAGATGACCGACGTCCGTGAACTCGGTGAGGAGGTCCGCCGTGCGGTAGCCGAGCAGTAACATGCGGTATTTCAGCCTCGCGCCATCGAACAGGGGAGTGGTCCACGTGCCGGAGCGGAACGCGTTCGCGGCGACACTGCGAGACCGGATCGCGCAGCAGCTGCGCGACCAGATCCTCAGTGGTGTGCTGCCCAACAACTCCAAGATCGGCATCGACGAGCTCGCCGAGCAGTTCGGCAGCAGCCGCACCCCCGTCCGCGAGGCGCTGATCGAGCTGTCGCACCAGGGACTCGTCGAGATCGTGCCGCGCAGGGGCGCGACGGTCACCGGCATGTCCGTCGACACCGTCCGGGACAACTTCAACGTCTTCGGCGGCCTGTCCGGGCTGGCCGCGGAGTGGACGACGATGCGTGCGAACGACGAGACGATCGCGCGGCTCCGCGGGATCGTCGACGAGGCCGGGCCGGACATGTCGGCCGAGGCGCTGATCGAGAACAACTGGCGGCTGCACCGGGAGATCAACCGCAACTGCGGTTCCGACCGGCTCATCGCGTTGATCGGCCAGCTGTCCTCGACCATGCCGGCCAGCTACTTCACCTTGATCCCAGAACAGGTCCAGATCAGCCTGCGCGAGCACGCGGACCTGGTCAACGCCATCGCCCGCGGCGACGCGGCCGGTGCGCGCTTCCTCGCCGAACACCACCTTCGGCAGGCAGGAGAACAGATGGTGCAGCGCATCGAGAGCGCCGCGCGGGACACGGCGGCGTCATGACCGCGGCAGCGGCGCGGCGCGCCGAGCCCGTACTGGACGACGACGCGGCGGCGCTGCTCGCGGCGAAGGCGGTCGAGCTGGCCAAGGCGGCCGGGCTGCGGGTGGCGGCGGTCGTGGTCGACGCCGCGGGCCAGGTCGTCGCCGTGCGACGCCAGGCCGACTCGTACCCGACGACGTACAACATCGCCCGCGCGAAGGCCTTCACCTCGGCCAACTTCGGGCGCGAGTCCGGTGAGATGGGCAGGTTGCTGGCCGGCGTGGAACGCGGCATCCACATCACGCAGGCCGACGACCGGCTGCTGTTCGTCGACGGCGGCTGCCCACTGGTGCGCGACGGCGTGCTCGTGGGCGGGATCGGCGTCAGCGGCGCGTCCGCGGACGAGGACCTCGCGTGTGCGCGTGGTGCCGTCGAACACTGGGTGACCGGCCGCTGACCAGCGGAGTCACGTAGCGGTATCGATCTTCCGGCGGCCTTGTCGGTGGGAGTGGCCGCATTATAGGCATAAAAAATATCAGCGACGCTTCAGTGGAGAGGCGGATGTGCTCATGACTCGAGCCCACGCCACGACAACCGCACCGACGACACTCGGCCAGGTCAGCCTCACCGGCTTCGGGCAGTGGTTCCGCAACGGAGCCGCGGCCCGGTGGGCGACGCGTGACGTGAGTCTGGAGATCCCGGCCGGGCAGTTCGTCTCGGTCGTCGGCCCGTCCGGGTGCGGCAAGAGCACGCTGCTCAACGCGATCGCCGGGCTGCGCAGGCCGTCCTCGGGCGAGGTTGCCATCGACGGCCGCCCGGTGTCCGGTGTGGACCGCGGTGTTGGCTACCTGTTCCAGCGGGACGCGTTGCTGCCGTGGCGGTCCGTGCTGTCCAACGTGATGCTGCCGCTGACCTACCGCGGTGTGTCCAAGAAGGACGCCACACAACGCGCCCGCGCCTGGATCACGCGGGTCGGCCTGTCCGGCTACGAGGACCACTACCCGCACCAGCTGTCCGGCGGCATGCGCAAGCGGGTCGCGCTCGCGGCCGTGTTCGTCTACGAGCCGCGGGTCCTGCTGATGGACGAGCCGTTCAGCGCGCTCGACGTCCAGACCCGCAACCTCATGGAGAACGAACTGCTCGACATCTGGCACGAGACACGCCCGACCGTCCTGTTCGTCACCCACGACCTGGAAGAGGCCCTCGGCCTGTCCGACCGGGTCGTGGTGTTCACCGCCGGCCCCGGCCGCATCAAGTCCGACTACGAGGTGAACCTGCCCCGCCCGCGGCTGTTGACCGAGATCCGTTTCGACGCCGCCTTCCAGGAGCAGTACGAGACCTTGTGGAACGACCTCCGCAGCGAGGTCATGACCGCCTACGAGGCGGAGTCCGGCTCCGCAGGGGGAGCCCCAGCGAACACGTCATCTCGATGAGGAGAACCTGACGATGAACACTCGATTCCGGGCCGGGCGGATGATCGCCGCGGCCTGTGCCCTCGGCCTCGCGGTCACGACGAGCGCCTGCGGCAGCGCGGACGGCGAAGGCGGTGAGGTCCCGCCGACGGTCACGATCGGCATCGGCGGCGCGGGCGTCATCGCCTACGCGGCCACCTACGTGGCCAAGCAGGAAGGCTTCCTCGACGAGGAGCTGAAGAAGATCGGCAGCAAGCCCGAGTACGTCGACCTCGAAGGGTCGGTGCAGGCGGTGCAGGCGCTCGCGACCGAGGAGGTCGACTTCGTCACCAGCGTTTCGTCGGCGGGGCTCGCGGCCGTGGCGGAGGGCGCCGAGGTCACCGAGGTGTCCCAGTTCCTCACCACCGACATGGTGTTCCTGACCGCCACCCCCGGACTGCCCACATCGGACAGTGACCCGGCGGCGATCGTCGAGGGCCGGAAGTGGGGCATTCCCGGGTTCGGCTCGACCGCCCACCTCACCGCGCTGTCCGCGCTGGTGCAGTGGGGCTACCAGCCCGACGACGTCGAGTTCGTGCCGATCGGGCACGTCGCGTCGTCGGCCGCCGCGGTCGAGCAGAAACTCGCCGACTACTACTGGCTCGGCACGGTCGCCGAGGGGCTCGTCGCCGACGGCACGGTGAACCTGGTGCTCGACTTCTTCGACCCGGCGGTGACCGAGAAGTACTACGGCGGCGGGTACGCGACCGCGGGCCTGTTCGCGCTGCCGTCCTACCTCGAGGACCAGCCGGAGGTGGCCAAGGCGGTCGTCACCGCGCACACCCGCGCGATGGCCGCCATGAACGACGCGAAGGACGACCCCGCCGCGGTGATGGCGATGCTGCCCGAGGACCTGCGCGGCGACGCCACCCTCGCGCTGCTGGCCAGGGTGCTGCCCGGCTACTCCGCCGACGGCACGGTCGACCAGGCCGCCATCGAGCGCGTGGTCGAGGCGAGCAAGGCGGGCGAGCTGATGGCGGCCGACGCCGAGATCGACGCCGCCTCCTTCGCCAACAACGACTACCGGTAGGCGATGATGGCAACGCGAACCGAACTCCCCACCGCCGCCGAGCCGGAGGTGAAACGGGCGCCACGCAACTGGCCGTGGCAGCTCCTGGTGTTCGCCGCCTTCGTGGCGGTGTGGCACCTGGGCGTCCAGTACGGACTGCTCTCGCGCCGGTCGTTCGCGGAGCCGGCCCAGGTGTTCGCGTGGATGTGGGACTGGCACAGCTCGGGTGCCAGCCTCCCGCACCTCGGCTTCACGCTGTCGGCGGCAGGCATGGGGTACCTCGTGGGCATCGTGCTCGGCGCGGCCGTCGCGGCGCTGTTCGTGTTCGTGCCGTTCCTCGGCCGCGTGTTCAACCCGTTCATGGCGCTGGTGAACGGCATTCCGAAGATCGTGCTCGCGCCGCTGCTGGTGCTGGTGTTCGGGCTCGGCGTGGAGTCCAAAGTGGCCACCGCGGCGCTGCTCGTGTTCTTCGCGTCGTTCTTCAACTTCTCCGGCGGCCTGCGCAGCGTCAACCGCGTGCTGATCGACAACACGAAGTCGCTGGGCGCGTCCCGGCTCCAGATGGCCACGTCGCTGTACCTGCCCGCGATGGTGGCGTGGACGATCTCGACGCTGCGGGTGGGCATCGCGTTCGCGCTGCTCGGCGTGGTCGTCGGCGAGTTCGTCGGCGCCAGCGAGGGGATCGGCTGGAACATCAAGCTCGCCGGTGAGCTGACCCAGCCGGAACGGTTGCTCGGCGCACTGATCACGCTCGGCCTGGTCGCGGCCGCGGTCGACCGGGTTCTCGTGGTCGTCGAACGGAGGTTCTCCCAATGGAAGCTCGCGTGATCACGGCGTCCCGGCCGGTGCCACCGGTGGACCCGGTCGTGCCGTCGTCGGAGCTGGCGGGCCCGCGCAGACGGGAACGGGTGGTGACGGCGCTGGTGTGGCTGTGCCGCGCGCTGGTGGTCGTCGCGCCGCTGATGTTGTGGCAGTACCTGTCCGACGAGCGGATCATCCCGCGGTTCCTGTTCTCCTCGCCCGAGGCGGTGTGGGAGCGGCTGGTGGACTGGACGCTGGACGGGACCATCGCGTCGAACGCGTCGTTCACGCTGATGAACGCGTTCCTCGGCTACTTCCTGGGCCTGTTCGTCGGGGTCGCGCTGGCCGTGCTGTTCACCGTGTCGCCGCGGCTCGGCGGCGTCTTCATCCCGTTCCTCACGATGATCAACGCGATCCCGCGCATCGCGTTCGCGCCGCTCCTGGTGGCGTGGTTCGGGTTCGGCCTCGCGTCGAACATCGCGCTCGTCGTGCTGGTGATCGTGTTCGTGAACTTCTTCGCCGCCTACGGTGGACTGTCCGCCGTGGACGAGGGGAACCTGTTGTGGGCCAGGGCGCTCGGCGCGTCCCGGTGGCAGGTGTGGACGACGGTCCGCCTGCCCGCGATCGGGGTGTGGGTGCTCAGCTCGCTGCGCATGTGCATCGGGCTGGCGCTGTCGGCCGCGATCGTGTCGGAGTTCGTCGGCGGCGCGCGGGGGATCGGGTACCTCGCGGCGTCGTCGACCAACACGTTCAAGAGCGCGGGCGTGTACGCCGCGATCACGGTGACGATCGTGGTCGCCGGTTTGCTGGACGTGTTCCTGAGAATGGCCGAGCGGCGGATGACCCAGTGGTCCGCCCACGTGTGATTGGAGCCCTGACGTGACCTGGCGCATGCACCACATGAACATCCCCGCGCACGACATCGAGGCGTCCGCGGAGTTCTACGAGAACGTGCTCGGGATGACCCCGAGCACACCGCCCTTCCGGTCCGACTACGACCCGGGCCGCAAGATCGGCTGGTTCGAGACCGAGGGGTCGGCGCAGCTCCACCTCGCCAAGCCCGACCCCAACTTCGCGCAGCGCAACGGCATGCACGTCAACCCGACGGTCAACGGTCACGTCGCGATCGAGGTGGACGACCTGGACGCGGTGAAGGAGCGCCTCCGCGAGCGGGGCCTGTACTTCGCGGACCCCGGCAACTGGGCCCTGCGCGACTACCGCCAGATCTACTTCCTCGACCCGTCGATGAACTGCGTGGAGGTCAACCAGCGCCTGTGACCAGCGGGTTCACGTCGTCGAGGAGAGGCGTTCGGTTGCGGAGGGTGTCGCTGCGTGACGTACCGTAGTGCGGGCGGCGACGGTCCGGCCACGGGTCCGGACGTCGTGGCACTTTTCACACGCTTCCCGTGGCTCGTTCACCCGATCGCCATGAGACGGTGACCGGGGAAGCCCCAGCCCGCCGAGAGGAGCACGCGTGTCAGGTCTGGACGAGAAGCTTGGGGAGATCTACGCCGAGGTCGTGGGGCGCAACCCCGGCGAGACCGAGTTCCACCAGGCCGTGCACGAGGTGCTCGACTCGCTCGGGCCGGTGATCGCGAAGCACCCGGAGTACACCGACAGCGCGGTGCTGCGGCGGCTCTGCGAGCCGGAGCGGCAGATCATCTTCCGGGTGCCGTGGGTGGACGACGCGGGCACCGTGCGGATCAACCGGGGGTTCCGGGTGGAGTTCAACTCCGCGCTGGGTCCCTACAAGGGCGGCCTGCGGTTCCACCCGAGCGTCTACCTGGGCATCGTGAAGTTCCTCGGCTTCGAGCAGACCTTCAAGAACGCGCTCACCGGCATGCCGATCGGCGGCGGCAAGGGCGGCTCGGACTTCGACCCCAAGGGGCGCTCCGACGGCGAGATCATGCGGTTCTGCCAGGCGCTGATGACCGAGCTGTACCGGCACATCGGTGAGTACACCGACGTGCCCGCCGGTGACATCGGGGTCGGTGGCCGGGAGATCGGGTACCTGTTCGGCCAGTACAAGCGGATCACCAACCGGTACGAGTCCGGCGTGCTCACCGGCAAGGGCCTGGCGTGGGGCGGGTCACAGGTGCGGACCGAGGCCACCGGCTACGGCACCGTGTTCTTCGTCGAGGAGATCCTCAAGACCCGCCGCGACTCGTTCGAGGGCAAGCAGGTGGTGGTGTCCGGCTCGGGCAACGTCGCCACGTACGCGATCGAGAAGGTCCAGCAGCTCGGCGGTGTCGTCGTGGCGTGCTCGGACTCCGCGGGCTACGTGGTCGACGAGAAGGGCATCGACCTCGACCTGCTGAAGGAGATCAAGGGCGTGCGACGCGCCCGCATCGACACCTACCCGGGCGAGCGCGGGGGCGTCGCACGGTACGTCCCCGGCCGCCCGGTGTGGGAGGTCCCCTGCGACGTCGCGCTGCCGTGCGCGACGCAGAACGAGCTGGACGGCGCCGGCGCGGGCATGCTGATCGCGAACGGCTGCACCGTCGTCGCCGAGGGCGCCAACATGCCCTGCACGCCGGCGGCCGTGCGGCTGTTCACCGAGGCCGGCGTCGTCGTCGCGCCCGGCAAGGCCGCCAACGCCGGTGGCGTGGCGACCAGTGCCCTGGAGATGCAGCAGAACGCGTCTCGGGACACCTGGACGTTCGAACACACCGAACGCCGCCTGGCCGAGATCATGCACAGCATCCACGACCGCTGCCTGGCGACCGCGGACGAGTACGGCGTCCCCGGCAACTACCTGGCCGGTGCCAACATCGCCGGGTTCACCCACGTGGCCGACGCGATGCTCGCGCTCGGGGTCATCTAGCTCGACCGACGCCCGGCACGAGCCTGCCGACCCGGCGCGCGTAGGTCAGGTACGCCTCGCCGTGCGTGCGGATCAGGTACGGCTCCTCGACCACGCGCACCTGCGACTCGACCGCCACCACCAGAACCGCCAGCGCGCCGATCGCCACGGCGTTGGGCGCCAGCAACGTCAGACCGAGCCCCGCGACCGTCATGGTCGTGAAGATCGGGTTGCGCACGACCCCGAACGGACCGGTCGTGACGAGCCCCGTGGTCTCGTCCGGATCGACGCCCACCCGCCACGAGTCACCCATCGCGCCCTGTGCCCACAGTGTCGCGGCGATCCCGGCGACGGCCACGACGACACCCGCCACGCGCGTGAACCACCCGTCCACTGCCGCGACCGGCGCCACCACGCCGAACGCCTGGAGCGCCGGTGCGACCAGCCCGGCGACCACCGCGACCACGAACAACGCGCCCGCGATCCACTCCGCCGACCCCGGCCGGCCCCGCATCCCGTTGAACCCCGCCGACCCGGTCCGCCGCCGGTGCACGATCGCGCGCACCCCGAACGCCAGGACCATGAACGCCAGGTAGAGGACCAACCCGACCGCGCTCATCACCTGCTCCACCAGACCTCCAATGATTGTCATATTGCAATGTGTGCATACTAACCAGGCGGCGGCGCGCACACACATGCCACTGGTCCAGGTCACACATCCGCGACAGGATGGCCGTGGTCGGTGGAAGGACGAACTCCGATGGTGACGATCAGCAACGACGACCCTGTCGCGAGCGCCGCGACCGCCGCTGTCCACGCCGGCGACGTGGGCGCGCTCCGCGCCCTGCTGGCCGAGCACCCCGGGCTGGCGACCGCGAGGCTCCGGGAGCGTGCCGGGGACGGCACCGAGTGCGCGCGGACGCTCCTGCACGTGGTCACCGACTGGCCAGGGCACTTTCCCCACGGCCCGGCGACCGTCGTGGCGCTGGTCGAGGCCGGTGCCGACGTCGACGCCCGGTTCGAGGGCGCGCACCGGGAGACACCGCTGCACTGGGCGGCGAGCTGCGACGACGTGGCCGTGCTCGACGCCCTGCTCGACGCGGGCGCGGACATCGACGCCACCGGCGCGGTGATCGGCGGGGGCACGCCGCTGTCCGACGCGACCGCGTTCGCCCAGTGGGACGCGGCGTTCCGGCTGGTCGAGCGCGGTGCGGCCACGACACTGTTCACCGCGGCCACGCTCGGGCTGCAGGACCGCGTCACCGCCTACTTCGCCGCGCCGGCCCCACCCCCGCGCGACGGGGTGAACGCCGCCTTCTGGGGTGCCTGCCACGGCGGACGCCTCCCGACCGCCCAGTACCTCGCGGACCAGGGCGCCGACGTCAACTGGATCGCGCCCTGGGAGCCGGCCACCCCGCTCGACGCCGCCCAGCGCACCAACCCGGACGCCGACGACCTGATCGGCTGGCTCCGCGCACGAGGCGGAAAGCCCGCCGTCGACCTGGTTTCCTGACCGGAGTGCCCTGCCTCGGCGCCCGCCTCAGGGCGACGCTGTCTCGTCCTTCGACGTGGCGTCGCCGCTCCGCCGACGGGTTCCGGTCCTGGCCGCGACGGGCACCCGGGACCGGAACCACCGTCGGTGCCGGTCAGGCCTCGGGCACGTGGATGTCGCTGAGGTGGACGTCCACGGCGGCGACGTCGAGACCGAGGATCTCTTCGACGGCCTCGATCACCGCGACCCGCACCTGCTCCGCCAGCGCCTTGACCGCGTTGCCGTACTCGACCACGAGCGGCACCCTGATCGTGGCGACGTCGTCAGCCACCTCAACGGAAAGGTCGTCGTCGAGGCTGTGCACGCCATCGATCTTCCCGGCGGCGACCCGCACGACCTTCGACACCACCGCGTCGGCCATCGTGGTGTTGCCGCGCACGCCCGCCGCGGGCCGGGCCTCGGCCTGCTCGGCCTGCTCGGCCTGCTCGGCCTGGTCGGCGTCGGCCGCGTCGGTCTCCGCGTCCGTCTTCGTGGCGGGCGGAGCGTCGGCCTGCTCGACCGCGTCGGAGTCGGCCTCCTCGGAGATTTCCCCGTCCTCGTCGGCGATTTCCGCGTCCGCGTCGCCGGTCTCGTCGTGCTCCTCGGCAGCGTCCTCGGCGTCGGCGCTCTCGGTGGCCTGATCCTCGGCGTCGCCCGCGGTGGTGTCGTCGCTGTTCTCGGAATCGTCGGTGGACGTCGCTTCGGTGGTGTCGGTCTCGGCGGTGGTGTCCACGCCTTCGGCGAGGTCACCGGTGTGCACGACGGTGGGCGCCGCCGTGTCGTCCGCCTCGGGGGCGACGGCCACGTCCGCGGCCGGGACGCTGCCTTCCTGGACGGTCGTGGCGGTCGCGACGCCCTCGGGGGCGGCGTCGGTCCGGGAGCGGCCGAAGAAGTTGCTGATGATTTCGGGCATGGTTGAAGAACCCCTTACGTGAGCGACGACTTTCGGGGGAGCTGGCCAGCTGGTGGCGCCATGATAGGCGCCACGGTCGTGATCCCGATCACTGGCCCGGTCATCGAGATTTCGTTGTGTCCCAACGATGTCCGGCCCGAGACAGGTCGCCGCGGCCCCAACGGACACCGCAGGTGGGCGGCTCGGCGAGCGCCCACCTCGGCGAGCCGTGGGTATGGTCCACGCCATGAGCCGTCCGGTCGCGATCTACGAGAAGGCACTTCCCGGGGCCGCGTGGCCGGAGCTGTTCCGGCACGCGGCCCGGTGCGGGTACGCGGCGGTGGAGCTCGCGGTGGACGAGTCGGCCGAGCGGATCGCGCGGCTGGCATGGACGCGTGAGCAGCGTGCCGACGTGGCCCGCGCCGCGGCGGACGCCGGGGTCTCGATCGCCACGGTCACGCTCAGCGCCCACCGCGCCGCTCCGCTGGGCAGCGCCGATCCCGCCACGCGCGCCCGGTCGCGGGCGATGCTGGCGGACGCCGTCGCGCTGGCGGTGGACCTCGGTGCGAGCGCGGTCCAGGTGGCCGGGTACTTCACCTACTACGAGCCGGACCACGACGGCGCGCGCAATTGGTTCCTCGACGGGCTCGCCGAGGGCTGCGGGCTCGCCGAACGCGAGGGGATCGTGCTGGCCCTCGAGAACGTCGACGGCACCGACGTCACCGGCGTCGACGACGGCCTGTCGATCCTCGCGGACGTCGGGTCCCGGGCTCTGCGCCTCTACCTCGACGTCGGCAACCTCGCGGGGAACCGCAGGGACGTCGTGGCCGACCTGTCCGCGGGGCTGCCGCACGCGCACGCCGTGCAGCTCAAGGAGGCCAGGCCGGGCGAGTTCCGCAGGGTCGCCTTCGGCGCGGGCACCGTGCCGTGGCCGGACGTGGTGCGTCTGCTCGCCGCCACCCGTTACGACGGCCTGCTCGGCGTCGAGATGTGGAACGACGACGGCGACCCCGAGCTGCCGCGCGCGGCCCTGGCGTGGTTCCGGGAGCTCGAGGCGGAGGTTCAGCGCCTGCCGTCGAGGTAGGCCAGCGCCTGCGCCGTCTCCCGGTCGACGATCAGTGCGTTGACCAGTCCGCCGCGCAGCGCGGCGGCGATCGCCTCGCCCTTCTCCCGCCCCGCGGCGATACCGATGACGTGCGGGATGTTCCGCAGGTGCTCGAGCCGGAGACCGACGACCAGGTCCCTCGCCGGGTGGTCGAGGACCTGGCCGTCGTGGTCGAGGAACTGCCCCAGCACGTGGCCGACCGCTCCCTGCGCGCGCAACGCCCGCATGTCGGACTTCGTCAGGTAGTGGTCGAAGACCCCGGTCGCGTGCCGGAAACCGGCCCCGATGCCGACCACGGCGAGGTCGGCGGCTGCGGCGCGGCGCAGGGTCGAGGCCACCTCCGGGGACGACATCAGCGCGGCCGCGTCGCGCGGGGACCCCACGATGAGCGGGGCGTGCAGGGTGTGGGCCACGCCGTCGAACGCCGAGGCGAACCCGCGGCACAGCTCCGGGCCGTCCACGAGCGGGTTCTCCTCGCTCAGGCCGCCGACCATCTGGACGAAGGTGACGTCGGGAACGGCGACGGGCGACAGTCGCTGGAGCACCGCGCCGTGGACCCGGCCGTTGGACAGGCCGATGACCATGCCCGGGCGCACGATGCGGCCGAGGATGGCCGCGGCGGCCGCGCCGACCTCCGCGGTGCCGTTGTCGGTGGCGGGGGCGGTTCCGGTCACCCGCACGTTGGCGATGCCGAACCGCGTCGAGATCACCCGCTCCAGGTCGAACGCCCGTTCGAGCGGGTGGGCGATCTGGATGCGGACCACCCCGGAGCGGCGCGCGTCCGCGAGCATGCGCCCCACGGTGGGCCGCGAGTACCCGATGGCGGCGGCGATCTCCGCCTGGCTCATGCCGTCCTCGTAGTAGCGCCGCGCCACGTCGAGGATCTGCACGGTGCGTTCCCTGGACGGTTCCGGGTCCCATCCATCGAGCCATGGCGATGAACGGTTGCTTGACTTCGGGGAATTCACACCATCGCATGGTACGCACTCACGCTGCGGAAACCGCCGGTGAGGCGGACCGTGGAGGTGAACATCCGCTCAGCATGCGATTGCCGCCCGGCGCGGCCGTGGGAAACGGTGACGGTCCTCGACACCCCCTACACCGCCGAGGACAACCCGCCCAGCGCGTTCTCAACGAGGAGGACCTTCGGTGCACTCCACCGCCACGATTCCCGCCATCGAGCAGACGCCGCTCACCACACGTCAGCGGCTGCTCGTCGGCGCCGCCGTCGTCAGCAACACCGTCGAGTTCTTCGACTTCTTCATCATCGGATTCATCCTGTCGATGATCGCCGGGCCGTGGGGCCTCACGTTCGGCGAGAGCGCCGTCATCCTGCTCGCGGGCGGTCTCGGCACGACACTCGGCGCGATCGTGTGGGGACGGCTCGCCGACCGGATCGGCAGGCGCGCCTGCTTCCTGTGGACCGTCGCCATCTTCACGCTCGCCACCGGGGCCTGCGCCGCCGTGCCCGAGGGCAGCTGGCTGCTGCTGGCCCTGTTCCGGCTCGTGGTCGGGTTCGGCGTCGGCGGGCTCCCGGTCGTCGACATCCCGCTCATCTCCGAGTTCGTCCCCAGCCGCCTGCGCGCCAGGCTCGCCGGGCTCACCGTGGTCTTCATCCCGGTCGGGCTCTACCTCGGCGCGCAGGCCGCGTCCCTGTGGGGCGACTCGCTCGGGTGGCGCGGCCTGCTGCTCCTCGGCCTGATCCCGATCCTGCTGATGTTCCCCATCCGCATGATCGTCCGGGAGTCGCCGCGCTGGCTCGTCAGCCAGGGCCGGCTGGAGGAGGCACGGGCCAGCGTCGCCTGGTACCGCCACATGGACCCCGCCGACGTCGTACTCCCGACCGCGGAGGAGCTGGCCGCGGAGCGCAACGGCACGGGCTACCGCCGGGTGTGGCGCGACCACCGCAGGGTCCTGCTCATCACGACCATCGGCTCGTTCTGCTTCATCACGGCATCGGCCTCCGTGCAGGCGTGGGGACCGACCCTGCTGACGCAGTTGCTCGACATCACCGCCGCGGACGCCGCGAACATGTTCATCCTCGTCAGCGCCATGTCGCTGGTCGGCAGGCTGATCACGTCCCGCCTCGCCGAGCGTCTCGGCCGCCGTCCCATCATGGTGACCTGCGGCCTCGTCGGCGCCGGGTTCGTCGCCGTGTCCGCCATGGCGGGCGACGCGGTCCTGGTCGGCGTGTCGGTCTTCTACCTCGGCGTGCTGGGCGCGTTCCTCTTCGGCGACGGCTCGTTCGGCATCCTCAACACCTACACGGCCGAGATGTTCCCCTCCGAGGTGCGCGGCACCGGGCTCGGCCTGGCCTACGGCCTCGGCGCGCTGGGCAAGGTGTTCGGCCCCGCCCTCCTCGGGATCGTCTCCGGCGGCGGAAACCTCATCACGCCGAAGGCGACCCAGGACGCCGTCACCCCGGCGTTCCTGATCATGGCCGCGCTGTTGGTCGTCGGTGCGGCGATCTACAGCCGGGCACCGGAGACCCGAGGGCGCAGCCTCGAGCAGATCGCGGCGCTGCCCTCGGCGCCGGATCGCGCATCCCACCCCACATCCCACTGATGGAGACAGGAGATCACATGGGCAAGGTTCGGACGGTGCTCGGCGACGTCGACGCGTCGACACTCGGGTACACGCTCGCCCACGAGCACATCCTCACCAGGCCGCAGGGCCACGGGTCCAAGAACGAGACGGACCACCTGCTGGACGACTACGACAAGGCCGTCCAGATGCTCAGCGAGTACCGCGAGATCGGCGGCGGCACCATCGTCGAGGCGACCCCGAAGACGTGGGGCCGCGACGCCGAGGGGATGGCGCGGGCGGCCAAGGAGACCGGCGTCCACGTGGTCGCGTGCACGGGCTACATCTGCCAGGAGCACGGCATGCCAGACGACATCGCCGAGTGGGACCGTGACGTGGTCGTCCAGGAGATGGTCGACGACATCACGGTCGGGATGGACGGCACCGACGCCAAGGCCGGGTGGATCAAGGTCGGCGGCGCGTACCTGCACATCACGCCGGGGGAGGAGCACGTCATCCGCGCCGCCGTGCAGGCGGCGAACGAGACCGGGGTGTGCGTCCACGCGCACACGACCAACGGCACGATGGGCATCGAGATCCTGGAGATCGCGGCCGACGAGGGCTTCGACCTGTCCCGGTTCATCGTGGCGCACGTGGACCGCAACCCCGACCTCTGGTACCACCGCAAGATGCTGGAGACCGGCGCGTCCCTCATCTACGACGGGCCGGGGAAGGCGAAGTACTACCCCGACAGCATGCGCATCGCCCTGCTCCGCCAGCTGGTCGAGGACGGCTACGAGGACCAGCTCATGTTGTGCAACGACATGGGCCGCCGGTCGCACCACACCGTCTACGGCTTCGGCCCCGGCTGGCAGTGGATCAAGCAGCGGTTCCTGCCGCGCCTGCTGGAGGAGGGCTTCACCGAGGCCCAGATCGACAAGTTCATGGTCCACAACCCGGCGCGGCTGTACTCGCTGGCGGAGCCCCGGCCGTGACACGCGGTCCACTGATCCAGCTCGCACTCGACACCGAGGACCTCGCCGGTGCGGTCCGGGTGGCGGCACGGTCCGGTGTGGACGTCGTCGAAGCGGGCACGGTGCTCCTGCTGCACCGCGGACTGGACGCCGTGCGGGCGCTGCGTGCCGCGGTGCCGGGCGCGCCGCTGGTCGCGGACGTGCGGATCGCGCGCGCGGGTGAGATGTTCGCCGGCATGGTGTTCGACGCGGGAGCCGACCGGGTCACCGTCGTGGGCGAGGCGGGCAGGGCGGTCGTGGCGGGCGCCGCCCGCGCGGCGGCGCGCGCGGGCGGCGAGGTCGAGGTGGAACTGTGGCCGACGTGGACGGAGGAGGCACTCGCCGCGCTGCTCGTCGACGAGGTCCGCCGCGTCATCGTCCACCGGCCGGGCGGCGTCACCGCCGCCGACGACGAGACGACCCGCGGTGCGCTGGACCGGCTCGCCGCGATGGACCTCGGCGACCGGGAGGTGACGCTCGCCGGCGGCATCGGCCCCGGCGACCTGCGGCACTTCGCCGGGCGACCGTTCGACGTCGTCGCCGTCGGCAAGGCCATCGCGCAGGCGGCGGACCCCGCGCGGGTCACGGAGGCGCTGCGGCGCGAACTCGACGACCTGGAGGTGTGGCATGGCGCCCCGCTATGACGTGACGGCGATCGGTGAGGGCGGTCTGCGGCTGAGCGTGCCCTCGGGCGACCGGCTCGAGGTGGCCACGTCGCTGGACGTCAACGTCGTCGGCACGGAGGCGAACGTCGTCTCGAGCCTCGCGCGGCTGGGGTGGCGGACCGGCTGGGCGAGCGCGGTCCCGGACGGTCCGCTCGGACGCCGGGTCGAGAACGCGCTGACGGCCCACGGGGTCGACATCGGCAACGTCGTCCGCGTCCCGGGTGCGCGGGTGGGCAGCTACTTCGTGGAGTACGGGGCGGCGCCCCGGCCCACGCTCGTCCACTTCGACCGGGCAGGCACGGCGTTCACCCAGCTCACCCCCGAGCAGGTGAACTGGGACTCGGTCCTCGACACCCGGCTCATCCACCTGACCGGGCTCACCGTGCCGCTCTCGGACGGCGTGCACAAGGTGGTGGAGGAGGCGTTCAGCCGGGCCAGGGACCGCGGCGTGCCGGTGTCGTTCGACGTCAACTTCCGCGCCCGGCTGTGGACCTGCGAGGAGGCCGCCGCCAAGCTGCGGCCGTTCGTCGAGAGCGCGGACATCCTGTTCTGCCGCCACGGCGACGCGCGGCAGCTGTTCGGCTTCGGCCCCACCGCCGAGGACGCGCTGGCGGCGCTGTGCGAGATGAGTTCGGCGCGACACGTGCTCGTCAGCTCCAGCGAGCACGGCGTCGTCGCGTCGGTCGACGGCCGCCGCGTCACCGCCCCGGCCTGCCCCGTCGACATCGTCGACCGGCTCGGCGCGGGCGACGGCCTCGCGGCGGGCTTCCTGCACGGCTGGCTGTCCGACGACCTGGAGCACGCGCCGATGCTGGCGACCGCGATGGCGGCGCTGGCCCTGTCCCAGCGAGGCGAGCAGGTGATCACGACCCGGCAGGAGCTCGCCGACGTGATGGCCGACCCGAACACGAACCTCAACCGATGACGCCGTCGAAGGGAGACACCGCGATGAGCGGAACCACGATGCCGGCGGACCGGTCCGCACTGGCCACCGCGGACGTCACGCCGGAGAGCGTCGCGCGCCGCATCCGTGCGCGCGTGCTGGAACTGACCCTGCTGCAGGACGGCTGCTACCTCAGCCAGGCCCTGTCGTCCGCCGAGATGCTGGCCACGCTGTACACCCGCGTGCTGCGGCTGGCCGAGGTGCCAGAGCCGCTGCCGGCGCCGCCGTTCACGGGCGTTCCCGGCGCGCGGGCGCCATCCCCGTCCGGCGGCCGGTTCCACGGCGAGAAGGGACCGGGCTTCGACCGGTTCCTCATCTCGCCCGCCCATTACGCCGTGGCGATCTACGCGGCGCTGGAGTCGGTCGGCCGGCTGGAGCCCGGGGCGTTCGAGACGTTCAACACCGACGGCAGCACCCTGGAGATGATCGGCGCCGAACACTCGCCCGGCTTCGAACTGACCACGGGCTCGTTCGGCCAGGCACTCAGCCAGGCCGCCGGGATCGCGTTGGTGCGCAAGCGAAAAGGCGACACCGGACGCACCGTCGTGTTCATGTCCGACGGCGAGCTCGAGGAGGGGCAGACCTGGGAGGGCGTGCAGGCCAGTGCCTTCTACTCGCTGTCGGACCTGCTCCTGTTCGTCGACGTCAACGGGCAGCAGGTCGACGGCCGCACCGCGGACATCATGAACGTCGAGCCGATCGACGCCCGCTTCACGGCGTTCGGCTGGGAGGTCGCGGTGGTCGACGGGCACGACCCGGCCGCCATCGAGACGGCCGTGGCGACGCGCGCGGGCGACCGCCCGTTCGCGCTCCTCTGCTACACCGACACCGCGCGCGGTGTGCCGTACCTGAACGCGCGCAAGCCCAACCTCCACTACGTGCGTCCCAAGGACGACACCGACCGGCGCGAGCTGCGCGAGGCGCTCGACGCCCTGAGAGGAGACGCATCGTGATCGAGCAGCAGGTCCACTCCCGCAACCTCGTGGCGTGGGCGGCCGACAAGCCGGACGTGTGCGTCCTGTCCGGTGACCTGACCGGGTCGACCGAGATCGCGAGGTTCCGCGACACCTACCCGGACCGGTTCTTCAGCATGGGCATGGCCGAACAGAACATGCTCAGCTGGGCGGGCGGCATGGCGCGCGAAGGCATGGTGCCGTTCCTGCACACGTTCGCGGTGTTCCTCGTCCGGCGGCCCTACGACCAGCTCGCGATGTCGGTCTGCTACCCGAACCTCCCGGTGAAGCTCATCGGCTTCCTGCCCGGGATCATGACGCCGGGCGGGGTGACGCACCAGGCCATCGAGGACGTGTCCCTCATGCGCGGCCTGCCGAACATGACCGTGCTGGAGACCGGCGACGCCACCGACATCGAGAGCGTTCTCGACGTGGCGTACGCGGTGGACGGTCCGGTGTACGTGCGGATGCTCCGTGGCGCGGTGCCGCGGCTGTTCTCCACCCCGATGGAACTCGACCGCGTCCGCCGCGTGCGCGAGGGCGCCGACATCACCGTCTTCTCGTCGGGCATCTGCACCGAGGAGGTCATACGTGCGTGCGAGGTGTTGCAGCGCAACGGGATCTCGGCCACACACGCGCACGTCACGACACTCAAGCCGTTCGCCGACCCGGCGGTCGTCGACATGGCGCGGGCGGCGTCCCGGCTCGTCGTGACGGTCGAGAACCACAACGTCATCGGTGGCCTCGGGACCGCGGTCGCCGAGCGGATGGCGGAGGCGGCGGTCGGCACCCCGCTGCTGCGCATCGGGATCGACGACCAGTTCGCGCACGGCGCCAGCGCCCCGTACCTCAAGGACAAGTACGGGATCTCGGCGCGCCGGATCGTCGAGCGGGTCGCGGCCACGCTGGGTGCGACGATCCATGTCGACGAGGACGAGCTGGCGGCCGTGGACGTGTCGGTCTCGATCGGCTCCGAACAGCTGGAGGCACTGTGAGCACGTTCCCCTCCGACCTGCGCGAGCAGGTCTGGCGCGCCAACCGCGAACTGCTGTCGGCCGGTCTCGTCGTCGGCACGAGCGGCAACGTGTCCGGTCGTGACCCGGGCACCGGGCTGATCGCGATCAAGCCCAGCGGTGTCTCCTTCGCGGACCTGGCGCCGGAGCACCTCGTCGTCGTCGACGACCACGGCCGGGTCGTCGCGGGCGAGCTGAAACCCTCCGTGGACACGCTCTCCCACTGCCTGGTCTACCGCGAACGCGAGGACGTGCACGGCGTGGTGCACACGCATTCCCGCTACGCCACGACGTTCGCCATCCGCGGCGAGGACGTGCCCGTGCTGACGACGACGCAGGCCGCGCTGTTCGGGGGACCCATCCCGTGCTCCGGCTACGCCGTCATCGGCGAGGAGGAGATCGGCCGGGAGGTGGTGCGGCACGTCGGCGGCGGCTCCGCGGTGCTGATGCGCTCGCACGGCGTCTTCACCATCGGCGCCACCGTCGACAAGGCGCTGCGCGCCGCGATCTACACGGAGGAGTGCGCCGAGCACGCCCACCTCGCGCTCCAGCGTGGGCCCGTGGCCGCGCTGGCGCCGGACGCCGTCGCGGCGTCCCGCCGGTGGTACCTGTCCGACTACGGGCAGCAGCCCGTGGGGCGGGGAGCCTAGCCGTGGCGACGTCGTTCGTGTTGCGTGTTCCCGGTGAGGTGCTGTTCGGGCCCGGTGTGGCGGCGGAGCGGTTGCCCGACCTGGTGGCGGCGCGCGGGCGGCGTTGCCTGGTGTTCGCGGGTGGGTCCGCGCGACGGTACGCCGGCCTGTTGTCCGGTCTTGGCGGCGAGGTCGACGTTCGCGGGGTCACCGGTGAGCCGACCGTCGACGTGGTGCGGTCGGAGTTGCGGCACGCGCGGGAGTTCGGCCCGGACATCGTGGTGGGGGTCGGTGGCGGCAGCGTCATCGACGTGGCCAAGGCGGTCGGCGCGTTGCTCGGGCAGGACGCGCCGCCCGAGACCTATCTCGAGGTGGTCGGTGAGGGGCGCGCGGTCGAGGCGCCCGGCGTGCCCGTGATCGCCGTCCCGACCACGGCGGGGGCCGGGTCCGAGGCCACCGCCAACGCCGTGCTCGCCGTGCCGTCGCACGGTGTGAAGGTCAGCGTCCGCGGCCCTGCGGTGCTGCCCGCGGTCGCGCTCGTGGACCCGGCGCTCACCCTGACGTGCCCTCCCGCGGTCACGGCGGCGAGCGGGCTCGACGCGCTGACCCAGTGCCTGGAACCACTCGTGTCCGTGTTCGCGAACCCGCTGTCGGACGGGTACGCACGGGAGGGCCTGCGCCGGGCGGGCCGCAGCCTGCGTCGGGCCCACGGTGCTGGCGAGGACCTCGCCGCCCGCTGCGACATGAGCCTCGCCGCCACCTTCGGCGGGATCGCGCTCGCCAACGCCAAACTCGGCGCCGTGCACGGCATCGCCGGGGTGCTGGGCGGTGTCCTCGCCGCCCCGCACGGTGCCATCTGCGCCCGCCTGCTCGGCCCGGTCGTCGCCCGGAACCTCACCGCCCTGCACGCGAGGCGGCCCGACAGCCCCGCCGTCGCCCGCTACGCGGAAGCCGCCGGTCTTGTTCTCGGCCGACCCGCCGAACCGGCCGACCTGGTCACCTGGATCGAGGAAACCGTCCGGCAACTGGAGGTTCCCCGCCTCACCGCCATGGGATGGACGCCGGAGAAGACCACCGAGGTCGTCGCCGCGGCACAACGCTCCAGCAGCATGCGCGGCAATCCGCTCCCGCTCACCGACGCCGAGGTCACGACGGTCCTCGAACTCGCCGCCTGAACGCCTCACTACTAGGCTGCATAGTAGAGTCGTCGTCGTGAGTCGAACCGGTGCGGATGTTCGTGTCCTGGTCATCGCTTGTTCGCTGGCCGTGGCGGCGGGGGTGGCGGGGTGCGCCGTCCCTGGTGAGCCGGTGGAGGAGCCGGTCAGCTCGGTGGCGCCGGCGCGTCCCGCGCCCGAGGTGGCGGACGGGGCGCGGCCCGCGCTGGTCGGGGAGCCGCGGTGGCGCGCCCCGTTCGACGACATGCCGAACGCGGTGGCGGACGTGTTCGTCGGCGTGATCTACCCGAAGGACGACCAGTCGGCGTTGTCGATCGTCGGTGTGGACGGCACCGGTGTGACGCGGTGGTCGGTGGAGACCGATCCCGCGTGCCTGTCGTTCGGCGTGAGCGAGGCGGCGGGGCGGGCGGTGGCCGTCGTGTTGTCCAACGACGGTGACGCGCGCGCGGGCAAGCTCGCGACGACCGTGGCCGCGAGCGCCTACGACGTGCACACCGGGAAACGCGTGTGGGGACCGGTGACGGTGCCCGGTCCGGTGCAGGGTCCGGGGCTGATCTTCTGGCAGAACTCACCGTCGGTGGTGGGGGCGGACGCCGAGACGGGCAAGCTGATGCTCGCGGCGGCTACCGGCGAACCGGTGCCCGGCCCCGCCGGTTCGGAGCCGGTGTACGAGCACGACGGCGTCGGCCTGTTCTCCCGCGACGGCGAGCTGACCGCGGTGGACACGTCCACCGGCGCGACCCTGTGGCGGTCGCCGGACCTCGCGGGCGGGCGTGCCGAGCCGGCCGACGCGCCGCGTGCCTCGGACCGGGACGTGATCGCCGTCCGGTGGGAGCGCCAGGACGGTACCGTCGAGACGGTGCTGCACGACCTGCGGTCGGGCCGGGCCATCACGACGGCCGGTGCCGGTGGTGACGACCTGCGGACCACCGTCCTCCCGGACGCCGGCGCGGTCGTCGTCGCCGACCCGGCCGGTGCGCGTGCGGTGGACCGCGCGACGGGTGAGGTCCGGTGGGAGCGCGCGGACGGCGCAGCGCTGGACCTGACGGTCGTGGACGGGGACGTCGTCTACGGCAGCGCGGACGGCCGGTCGGTGGCGGTCGACATCAGGACGGGGAAGACGGTCGCGACGGGTTCGTGGCCGGTGCCGTGGGCGCGGGCCGAGGGCGGGGTACTGCTCGCCCCGGTGCAGGGCGGCGGTGACGGCGCCAGGGTGGCGGGTTCCGGGCAGGCCGTCGTGGCCTACCGGCGGGCGTGAACGGACGGGACCGGGAGGTGACCGGGGTGCGCGGGCTGGGTGAGCTCGAGTCGGCGGTGATGGACGTGGTGTGGGAGGCGCACGCCCCCATGCTGGTGCGAGACGTGCTGGAGGCCCTCGCGCCGGACCGGCCGCTGGCATACACGACGGTGCTGACCGTGCTGGACAAGCTGCACGGCAAGGGCTGGGTGCGCCGGGAGCAGGTCGGCCGGGCGTTCGCGTACACCCCCGTCGCGTCGCGGGAGGAGGTCGGGGCCCGGCTCTTGCGCGAGGTCCTCGAGTCGAGCGGCGACGTCGAGCGGGTGCTGCTGCACTTCGCCCGCTCGAGTTCGCCGGAGGAGGCACGCATCCTGCGCCGTGCCCTCGGCGCCGAGAACGTGGCGGAGGAGCCGTGACGCTGGCGATCGGGCTCGTCCTCGCCGCGACCGTGATCGGCGTGCTCGGACCCTGGTACCTGGCCGCCATGGTCAGGCCTGCCGTGCGGCCCGGGCTCGCGCTCGTGGCGTGGGCCAGCTCCGCGGTCCTGTTCGTCGGCGCGATGCTCGTGGCGAGCCTGTTGCTGGCGTTGCCGAAGGGCAGCGGCCTGGACGGGTTCATCGGCATGGCGGGCAGCTGCGTGAACATCGTGCGGCAGGACGGCGACGTCGTCTGGGCGCACGTTGTCCGGCTCGGCGTCGCCGCCGTGCTGTTCAGCCTCGTGATGCGGGTCGCGGTGGTGGCCGTCGGCGCCGTACGCAGGCAGCGGCGGTGGCGGCGCGACCACGTGTCCCTGCTCGGCGCGCTCGCCCGCCCCGACCGCGGGGTGTTCTGGCTGGACGCGCCGCTGCCGGTGGCCTACAGCGTGGGCGGACGTCGTGGCTGGGTGGTCGCGACGAGCGCGGTCGACGGGCTGGGGCCCCGCAGGCGGGCGGCCATCCTGTCGCACGAGGAGGCGCACCTGCGTGGCCGCCACCACCTGCTGGTGCTGGGCGCGGAGGTCCTCGCCTCGGCGCTGCCGTTCGTGCCGCTGTGCAGGCGGGCGCCCGCGGCGGTGCGGGTGCTCGCCGAGCTCGCGGCCGACGTCGGCGCGGCGCGGCGCCACGGCACGGGTGCGGTGCGGTCCGCGCGGCCCTGTGGTGCGGGGCCGGGCTGGTCTCGGGTCAGCACGGTGGCGGTGGTGCTCATGTCGGCGGTGCCCGCGGCGTTCGCGACGGCCTCCGCGGCGGTGCTGCTCCTGCTCTGGTGCCTCACCCGGGTGTGACGCATTCCTCGCCGACACACCCGCGCAGCCGCCAGCGCACGCCGACGGCGAGCGCGAGCAGCGCCAGTGAGACCAGGGCCAGCACCGGCTGCACCGGCGCCCACAGCCCGAGCGCACCGGAGGTGCCGATGGCCGCGAGCACGATCTTGTTGCACACCGGGCAGCCGACGGCGAACACCGCCAGCAGCACCCCGGACGCGACCCGGCCCTCGGCCCGCCGCGGTGCCTGGATGGCGAACCACGCGGTGGTGAGGAGCACGGTCGCGGCCAGCACGGGGTACTCCCACCAGCGCACGGGGATCTCCCGGCCGAACCAGGGGTTGGCGACGATGTCCGTCGGCACGCCGACGACCAGCAGGGTGAGCAGCCCCAGCGCGGCCGCTCTGGCGTATCGGTAGTTCCGTGACCTCACCGTGGCTCCCCCTCACGCGACTCGACCCGCTCCGCGTGCCGCCTGCGCACCAGCCTGAGTACGAGCAGGCCGATCGCGGCCAGCACGGCGACGAGGAGAACGGCGGCGTCGGACACGGCCCTGGCCGCTCGTCCGAGCCACAGCTGCAGGTCGTACTGTTCGTCGACACCGACGAACCCACCCAGGTTCGCGGTGCCCTCGGTCAGCAGGAACAGCAGTCCGATCGCGACGAACAACGCGCCGGAGACCAGCGACGTGGTGTGGGTGCGCACCGGCCCCCACCGCAGCTCGCGGCCGCGCAGCCACCGCCGTCGCCCGAGCCCGAACCGTTCCCACACCACGGCGAGCACGAACAGCGGCGCCGCCATTCCCAGCGCGTAGACACCCATCAGGAGCCCACCGTAGAACGGGTCACCGCCGACCGCGGACACGGTCAGCACGCTGCCCAGCAGGGGGCCCGCGCAGAACCCCGCGAGGCCGTACACCGCACCGAGCGCGACGACCGACGCGAACGAGGACACCCGGATGCGCGCGGTGGCCCGTTGGGCGGTGGCGACGCCGAAGCCCAGGCCGAGCATCGTGGCGACACCGAGCGCCACGACCACCAGCCCACCGATCGTGGTGGCGATGCCGCGGTAGCGGGTCAGCAACGCGCCGAGCGCACCCACTCCCGCGCCGAGCGGCACGAGGACCGCGGCGAGCCCGAGGTAGAACGCGAGGGTGCGGGCGACCAGCGCACCCAGCCGGTCGAAGGCGTAGGCGAAGAACGAGGGCAGCAGCAACGCCGAGCACGGGCTCACCAGGGCGAGCAGTCCGCCGAGGAACGCGCCGAGCAACCCGACCCCGGTCATGACCGGGCCGCGGCGGCGTCGATCACGCGCGTGAACTCCTCGAGCGGCTGTGCGCCGAGTACCGGGACGCCGTTGATCACGAACGCCGGCGTGCTCGACACGCCGATCGACTGCCCCTCGACGAGGTCGGCCCCGATCGCGGCGTCGTGGGTGCCGTCGCGCAGCTCCGCGGTGAACCGGGCGATGTCCGGGACACCGGCCTGCTTGGCGAAGTCGATCAGCGTTCGCTCGGTCATCTCGGGGTGCCCGCGCGGGGGCGCCGCCGCGGCGACCGCGTGGTTGAACTCCCAGAACCGTCCCTGCGCGCCCGCCGCGCGGCCCGCTCGCGCCGCGGCCACGGACTGGTCCCCGAAGATCGGGAAGTCGCGCCACTCGATCCGCAGGACACCGTCGTGGACGTAACGGTCGACCAGCAGCGGCTCGGTGTCGCGGGTGTACTTCGCGCAGAACGGGCAGCGGAAGTCCGAGTACATCACGAGCGTGACCGGCGCGTCCGTGGCGCCGAGCGCCAGCGGATCCCCGTCATCGCGGCGGGCAAGGCGATCCAGCGGCCCGGGCGCCTCGGACGACTCGGCCGTGTGCCCCGCGTCACGCGTGCCACCGGACGCGGTCGCGGCGTCCCCCTTGGCCGCCACCAGGTACACGACCAGACCGACCGCGACGACGGCCAGCACGACGATCACCCAGACCTCGCCACGCGCACCGGTTCTGCTCCCCATGGCACCTCCTGCCCCGTCCGACATCATCTACTATGCACCATAGTAGACACACGGCCGAACAGACCCACAACCCCGCGAGTCGCGCTCTCGGACACACCGAGTTGTACGTTTCGTGCAGGCGGATGATCTCGCGGACCACCGGCGGGGGAGGCCCGGGTGCGCGCACGTGACACACCCCGCGAGTCCCGCTCTCGTGCAGAGCGGGACTCGCGGGGTGGTCAGGCCGGGTCAGTCGAAGAGGTTGTGGACCCAGCCGATGGCGTCCTCCACCCGGTGATCGGTCCACGATCCGATGTCTTCGTAGTAATGCTCCAGCGTGTGGCCCAAGGGGGCATCCGAGCCATCCCTTATGTACTTCCCGAGCTTGGTCATGCCGATCCCGGTGAAGACGGTGTTCACCATCGCCTTACCGAGGGCCGTGTGGAACTTCTTGCTCTCCCAGCCGTACGCGACGCCGGACGCCACCGCCGCACCGTATCCGGCGAGAATGGAGGTCACCTTGGCGGTGGTGCCGATCGCGGAGAGAACAGCGGACAGCGGCAGGGCTGGAGCGGTGAACAGTGCGCCGACACCGGCAATGTTGGAGACCAGACCGGCCCAGTCGGCGAGCCCGTCGTAGTACTTCGCCATGAACGCGGCGGTTTCCTCGACGGTGAACGGCCACAAACCGAAAATCGACGAGTCGCCGTGCGCGTCGGGATCGTCACTGTGGAGATCCGTTCCGGCGTCATCGTGTTCTTGGGCGTTCGTGACCGCCCCGTGCGTCACGACCGCGGTTTCGGCATCCGCGGCCTGGATGGCGATGATTCGTGCCTCGGTCGCCGCGGTCGCCGCCGCGGCGGCGTCCTGGCCGGCCTGGATCGCGGACGCGCGGGCGTTGTACGCCGAGACCTGGGCGTCGCGGGCGTACCCGACCGCCCGGCCCGCGGAGTCGAGCGCACGCAGCATCGAGTAGTTCGCCGACCGCCGCGCCCTGTTCGCTACGGCCGCTGCCTGCGCCGCCTGGTCGGCGGAGCGCTCGGCGTCCGCGGCGGACTGCTCGGCGGCGGTGGCGTTGTTCGCGGCTTCGGTGGCCGACCGCTCGGCGTCCGCCGCGTACCCGGCCGCCTTGTTCGCCCAGGTGACCGCTTCGTCGGCGGCTTGCCTGGCCTCCGCCGCGGCCTTGGAGGCAAGGGCCGCGTTCTCCAGCGCCTTCGAGGCGACGCGGGCCGCGTGTGCGATGGCGGCCCGGATCGCGGCGATGTGGGCCGCACGGTCCTGGTCGAGCTGAGCGGTGTCGAACTGGGTGCCGGCGACGAACCCGCGTCGCATGGTGGTGGTGCCCGCGAGCGCGATCTGCGCCGCCGCCTTCGTGTACGGGCCGCCCTCGTTGAGCAGCCGATACGCCTCGACCTGGTCGTCCTCCGCCGACGCGTCAACGATGGACACCTTGAGGAAGTGGTGCAACGCCGCGGCCGATCCGTCGTCCAGCGCTGCCTGCGCCGCTGCGCGCACCGCCGGCCCGGGACCGCCCGCGAGGATGTCGAAGATCAGCACCCGGTTGTCCTCCGCCGCGGCGTTGACGGCGCCGGTCGTGAGGAATTCGGTGACCGCGGCGGGATCGTCGTTGTCCAGTGCCTGGGCGGCGGCGGTGGCGACGGCGACTGTCGACACGGTGGCGACGGCGGCGACGGATTCGTTGTCGTCCTGGCGCTGTGACAGCAACCGGTCGGTGCGCAGCCATGCCAGTACGTCCTCATCACCGCCGGCGACCGCGAATTCGGCCGCCGATCTCGTCCAGCTCCTGGTGACACCGGTCGTGATCAGTTTGACCGCGGCCTGGCGCCCCAACGTGACCGCCTGGCCGGTGTCGCCGTCGCGCAACGCGGTCTCGGCATCCGCGATCAAGGTGCGGATCGCTTCGTCGGTCAGCGCGTTCTGCGTTTGCTGCCGGGCGAGCGAGGCGCGCCCGTCCGCCTCGGCCCGCGCGTCCCGCTGTGCGAGTTCGACTCCGAGTTCGATCTCCTCGGTCAGTGAAGCGGCTTCGGCGTCCCTGGCCGCCTGTTCCACGGTCCGTGCCTGGTTGACCGTGTCCATCGCGAGGTTGGCGGCCGTGACGGCCTTCTGGGCTGCCGCCGTGGAACGGTTGGCGTAGTCGATCGCCTCGCCGGCGTGGTCCGCGGCCTCCTCGGCGGCAGCCGCGGCGGCGTCCGCGTGGTCGGCCGCGCTGTTCGCGGCATCGCGTGCGGCAGCGGCCGCCGACGAGGCCTGGTTGGCGAAGGACCGTGCGGCGGCCGCGGCACGGTTGGCGCGCGCCGCCGCGGCGTTGGCCACGGCCGCTGCCTGACGGGCCTCCTCGGCCTCGGCCTGGGCCACTCCGGCAGCGGCAGCGGCGTCGGCCGACGCGGTCGCAGCCGATGCCGCGTCGGTGGCGGCGGCCGCGGCCGCGCTACCCGCCACGACCGCGCCCCAGCTGGCGACCCGTGCCCACTCGGCGGCCCGCGCGGCATCACGCGCCTTCCCTGCCGCGTTGCGGGCGGTCTCGGCGGCGTTGCGTGCGGCGGCCGCCGTGCTCGCGTTCTTGGACGCGGAGATGGCCGCGTTGTATGCGCTGGCGGCCGCACGGCCCGCCGCGGCCGTGGCGTGCGCGGCGGCCTGGGCGGCGTACGCGGCTCGGCGCGCGGCCGCCTGCGCGGTGCGGGACGCGCTGATCGCGGTGGTCGCGCAGGCGGCCGCGTTCCGCGCGGCGCGGGCGGCGGCGTTGGCCGCCCTCGCCGAGCGGCGCACGTCGTTCTGCGCTGCGCGGGCCTCGTCCAGTGCGGCGAGCGCGGCCTGTTTCGCTTTGACCGCCGCCTCCTTCGCGGCGTTGGACAGGGCGACGGCCTGATCGGTGCACTGCTGGGCGATCCGGCCTTCCCGCTCGACGATTCCGACCAGCTGCTCGATGGTGGCGGACTCCTCGTCGCGGGCGCGCGCGATGTACTGGCCGGTGCGCAGGAACCAGCCGATCGCCCCCGGGGTACCGGCGTCGAGGGCCCGCTCGGCGTACAGCTTCACCTGCGGTGACGCGGTGGCGAGCATGCCGAAGACGAGGACCCGGGCGTCCTCGTGGTGGGCCGGGTACTGGCCCTCGTCGATGAACTCGGTGAACGCGGCGAGGGTGTTGGTGTTCAGTGCGTCGTCGGCGGCCCGCTGCACCGCGGAGCCACCCGTGTTCTTGACGGTCAGCACCTCGACCCGCTTGTCCTCGGTGACGGCGGCGCTGAAGCCGTCACTCAGGAAGGTCGACATGGCGGCGCTGCCGCCGGACAGGGCGTTGTTGATCCCGGTGGTGGTCGCGCGACCGGCGAAGGGCAGTGCGGCGAACAGGGCGAACTGGTTGTCCTCGTCGATGGCGTGCTGTAGCCGGGTGTTCAGGAAATCCGTGAGGTCCGCGTCGGAACCGGTCAGTGCGGTCTTCGCCTCGCGGCGGACCGCCTTGCCGCCGATCTTGTACTGCCACAGCGCCCGACCTCGGGGGGTGTCCGGCAGACCCCCCTCCGTCGGGGTGGTCTCCGCGGCCGCGTTGCCGGCGCCGGCGAACGCGAACCCGGTGGGCAGGACGGTCAGTGCGGCGGCGCCACCGAATGCGCGGAGCACCCGGCGTCTGGTCCATTCGTTCGAGGACATCACGGATTTCCTTTCACAGGCAGGGACTTACCAGCCGAAGTTGCTCAGGCCGGTGCCGTACTGGATCTGGTTGAACCCGGCTGCGTTGATCGTCTTCGTGTAGGTGAGGGTGATGGAGCCGTACGGATCGACTGCCACCGCGGGCTCGACGTCAGGGCCGGAGTTGGCCACGGGGGTGGCCTGCAGCGTCGGCAGCCTGCCGGTGGTGCTGCCGTCCGCGTTGACGCCCCGCAGGTACACCTGGCCGCCGTACCGCCAGGTGACGACGGCGCGCCGCTGGTCGTCGACACCGACCTCCGGTTCCGCCCCGTTCGGGCCGTAGTTGATGGCACCCGCGGCGCCCGCCGCGGTGAACGACCGGACCGCGACCCGGCGGTTGGCGGTGCCGTCGTCCTGCCAGCCCACGACGAAGTTGCCCGCGTAGTCGGCGGCGATGCTCGCGTCCCGCCGGTCCCCGGTGCCGCCGGCGGACCGGAACGTCAGGGATTCCGAGCCGGTGGGGGAGAACCCGCGCAGGCGGAGGTCGAACTCACCGTTGCCGTCGTTGTCGGTTTCCCAGACCACCACCGCGTCACCGTCGGCACCCATCGCCACGTCGGGGTCCTGGTTGGGGCCCGCGCCGGGGCTGATGATCTGTTCCCATTTCTTCGCGGTGATGGCGGAGTAGAACGCCAGGTGCACCTGTTTCGGGGCGCCGTTCCAGGTTTCGAAGGCGATGGCGAAGCCGGTGCCGTTCGGGTCGGCGGCGATACTGGGGTTCTGCTGCTGCCCGGGCGTGTTCGCGTTGACCACGACCGCGCCGGTCTCGTGCGCGACGGAGTCGAACGTCTTCACCTTGATGTCGTAGTACCGGTTGCCGTCGTGGTCGTCCGCGTAGGTGACGATTGTCGTGCCGTCGTCGCGGACCGCGACGTCGGGCTGGATGTGTTTCCAGTCCGCCGCGCCGGTCGAGGTGACCGGGCGGGTGAACTTGGCCCGCCCGTCCTGGTAGACGCGCAGGAAGACGTTGGTGCCGACGGTGTCGGCGGGGTTGGTGCCCAGCCGGTCGTCTTCCCACACCACCGCGGTGAACCTGCCGTTGTGCGAGGTCGCGACCGCGGAGTCGGTCTGGTTGTCGCCGCTGACCGAGTGCGCGTTGGTCCAGTAGGCGCTCTGTGCGACGTCCGCGATCCACGGCCGCACGTCGTCGACACGGGTGTCGACGGCGCCGGTGCGGGTCTCGGTCGCCGGTGTGCCGAAGCAGCCGCCCTGCCAGGAACGGCTGTTCACCGCGGCCACCTCGACGCCCGCGCCGGTGGTGCGCAGCGCGGGACCGCCCGTGTCACCTGCGCACACGGCGGCACCGTTCTGCCCGGTGAGCGCGAGGTCCCCGCCGGTGACCGCGTCGACGGTGAAGGTGCCGGTGTGCTGGTGCAGCGGGGCCCATTCGGTGGCGGTGCGGCCGTAGGCGGGGAGCGTCAGCTGCTCGCCCGCCGTCGGCGCGGTCGAGCTGACCGCCACGGGGCTGACCCCCGGGACGGGCAGGGCGATCTGGGCCATCATCAGGTCCCGCGACTCGTGCGGCACGAGCCGGACCACGTTCCGCACCGCGCCCGCGGTGGTCGTGAGGTCGGGTCGGCCGATCGTGGCGGTGACGGTCTGGGGCGGCGTGCCCGACGGCGGGGTGTCGGTGCCGGGCGTGGTCACGAAGCAGCTGGCGGCGGTGAGCACCCAGGAGGGCGCGACCAGTGCGCCCGTGCAGGCGCGGGTGCCTGCGCCGATGTCCAGCCGCACGACGAACGTGTGGTTCGCGGAGCCGCCGACGACGGCCGCAGCGGGCGCGGTCGTCACCGCGGCGGCGGCCAGGGCCAGGCACGACACCAAGGCCAGTCTGGTCGAGCGGGTCCGGGTGGGTCTTGTCATGACGGAGTTCCTCACGCGGTGCTGGGAGCGGTGGCCGGTCAACGCGAGACCGTGATTTCCAGCAGCATGTACTCGCCGCCGGTACCGTTCGGGTCACTCTCACCGACGCCCGCGAAGGTGTTCGGCGGCACGTCGTACGTCTTCGTCGTCGTGCCGTCGTCGGGGGTCAGGACGACCTCACTGTCGAAGTTCCCGGTGCGCACGCCGTACACGGACGGCATCTCCAGGGTCAGGTGCCCGGTGTTCCCGGAGACGTTGAAGCACACGTAGCCGGTGCCGGGCTGGCCCCGCGCGGCGATCCGCAGCAGGTCGGGATCGGTCGTGTCGGCGGGGCACTGGGCGAGCAGCACGATGTGGCCGTCGCCGCGCTTGAGCAGGAATCCGCGCTCCGCCTGGATCTGCGCGGCCTGCGGGTAGTTGAAGTCCTCGATCGCGAACGGTGGTGCCTCGTCGGCCTGCGGGGCCACGTCGGCTCCGGCCGGCGCGGCGCCGGTGCCGAAGGCGAGGAAGGCGGCGGCCGCGGCGAGCGTGGCGGCCAGCGCCGCTCTCAACGGGTGTCTCATACGGGTCTCCTGTGGCGGTGAACTCCGGCGCTGACGTGCGGCCGTGTCCGGCGGCGATGAGCCGGGACGAGTCGCGGGGGGTACATGCCTGACAAGCATGTTCACGGCGTTATCGCGGAGGCATCGCGCACGGCGGGCGTCCGCGATAAGCCCGTGATAACGAGGTCGCTTACGCTGTCGTCACGCCGGTGCCCGCACGACGTGATGGAGCGGTAGACCCATGAACAGACTCGGCAACGCCGTTCGGGCGGCGGTCGCCGCCGCCGTGTTCGCGCTGCCGGTGGCCACCGGCATCGGACTGGCCATCGCACCGGCCATCGCACCGCCGAACGCACCGGGCAGCGGGCCGGTCATGAACACCGCCGGTCCGGGGTGCTGCACCGGCACGCCGTGGGGCGAGATCGCGGAACCGGCGGTCTGAGCCCTCACACCCCGAGGCCGGCGAGCAACGTGGTGGCGCGCCGGAGGGGGTCGGTCAGGTCGTGGTCGGTGAACGAGACCATGGCCGTGGTGAGCAGTTCTGCCGCTCGCGCGGACCTGCCGTGCTCGGCGAGCACGCCGGCGAGTTCAAGCAGTATCTCGGCCCGGCCGCTGTGTTCCATGGCGCGTTCCCGTAGCGCGGCGGCGGTGAGCATGGCCTGCTCGGCGGCGTCGAGCTCGCCGAGCTTGGCGTGGACCCGGCCCAGGCGGTGCTGGATCCGGCTCTCCCCGGCGATGTCGCCCGCGGCGCGCACCTTCCCGACGAGTTCGGTGAGCACGGCCCGGGCCTCGGTGTACCGTCCCTGGCTGATCATCAGCTCGGACATCCGGAACCGGAGTTGGGTCGTGACCCGGTGGTTGGCGGCCGAGCCCGCGATCCGCACCGCGACGGTCAGCCGCTGTTCCGCCCGCTCGATCAGGCCGGTGTCGATGTCGATCTTGGCGAGTTCGCCGAGCACGTGCGCCTGCCCGATGAGGTCGCCGACCTCCTGGAACCCGTCGAGCGCCCGGGAGAAGAGCCCGCCCGCCCGGTCGCCGTCCTGGTAGCCGCGGTCGAGCAGGCCGAGGTCACGGAGCGCCAGTGCCGCGCCGTGGCGGTCGCCGAGCGCGGTGAACGTGGTGAGCGCGGGCAGCAGGTACTCCTCCGCCACCTCGTACGGTCGTGCCCTGCTCAGGTGCAGTGAGCCGAGCGAGCAGAGCAGCGCGGCCTCGCCTCGGCGGAGACCGGCCGCGCGAACCGCGGCGAGGGCCTGTTCGTGGGTGCGGGCCCAGTCGTCGAACAGGCACCGTGCCTCGAACGCCGTCACCAGCGTGCACGCGAGGTCCCAGCACGCCTCGGCCAGCCCGCTCGTGGCGGCCAGTTCGACGGCCGCGCACAGGTTCGCGTGCTCGGCGTCCAGCCACCGGAACGGGTCGTCCGCCAGCACGCCATCCACATAGGACCGCGGGGGCGGCAGCCGGGGCGCGTCGCCGTGCAGCACCGTGAAGTCGCCGCCGTAGATCCGCCGGTGCGCCTCGTCGACGATGGCCAGCCAGCCACCGGTCACCCTGGTCACGGCGGCGAGCCAGTCCGCGTCGGACTCCTCGGCGTCCAGCCGCTCCCTGGCGAACAGCCGGATCAGGTTGTGGAACTTGTAGCGCGGGCCGCCGCCGGGATCGAGGCCCGCGATCTCCAGCATCTGCGCGTCGACGAGCAGTTCGAGCAGGTCGAACGCGGCGTAGTAGTCGATGTCGAGCACGGCGGCGGCGAACCAGCCGGGGAAGCTCGCCCCGTCGAACACGCTGAGCAGCCGCAGCAGCCTGCGTGCCTCGGGGTCGAGGCCGTCGTAGGTCATGGCCAGGCTGGCGCGGACCATCAGGTCGCCGTGCGTGAGCTCGTCGAGTCTTCGGCGCTCGTCCGACAGCCGTTCCAGCATCCAGGCCAGCGACCAGTGCGGCCTCGCCGCGAGCCTGGCCGCCACGATCCGCATGGCCAGCGGCAACCCGCCGACCAGCCGGAACAGTGCGTGCGCGGCGTCGGGCTCCGCGGTGATCCGCTCCTCGCCGACGACCTTCGCGAGCAGCTCGAGCGCGTGTTCGGCGCCCAGCACGTCGACGTCGAACCGCAGTGCGCCGGGCAGCCCGGCGAGCCGTGCGCGGCTGGTGACGAGCACGGCGCTGTCCCCGGTCCCCGGCAGCAGCGGCCGGAGCTGGCCCTCGTCCGCCACGTCGTCGAGCACCACCAGCGTCCGCCTGGTCGCCAGCACCTGCCGGTACAGCTCGGCCCGTTCGTCGAGATCGTCCGGGACGGCCTCGCCCGGCACGCCGACCGCGCGCAGGAACCGGCCGAGCGCCTCCAGTGGGCTCGCGGGCGTCGACCGCGCGCCGCCGAGGTCACGGTAGAGCTGGCCGTCAGGGAAGGCAGCCCGCAGCAGGTGCGCGACGTGGACCGCCAGCGTGCTCTTGCCGACCCCCGGTTTCCCGGTCAGCACCACCACCCGCGTCCCGGCACGGAGCACCCGCTCGATCTCCGCGATGAGGTCGTCCCGGCCGGTGATGTCCTCGGTGTCCGCGGGCAGCTGGGACAACGAGGACACCTCGGGGGTGCGGGCCGGGCCGCGACCGTCCGGCGCC
The DNA here is from genome assembly GCF_044466355.1 of Actinophytocola sp. NPDC049390. Taxonomy (NCBI): domain Bacteria; kingdom Bacillati; phylum Actinomycetota; class Actinomycetes; order Pseudonocardiales; family Pseudonocardiaceae; genus Actinophytocola; species Actinophytocola sp. NPDC049390. Next base: position 47,427 of record NZ_JBITMQ010000016.1, read on the forward strand.
GGGTCCGCGCCGCCGGCCAGGATCGTCGCCTCCAGCGCGCGTAGTTCGTCGCCTGGTTCCAGGCCGAGCTGGTCGATCAGCAAGGCGCGCCCCGTCCGGTAGACGTCGAGCGCGTCCGCCTGCCGTCCCGACCGGTACAGGGCGAGCATCAGGAGCGCGCGTAGCCGTTCCCGCAGCGGGTTGGCGTCGACCAGCTCGCTGAGCTCGTCGACCAGCTGCCGGTGCCTGCCGAGCCGCAACTCGAGGTCGAACCTCGTCTCGGTCGCGGACAACCGGCGCTCGTCGAACTGGACCGCGATGCTCCGCAGCACCGGGCTGCGCAGGCCGGCCAGCGCGGGACCGCGCCACAACGCCAGGGCGGCGGCGAGCAGGCCGGCCGCCTCGGCGGGATCACCCGCCCGAACCGCGTCGTCGGCGCCGGCCACGTGCGCGCCGAACACCTGCGCGTCGAGCTCCCCGTCCGCCACGCGCATGAGGTACCCCGGCGGCTTGGTGACGATGGACGCCGGCAGCCCGATCCTGCCGAGGTTCGCCCGCAGCGCGGACACGCAGATCTGCACCTGTGTGCGTGCCGTGGCCGGTGGGTCGGTGTCCCAGACGGCGTCGATCAGCCGGTCGATGCTGACGACCCGGTTCGCGTTGAGCAGCAACACGCACAACACGATCTCCTGCCGGCCAGGCCGGACGATGGCCTGCTCGCCCTCGTGGCCGACCTCCAGCGGGCCCAACAGGCGATAGATCGTGCGGTCACCTTGAGCCACTGGCGCCCTCCGCTTCACTCAGCGACTCGCCGTCGCCGGCGCCGCATCATCGTGCGTGAACGGTCGGGCAAGGTCAACCGGAAAGTGATGGCGGTGTCACGGTCCGGCAGCCGCCCGCCGACGGGTCCGTGCCACCGGGAAGATCCTGTTTGGAATGCTGCGGGGGTGCCTCTGCGTGTGCTCGTCGTCTGCCTGCTCGCGGTTCTCGGGATCGCCGCGTCGCCCGCGGCCGCCCAGCCCGCGGGTCGTGTCGACCCGGCGCCGATCGTCGCCGCGTTGACGGACGGGCAGCAGGTCGTCCGGGCGCCGGGGACCATCGCCCGGTTCGACGAGGCACGCGTGCGCGAGGAACTGGGCCGGGCCGTCCGCCTCGTCGTGCTCCCCGTCGTGGACTTCGACCTGTACCCGTCGGAGGGCGACGACAACCAGTACAGCGAGATCGTCAGCCGTCCGATCCAGACGTGGGCGATGGACCGGAAGGTGCCGGTCGTGGTCGTCACCGGCCTGGACGTCACGATGTACGGCGCTCCGTCCCACCGTGAGCACCAGCTCCCCGCCGACTTCGACGAGCTGCGCACCTCCACCGCGAACCGCGACATCACCGAGCGGCTCGTCGTGTTCGCCCGGCTCGGGAAGGGGCTGGCGCCGGACGTCGCCGAGGACGTGGAGATCACCCACGCCGCGCCGGTGCCCGCGCCGCCGGACCGGGTGGCCGAGCTGGTCGCCGCGCTGCGGGAGGACCCGGTGTACAACGCGCCCGGCCGCACCGACGTCATCGGCGACGACGTCGCGGCGACCGCGCGGAAGGAGTACGACCTCGGGATCCGCGTCGCCGCGTTCCCGCACCTCGAGCCGGGGCAGCCGGTGGTCGACTACGCCACCCCGCTCGGCGCGGCCTTCCCCGACGACGTGGTCCTGGTGCTGCACGGCCACTGGCTCGACGTCGTGGCCGCGGACCGGGGCAAGGCGCTCGCGGCCCGCGCGTTCGCCTACGGGAAGGCCGACCTGACGGTGCTGTCCGGGGGCAGCAGCCGGTCCCTGCTGCGGGACACGATCACACGGCTGGACCTGCTGTTGACGGAGACCTCGTGGGGTTATCCGCAGCCACCGCCCCAGCCGAGGCCCCAGCCGTTCGACGTCCAGCGCACGGTCTGGGCACTCGCGCCGTGGGTGCTCGTCGGCTCGGCCGTCGTGATCGCGGGCGCCGCGCTCCTGCGCCGCCGCAGGCGCGCCGCCACCGCCGAGGTGGAGCTGCGGGCGGAGACCGCGGCGGCGCTGGCGGTCATCGGTGACCTCGGCGCCAGGGTGCTGGCGGCGGAGGAGAGCGGCGAACCGGTCGACCCGGCCGTGGCCGAGCGGCACGCCACCGCCCGGCGGCTCTACGACCAGGCGCGGACCTCGGTGGCGATGGAGGAGGTCCGCCGGGTCGCCGAGGAGGGCCTCGAGCTGCTGCCCGAACCGGAGTCCGAGCCGGTACCTGAGGATCAGACGCCGCGGGAGGAAGGCCCGGCGCGCACCGGGAGGAAGCACCGGTGGCTGGGTGTCCCGCGCTGGCTGTGGGCGGCCGTCGCGCTGGGCGCGGTGGTCAGCGTGCTCGTGTTCGTCGTCTCCGAGCCGCCGGTGCCCGTGACGGCACAGGCGCGCAAGGCCGTCGAGGGGCTGCGCACCACGTCGGTGTACGAGGAACCGGGCGGGCCCGGGGTGATCGACGTGCCGCGGTCGCGCGAGCTGATCGGTGACCGGGCCATCGTGCTGGTGCTGCTCGCCACGACGGTCGACGACCCGACCGCCCGCACTGACCCGCGCGCGGAGCGGTGCGCCGAGATCGCCGACCTCGTCGCCACGTCGGTGGTGATCGTCTACTCGTTCGACCACGAGGGTGACTACAAGCCCGAGTACTGCGTCGGCCCGGAGTTCGTCAACGCCGACAACCCGGTCGACCCCGAGGACTACACCACGGGCGTGGTCGGCGGCGTCCTCCTCGGCACCCACTTCCGGGTCACCGACACCGACCGGTTCGCCGAGGTCGAGGAGTACGTCTACACCTTCGACCACTACACGATGCGGGACAGCCCGAACGGGGTGCCACGCCGCGGGGTCGTCGTGCCCCCGCCACCCACCCCGGACGCGCTGCAGGCATGGCAGGTCGTCCTCGCGCTCGGCGGCATCCTCGCCGGGACGGTGGCGCTGTTCCTGCTGTCGCGCGGCGCGGGCTGGTTCGCGGGCAGGCGGCGGACGCTGGCGGCCGCGACCAGGACGCGGGCGGAGGCCGCGGGCGCGCGGCTCGCCCGGCTCGCCGACACCGTCCTGCACCCGGCGGAGCCGGAGAACGCCCGCGCCGCGCGCCGCGAGGCCGATCTCGCCGGGCGGTACGTGCTGCTGTTGCGCGATGTCGAGGCCGCGCGGACCGACGCCGACCTGGCCGCGGTCGAACGGGCGCTGACCGAACTGGAGGAGGCGGCCGGAGCGGGCCGTTGAAACCGGGTCAGTCGCCGGGGCTGACCAGAACCTTGGCGTGCTCGCTGCGCCCGGAGTCCAGCTCTTCGAGAACGTCGCGGAGCGACGTGAGACCCACCGTGCCGGTGTGGAGGGCCGCGACGTCGAGCGTGCCACCGGCGATGGCACGCATGGCGCCGACGAAGTCCTCGTGGTTGTAGGCCAGCGAGCCGATGACGGTCAGCTCCCGGCTCTGCCAGTCCCCGTAGCTCACGGTGGACTCCTGGAGCGGGTAGCCGAGCAGCGCCAGGATCCCGCCCCGGCGCACGAGTTCGGCGGTCGGCTGCAGGAGCGACGCGACGCCCGCGCACTCGTAGACCACGTCGGCTCCGACCCCGCCGGAGATCCCGTCCAGGGTGGGCTGGAGCGCATCAGGCGCGACCACGTGCGCGAACCCGAGCCGGGTCGCGAGTTCACGACGCGCCGCCGAGGGCTCGGAGACGACGATGTGTCCCGCGCCGGCGTTGCGCGCGTGCTGCGCGGTGAGCAGCCCGATGGGGCCCGCTCCCTGGACGACGACGATGGCGCCGAGTTCCGCGGCGACCCGGCGGACCGCGTGGAAGGTCACCGCGGCGGGTTCGACCAGCGCGGCCTCGACGTCGGAGAGTTCGTCGGGCACCGGGATCACGCGGCGGGCCGAGACGTGCACGCGTGCCGCGAACGCGCCGTGGTCGGGTGCGTCCGCGTCGACTCCGTTGGCCTCGGCGAACACCGTGTCGCACTGGCGGGCATGGCCCGCGACGCACTGGGCGCACCTGCCGCAGGCGGGGCCGACGCCGCCCACGACACGCTGCCCGGCCCGCAACGCCGGTACGCCCTCGCCGACCGCGCTGACCGTGCCGGTCCACTCGTGGCCGAACACCGCGGGCGGCAGCATGTGACCGTCGGTGTAGCCGTGCACGTCGGTGCCGCAGATACCCGTGAACGTGATGTCGACGAGCACCCGGCCGGGCGCGGCCTCGGTCAGCGTCTCGGTGCGCTGCCGGAGTTCCCGCGGTCCGGCGACGGTGACGACGGGGGTTCCTTCTTCGCGCATGTGTCCACAGTGCTCGCCCGGGTCCGCACTGTCCAATCGTGCACGAGGCGTGCGGTGTGCACTGATCGGTCCAGCGGCGGCGGCCGGATGCCGGGTGTTCACCCGCCTTTATGAACATTAGTGTTCGTAGTACGAGGGTGAGTACCGCTCCGGCACGTTCCTGCAATGACTGGAGATCAAAGTTGAGCGAGCAACGACCTACCCGTCGAAGCGTCCTGAAAGCCGTGGGCGGGCTCACCGCCGCGGCCGCGCTCGGTGGCGGCGCGACGATCGCGGCGGCGACCACCGCCAGTGCGGCGACCAACGGGTTCGGGTTGACCATCGTGGACCGCAACGAGAGTGACCACCGCATGTGGTACTACCGGTTCGCCACGAGCGCGGTCGGCTGGAACCCGGGCGTCAACGTACTGCTGCCGAACGGCTACCACGACGACGGACGCCGCTATCCGGTGCTGTACCTGCTGCACGGCGGCGGACTCGACCAGGACTTCATCTGGTACGACCGATGGGGCATCCGGGACCTCACCGCCGGAAAGCCGATCATCGTCGTGATGCCCGACGGCGGCCACGCCGGCTGGTACAGCAACCCGGTGACGTCGAACGTCGGTGCCCGCAACTGGGAGACCTTCCACATGTCCCAGCTGGTGCCCTGGATCGACGCGAACTTCCGGACCTACGCGGAGTACCACGGTCGTGCGGTCTCCGGGTTCTCCATGGGCGGCTTCGGTGCGCTCAAGTACACGGCCAAGTACTACGGCCACTTCGCCTCGGTCAGCTCGCACTCCGGTCCGGCCAGTCTGCGCCGGGACGCCGGCCTGGTCGTGCACTGGGCCAACGTGTCGTCCGCGGCCGCCGACCTCGGTGGTGGCACCGTCTACGGTGCGCCGTTGTGGGACGAGGCCAGGGTCAGCGCCGACAACCCCGTGCAACGCGTCGAAAGCTACCGCCACAAGCGCGTCTTCCTCGTCGCGGGCACGAGCCCCGAGCCGGTCAACATGGTCGACTTCGTCACCGAGACACAGGTTCTCGCGGGACAGCGGGAGTTCCGCGGGCTTCTCGGCCAGGCGGGAATCCCGCACGAGTGGCACGAGGCGCCCGGCGGTCACTTCCTTCGCCGCGACCTGTTCAGCGCGGACCTCGACGGCATCATCTCCCACCTCCGCAAGGCGTAGCCCGATCCGCCGACGTGCCCCGCACCGCATCTCCGGCGCGGGGCACCGGGCTTCGGTCGGGGTCACTGCTAGTGTTCGATCACCTGCCCGATCGTGAGGAGGCGGTGGTGACCTTCGCGGAGTACGTGCGCGAGAACTGGATCACGATCGTCAACGACACGATCCTGCACTTCGACGTGACGCTGGGCGCGATCGCGATCGCGGTGGTCATCGGGGTCGGGCTCGGCATGCTCACCTACCGGCACTCGACGCTCGCGGCCCTGGCCACGACGACCACCGGCGTCTTCCTGACCATTCCGTCCGTCGCGCTGCTCGGTGTGCTCATCGCCCCGTTCGGGCTCGGCGTGCTGCCCGTGCTCGTGGCGCTGGTCGTCTACGCGTTGCTGCCGATCACCCGCAACACGATCGTGGGCCTGCGGGAGGTCGACCCGGCCGTCGTGGAGGCGGGCCGCGGCATGGGCCTGAGCAGGACCCGGGTGCTCTGGGACCTGCGGCTCCCGCTGGCCTGGCCGGTGATCTTCGCCGGGGTCCGGGTCTCCACGCAGATCATCATCGGCATCGCGGCCATCGGCGCCTGGGTGCAGGGCCCCGGACTGGGCAACCAGATCTTCGACGGGCTCGGCCGGTTCGGTGGCGCCAACTCGCTCAACCAGGTCCTCACCGGCACGCTCGGCATCGTCGTGCTCGCCCTCCTGTTCGACCTGGCGTTGGCCGGTGTCGCCAGGCTGACGACCTCCCGGGGGATACGTGCCTGAATCGCGGAGCGAAGGGCCAACGCGGTCGAGCCGCCCTGGCGAGACCATCGAACTCGTCGACGTCACGAAACGCTTCCCCGGTCAGGCGGAGCCCGCGGTCGAGGCGGTGTCGATGGTCATCCCCGCCGGGGAGATCGTCGTCCTCGTGGGACCGTCGGGCTGCGGCAAGACCACGACGATGAAGATGATCAACCGGTTGATCGAGCCGACCTCGGGCACGATCACGGTCGGCGGCACCGACGTGCTCATGCTCGACCCCGACCAGCACCGGCGCGACATCGGCTACGTCATCCAGCAGATCGGCCTGTTCCCGCACAAGCGGATCGAGGACAACATCGGTCTGCTGCCGAAGCGGTTGGGCTGGAGCAGGTCCCGGGTCCGGGCCAGGGTCGCCGAACTGCTGGAACTGGTCGGCCTGCCCGCGGACTACGCGCGGCGCTACCCGCGTGAGCTCTCCGGCGGGCAGCAGCAGCGGGTCGGCGTCGCCAGGGCGCTCGCGGCGGATCCGCCGGTGATGCTCATGGACGAGCCGTTCGGCGCCACCGACCCGATCACCAGGGACCACCTGCAGAACGAGTTCCTGCGCCTGCAACGCGAGGTCCGCAAGACCATCGTGTTCGTCACCCACGACTTCGACGAGGCGCTCAAGATGGGGGACCGGATCGCCGTGCTCCGGCCGAGGTCGGTGATCGCCCAGTACGACACGCCGGACGCGATCCTGGCCGCCCCCGCCGACGACTACGTCGCGAGCTTCATCGGCGCCGGGGGACAGCTGAAGAAGCTCGCGCTGCTGCGGCTGCGCGACGTCGAACTGGCCCCGGCACCGCGCGTCGAGGGGCTGCCGCGCATCGTGGTCGACGCGACGGCACGCGACGCACTCGACCTGATGCTCGGCGAGGGCAGCGACGTCGTGCTGGTCACCGACGACTTCGGCGCCGACGGGAAGGTGCTCGGCTCGCTGCACCTGCAGACCGTGATGGCCGCGGGCAAAGCCGGGGCCCCGTGACGGCGACGGTCAGCGGCACGCGCCCGGCGGTACGGCCCCGCTGGGCGGGTCTGCTGGCGCGACCCGCGCTGATCGTGCTCGGCCTGCTGGTGTTGTGGTGGTGGGCGGCGAACCAGCCGCTCGACTCGATCGAGGCGCGGAACGTCAACGGCGACGTGATCGGGTTCCAGGTGCTCGAGCACGTCGAGCTGACGGTGATCTGCACCGCGCTCACGATCGCCATCGCGATTCCGCTCGGGATCGCGGTCACGCTCTCGCGCAGCCGGACGGGCCGGTTGGCGGTGCTCGGCCTCGGCAACCTCGGCCAGGCCATCCCGTCCGTCGGGCTGATCGTGCTGCTCGCGCTCGTGATCAGCATCGGCGTCGGCACGGCCGTGATCGCGCTGGTCGCCTACGCCGTGCTGCCGGTGCTGCGCAACACCATGGTCGGCATCGAGGGCGTCGACCCGGTGCTGACCGAGGCGGCCCGCGGGATGGGGCTGTCGCGGTTCGCCGTGCTGCTCACGGTCGAACTGCCGCTCGCCGTGCCGGTCATCCTCGCCGGCGTCCGAACCGCCCTGGTGCTGACCGTCGCGAGCGCGCCGCTGGCCGCACTCATCGACGGCGGCGGGCTCGGGGGCGGGCTGTTCACCGGCCTCTCCCTGAACCGCCCGGTCATCAGCGTCACCTTCGGGGTGCTGGTGGCCGCGCTCGCCCTGCTCGCCGACTGGCTCGGTCTCCTGGCCGAGACGTTGTTGCGCCCCAAGGGAATCTGATCGTCAACCGAGGAGGAACCCCCATGCGCCGCCTTTTCCCCGTCGTCGTCGGCCTCGCCGTGCTGGCCGCGGGTTGCACGTTGGAGGACGACTCCACCAGAGCCGAGGCGGGCGCCGGTTCCATCGAGAAGATCGACGCGCTCGACGGAGTCACGATCACGGTCGGGTCGAAGGAGTTCGACGAACAGCTGGTGCTCGGCCAGATCGCGCTGCTGGCCCTGCAGGCCGCCGGCGCCGATCCGGTCGACCAGACGAACATCACCGGGACGGACGCCGTGCGCCAGTCGCTCGTCACCGGCCAGATCGACCTGTACTGGGAGTACACCGGCACCGCCTGGGTGTCCTTCCTGAAGCAGACCGAACGGGTGACCGATCCCGAGCAGCTGTTCGACCGGGTCAAGACGCTCGACGCCGAGAACGACATCACGTGGTGGGCACGTTCGCCGGGCAACGACACCTACGCCATCGCCGCGAACCGCGAGGCGGCCGAGCAACACGGCATCGAGACGATCTCGGACTACGCGGCACTGGCGACAACCAACCCGGAGGCGGCGTCGACGTGCATGGGCCCGGAGTTCAACAGCCGTGACGACGGGATGCCCGGCCTGACCGCGATGTACGGCTTCACGTTGCCCGACGCGCAGCGGCACGAGGTCAACGACGCGGTCGTCTACACCGAGGTCGGCTCGGGCAAGACCTGCGACTTCGGCTCGGTCGCGTCCACCGACGGCCGGATCCCCGCGCAGGACCTGGTCGTGCTGAAGGACGACAAGTCGTTCTTCCCGGTCTACAACCCGGCCATCACCATCCGCACCGAACTCGCGACCAAGTACCCCGACCTCGAAGGCGTCTTCACCCCGATCGCCGAGGCGCTCGACGACAAGACGCTGCTCGCGTTGAACGAGCAGGTCAGCGTCGAGGGCGCCGCCCCGGAAAAGGTCGCCGCGGACTGGCTGCGGGAGAAGGGGTTCATCGGCTGAACGGGCGGGCGGCGACGTTCGCCGTCAGCGCAGTACGGCCGCCAGCAGGTCGGACCCCAGCGTCGTGAGGTCGGGCAGGCTGACGGTGTACCGGACGTACCGACCGCGTCGCTGGGACGTGAGCAGGCCCGCGCGGCGCAACACGGCGAGGTGGCGGGACACCTCCGGCGGCGAGAGTTCCCAGGCGTGGGCCAGCTCGCCGGTGGTGTGCGGGCCACGGGCCAGGGTGCGCAGCAGCCGCAGCCGTACCGGATGCGCGAGTGCGTCCAGCCGCAGCCTGACCGTCTCCAGCGACACCGGCGCCGGCAGGCTCGGCTCCGGGACGGGGTACTGCACCACCGGCTGCCACCCCGGCGCGTAGACCGCCACCAGGTGCGGGCGGCCGAAGGCGCTGGGGAGGAAGGTGACTCCGGTGCCGTCGGCGGCGGTGGCGGTGTCCTGCAGCTTGTCCACGATGATGCGGTTGCCGTCCGGCGCCAGGGTGACGGCGCTGGAGACCGACGCGAGCGCCGCGCCGATGCCCTGGCGCTTCAGCAGGTCGTTCTTCATCCGCAGGTCGGCGGTGAGCTGCGGGGCGACGTCCCGCCAGGCGGCGTCGAAGAAGGCCTCGGCGCACTGTTCGAGGGTGTCGCGCACCCGCGCCCGCACGGCAGAGGGGTCGGCGAGCAGCCGTTCCGCGAAGGCCTCCTGCACCGCGCCGCGGGCCTGGGCGAGGTCCAGCGCCCGCTCGCGTGCCGTCGCGTCGGTGAGCGGCGACGGCATGCCGTAGTGGACCCGGTTGCTGCCGCACGTGGTGACGAGCGCGGCGGTCACGTAGGCCTCGTCGTCGATGCGGTCCACGTCGTCGAGTTCCTCGGCGAGGGTCGGCCGGGGACGGGCGGGGACCAGGAAGTCGGCTCGTGAGGAACGCCAGAGGAACTCCGCCTCCTTGAGGCGCTCGGCCAGTGTGGGCGCCAGCCCGGCCCAGACGTCCGCGGCCCAGCCCGCGAGCTGCGGGTGGTGCCCCGGTTCGGCCAGCACGTGCAGCATCGCGGTCAGTTCGGCCAGCGGCGACGCGGCGAACCGTAGTCGCCCGGACGGCAGGCCGCTGATGTCGATGCGCAACGTCATCATCCCATTCTCGCTGGTCGGGCGGCCGGCGACCGCGCCGGTTGACGGAGTTCGTCAATCGACGTGGCGAGCGGGACGGCGCGCAGCACCGTTGACGCCATGGCAACCAAGATCCGGCTCCGCGCCCTCGTCCGGGCGTCCGGCGGTCCCCGCTACGCCGTCGCCCTGGCCGTGGACGCGCTCGGCACCGGCATGCTGCGGCCCTTCCTGCTGATCTACGGGGTGGCCGTGCTGAGGCTCTCCGCGTCGGTCACCGGCATCGCCATGACGGCCGGGATCGTCGCGGGCCTGGTGTGCGTGCCCGCGGTGGGCCGGTGGCTGGACCGGGGTGCGCGCAGCACGGCCGTGGCGGCGTCGATGCTGGTGCGGGTGCTCGGCGTGGCGCTGTTGCTGGCCGCGCCGACGGGGCACGTAGGGCTGTTCGCGACGGCGGCGCTGTTCCTCGGCGTCGGCAACCAGGCCTGGCCGGCCGCCCACGCGGCTCTTGTGGCCACGGTCGCGCACGGCCGCGAACGCGACGCCGCGCTCGCGAGCGGCCGCGCCCTGCGCAACGCGGGCATGGGGGTGGGTGCGCTCCTCGCCACCGCGTGCCTGGCGGGCGGCGCCACCGCGTTGCAGGTGCTGGCGGCCGTCACCGGCCTCGCGTATCTCGCCGCGGCGGTCCTGGCGTGGTCGGTCCACGTCCGCGCGCGGCCGACCGGCACCCCGGCCGAGGCCCGGGACGACCAGCCGGCGCCTCGGATGCGCGGGCTGCTGGCCGCCAACGTGATCTACGTCTTCTGCCTCAACGTCCCGGAAATCGCGCTCCCGCTGATCCTGGTGACCCAGCTGCACGCATCGCCTGCGTGGGCGGCGGCCATCTTCGTGGCGAACACGGTGCTGGTGGTCACCCTGCAGGTGCCGGTCACCGTCCTGCTGTCCCGCTTCTCCAGGCGGGCCGTGCTGGCGCTCGGCGGGGTGGTACTCGCCGTGTCCTACCTCGGCTTCCTCGCGGCCACCGCACTGGGACACGGCTGGGCCGCCCCGGCCGTCGCCGCGGTGTCCGTGGTCTGCACGCTCGGCGAGATCATCTACGCGGGGAGCGCCACCGCGCTCGTCACCGCACTCGCCCCGCCGCACGTCCTGGGCCGCGCGCTCGCCCGCTTCCAGCTCTCCACGGGCTTCGGCCTGGCCATCTCCCCGGCGGTCATCACCGCGCTCGCTGCCCGCGGCCCGGCCGCGCTCTGGGGCAGCCTCGCCGCCGTGACCCTCCTCGCCGCCGCCGGTACCGCGGCCGAGAAGGACGGTGGGCCGCGGTATGCCGACGGGGTGAAGGCGGTGATCAGGTCGCAGGGCGGGGCGATCACCTCGGCCACTTCGGGCACGGCCGGCCGTCCCGGCGCCGGGACTACGCCGGCTTGCGGCCCCACGCGGTGATCATAGGGGCGAGCATGAGGTCCAGGTCGCTGCGGTCGAGGTTGGCGAGGTGTGTCTCGATCTCCTCGGGGGTGGCCAGCTCCGACGCCAGCAGCTGGTCGCGGACGTGGCGGATCGTCGCCGCCTCGAGGACCGCGCAGGTTGGGGCGGCGACGGGGAAGTAGGCCTCCGCCTGCACGTCGCCGAGGCCCGACTCGCGCAGCAGCCGGGGCAGCGTGCGGCCGAAGGCGAGGTCCGCGCCCTGCCGGACCATCAGCGTCCGGGTCTGGGCGCGGAGCCGGTTCGCCAGTTCCTCGGAGGGGCCGCGTTCGTCGGGGCAGGCGAGTGGCTGCAGCGCGGGATCGCCGTCGTCGAGCACCAGCCACCCGCCTCCGGGCGGCGGTTGTCGAGCAGGTGGCGGTTCACCGCACCGGCATGGCTCCGGCGACCGGGGTGCGGGTACCGGGCTCGACGATCATCACGGCCGTGCCACCTCGAGCAGCTCTCGGAGTTCGCGCATCGCGGTGGTCAGCTCCCCGGCGAAGGTGTGCATCTGGCCCGCCACGTGGCGCGGTGTGCTCAGGTAGATGTTCAGGGTGTCGGCCAGCAGCACGTACGCCACCCCGACGCACTGCGGGCTGGTCGATCCGAACCCGAAGTACCGGACGTTCGTCGACGGCGCCGAGCTGGTGCTGAGGAAGTCGTCGCGCATGACGAGCCAGCCGGGGCTGCGGTACAGGGCGTGCGGCTCCGCGTCACCGGCGCGCCGCGACAGCTCCCACAGGTGCTGCTCGGGTGCCGCGCCTGCCTGGCACTCCTTGGCACGGGCGACGTGTTTCCCGGCCGCGGCACGGAAGGCGTCGCGACGGGCGGCGGGGTCGGCGGACTCGTCGTCCATTGTGGACACGAAGTGCAGCACCTCGGGGGTGACGACCCGCATCGCCTCGGTGCGGCCGTGCCGGAACTGGCGGGTGGCGATCGACTCGTAGGTGGCGCCGGTGAGCCCCTTGGCGCGCCGGTGAGCGAGCTGGTAGGCCATCTGCACGAACGCGTCCGGTGACATGCCGAGCCGTTTCGCGGTGTTCGCACCGAAGTCCGGGAACGTCAGCGTGGCCGTCGCCGTGGCGGCGGCGTACGCGGCGAACGACTCGGCGGCGGCGCGGGCCGTGTCACGCAGCGCGTCGTCGAGGGTGAACTCGATGGGCGTGGTGGCCGGGAGGCCGTGCGCGGTCGGCCGGGCGGCCGGTGCCGTGCCGAACAGGGTGTCCACGAAGGCGAGGACCGTCGTCCCGTCCAGGCCGCAGTGTTCGAGGTTGATCCCCGCGGAGCCGTCGGCGAACACGACCAGGGAAAGCGACTTGTCGAACCACCGGTTCCCGCTGTTGCCGTGGAGCAACTGGTCACAGGCCTGCTCGGTGTTCGCGGGCGTGTGCTCGTCGAGGCACAGGCAGAACAGCGCGGTCTCGATCTCCTCCAACGCCTCGGCGTTGCCCGCGTCGAGCAGGGCCTGCCGCGTGGTCGCCCACTCCGCTCGCGCCATCGTGGTCAGGTGGCCCACGGCGGTCGACGGGTCGGTCACCGCCGCGTCGAACTTCGTGATCGCGCGCAGGGCGTCGGCGATGTCGTCGCGCCCGTAGGGCAGGCCGTCCTCGGCGAGCACCTCCAGCCGGAACACGGTGCTGCGGTGGAACACCACGATGTGCCGGGCCGTCGAGGGGCCGGGCGCGTCGGCGCTGTACGGTGCGCGGACGGTGTCCTGCACGGCGCCGGGGATCCGGGTGGTGGAGAACAGGAACCGTTGCTGTGCCATGGACAGCGGCTGCCCGCGCAGGGTGGCGGGCGGGATCTGTTCGTCGTCGAGCCGCAGCTTGTAGTCCACGGTGCCCGCGACGAGCCCGGCGGCGCGCTCGACCTGCTCCTCGCCGGAGTCGTGGAACAGGAAGAAGAAGTTGGCGTTGAGCGCGATCCGGTCGCGCCGCCCGAGGTAGCGGTAGGCCCAGAAGTCGTCCAGCCAGCTGTGCACCCCCGGCTGCTCGTCGTACCGGAGCAGCTCCGCCTGCAGCGTGTGCGCCGGGCTGTCCTCCGCCAGGAACGCCGCCACCGCCGCTTCGGTCTCCGCGCGTTGCGCGTCCGTGAGCAACGGCGCCGACCACTCGAGGAATCGCTCGCAGCTCTCGGCGATGCCGGGGACGGGCACCCGGGGCAGGTGCGCCTCGTTGCCGAAGGTGTTGTCGCTGATCGTCACGGTCATCCTCGGGTCTCAATGGGTTTCGGCGGGCCGGGAAAGGTAGAGCTGCGCGCAGAGCCAGCCCTCGGTCTCCAGTGCGTGCGGCTGTGCCCCGGTGGCGCCGATCGCGTCCAGGATCTGTGCCTGCTCCTGCGCGGAGACGAACCGCCGCTGCTTGAACAGTCCCTCGACGGCGACCGTCTCGTAGCCGAGCCCCGCGAGGCTCTCCGCGATCGGTTCGTAGGAGAACATGCGCAGCACGAAGTGTGCCATCACGGGCTGCCGCCCGCCGGGAAGGCTCGCGATGCGGGCGATGGTCCGTTCGGTGACGTAGCCGACGCAGCCGGTCGAGACCACCAGGTCCGCCTCGGCCAGCTGGGCGCGCTGCGATCCGGTCGGCTCGTGTCGTTCGAGGTCCGCGTGGATCGCCACGTCGACGAAACCGGCGGCGCGGGCGTACTCCAACGCCGGTGCCGACACGTCCAGCCCGATGAACCGGACGCCGGCCCGCGCGACCCGCGCACGGTCGTCCGCGATCAGCTCGGCGCGGTCCATGCCGGCCGTCCGCGCGCTCGCGTAGTGCTCGTAGAGCTCGTCCATCGTCGTGTCCCACCGGTACAACGCGGCGTTGACGCCGTACGAGCAGCCGACGTCCAGCACGGTCGGCTGGTCGCACCCCGCGATCAGCTCCGCGAAGTACGGCTTGGCCAGCTGCGGCAGCTGGTAGTCGAACTCGCGCAGGGCGGAGAAGTAGGGGCGGGGATCGGGTTCGGTGTAGACGTGGTCGAAGGAGACCTTGCCGGTCGTGTCGAAGTGCACGGCTCATTCCCCACTAGTCGAGCAGGTGGTCGCCTCGGACGGTCTGGCCCTGTGTGTGCGCGGGGGTCACCCGGCCGAAGAGCTGCCTGGTGCGTTCCACGCTGCCGATCACGCCGGGCCGCTCGCTGTAGGCGAAGATCGCCGTGTGCCGGGCCACCGAGCCGCGCACGGTGCTGACCCGGTGCAGCGAGAACCGGCCGCGGAACAGTTGCAGGTCGCCGGGGCGCAGTTCGAGCTCGCGGACGAGGTGGTCGCCGCGGCCGGCGAGCACGGCCTCGACGTCCGCGAAGTTCTCCGCGTCGGCGGAGCGGATGTTCGGGCAGTACTCGAACACGCCACCGTCGTCGGCGGGCTGGGTCAGCATGCTGACGGTGAACTCGTTGGTGTCGAAGTGCCACGGGTGGGCGCGGCCCGGCGCGATCACGTTGAGGGTCAGGCCGGACAACGGATCGGCCAGCTCGTGCAGCTCGTCCAACCCGAAGCAGTCGGCGACGAAGCGCTGGAACACCGGGCTGGCGTAGAGCTGCTGGATGACCGAGGCCACCGGGATGTGGTCGCGAGCGACGAACGCGTTCCCGCGTTCCATGACCCGGCGAGCCGGATGCCCGTTCGGCAGCGGCGAGTCGAGCGCGATGTTGTACGCGTTGACACGTTCGACCTCGCTGTGCGCCAACGGGGCTATCCGCGCGCATTCCTCCCGCAGCGCGGTGAGCAGCGAGGGTCTGATGAACTCGGGAAGCACGCAACAACCGACATCTGAGAGCCCGGCACGCGTGCTGTCGACGACGGCCCGCCAGCCCGGCCCGTCCGGCTCGGACAAGGGATAGCGGTCGGTGTTCACCACCTGGCCTGCCGGCACCGTTTCCGACACGCTCATGGAGCTCCCTCCCGACGGGTGACACCACAAGGATCGTGGCACACCGTGTTCGGCCGCCGCTCGTGACACGGCCCACATCAGCACGACATCCGGAGCCGGCGCGAATCCGCCCTCACGCTCCGCCGGGCTCAGGGGGACGGATTTCCGCGTCAATTGTGTCAACCCGCTGATCGGGTGGAAAGACATCTACTCAGAGTCATTCCGAATTGTTCAACGCTCAAGTTCGCATACTCGAAAAGCGGTCGAAACCGGGTCGATTCGCGGCGGCATGGAACGGCGAGATGCGTCCTGTTTGTGACGTACGCAGAAATAGGCCGATCGGCGTGTTGTCCGCACAACTCGCTGATCGGCGCCATTTGCGAAAGCTTCTACCTGAGCGTAGATGTGATAGGAAAACAGTCAACGTGATGTATGTCACATCAATTCCGGGTTGTTGGCTCGCGTACGTCCTCCCCAAGATGAGACCGGTGGCCGCCTCCGCGTGGGCCGCGGATTCGGTCGACAATCAATGTTCTTCCGTGTGCCGGGTAATCGGCGCACGGTAGTCGCCTGCCCAAAAACAGATGGAGGGGGGTGAATCAACATGCCAGTCGAGACGTTCCACGACTCCATCCTCGATGGTGAGGAGGCCGAGGCCGTGCTCGCCGCCTTCGAGGAGGAGGACGACGAGTGAGCCGGGCTCGTCCGTGACGAGCATCCGTGAGTGAGCCGGGGCGCCCCGCGCACTCGCCGGTGGCGGGCAGGCGACAGCCGGCCCGCCACCCCCGGAACTTCTCCGCTAGGAGGCACATGACGTCCGCATCCACCGACACCCGGCGCGCCGAGGTCAACCTGCGGCTGCTCTGGTCGGGGCAGCTGGTGAGCCAGGTCGGCAGCGAGGTCACGAAGCTGGCCCTGCCGCTGTACGCCCTCAGCGCGTTGCACGCGACATCCGGCCAGCTGGGCCTGCTGCGTGCCGCGGCGTTCGCACCGGTCATGGTCGCGATGCCGCTCATCGGGGTGTGGACGGACCGGTTGCGGCGCAGGCCGGTGCTGATCGCGGTCAACACGGCGCAGGCGGTCGTGCTCGCACTGCTCGCCGCCGCCGCGTTCAACGGGGACGCCGTGCTGGTCGTGCTCGTCGCGGGCGTCGCCGTGCTCGGTGTCCTCGCGCAGTTCGCGGAGGTCGGTTATCCCGCGCTGGTGCCCGCCGTGGTCGGGGAGGGCGACCTCGCCAGGGCCAACGGCAGGCTGTTCGGCGCCCAGTCCATCGCCGAGACCGCGGGGCCCGGCATCGCCGGGTTGTTGCTCGGGTGGGTCGGGCTCGGGTGGGTGCTGGTGCTCGACGCGCTCAGCTTCCTCGTCGCCACGGCCACCCTGTTGCGCATCCGGGTGGTGGAAACCGTGCGCGACCGGGCCGAGCGGCACCTGCTCCGCGAGATCACGGTGGGCCTTCGGGCGGTCGTCGCGCACCCGGTGCTGCGCGCCACGATCGCCACCGCGACCACGTACAACCTCGTCGACTCGGCCGCGACGACCGTGTTCCTCGTGCACGCCGCCAACGGCCTCGGCATGTCCGTCACCCAGATCGGGATGGTGCTCGGCTGTGGCAGCGTCGGCGCGATCCTGGGCAGTTTCGCTTCGTCGAGGATCGCTGCGGCGCTCGGCATCGGCCGGGCCATGACTCTCATGCAGGCTGCGGGCACGATCCTGCCGTTCGCGCTGGTCCTGCCCGACGACGCGGGACTCGGCTCGGTCGCGCTGTGCACCGCCGTGTTCGTCGTCTGGTGCTTCGCCATCGCCGCCTACAGCGTGCAGTCGCTCAGCATCCGCCAGTCGGTCACGCCCGAACACCTCCTCGGCCGCGTGATGGCGGGCAGCTGGGTCTTCGTCCTCGGCGCCGTCCCGATCGGCGCGCTCCTCGGCGGTGCGGCGGGCAACGCGTGGGGCCCCGGCACGGCACTCGTCGTCTGCCTGCTCGCGCTGCCGATCTCCCTGGTCGTGCTGGCGACGTCGCCGGTACCGCGGATCACGGCGCTGCCCAAGCCCGACCCGGCCTTCTGGGAGCGCCATGGCTGAGCGGATGGCGATGACCACCTTCACCGCCGAGGTGGCCCAGATCCCGGTCGTCGCCGGGTGCTGGTCGTGGGGAAACCGGCGCACCTGGGGGTACGGGACGCGGTTCGGCGACACGGACGTGCGCGCCGCGGTCGAGACGCTCACCGAGCACGGGGTGCGGTGCTACGACACCGCCGAGGTCTACAGCAGGGGGCGGGCCGAACGGTTGCTCGGCGACTGCGCGGGCGGCGCCGCGATCGTCTCGACGAAGTTCTTCCCCTACCCGTGGCGCCTGGCCAGGGGCCAGTTCCTGCGCGCGGTCGAGCGCGGCAACCGCAGGCTGCGCATCGACCGAGCGCACCTCTACCAGGTCCACCACGAGCCACCGCGCCCGCTCCTGCGGCGACTGGCCGGACACCTCGCCGCCGCGCGCCGCGCCGGGCTCGTCGAATCCCTCGGCACGTCCAACCTGTCCTCGGACGGGCTGCGCGCGACCGTCGCCGCGCTGGCCGAGCACGGTGAACGGGTCAGCGCACACCAGGCCCGGTACAACCTCTGCGACCGCCGTGTCGAACGCGACGGGGTCGCCGACCTCTGCCGCGCGGAGGGCATCGTGCTGCTGGCACACAGCGCCCTCGGCCAGGGCCTGCTGTCCGGGCGCTACCGCGCGGGTGACGCCATGACCGGCCGCAGACCGCTGAACGAGCAGGTGCTGCGGCAGGCCGACCCCGTGATCCAACTGCTGATCCGGTACGCCGACCGGCTCGCGACCTCACCCGCCGCGGTCGCGCTCGCCTGGCTGCGGCACCAGGGCGCGGTGCCCATCGTCGGGGTCCACGACCGCCGCCAGGCGCAGGAGGCGGCACAGGGGCTCGGCGTGACGCTCACCGACAAGATGGCGCTGCGCCTCGACGCGGTGACCCGGCCGTGGCGAGGGAAGTCGTGACCGCGGCGGCGGATCGCGCGGAGCTGCGCGACCGGCTGCTGCGCGTGCTCGGCGGCGTGCCGGCCACTCCGTCGCCGTCGCAGTCCCAGATGCTCGCCGCCGCGGCCGCGAAGGACGGGCTGTCCCCGCACGTCGACCTCGTCTCCGCGCGGATCACCGGGCCGGTCGACGTCCCGGCGCTCCGGGCGGCACTCGACGCGCTGGTCGCGAGGCACGAGATGCTGCGCACCCACTTCGTGTTCTCCCCGAGCCCGCTGATGGTGATCCGGCCACCGGAACGGGCGCGGCTGACGGCCGAACCGATCTCCGGCCTGGCCGACGCGGCGGCACGGGCGGGCGCGCTCATGGCAACCCCGGTCGACGTCCGTTCCACCGCACCGCACCACGCTCTGCTGCTGTCGGTCGACGAGCGCACGCACGTCCTGCTCGCCCCGCTGCCGCACCTGCGGTGCGACGAGGTCTCCCACGCCGTCTACCTGCGCGACCTGGCAGCCCGGTACGCGGGCGAGCCGCTGCCACCGCCCGGCAACTACCGCGACCACGCACAGGCCCAGGGCGCGGCACTCGCCGACGGTGTCGCCGTGGCTCGCCGCGCCGCGGCGCTCGCACCGCCCCTGCCCGCCATGACCTGGCCGAGGACCCCGGAGCGGCGCCGCTACCGCCAGCTCACCGTCGCCGACACCTGGGAGCGGACGTGGCTCGCCGACGTGACCCGGCGGCTCGCCGCCAGGGGCGTGACGTTCGGCATCGCGTGCGCGGCGGCGTACGTCGCGGCCCTCCACGGCGTGACCGGCGCCGAGGACGTGCGGGTCGGCACGTCGATGGCCAACCGCGGCCCCGCGCACACCGGCACGATCGGCCTGTTCGCCACCCAGTCGGTCCTGCGGGTACGGGCCACGGGCACGGTCGGCGACGTGCTGACGCGCACCCGTGCGGCGATGCTCGGCGCGATCGACGACGCCCACGTGCCGCTCGCGCCGGTGCTCGGCGCCCTGCGGGCGGCCGACCCCGCGTTCCGCTCGTCGAGCCTGTACGAGGCGACGCTCGCGGTCGTCAACCAGGGCACCGAGATCCCCGCGGGCGCCGAAACGACCTTCGAACCGGTGGACGGCTTCGACGTGGCCGACCGGCCCAAGCCCGCGTTCGTGCCAGCGCACCTCGCGGTGCGGCGGGGGACCGCGGACCGGGACACCGAGGTGCGGTTCGGCTACAACTCCGACCTGCTCACCAAGGACGACGCCACCGGGGTCCTCGCCGCGATGGCGCGCTACCTGCGCGCGGCCGCCGACGACCCCGGCCGGCGCCTCGCCACCGTGGCGGGGGTGGTGCGCCATGGGTGACCGCGGACCGCGGTGGTGGGACCTGTCGCCGGTGGCGCTCGCGCTCCGGTGCGCGGTTCGCACCGCGGGCACGCGGGTCGCGGCGGCCGCGGCGTCGGTAGCGGATGACCGGCTCACGCGCAGCGCGTGGCGCACCGAGGCGACCGCGCTGGCGGCGATGTGGCGGTTCCACCGCGACGCGGCGCGCGCGGTGCGGGCGCTCGCGCCGGACCTGCGGACCGACCGGCTCGGGGTGCCGTGGGCGACGGGCACCACGACCGAGGTGTGGCGAGCGCTCGGCGTCGCGACGGCCCGCTCACACGGGTTCGCGATGGACCTCGCCCGCAGGCGGACGGCCGGGACACTGCACGAACTGCTCGGCGAGCGGGTGCTCGACGACGACGTGCGGGCCCGGCGCATCGGCTTCGCCTTCTACGCCGAGCGGATCGTCGCCGCGCTGCCTCCGCACCAGCGCGCAGTCCTCGACGCGTACGCCGAGGGCGTCAACGCGTTCCGCGCGCGGGCGACGCCGTGGGAGTACGCGGTGCTCGGCGCGGCGCCCGCGAACTGGTCGGCCGTCGACTCCGTGCTCGTCGCACAGGACATGTTCCACCAGCTCACCGACCCCGCGGGCGGTGAGCTGCGGGACCGGCTCGACGAACTCGCGCCCGGCGCGGGCGACCTCGTCGACCGGTCGCTGGGCACCACGACCGCGCTCGACGGGACAGAACGGTGCGACCGGGCCGCCGCCGCTCTGCTCCGCCGGGTCCTCACCGCCGCGCGCGCCGAACAGGCCGACGGCACGCCACTGCGGACCGAACCCGCCGCCGGGTCGAACAGCTGGGTGGTGGGCACCGAACTCGCCAACGACATCCACCTCGCGCTCGGTGTCCCGAACACCCTCGTCGCGGCCGGGGCGACGATCGAGGGCACCGGGGTGCGCGGGTTCCTGCGCCCCGGGCTCCCGGTGTTCCTCGCGGGCACCACCAGGGACCTGTCGTGGGGCCTGACCCGGTTGTGCGGCCGCACCGGCGAACGACTCACCCCTGGTGCGCCAGGGACGGCGACCGTCGTGGACCGCGACGAGGTGCTCACCGCGGGCACCGGGACCGCGCGGGTCCGGGTGCGGCTCGCGGAGGCGGGACCGGTGCTGTCGGACGGGTCGGTCCTGCGCTGGCTCGCGCTCGAACCGGGTGGGATCGAGCTGGGGCTGGGCGACCTCGTGCGGTGCGGCACGGTCAGCCAGGCGTGCGACGCCGCCGCGGTGTCCGGTGCGCCACCGGTGAACCTGCTGGTGACCGACCGGCACGGCGGGTCCGCGTGGACGGTCGCGGGCCGGCTCGTCCGCCGGGGGAGCGGTGACGGGGTCGTGCCGCCCGAGGGCGTGCCGAAGGTCGTCGGGCAGCGGGTGCTCGTCACCGCGAACTGCGACCCCGCCGTGGGCATGCCGGACGGGCGGTCGGTCGCCGAGAACGCCTACCCGCACCACCGCGCCCGGCGCATCGCGGAGTCGCTGCGCGCGGGGCGCCCCGCCCCGGTCGTCCAGTCCGATGTGGACGCCGCGTTCTACCGGCCGTGGCGCACGGTCTTCCTGCCCTACCTCGAGCCGCACCCCGCGGTCGCGGCGGCGGTCGCGAGCTGGGACGGCACCGCGGACGTGCACGCGCGCGGCCTGCACTACCTCGTGCTGCTGCACCGCATCGTGCGCGGGAAGGCGCTGGCGGGCCTCGCACCCCGCACACCGACGGCCGAGCTGTTCGGGGCCACCTCACTCGCCGCCCTCGACGGCGAGCTCGCGGAGATCGTCGCCGATGCCGACCCGGCGACCGCGCCCGCCGGCTTCCGCGACTGGCCGCACCTGCTGCGCTGGGCCGTGCGGGCGGCGACGCTCTACCTGGAGCGGCAGCTGGGGCCGGGCGCGCCGGACACGCCATGGGGTGCGGTCAACCGCCTCGGCCTGCGTCACCCGCTGTCCCCGGCGTTGCCCCGCCTGCGCTGGGCCATCGACCACCCGGACGTGCCGAGGGCCGGTTGCCAGCAGTCGGTCGACGCCGCGGCGGCGGGGTTCGGCGCCGCCATGCGCATGGTGAGCGACCCCGTCACCGGGGAGTTCCGGGTCAGCTGGCCGGGCGGGCAGTCCGGCGACCCCCTCGCCACCGGATACCGCGCGCTGCTGCCGCGCTGGCTCGCGGGCGGGCTGGTCGACCTCACCCCACCCGAGGGGAGCGGGCGATGACCGCGCCCTGGTTCTCCCGGTCCACAGTGGACGCGCCGGTCCGGCTGTTCTGCCTGCCCTACGCAGGGGGCAACGCGACCGCGTTCCGGCACTGGCAGGGGCTCCTCGCCCCGCACGTCGAGGTCGTCCCGGTACGCCTGCCCGGCAGGCTGGGCCGGGTGGCCGAGCCGCCGTTCACGCGGATGCCCGACCTGGTCGCCGCGCTGGCCGACGCGATGAACCCGTTGCTGGACCGGCCCTACGCGCTGTTCGGCGTCAGCATGGGCGCGCACGTCGCGTTCGAGACCGCGCGCGTGCTCACCGCACGCTCCCGGCCGCCCACGCGGCTGTTCCTCGCGTCCTACCCGTCCCCGACCGCGGACCTCGTCCGCGAGAGCGGCGAGGACCTGTCGAACGCCGAGTTCGTGGCGCGCCTGCGGGAGATCGGCGCGGTCCCGGCCGAGGTGCTGGGTGACCACGAGCTGATGCGGCTGCTGCTGCCGACCGTGCGCGCCGACTTCGCCGTCACCGGCAACCACGTCGACGACGGCACGGTGCTGACCGGGGTGCCGATCACCGCGATCCACGGCGCCGGTGACCACACCGTCACCGCCGACCACGTGCGCCGCTGGGCGGATAAGGCAGGCGACGGCTTCGAGTTCGTGCAGGTTCGGGGCGACCACTTCTTCGTCCACAGTCACGAGTCGACCCTGTTCACGCTGCTGCGGGACAGGCTGGCAAGGAAGGGCGCACACGTGGGAGACGATCTCAGCGGCCGCCTCGCGGCATTGAGTCCGGAACAACGGCAACGGCTCAGGGACCGGCTCCAGGTCGGCGCCCGGAAGACTACGGACGAACCGCGCCCCGCGGGCCCGCGGTGGAGCCTGTTCTTCTTCGGCACCGGTCACGGCCGCGAGACCCGTGAGCAGTACCGGATGATGCTCGACTGCGCGCGGTTCGCCGACCGCAACGGGTTCGAGGCACTGTGGGTGCCGGAACGCCACTTCGACGCGTTCGGCGCCCCCTACCCGAGCCCCGCCGTGCTCGCCGCCTCGCTCGCGACGGCGACCGAACGCCTGCGCATCCGGGCGGGCAGTGTCGTGCTGCCGCTCCACGACCCGGTCCGCGTCGCCGAGGACTGGTCGGTCGTGGACAACATCTCCGGCGGCCGCACCGGTATCGCGCTCGCGTCCGGCTGGCACGCCAACGACTTCGTGTTCCAGCCGGACAACTACGAGAAGCGCAAGCAGGTGCTCGTCGACCACCTCGCGACGCTGCGCGAACTGCTCGCCGGTGGCCGGATCCAGCGGGTCGACGGAGCGGGCAAGGAGATCTCGTTCCGCACCTTCCCCAACCCCGCCGCGGGCACGCTGCCGATGTGGATCACCAGCTCGTCGTCCGAGCAGACCTGGCGGACCGGGGCCGAACTCGGTCTCCACGTGCTGACCGGGCTGGTGGAGCAGAGCGTGGCCGACGTCGCCGACCGGGTGCGGGTCTACCGCGACGCGCTGCGCGAGCACGGCCGCGACCCCGAGGCCCACACGGTGACCGCGATGGTGCACACGTTCATCGGCAAGGACACCGACGACGTCCGCGCGATGGTGCGGGAGCCGCTCACCGCCTACCTGCGCGCCCACATCAACCTGTACGAGAAGCTCGCGCGCAGCACGGACCTGTCGATCGACCCCGACCGGGTCACGCAGGCCGACAAGGACGCGCTGGCCGCGCTCGCGTTCGAGCGCTACTTCACCAGCCACGGGTTGTTCGGCACCCCGGCCGAGGCGTTGCCCATGGTGCACCGCCTCACCGGCGCGGGCGTCGACGAGATCGCCTGCCTGATCGACTTCGGGCTCCCCGCCGACACCGTGCTCGAACACCTCGAGGACCTGGCCCGGCTCCGCGACCTGGCGAGCGAGCCCGCCTCGTGACGTCGACACCGACCGCTCCGGCAGCCGCGCGCGCGTGGCGCCGGCCGACCGGCGCGCTGCTGCGCGAACTCCCCCGGGCGCACGGCGGGCTCACCGCCGCGCTCGCCGTGGTGGTGCTCGCCGCGGGGATCACGCCCGCCGCGCTGGTCGTCGCGGTCGGACGGCTCGCGGACGCGCTCCTGGTCGCGGGCACCCCGGCCCGGGACGCGGCGGTCGCGACCGCCGCGGTCGGTGTCCTGTTCGTGCTGCAGCAACTGCTCGACCCGGCGGCCGCCCAGCTCGCCGACGCGCTCGGCCGACGTGTCGACCGCCGTCTCCGGAACCGGACGCTCGCCGCGTGCCTGACCCCGGACGGCGTCGGGCACCTCGCGGACCGGGACACGCTCGCGCTCGTGTCCGGCGTCGCCGAGGCAGGCGTCACGAAGGCCACCGCACGCGACGCGCTGGCGGCCGCCGTCGCCGTCGGCACGATCCGCCTGCAAGGGGTGTGCTGCGCGGCCGTCCTCGCCGGGTTCCACTGGTGGCTCGGCCTCGGACTGCTCGCCGCGTTCGCCGTGTTCACCTCGGGTGCGGTGGCGGACTACCGGGCCGGGGCCCGCGCTCTGGGCGCCGCGCCGGCGTCGCTGCGCAGGCCGAACTACCTGCGCGGCATGGCGCTGGACCCCGCGAACGCCAAGGACCTCCGCCTGTTCGGCCTGGCCTGCTGGGTGGACCAGCGGTTCCACCGCGAGTGGCTCGCCGCCGTGACCGCGCCGCGCGGCGAGGGCCGCCGGTGGTGGCTCGTGCCCGCGCTCGGCGCGGGCACGCTGCTGGCGCAGCTCGCCGTGTACTGCTGGCTCGCGGCGGCGGTGGCGGGCGGCGCCATCGGCGCTGGCGAGTTCGTGGCGTACGCGGGCGCGGTGCTCGGCGTGGTCGGCATCCTCGTCGCCAGCCCCGACAACCTCACGATCGCGCACGGCTCGGCCGCCGTGCCACTGGTGTCCCGCCTGACGGCGGTGGTGCCACCCGCCAGAGGCGGGGCCGCCGACCCGCCACCGCTCACCGACGGGATCCGCCTGGAGGCGGTGACGTTCACCTACCCCGGACGGGACCGGCCGGTGTTCGACCGGCTGACCCTCGACATCCCGGCCGGGCGCTCGCTCGCGATCGTCGGGCTCAACGGCGCGGGCAAGTCCACGCTCGTGAACCTGTTGTGCGGACTGTACGAACCCGACGACGGCCGTGTCCTCGTCGACGGCGTCCCGCTGTCCACAGTAGACCTCACGGCGTGGCGGCGGCGGATCGCCGCGGTGTTCCAGGACGTCACCCGCTACGAGCTGTCGCCGGCGGCCGCGATCGCGCTGGGCACGCCGGAGCACGCGGACGACCACACCGGGATCGTCGCCGCCGCCCGGCAGGCGGGCGTGGCCGAGGTGCTCGAACGCCACGGCTGGCGGCGCGAACTCGCCGACGAGGCCGGGCTTTCCGGCGGGCAGTGGCAGCGGGTGGCGCTCGCCCGCGCGTTCTTCGCGGTCCGCCACGGCGCCCGCCTGCTCGTGCTCGACGAACCGACCGCGTCGCTCGACGTGCGTGCCGAGGCCGAACTCAACGCCACACTGCTGTCCGGGCCGCGTGAGCTGACCACGGTGCTCGTCAGCCACCGGTTCGCGACCGTGCGCCTCGCCGACCGGATCGTGGTGCTGCGCGACGGCGTGGTCGCCGAGGACGGCGACCACGACACCCTGGTCGCCGCGGGCGGCGAGTACGCCCGCCTGTTCCACCTGCAGGCGCGGAGCTTCCTCGACGGGGAGGAGGTGCGCGGCCGTGACTGGTGACCGGATGCGCGGCCTCGCCGCGGCGGTGGGGGTGTGCGTGCGCGCCGACCGGCCCGCCGCCATCGGCTGCATGGCGTTGTTCACCGTGCGGCCGCTCGCACTCGTGTGCACCGCGTACGGGCTCAAGCTGGTCGTCGACGCCGCCGCGGTGCGGGACGTGCCGACGGCCGTGGCGGTCGGCGCCGCGATCGCGGCGGTGAACTCGGCGGGGTTCGTCGCCGGTCTGTGGGGTGTCCGGCTCGCACACCGGGTGATGACCGGCGCCGGTCACGCCGTCGACCGCGAACTGGTCCGGCTCTCGCTGCGCCCGGTCGGCATCGACCACCAGCGTCGGCGCGACCACCTCGACACCGTCGCCGTGCTGGCGAAGGAACAGGTGAGCCTCTCCGAGAGCGCGGACGTGCTCGCCCTGCTCCTCGGCGCGACGCTGCGGGCCCTGTGCACCGTGGCGCTGCTCGCCGCCGTCAGTCCGTGGCTGTTGCTGGTGGTGGTGTTCGCGGTGCCCGCGCTGCTGGCGAGCTCCCGTGCCGAACGCGTACGGCAGGAGGCGCTCACCGCCACCGCCGAGGGCGACCGGCGCGCACGCACCCTGTTCACGCTCGCCACCACCTCGGCGCCCGCGAGGGAACTGCGCATGCACGGGATCCAGCGCGAGATCCTGGCCCGCCACACCGGCCTCGGCGTGGACGGCGACCGGCTGCTGGACCGAGCGGCCCGCCGCGCGTTCGCACTGTCCGCGCTGGGCTGGCTCGTGTTCACCGCCGGGTACGCCGGAGCGGGGCTGCTGGTCGTCGTGAGCGCCGCCCGCGGTGGCGTCGGTGTCGGCGACGTCGTCATGGTCCTCATGCTCCTCACCAGCATCGTGTTGCAGATGACGCAGACGGTCCGGTTCGCCGGTCTGCTGAACCGGTGCGCGGCGGCCGGGCGCGGACTGGTGTGGCTGCGGCGGACCGCCCCACCGGCGGACCGGCCGAGGGGCGCCGCACCCCCCGACGTGCTGCGCGACGGGATCACGTTGTGCGGGCTGCGGTTCCGCTACCCGGGCGCGGCGACCGACGTGCTCGCCGGTGTCGACCTGCACCTGCCCGCGGGCACCGTCATCGGTCTGGTCGGCGAGAACGGCAGCGGCAAGAGCACGCTCGTCGCGTTGCTGACCGCGATGCACCAGCCGGACGGCGGCGAGATCCTCGTCGACGGCACCCCGCTCGCCGACCTCGACAGCGAGAAGTGGCGCGGACGCACGACCGGCCTGTTCCAGGACTTCGCCCGCCTCGAGTTCGAGGTGCGGGAAGCCGTCGGCGTCGGGCACCTGCCCGCGCTGGACGACGCGGCCGCGGTCGCGTCGGCGCTGACCCGCGCCGACGCGGACACCGTCGTCGCCGCTCTCCCGGCCGGCACCAGGACCCAGCTCGGCGCCAGCTTCCCGCACGGCACCGAGCTGTCCGGCGGTCAGTGGCAGCGGATCGGCTTGGCACGCGGCATGATGCGCCGTTCCCCGCTGCTGCAGGTGTTCGACGAGCCCACGTCGGCCATCGACGCGGAGACCGAACGAGCGTTGCTGCGCCGCCACGTCGCCGCCGCACGCGAGTACGGCGCCACGACCGGAACCGTCACGGTCCTCGTGTCCCACCGGTTCTCGAGCGTGCGCGACGCCGACCTGGTCGTCGTGCTCGACGCGGGACGCGTCGCCGAGGCGGGCACCCACGACGAGCTCCGCGCGGCGCGCGGCGTGTACGCCCGCCTGTACGAGCTGCAGGCGGCGGGCTACCGGCGGACACGGAGGAACCCAGCCATGCACGCGACCACGGAGGAGCGATGACCGGCAGCCAACCGTCCAGTTCGGACACCCTGCTCGGCAGGCTCGACGAGTGGTCCCGCGACCGCCCGGACGCGGTTGCGTACCGGCTGCTCGGCGACGGGGAGACCGAGACCGCCCGGCTCACGTACGGACAGTTGCGTGCCGAGGCGGACCGGGTGGCCCGAGGCGTGCGCCGGCACGGTGCGGTCGGCGACCGGGTGGCGTTGCTGTACACCCCGTCACTGGACTTCGTCGCCGGGTTCCTCGGGGTGCTGCGTGCGGGCCGGGTCGCGGTGCCCCTCGCGGCCCCGGTCGCGCACGGCGCCTCCACGGCGGGCATGCACGCGATCCTGCGTGACGCCGACGTGTCCCTGGTGCTGACCGACTTCCCGGACACGGACGTCACGGCGTGGCTGCGCGGCGAATGGCCGGTCGCGCACGTGCGGGACCTCGACGACGACGAGACCGAACTCGCGTCCGCGTCCGCGGATCTCGCGCTGCTGCAGTACACCTCGGGCTCGACCGGCTCGCCCCGCGGCGTCATGGTGAGCCACCGCAACCTGATGGCGAACCAGGAACAGATGCGGGCCGCGTTCGGGCAGGGCGACGACGCGGTCGTCGTGAGCTGGCTGCCGTTCTTCCACGACATGGGTCTCATCGGCGGCGTGCTCCACCCCCTGTACCTCGGCGCGACCGCGGTGCTCATGCCGCCCGCGACCTTCCTGCGCGAGCCGGTCCGCTGGCTGCGGGCGATCAGCCGGTACCGGGGCACGATCTCCCCGGCCCCGAACTTCGGCTACGACCAGTGCGTGCGGCGCGTCCGCGCCGACGACCTGCCCGGCCTCGACCTGTCCAGCTGGCAGGTCGCGTGCAACGGCAGCGAGCCCGTGCACCCGCGCGTGCTCACGGCGTTCGCGGAAACGTTCGCGCGGTGCGGATTCCGCGCGGAGAGCCTCGTGCCCTGCTACGGGCTCGCCGAGGCCACGCTGCTCGTCAGCGCCAGCGCGGGCAGGCGGCCGCGCGTCGAACCGCACGTGTCCTGCGGCGCCGCGGTGACCGACGTGGTGATCGTCCGGGACGGCACCGCGGTGCCCGACGGGACCGAGGGCGAGATCTGGGTGCACGGCCCGAACGTGGCCGGCGGGTACTGGCGCGACCCGAGCGCGACGGAGGAGCACTTCCGCGCCGCGTTGCCCGGTGACCCGAGGACGTTCCTGCGCACCGGCGACCTGGGATTCGTGCTCGACGGCGAGGTGTTCGTCACCGGCCGTGTGAAGGACCTGCTGATCGTCCGCGGCCGCAACCACCACCCGCAGGACGTGGAGGCGACGGTCCAGGCGGTCGAACCCCGGCTGGTGGCGGGCGCGGGTGCCGCGTTCACCACGGATGACGACCGGCTGGTCGTGGTGCAGGCCGTCCGTGGGGGAGTGCCGGACCCGGAGGACGCGGTCGCCCGCATCCGGCAGGCGGTCGCCAGGGAACACGGGCTCGCGCTCGACGAGGTCGTGCTCGTGAAACCCGCGGGCGTGCCGAGGACCACGAGCGGGAAGGTGCGCAGGGCCGCGTGCCGGGACGACTACCTGACCGGCGCGTTGCCGGTCGTCGTCCGCGGCGGACCCGGCGGGGTGACCGGTGCGGGCGCCGAGGACCCGGGCGAGGCCGCCGAACTCGTCGCGGAGGTCCTCGGTGTGCCGGTCGGCTCGCTCGCCGACGACCGCCCGCTGACCGCGTCCGGGCTGGACTCCCTGCGCGCCATGCACCTCCAGCAGGCCCTGGCCGAGAGCGGCCGAACCGTGCCCGGTCTCGACGCGCTGCTTGGCGGCGCGACGCTGCGGGACATCGCCGCCCTCACACCCGCTGGGCCGCCGCCGCGCGCCGCGGCGCCGGGAGAGGTGACCAGGGGCCAGCAGGCGCTGTGGTTCCTCAGCCAGTGGAACGAGGGCAGCGCGGCGGCGTACGTGCTGGCACGGGCCGTCGAGCTCACCCCGGACCCGGACGCGGACCGGTTCCGCGCGGCCACCCTCGCCCTCGTCGCACGGCACGCGCAGCTGCGCAGCCGCTTCCGCCACGACGGGGTGCGCGTCGTGCGCGACGAATGGCGGGTCGGTGACCACGCATGGTTCACCGTGCGGGACGTGGACGGCGACAGCGGCGAACTGGCCGACGCCGTCGCCGCCGAGGCCGCGCGGCCGGTCGACCTGGCCGAGGACCCGCTGTTCCGGCTCGTCCTGTTCCGTTCCCCGGCCCGGCCGCCGGTCCTGCTGATCGTCGCCTCGCATCTGGTGTCGGACCTGCATTCGCTCGCCGTGATCCGCACCGAGCTCGGCGCGCTCTACGAAGGCACCCCGCTGCCGCCCGCGCCGGACGTGGCCACCGTGGTCGCCGCCGAGAACGCCTACCTGTCCTCCGCCGAAGGTCAGGCCGCACTGGCCGACTGGACCGACGAACTGCGGGACGCACCCGTCCTGGACCTGCCGAGGGACCGTGAACGCGGCACCGGCACCCGGTTTGTCGGCGACGTGACCACGTTGCGGTTCGGCGCCGAGGACACCGCCGCGCTCGACCGGATCGCCGCCGAACAGGGTGCCACCCCGTACACCGTGCTCCTGGCCGCCTACCACGGTTTCCTCGACCGGATCTGCGGGCAGAGCGACGTCGTGGTCGGCGTCCCGGTCGCGCTGCGGTCCGGCCCCCGGCTCGCCGGCGCGGTCGGTTACCTGATCAACACCGTGCCTGTCCGCATCGCCGCGACCGGCGGCGAGGACAGTCTCGTCGACCGGATCGCCCGCGGCCGCGACGCGCTGGCGACCGTGCTGGCACGGGCACGCGTGCCGCTGCCGAGCCTCGTGGAACAGCTCGGCGTCGGCGCCGACCCCTCACCGCTGTTCCAGGTCAGCTGCGGGTTCTACGACGACGGCGCGCCGGGACAGGCGGGCATCGCCGGGCTCGCGCTCGAGATCGAGGCGGCCGAGGGCGAGCTGGGGCCGTTCACGGCCAGTTCGTGGCCCCTGCCGGTGCGGACCGCGGTCACCGAGCTGGACGTGACGTTCGGGCGGACCGGCGACGGGCTCGTCGTGCGCGTCAACCACAGCACCGAGGTGTTCGACGCCGACACCGCACGCCACCTCGCGGAAAGCCTGCGCACGTTCGTGTCCGCGGCACTCGCCGCACCCCGCGAATCGTTGCGGGACCTCCCGACCTGGCACGGTCCGGGATCGGTCCTCGTGCCTGGCGAGGTCGAGGTCGGGCCCGCGTCACTGGCCGCCCGGTTCGTCGAGCAGGTCCGGACCGTGCCGGACTCGCCCGCCGTCGTGCACGGCGAGCGCACCTGGTCCTACGCCGAACTGGGCGCGTGGACGGCGCGGCTGGCGACGGCTCTGCCGCCCGCACCGCGGGACGGCGGCACGCCGGTGGCCGCCCTGTTCTTCGAGGGCGGGCCCCGGTTCGTCGCGGGCATGGTGGCCGCACTGCGCGCTGGGTACGCGTTCATGCCGTTGATGCCGGACCTGCCCAACGAGCGCCTGCGGTTCATGCTCGCCGACGCGTCCGTGGCCGCCGTCTTCGCCGCGCCGGAGGACGTCGGCCGGATCACGGCCCTGGCCGCCGACGCCGGTGTGTCCCCGGCGGTCCTGCCCATCGACGAGGCGGCCGCCGAGGCGGTCGGGGAGTCCGATGTGGACACTTCGGACTCGTTGCCGGTGCGGGACGGGAAGGCCGTCGCCTACGTCGTCTACACGTCCGGCACGACCGGGCGTCCCAAGGGCGTGATCATCACCGACGACAGCGTGCTGCCGTTGCTGTGCTGGCAGGCACGCGAGTTCCCGGCCGGGCCCGGCATGCGGATGGCGCAGACCTGCGCGCTGTCGTTCGACGTGGGGTTGCAGGAACTGCTCACGGTCCTCGTGTTCGGTGGCGCGATCTGCCTGCCGCTGCCCGGTGAGCGGTACTCCGCCGCGGGGTTCGGCGGGTTCCTCGCACGGGACCGGGCGAACGCGCTCTACGCGACACCGACGTTCATCCGGGAGCTGACCGCGCGCGACACCCCGATGCACACGATCGAGGTGGTGCAGATCGCCGGGGAGATGCTCACCAGCACCGTCGTGGAACGGGTCCGCCCGCTGTTCGCGCCCGGCTGCCACATCTACAACGGCTACGGACCGACCGAGACCAGCATCAACTGCGCCATGTACCTGACCGCACCCGGCACCGCGGCGGAGGGCGCCGCGCTGCCGGTGGGGACGCCGACCGGGCTGGCCCGGCTGTACGTGCTCGACCGGTACCACCGGCCGCTGCCGCCGACCCTGTACGGCGAGGTGTACATCGGCGGGCCGGGGGTCGGCGCAGGGTACGTCAACCGCCCCGAGGAGACGGCCGCGCGGTTCCTGCCCGACACCGTGCTGGGGCACGGCCGCATGTACCGCACCGGTGACCGCGGCCGCGTGCTCCCGGACGGCCGGCTCGTGATCACCGGCAGGCTCGACGACCAGGTGAAGATCCGCGGCTATCGCATCGAACCCGGCGAGGTGGAGGCGCAGCTGCGGCCACTGGTCGCCGACTGCGCGGTGCTCGTCGCGCCGGGCGCGAACGGCCCTCGCCTGCTCGCCTTCGTCACCGGCTCCTCGGCCGACGCCACCGAACTGCGCGTCGCGCTCGCCGAGCGGCTGCCCGGCTACATGATGCCCGCGCGCGTCGTCGTGCTCGACACCCTCCCGAGGACCCGCAACGGCAAGCTCGACACCCGCGCACTGCTCGCCACGGCCGACCGGCCGGACGCGTCGACCCGGTCCACGCGTGCGGACGGGCAGCTCCTGCCCGTCGTCGTCGGCATCTGGCGGGAGGTGCTCGGCCTGCACGAGTTCGACGTGGACGCGAACTTCTTCGAGATCGGGGGCAGCTCGCTGCTGCTCGCGCGCGTCGCCGCGGCGGTCAGGGAGGCCACCACGATCGACGTCTCCGTCCCGAAGCTCTTCCAGTACCCGACCGCGCGCAGCCTCTCCGCCTACCTGGAGAGCATGCGCGCCAACCCCCAGGACACCACCGCCAGAACCCCGTCGCTGGGCACCGCCCGGCGCGTGCGCGGACGCCAGCGCAGAGGCTGACCGACGACGAGGAGGCTGACATGCCCACCCAGTACGAGACGACACCCGCCGACATCGCGGTGATCGGCATGGCGTGCCGGCTGCCGGGCGCGGACGACCCCGACCAGTACTGGCGCAACCTGCGCGAGGGCGTCGAGTCGATCACGTTCTTCACCGACGACGAGCTCCGCGCGCGGGGCGTCGCGCCGGACCTGCTGGCGAACCCGAAGTACGTCAAGGCGGCCGGGGTGTTCCGCGACGGGGAGGGATTCGACGCGTCCTTCTTCGGCTACAACGCGCGCGAGGCCGAGATCATGGACCCGCAGCACCGCCACTTCCTCGAGGTGTCCTACCACGCGCTCGAGGACGCCGGGTACGACCCGGCCCGCTACGACGGCCGGATCGGGGTCTACGGCGGGTGCACGATGAACACCTACCTGCCGATGAACATCATCCCGAACGGCCGGATCGTCGACGTGATGAGCGACCTGCACATCATGCTCGGCGGCGACAAGGAGTACCTCCCGGCGCGGGTGTCCTACAAGCTCGACCTGACCGGGCCCAGCATCGCCGTGCAGACCGCGTGTTCCAGCTCCCTGACCGCCATCCACATGGCGTGCCAGGCGATCCTCAACGACGAGTGCGACATGGCGCTGGCGGGCGGCTCGTCGGTCCGGATGCCGTTCGGCGCGGGCTACCTGCACGTGCCGGGCGGCACGTCGTCGCCGGACGGGCACTGCCGGGCGTTCGACGCGGGCTCCGCGGGCAGCGTCGTGGGCAACGGCGCCGGGGTCGTCATGCTCAAGCACCTGTCGGAGGCGCTCGCCGACGGCGACCACGTGTACGCCGTCATCAAGGGCACGTCGATCAACAACGACGGGTCGAACAAGGTCAGCTTCACCGCGCCGAGCGTGCACGGACAGGCGAAGGCGATGGCGAGCGCCCTGCTCGCCGCGGAGCTGACCGCGGACGACATCGGGTACGTGGAGGCGCACGGCACCGGCACCCCGCTCGGTGACCCGATCGAGGTGACCGCGATGACGCAGGCGTTCCGCGAGACCAGCGACGCCGTCGGCACGTGCGCCCTCGGGTCCGTGAAGCCGAACATCGGGCACCTGGACGCCGGTGCGGGCGTGGCGAGCTTCATCAAGGCCACACAGGCCCTGCGGCACGGCATGATCCCGCCGACGCTGCACTTCCGCGAGCCCAACCCCCAGCTCGGACTGGAGGACAGCCCGTTCTTCGTCAACAACGAGCTGATCGACTGGCCGGGACCGGAACCGCGCCGGGCCGGCGTGAACTCGATCGGGATGGGCGGCAGCAACGCCCACGTGATCATCGAACAGCCGCCGGACCAGCCGGAGGGCGACCCGGCACCGGGCAGCCAGCTCCTGCTGCTGTCCGCCCACACCGCGACGGCCCTGGAGACCATGAGCCAGAACCTGGTGCGGTGGCTCGCCGCCAACCCGGGCGCCGAGTTCGCCGACGTCGCCTACACGCTGCAGGTGGGCCGCAGGCAGCTCCGCCACCGCAGGGCGGTCGCCGTCCGCGACCCGGAGGACGCGAGCTACGCGCTCGGCACCTCCGGATCGTCCCGGGTCGCGACCCGCCGCACCGACGCGGTCGCCGGGGTCGCGCTGCTGTTCCAGGGACAGGGCGCGCAGCACCCGGGCATGGCGGCACACCTGTACGAGGCGTTCCCCGTCTACCGGGACGCCGTCGAGGAGTGCCTGACGGCGTGTCCGATCGGCGACGAGCTACGCGACCTGCTGGTCACGGCCGCCCCCGGCGACGCGGGCGCCGCGGAACGGCTGCGCGACACGGCGATCACCCAGCCCGCCATGTTCGTGGTCGAGTACGCCGCGGCCGCCCTGCTGCGCGGCCTGGGCGTCGAGCCCGTCGCGATGCTCGGCCACAGCCTCGGCGAGTACGTGGCCGCGGTCGTCGCCGGTGTGCTCAGTGTCAAGGACGGGATCCGGGTGGTCACCGAGCGGGCCCGCCTCATGGCCGCTCTGCCCGCGGGCGGCATGGTGTCGGTCCCGCTGTCACCGGAGGCGGTCGCGCCGTACCTCACCGACGGCGTCGACCTCGCCGCGGTCAACGGTCCCGCGCTGGTGACGCTGTCCGGTCCGTCGGAGGCGCTCGACCCGGTGGTCGAGCGGCTCGAGTCGGACGGGGTCCGGGTGCGCAGGCTCGCGGTCTCGCACGCGTTCCACTCCGCGATGATGGACGCCGTGCTCGACGAGTACCGCGCGGTGCTCGACACGGTCGAGCTGTCGGCGCCCACGGCGCGGTTCGTCTCCAACGTCACCGGTGACTGGGTGACCGAGGCCGAAGCCACCGACCCCGACTACTGGGTGCGGCACCTGCGGGAGCCCGTGCGGTTCGCCGACGGCTGCGCCACCCTCGCCGCGGTCGAGGACCTCGTGGTGCTCGACGTCGGTCCGGGCACCGCCCTGCTGTCGATGCTGGAACTGGCGACCGCGAGGACGTGGGTGGCGGCCGCGTCCCTGCAGGCCGACCCGCGCAAGCGCGGCGACGGGGTGCGCACGTTCCTGCAGGCGGTCGGCACCGCGTGGACCGCGGGCGTGGACGTGGACTTCGCCGCGCTGTGGCGTCATTCCCGGCGGCGCAGGCTGTCGTTGCCGGTCTACCCCTTCGAGCACCGGCGCTACTGGCTGGACCCGGTTCCGCTCGCGCCGCCCGTCCAGCAGCCGGCGCCCGTGCCGGTGCCCGTTGCCGTCCCGGCGCCGGTGGTCACGCCCACCCCCGCACCCGCGCCGGTGCGGGAACAGCCTGCCCCGACGCCGTCGTCCCGGTACCCGCGGCCCGACGTCAGCGTGCCCTACTCGCCGCCGAGGACGGACGTCGAGCGCGTCGTCACCGGCGAGATGGCCGAGATCCTCGGGTTCGACCGGGTGGGTGTGCACGACAACTTCTTCGAGTTCGACGCCGACTCGCTGATGGCGCTCCAGCTCGTCGCACGGCTGCGGGACCACTACGGGATCGAGCTGCCGGTCACGAAGGTCTTCGACAACCCGAGCGCCGCGCACCTGAGCGCGGTGGTGACCGAGGAGATCGAACAACTCGGCGGCGCCGCCCAGGCTTCCCCCGCGACTCCTCCGGTGGCAGCCGACTCCACTGTGGACGAATCCACTGTGGACGACTTCCTCCGTGACGTCGACCCCGCCGAGCTGACCCGGCTGCTCGACGAGATCGAGGGGGAGCGGAAATGATCGTCTGCGGGTTGAAACTGACGCACGACGGCGCCGTCGCCGTCGTGGAGGACGGCAGGCTCGTGTTCAGCGTCGAGATCGAGAAGCTCGACAACGGGTTGCGCTACAGCCAGGTCGAGGACATGGCCGTGGTGCGGCGGATCCTCGCCGACTTCGGTTACCGGCCGGGCGACGTGGACGAATGGGTGATCGACGGCTGGGACGGCAGGGAGACCGGTTCGGTGTCCGTCACCGACGACGGGGTGCCCGACACCCTCACGGTCGCGCCGTACCGCGAGAACGACACGATCACCGACCTGTTGCGCCCCGGCCGGACCGGCGAGTTCCGGCTCGACGGCACCACGTTGCCGTTCACCAGCTACGTGCACGTCGCCGGGCACCTCGCCAGCGCCTACTGCACGGCTCCGTTCGCGGGCGAGCCGTCGTTCGTGTTGATCTGGGACGGCGGGCTGTTCCCCCGCCTCTACCACGTGGACCCGGCGGAAGGCGTGACGAACGGCGGCGAACTGTTCCCGTTGATCGGGCACGCCTACGCGTCCGCGGCACACCACTTCGGCCCGTTCCGGCGCGCCGACGAGGCGAAGACCGTCGACGACCTGTCGGTCGCGGGCAAGCTGATGGCCTACATCGCGATGGGCAGCCCCAAACAGGACGTGGTCGCGGTGCTTCGCGAGCTGTTCGAGAAGCACTTCGAGGCCGACACGCCGCGCGTCGCCCGCTACCGGGCGGAAATCGCGGGAGTGGGCAGCAACGCCGAACCGTCACTGTCCTATGTGCACGCGTTCTTCCGGGAACTGCGGGCCCGCGTCGACGCGCCGGACGTCGACGTCCTCGCGAGCGTCCACCAGTTCCTGGAGGATCTGCTGGTCGAGCGCGCCACCGCCGCGGTGCGGAGGTGGCGTGGCGACGGCCCGTGGAACCTGTGCTTCGTCGGCGGCTGCGCGCTCAACATCAAGTGGAACAGCGCGCTGCGTGCGCAGCCGGAGTTCCGCGCGGTGTGGGTGCCGCCGTTCCCGAACGACTCCGGCTCGGCCATCGGTGCCGCGTGCGCCCACCTTGCCGCGCGGGACGGCCTCACCCCGCTGACCTGGCACCCCCGGCAGGGGCCCGTGATGGGGCCGGCCACGCCCCCGGCGGGCTGGCGGACCACCCCCTGCACCCCCGAGGAACTCGCCGGCGTCCTGCACCGCACCGGCGATCCGGTCGTACTCCTCAACGGGCGGGCGGAGCTGGGGCCGAGGGCACTCGGTGGGCGCAGCATCATCGCACCCGCGGTCGACCCGTCGATGAAGGACCTGCTGAACGAGGTCAAGGGCCGGGAACCCTACCGCCCGGTGGCGCCCATCTGCCTCACCGAGCACGCACCCGAGATCTTCGAGCCGGGCGTGCCCGATCCGCACATGTTGTTCGACCACCACGTGCGCGACGACTGGAAGGGCCGCATCCCCGCGGTGTTGCACCTCGACGGCACCGCACGGCTGCAGACCGTCTGCGCCGACGACGACCCGACGCTGACGAGGGTGCTGCGCGAGTACCACCGGCTCAGCGGTATTCCCGTGCTGTGCAACACGAGCGCGAACCACAACGGCCGCGGCTTCTTCCCGGACGTCGCCTCGGCCGCCGACTGGGGCCGCGTCGACCGGATCTGGAGCGACGGCGTGTTGTACGAGAAGGGAACGGCCTGATGTCGGTGACCCGCGACCTGTACGAGGCCTACCCGTACCCGTCCCCGGATCCGTCGGGTCCGCTGATCCACGACACGGCGTTCGGGGTCGCGTGCCTGCTCGAGGATGACCGGCTGGACGGCTGGGAGGTGCTCGACCTCGGTTGCGGCACCGGGCATCGGCTGGTCCCGCTCGCGCTGCAGTACCCGCACGCACGGTTCACCGGCTTCGACGCGAGCGAGCAGTCGCTGGCCGTGGCCAGGAAACTCGCCGAACTGCACGGCGTGACCAACGTCGAGTTCCTGCACGGCAGCGTGCCGGACGCCGACGTGGGCACCACGTTCGACCTCGTCGTGTCGACCGGTGTGCTGCACCATCTGCCCGACCCACGTGCGGGGCTCGCGTGGGCGGCCGACCACCTCGTCGACGACGGGTTGCTGTACCTGTGGTTCTACGGCGCCCTGGGCGAGCACAACCGCATGCTCGAACGGGAGCTCGTGCACCTGCTCGCGGAGAGCCCCGGGGGGCGACCCGATCTGCACACGGTCCACGCACTCGGGCTGCGCCTGTCCCGCACCCGCTACGGCCCGACCGCGGACGGCGGCGGGTCGGCGCTTGTCCAGTCCGTTGTGGACGCGGACGCCTACCTCAACCCGGTCGTCACCCCGGTGACCTTCGCCGAGGTGTTCGACCTGTGCGCCGGCCAGGCCCTCGACTGGGTCGCCGCGTTCGGGGTCAACCTCGAGCAGGACAGCAAACTGATCGACTTCGGCGCCCGCGACCCCAACCGCCACCTCACGATCCGCGGCGACGACCTGTTCGACGACCCGGACCTCCGCCGCCGCTACGAGGCTCTGTCACCCCTCGACCGCGTGCGGGTGCTGGAACTGTGCCTTCGGCCCACGGGGATCACCGTCGTGGCGGGCCGAGGCGATTCCGTGGCGGACTGCGCCCCTCGCGTGGCGGCGAACATCCTCGGCACACCGTGACAGCGCGGCGCAACTGCTTCGTGAACCGGCCGCTAGTTGTTGCGGGTCATGGGCCTGCCACAGGGTCCACCTCGACTTCACAAAGTCGGCCAGATCCTCGATGGTGGCAAGCCAAGCGATCGGTCCGCGGCGTCAACCGGATCGTCACCGACAACGGCGCCTGCGGCCCACGGGGGATCACGTCGTGGCGGGCCGAGGCGATCCGTGGCGGACTGCGCCCTCGCGTGGCCGCGAACGTCCTCGGCACGCCGTGACGGTGCGGCGCAACTGCTTCGTGAACCGGCCGCTAGCGGCAGAACACCGTCATCCCGATGGACACCACCGCCGCTGCGGGCGGGTCTTGTTCGTACGGGTTCAGTGACAGCACCAACGACCTGCCCTCCCCGTCGGTCAACGCGAAGGTGAGGTAGCCGATCAGTTGGCCGGTGTGCCCCCACACAGCCTTGGGCCCGTCGGCGCAGGGGAGGGTGAACTCCTGCAGCCCCAAGCCGTAGCGGAACAGGGGATCGGCCGCTGTCGTCTCTCGCATCTCCGCCAGGCTTGCCCGGCTCGTCAGTCGCCCGTCGAGCAGGGCCGTGACGAACGTGGTCAGGTCCCGGGTAGTGGAGATCATCTCACCGGCCGCCCAGTCGAGGGACGGGTCCATCTCCGTGGCGTCCACGATCGTCGGAGGGTTCGTCGGCAGTGGTTCGTAGCCGCGGGCGTGCGGCGTGGGCACGGACGCTCGGTGGCCGGGCACGCTGGTGTCATCGAGGCCGAGCGGGCGCAGGATCCGGCGCTTCACCTCCTCGCCGTACGGTTGGCCGGTCAGCTTCTCGACCAGTAACCCGGCCACGACGTAGTTGGTGTTCGAGTAGCGCCAGGGCATGGCGGGGTCGTCGTCCTGGTCCGCGGTGAACGCGACCTCCAGCAGTTCATGGGGCGTGTAGTCGTCGAAGCGGGCGTCGCCGCGCCAACGGTTGGTGGAGTAGCCCGGTTCGCTCATGTAGTCGTGCAGGAGGCTCGTGTGCTGCAGGATCTGCCGGACGGTGATGTGCTCGCCGGCGGGTACGACACCCGGTAGGTATCGCTCGACCGGCTCGTCCACGCCAGCACTCCCTCGTCGACCAACTGCAGAAGCACTGTGGCCACAAAGGTCTTGGTGACGCTGCCGATCCGGAAGTGTCCCTTCGGGTCGGCCGGTTTCCCCGTGGCCAGGTCGCTCACGCCCACCGCGTCCGACCACTGGTGCGTACCGTCCTGGACGTGGATCAGCCCGGCGGTGACATGCCGGT
This sequence comes from Actinophytocola sp. NPDC049390, assembly GCF_044466355.1. Lineage (NCBI taxonomy): Bacteria > Bacillati > Actinomycetota > Actinomycetes > Pseudonocardiales > Pseudonocardiaceae > Actinophytocola > Actinophytocola sp. NPDC049390. Next base: position 87,114 of record NZ_JBITMQ010000016.1, read on the forward strand.
CGGTCACAAGACCGGTCAGCTGGTTACGCAACTCCACCGCCGGTATGTCCGATGTGGACGGAACGGTGCCGGGGCCGACGGCGAGGGTGACAGACAGGATCGTGTTCAGGAACATGCCCACGACGCTATGCCGGGTCGGCTCGGGCGGACCTTGCTGAGCTCCGCAGAATCGAACTGTGGAACACCACACCGTTCTTGTGTGGAGAACCGCATTGACTCGGTGCCGCGCCCGAGGCTGTCATCGGCGTGTAGGCGCATCGGGGTGGGTACTCCTGGAGGATGAAGGCGACGCTGAGGTTGGGACGGATCGCCGGGGTCGTGGTCGGCCTGCACTGGAGCGTGCTGGGCATCGTGGTGCTGCTGCTCGTGTCCCTGCTGGCGCGGCTGCCGGTGGACTTCCCCGCCTATGGGACCACCGCCTACGTGGTGGCCGCGGTGCTGACGGTGGTGTTGTTCGTGCTGTCGCTGCTGGCGCACGAACTGGCGCACGCGGTGGTGGCGCGGCGCAACCGGGTCGAGGTCGACGGCATCACGCTGTGGTTGCTCGGCGGGGCGGCGCGGCTGCGCGGGGACGCGCCGAGCCCGGGCGCGGAGTTCCGCATCGCCGTCGTGGGACCGTTGGCCAGTCTGCTCGTCGCCGGGTTGTTCGTGGTCATGACGTGGCTGACGGCCTGGTTCGACGGCGGGTTGATGTGGGTGCAGGTGCTGCTGTACCTGGCGGCGGTCAACGCGGTGCTCGCGGTGTTCAACCTGGTGCCCGCGGCGCCGTTGGACGGTGGCCGGGTGCTGCGGGCGGTGCTGTGGGCGTGGCGAGGGGACCGGGTCAGGGCGACGGTGTGGGCGGCCCGCGCGGGACGTGTGTTCGGGTTCCTGTTGGTGGCGGGCGGTGTCCTCGCCGCCGTGCGCGGCTTCTCGAGCGGGCTGTGGTGGGTTCTGCTCGGCCTGTTCGTGGTGACCATGGCCGGCGCCGAGGAGCAGCGGGCACGCGCCGGCACGACACTGGGCGGGCTGCGGGTGCGGGACGTGATGACACCCGACCCGGACACCGCGCCGGGCGACCGCGGCGTGGCCGAGTTCCTCGTCGACACCGCTCTGGCGCGCCGCCACTCCGCCTATCCGCTGCTCGACGACACCGGCCGGATCGCCGGGCTGGTCACCCTCAACCGGCTCAGGGCGGTACCGCCGGACCGCCGTTCGACCACCGTGCTGCGGCAGACCGCGTGCCCACCGGGAGCGGTGCCCACGGCCGCGCCGGACGAACCCCTGACCGCGCTGCTGCCGCGGCTGGGTGGCGGCGCCGACGGACGCGCGCTGGTACTCGACGGCGAACGGCTCGTCGGCATCGTCACACCCAGCGACATCACCCGTGCCGTCGCACTCCGTGGCCTGGACGTCGAGCCCGGCGCCGCGGGCGCGGACCCCGGTCACGCCGACAGGTCATGACCACGGACGCCGTTGCGGCGACGGGAGCCGGTGGTGCTGGTCAGTTGCCGTCGTCGTCCTTGTCCTCCTTCTTCTTGTGCTTCTCGTCCTTGTCCTCGTCGTCCTTCTTCCCCTTGTCGCCGCCCCGCACCACCGTGGTTGAGAGAACCTCGTCGGAGTTGATCAGGGCGGTGCCGTCGTCGACCAGCAGGCCGTGCCGGTGAGTTTCGTGGATCTGGCCGCGGCTCTCGGCGGTGTAGGTGATCTCGGCGACGACGGTGTCACCCTCGACGGTGGGTGTGCCGACGAGCCGGAGGTCCTTGGCGTCCTTCCACTGTTCCTCGAACCGTTCCTGGCCCTGGTCGCGGAGCGCGGGACCGAGCAGGTGCCACGCCTGGTCCGGGTCGTCGGCCAGCCGGGTGTAGTAGTCGGTGACCGTCCGGCGGAGCAGCGCCGGATCGGCCGAGGGCGACGGCGTGGTCGTCGTGGCCGGAGTCGTGGACGCGGGTGCCGCCCTGTCGGGCTCGGCGTCCCCGCCGGCCGACAGCGCGACGACCAGCAGGACGAACAGGCCGACGGCGAGCGCGGCGATCGCCGCGAAACCCGTTCGTCGCCGCGACCGTGCCCGCGCCGCGGGCGGCGGGGGCACGGCCCGGTACTGGGTCATCGGGTGCAGGTCCAGCCGCGTGGGTGCAGGGCTTCGCGCCGCGGCGGGCGACGGTGCGGGCTCGTGCCCGGCCAAGGTGGCCGCGACGTGGCTCATGGTGGGGCGTGCCGCGGGGTCGTCGTGCAGCATGGCCATGATCGGGGCCGCCAGGGCACCGGCCCGTCGTGGTGGTGGGGCTCCTCCGGCGGCGACCCGGTGGAGCTGGGCGACGGGGTTGTCGGCGGTGCCGAACGGCGGCGTGCCCTCGATCGCGGTGTAGAGGGTGGCGCCGAGGGAGAACACGTCCGCGGCCGGTGTCGACGGTTCGCCGCGCGCGGTCTCCGGGGCGAGGAACGCGGGCGTGCCCGCCAGCAGACCGGTTCCGGTGACGGTGACGTCCCCGCTGCTGCGCGCCAACCCGAAGTCGGTGATCTTGGCGCTGCCCGCGGCCTCGTCGTTGTCGTTGTCGCTGTCGGTGGTCAGCAGGATGTTCGCGGGCTTGACGTCGCGGTGCACGATGCCCGCCGCGTGCGCGGTGGCCAGCGCACCCGCGATCTGGGCACCGATCCGGGACACGTCCTCGGGCGGGAGGGCGCCACGCTCGGTGAGCACGTCGGCGAGGCTGCGCGACGGCACGTACTCCATGACCAGGACCGGCTGGTCCTGGTCATCGGTGGCCACGTCGTAGACCGCGACCGCGTGCGGATGCGTCAACCCGGCGGCGGCCCGGGCCTCACGGAAGACCCGCTGCCGTGCCCGGGACGTCTCGTCGGCGGTGGCCGCCACGGCGGCACGTAGCTGTTTGACGGCCACGACGCGGCCGAGCCGCACATCGAACGCCCGCCACACCGTGCCCATCGCGCCCTCGCCGACCGGAGACCCCAACCGGTAACGGCCCGCGACGACACGACCTTCCCGCCAGATGCTGTCCAAGCCACTCCGTCCGCCGCGTGTCCCTCGTGTTTGGCGTCCGCACGTCACGCACCGTCACACTCGGTCAGACGACGGCGGCCTCGGCCGTCAGGTAGGCGCCGAGCCGGTCGGCGAGGTCATCGTGGGCGCCGACCGTGCGGAAGCCGGGTGGCTGGAGCTGTCCGGGCCGGGCACCCGCGGCCGTGTCGGCCACGAACCGGTGCACGACATCGGGTGCCGGGAGCACGTCCTCGCCGAGGTAGGCCACCACCACGGGCTCATCGCTGGGCTCGGTCTCCGCGGCGATCAACCAGCCGTCCTGCTCGCCCCAGACCAGGAGCAGGTCCCGGTCCGGGAACTCCGGACAGCGGTGCCGAAGCGGCAGGTAGGCGGTGGCGGGAGGGCGGCTGTCGGCCCAGACCGCGTCCGGCGTCATGCGCATGACGCCGGCGACGGCACTGACATACTCTGCCAGTGCACGCCCTGGCAGCTCGGCATGTTTCGCGCACATCAAAGGGTGACTACCCGCTGGTGGGCGGGCTAAACATCGGACATTACCTCGCCCTGGTCGGGCGATGACCGGCCGCGCCTACCGTCGTCGAATGGCGACTTCCGGCGCGGGATCGGCCCGGTCTTGACTGAGAACGGCCTCTTCCCGGACCTCACGGCACGCTTCGCCGCCGACGACGTGGTGTTCCTGCGGCGGGCACGGCTCCGGGCGGAACGCGCGCGGCCGTACGCCGGGTTGACGGTCCTGCACAACGTGCCGCTCACCGCCGAGACGATGTGCAAGATCGAGGTGCTCGCGGTGGGCGGGGCCGACCTCGTGGTCACCAACCCGAGTTTCACGAGTCCCGATCCGCGCTGCGTCGAGGCGCTGGGCGCCGCCGGTGTCGAGTTCCGGGACTCCTACCGGTTCCCCGAGGAGTTCGACGTGGTGCTGGACTGCGGCGGTGAGCTGCAGCCGTGGGTGGCACCGCGGATGGGCGTCGGCGAACTCACCGGCACCGGCACCCGGCGTTACCGCGCCGCGTGTCCCGACTATCCGGTCATCGCGGTCGACGAGAGCCGGGTGAAGGATCTCGAGGCGTTGCTGGGCACCGGGCGCGCCTTCGTGCACGCGTTCCGGCGGCTGGTGCCGGAGCCGGTCGACGGGCGGCCGTTCCTGGTCCTCGGATACGGCAAGGTCGGCAGGGGGATCGTCCGTGCCCTCGGTCCCCACACCGATCGCATCGGGGTGGTGGACGTCGACCCCGGGGCGGTGGCGGCCGCCGCGGCGGCCGGTTGCGAGGCCATGCTCGCCGAGGAGCGCGACCGGGTGGCCGCCTGGGCACGGCAGGCCTTCGCGGTCGTCACCGCGACCGGGGTACCGGGGGTGGTGACCGCGGGCTACGACCCCGCCGCCTTCCTCGGCGCCCACCTCGCGAACATGGGCGGAGAGGACGAGTTCGGCGACGCGTTCGCGGCCGAGGACGTCCTGTGCGGCAAACGGCCGGTCAACTTCTCGGCGAGCGACCCGGGGCTGGTGCGGTACCTGGACCCCGTCTTCCACGCCCACAACCTGGTGGTCGACCTGCTCTCCTGCGCGCGGCCCCGGCCCGGGGTCCAGCCGTTCCCGGACTTCCTCGCCGACGAGATCGTCGACGGCTGGCAGCGCGCGTTCGGCGAGCGCGTGGACACCGAACCCGACCGGAGGAGACCTGCTTGACGACGACCGAGAGCGGCCGGGTGGACGACGAACTCCGCCGCTGCGCGTCCCGGTACCTCGCCTCGTCCGGCCGGTCCGAACGCGACAGCCCGCGGTTCGCGTCGGTGACCGACGACCTGGGCATGCTCGTCGCCGACCAGTTCACGGTCATGCGTCACGAACCGGACCATCCGCTGGTCGCGGCGTCCTACCGGCAGTACATCCGGGAGATCACCGAACAGTACGAGTTCGCCGTCGCCGCGCTGGGGTTGCGCATCGAGCCGTGGCCACACCAGAACGAGCCCTACCGCGACAGCCGCCACATGATCGAGGACGTCCGGCGGCACCGGCACCTGTACGTCCTGGCCACGCACGCCAGGTGGGGCGAGGCGGGCGCCGAGCACGCCGATCACCCGGTGCTCGCACGCACGGGCATCGTGGTCGCCGGCGTCGAACTGCTCGCCAACGACCTGTTCCGAGTGGTGCACGACGTGTTCGGGCACGCCGTGCACGGCCACCAGTTCGGGCCGATCGGCGAGGAGAAGGCGTGGTTGGCGCACTATGGCATGTTCTCGCCGCTGGCGCGTCCCGCGCTCACCGCCGAGACCCGCGGTCAGACCTGCTGGATGTACTTCGGCCCGCACCTGCGCACCGCGTCCGGAACGCTCGTCGGCAAGGACGAACCGGGCTGGGTGCCTGTGCCGCGGCGCCCGTTCGCCGAACAGAAGGCCGGTCTGCTGCCCGCCGACGTGAGCGGTGTGCGCCTCGTCCACGACCGCGGCACCGGGCGCACGCGTGCACAGCCGCTGCGCGACTGGCGGCCGGACACCTGTCTCGCGCTGCGCACCAGCCGCATTCCGGCCCACGTCACCGTCGACCTCGCCGAGGCCTACCGGACCACCACGTTCCGCGTGATCGCTCCGGCGGGACCGATCGACGTCCGCATCGGGCAGCCCAGTCCGGACCTGGATCCGTTGCTGTGCCGCGAAGGTGTCCATTGCTGGGCGTTCCTCACCGCGTGGAGTCCCGGTGGCCGCGTGCTGCCCGCCGAGGAGAACCGGCGACGCCACCGCGCGCTCCAGCACCGGCTCCGCGCCACCGGGGTGCCGGTGCTGCCGGGCGTCGGCATCGGCACGGACCCGGACTGGCCGGCCGAGGACAGCCTGCTCGCCGTGGGACTGGACCGGTGTACCGCGTCGCGCATCGGCGCCGAGTTCGGCCAGGACGCCATCGTGGTCGGCGATCGCGACACGTCGCCGGAGTTGCTGTGGTGCGTACCGGAGCGCCGTCAGGCCGGCTGACCGCGCTGCTCGTCGGCGACGGCCCGCACACCGCGCAGGACGAGGTCGAGGACCGTGTCCGACTCGGCGCGCGCGGCGTGGGGGTCGGCGGCGCGGGCGATGTAGAGCGCTGAGCCGTAGAGGCCGCCCAGCGCGACGTGTGCCAACGGGTCGAGCGCGACACCTGGCAGGGTGCCGCCGTCCATCAGCACGCTCAGCACGGTCCGCAACATCGGGAGCTCGACGCCCTCGATGCCGCCCTCCCACGCGTCGGCGGCCAGCACGGTCACGCTGTCGATGATCACGACCCGCCGAAACGCGGGCTGCAGGCAGGCGTCGAGGAACGCGGACAGACCCGCGCGCACCGCCGCCCACGGATCGGGTTCGGCCAGCGCCGCGGCCAGCGCGGCCTCGGCGGTCTCGGTGAGCACGACGTCGTACACCGCCTTGAACAGCGCGTCCTTGCCGCTGAAGTGGTGGTAGAGCGCGCCCTTCGCGAGACCGGCTCGCTGCACGATGTCGTCGATCGCGGTCGCCGCGTAGCCCTGCTCGACGAATCGCTCCCGGGCGATCGTCACCAGCAGGTCCCGGGTCGCCTCCGCCTGCCGTTCCCGATGTCGCTTGACACTCACCGGGCAAGCTTAGAGACTGACCGAAGGTCGGTGACCGACCGTCGGTCGGTGAAGGGGTAGGGGATGAGGACACTTCCGCCCGGGCAACGTCGCGTCGACGGGTTCCCGAGGTTCGGCACACACCTGCACCGGCCGCCGCCCGCCGTGCCCGAGGACCCCGTGATCGCGGTTGACGGAGCGCTGCGAACCTCGTCCGAGGTGCGGCTCGCGGAGCTGTCCCGGCTGCCCCGGAGCGAGATCGTCGCCGACTTCCACTGCGTCGCCGGCTGGACCGCGACCGACCTGCGTTGGGAAGGGGTGCGGTTCGCCGACTTCTACCGCCGGTTCGTCGAACCCGCGCTGGCGCCCGGGACCACCGTCACCCACCTGGTGTTCGAGGGCCTGGACGGCGTGGTGTCCGTCGTCGAGCCGCGCGACGCGCTCGCCGAGGACGTCCTGCTGGCCGACACGCTGAACGGACGCCCCCTCGACGGCGACCACGGCGCGCCGATCCGGCTGGTCAGCCCGGCGCAGTACGGGTACGTGAACATCAAGCACCTCCGCGGGATCGAGGTGTGCACGGAGCTGCCCACACACCGCATCGGCGCCGGCGTCCTCGACCGGTTGATGGAGGCGCATCCGCGGGCACGCGTCTGGCACGAGGAACGCCACGGGCGCGTCAGTGGTCGCCTGATCCGGCCGTTCTACCGCGCCTTCATCCGCCCGATCCGCTACCTGTGCGCGAAAGGTGGCCAGTGATCCGACAGGATCGACCCTGATCGACCCTGATCGACCGGCGTGGTGAGCGGGGAGGGCGGATGACGCATCGTTGGCGGGGCTGGTGCCTGCTCCGCCCCGGGCTCCTCCTCTACGGCGGCACCATCGGCACCAACCAGCTCCACGCCCACCACGCGGTCCACCTGATCGTCGCCGAGGAGCCGTTCACCATGGCCGACGCCCGCGGCCGGCGGCTGACCACCCGGGTCGCGGTCATCCCGCCCGACACGCCGCACACGCTGGTCACGGGAGCACACGGCGCCGTCCTGGCTCAGGTCGAACCCAGCAGCGCGCCCGGCCGCGCCCTGCTGGCCCGTTCCGGCGCGGCGACCGGCGCGCAGACCTGGGGGCCGCCGTTTCCCGCCCGCCCACACGAGAGCCCGGTTGCGCCGTTCACGTTCGCCAGGCCCGCGAACGGTCACGCGGCGGCCGCCGCCGCACTGACGGTCGTCGAGGACTGGGCAGGCCACGACCGCGACGCGCGGCCGGACGTCCACCCGGCCGTCGCGCGGGCGGTGGCCGTGATCCCCGCGCTCCTGGCCGGCGGGCAGGTACGTCTTGACGCGGTCGCCGCCGCGGTCCACCTGTCACCGAGCCGGCTGGCGCACCTGTTCAGCGCACACGTGGGGATCCCGCTTCGGCCCTACGTGCGCTGGCAGCGGCTGCAGCACGCGATCCGGCTGGTGGCCGACGGGCAGACGTTGACGACCGCCGCCCACAGCGCCGGGTTCACCGACGGGCCGCACTTCACCCGGGTCTTCCGGCGCAACTTCGGCACCGCGCCCTCGACGCTGGCCGCCGCCATCGACTGGGTGCCGTGAATCGGCACGTTCGTACAAGCACGTCACGGCGGCGGCACAACATCCTTGGGAGGTGCTCAACCTGTCGATCGTCCTCGAAGACAGCGCCCGCGCCGTCCCCGACCGCACCGCCCTCGTCTACGGAGACCTGCGCCTGCCCTACGCCGTGGTGGACTCCGTCGCGAACCAGATGGCCAACCTCCTCGTGGCGCGCGGGATCGGCAGTGGCGACAAGGTCGCGCTGCTGTGCCCGAACGTGCCGTACTTCCCGTTCGTCTACTTCGGGATCCTCAAGGCGGGCGCCACGGTGGTGCCGCTCAACGTGCTGCTGCGGCCGCGTGAGATCGAGTACCACCTCGCCGACAGCGACACCACGGCGTTCTTCTGCTTCGAGGGCACGCCGGAGGTGCCCATGGGTGCCCGGGGCCGGGCGGGCTTCGACGCCGTCGCGGGCTGCGAGCACTTCTTCGTCCTGCCCGCCACCCCGCTGGCGACCGAGTCGGAGCACGGCGAGTCGTTCTGGGCGGCGCTTTCGGGGCTGCCGGGGGAGTTCGAGACGGTGCGGACCGGGCCGGACGACACGGCGGCCATCCTCTACACCTCCGGCACCACCGGCCGGCCCAAGGGCGCCGAGCTGACCCACGCGAACATGCTGATCAACGCTCTGGTCAGCGACGAGATGTTCCCGGCCGACCCCGAGGGCGACGTCTCACTCGCCGTGCTGCCGCTCTTCCACTCGTTCGGCCAGACCTCGGTCATGAACGTGAGCCTGCGTCGCCGCGCCACCCTCGTCCTGATGCCGCGCTTCGAGCCAGGCGAGGCGTTGGCGCTCATGCGCCGCGAGGAGGTGACGATGTTCGCCGGGGTGCCCACGATGTACTGGGCGATGCTGTCGAAGATCCACGCCGAGGGCGCCGAGGTGCCCACGACGCTGCGGCTGGCCGTGTCGGGCGCGGCCGCCTGCCCGGTCGAGGTGCTCAAGGACTTCGAGTCGCTCTTCGGCATCCCGATCCTGGAGGGTTACGGCCTGTCGGAGACCTCACCCGCGGTCTGCTTCAACCAGCTCGGCAGGCCGACGAAACCCGGCACGATCGGCTTTCCGCTCTGGGGCGTGGAGATGCGTCTGGTGGACCGCGACGGGAACACCGTCGAGGGCGAGGGGCCCGGCGAGATCGCGGTCCGCGGGCACAACGTCATGAAGGGCTACCACGGCAGGCCCGAGGACACCGAGGAGGTCCTGCGGGACGGGTGGTTCCACACCGGCGACCTCGCCACCCGCGACGAGGACGGCTACTACGCCATCGTCGACCGCACCAAGGACATGATCATCCGGGGTGGCTTCAACATCTACCCGCGTGAGCTGGAGGAGGTGCTGATGACCCACCCCGCGGTCTCGCTGGTGGCGGTGGTCGGCGTGCCCCACGACTCGCACGGCGAGGAGGTCAAGGCGTACGTCATCCCCGCCCCCGGCACCACGGTGACCGAGGACGAGCTCGTCGCCTGGTGCAGGGAGAACATGGCGGCCTACAAGTACCCGCGGATCGTCGAGCTGCGTGACACGCTGCCGATGACGGCGACCGGCAAGATCCTCAAACGCGAGCTGCGCTAGTGGCTCGTCGTGAGGCGGAGCACCACGTCGGGCGGGAGCCACGGCTTGTTCGGCACGGGATGCGGTTCTTCGACCACCCCGTCAGTGGCCGCGTCCGCGGCCACGCGGCGCCAGAACGCGGCGGCGCCGGGGTTCTCCTCCTGGAAGGCGATCATCCAGCGCCCGGGGAGCTGGGCCAGCACCATGGCGGCTGCTCGACGGCCGACACCGTGGCGTCGTAGCCCACGCACGACGAAGAACTCCCGAATGTCCCTGTCCGAGTCGTCGTCGGCCGGGCCGACCAGGACGAACCCGGCCAGGTCATCTCCGCGCCAGAGCAGGAAACCCGACCTGCCCGGCTCCGCCCCGAGGAAGGACGGCATGTCGAACTCCTTGAAGGTGCCGTCGGCGCGCGGCGGCACTTCGCGGTACTCGCTGAGGTCGTGCCAGTAAAGTTGCCACAGCCTGGACATCACCGGTCCGTGCGCGGCGGTGAGTACCTCGAGCGCGAGCGTGTCGCGCGATGCGTTCTTGTCCACCACGCACTGTCACATCAACTTCTACGCGGTTGCAACCGGGGTCCGAAATTTCGGAGTGCCCGCCGATGTTGTCCGCAGCGCTCGCGGTCCGGTGTCATCGCGGTAGGGCCTTCGTCCGTGGAGGACGGGGCTCTCCCTGCGACACAAGGAGTTCGTCCGTGAGTTCACGAAGCAGAGCTGGTGCGTTGTTCGCCGCCGTGGTGGTCGCCTGCGCGTCGGTCGCCGCCGTGCCCGCCGCGCACGCCGAGGGCAGACATGTCGTGACGGCCACCGACCTGTCCCGCGCGCAGCGGCCGCTGGTCGAGGCAGCGGAGACGCTGCGGTCCGCGATCGGCGGCGCCCCGGGGTACGCGGGAATCGTCCTGGGGGACCGGGAGGTCACCCTGTGGTGGAAGGGAGCGGTGCCCAAGGCCGTCGCGACGGTGGTGACCCGCGTGTCCCGTGACGTCCCCGTGCGCGTGGCGGCCGCCGCGCACTCCGAGGCCGAGATCGCCGCCGCCGCCCGCGAGGTCCAGGCGTGGCTGGACGCGAACCCGGGGACCGGGATCCACGGTGTGAAGAGCCCCGGCGACGGCAGCGGGCTCGTGCTCGCGGCCCACCCGGGCGTGGCCACACGCGCCGCCGACGTCGCGACGTTGCGCGCGGCGGCGGGCGTACCGCTCACGGTCCTGCACGAGGAGCCGATGACCGACGTGTCACGGCAGGACGACTCCCCGCCGTGGTGGGGCGGTGCGCGCACGTGGAACCAGACGGCGAGCACCCTGTGCACGTCCGGCTTCGGCGTGCGGGACGCGGCGAACCAGCGGTACATCCTCACCGCCGAGCACTGCGGTCAGGTCGGGAGCAGGATCGCCGACGGCACGGGGGAGCTCATCGGCTTCACCAGCCGAGGGCACGACGACCACGACATCGGGCTCATCCCGGCCGCGAGCGAGAACGTCATCTACATCGGCGGCGGCGACAGCAACACCGGCGTCCGGGTGACGGGGTGGGGGCACGTGTTCGTCGGGCAGTACCTCTGCCAGTCGGGTGTCACCAGCGCGGAGGCGACCGGTGGGCCGGTGTGCAACCTGCGGGTCATCTTCTTCTGGCAGGACCGCGAGGACCTCGTCGAGGCCGAGCAGACCCAGGGGCAGACAGCCGCGCGAGGTGGTGACAGCGGCGGTTCCGTGTACTCCAGCGCCTCCGGCGGGGTGGTCGCGAACGGCACGGTGACGCGGTCGGCCGGGGCCCGGCTGGGCTTCCAGGACTTCGCCACCGCGAACCGCGATTTCGGGGTCACCATCCCGTGACCGCGACCTGCCGGCCGGGCGTGCGCGGTGCCCGGCCGGCAGGCGCCCGCGCGGGCCGCATGTGCTTGCGGTGGCCGGTAAAATCGACGGCACCGCCAACGGCGGCGGTCGACACCGCACGGGGAACTCAGGCACGCGATGGAACAGCGGCGGCCCGGCGCGCACCTCTACACGGAGCCCTTCCACGTCGCGCTGCGCGTGGCCATCCGGGAACGTGGCCTGACACTGGACCGGTTGCGGTCCCACCTCGCCCGCCGCGGTATCTCGGTCGGGGTGTCGAGCCTCAGCAACTGGCAGACCGGGCAGTCACGCCCGGACACCGCGGCGTCGTTGCGTGCCGTGCGGGCGCTGGAAGAGGTCCTCGGGCTGCCGCCGGAGTCCCTCATCGGCCTGCTGCCCGCGGCGAACCGCGCGTCCCGTGCCGGAGTCGCCGACATCGCGCCGATCACGGACCTGCTCGACGCGGTTCCCGGGGCGCGGGAACGCGGTGTGGAGCTGGTCAGTGTCCAGCACAAGGTCGTCGTCGACGCGCAGCGGCGCACCTCCTCGGTGTGGACGCGGACGGCGGTCCGCGCCGTGCGGCACGGGGTCGACCGCTATGTCGCCCGGTACTACGGCAACCCCGGGTGCGTTCCCCAGTTGGTGCGTCCGCGTTCGCTCGGCAACTGCCTGCTCGGCCGGTTCGTGCCCCATCCCAGCGCACCGGCCCTGGTCTACGAACTGCTCTTCGGCCACGTCCTGGACGTGGGGGAGACCTGGGTGTTCGAGTGCGACCTGGTCGACCCGACGGCCGGGGTCTCCAGCGAGTTCGCCCACGGTTTCCGGTATCCGGCCGAGCAGTACGTGCTGGAGGTGCGGTTCCACCCCTCGGCGCGGCCCGTGGCCTGTCACTCCTTCGCGCAGCGCGACCTGAGCGACGAGCGCCACCCCACCGGCAGGCTCGCGCTCAGTCCACACGACACCGTGCACCTGGTCGCGTCGGCCGTCAGCTCGGGGGTGCTCGGCATCCAGTGGGAGTGGTAGTGCCGGGGCGCCCCGTCACGCACCTCGTCCTGGCGCGGGCGCGCCTGACGCGCGTGGTCCCGACAGGCTCGTGACCGCGACGACGTCGTCCGCGGGGGCACGGCCCTCGGCCGTGGCCAGGACCTGCCGGTACAGCTGGAGGTACCGCCGCGCCATGACCCGGGGCGTGAACCTCCTGGCGGCTTCGCGAGCGCAGGCCGTCGGGTCGATGGCGCCTGCCGCGAGGAGGTGCGCGGCGAGCCGGTCCTCGTCGCCGGGGTCGGCGAGCAGGCCGGTGCGGCCGTGGTCGACGAGCTCGGGCAGGCAACCGCGCCGGTAACCGATGACGGGGCAGGCGAGGGCGAGCGACTCGATCATCGCGGTGCCGCCCGGTTCGTCCCACTCGATGGGGAACAGGGCCGCTCGCGCGGTGCCGAGGAGCAGGGCCCGCTCCGCGTCGCAGAGGCTGCCCGGCCAGGTCACCCGCCTGCCGTCGACGTGGGCGGAGATCTCGTCGAGGAAGTACCGCACGTCCGGGTGCGTCCCGGCGTCCGCGTTCGCACGCAGTGCCGTGTCCAGCTCGGCCCGGTTCCGGTAGGGCCCGACGGGACCGGCGAGCACCAGCGGTGCCCCGGCCTGGGCGGCGACCCGGATCGCCACGTGCTGACCCTTGCACGGGGTGATCCTGCCGAGCACCACCACGTGGTCCTCCTTGTGCGGCACGGGTCTGCCCGCCGCGCCGTCGGCGAGCGGGGTGGCCAGGTGCACGTGTCCGACGCTGCGTGCCCGCAGGCGCGCGGGTGCCGAGGCGAGCTGGGCGCGGGAGACGCCGTTGACGCGCAGGTGCGGGCCGCCGTCGAGCGCGGTGTAGAAGTCGGCGTGCCGCCGGGGATCCCAGTGCAGGGTGTGCAGTGCCGGTATGTCGGTGCCCGCGAGTGTGCTCGGCCCGACCACCTCGACGTGGTCGTGCACGAGGTCGACGTCGTCGCGGCGCCGCAGCTCGGTGAGCACCCGCTGCTGGTGCGCGTGGGCGAGCCCCGACACGCGGTTGTACGGCTCGAGCAGGTGTTCGAACTGGCCGTGGGGGAAGTGCGTGATCCGCTCGTCGGCGGGGAGGGTGCTGTCACCGACCGTGGCGAGCACCACCCGCACGCCCATCCCGCGCAGCGCGGTCGTGAGCGTCGCGACGACGTTCTCGATGCCGCCGTAGCCGTTGGGCGGGACCGGCAGCCAGGGGCCCGCGTTCATGAGAACGGTGAGGCTCATCGCCGGGCCTCCGTCACGGTCGTCAGCGGTGGTCGTTCCTCCGGCCGCACGCGGGTCAGCACCAGCCTGCGGCCGAGTTCTGGCAGGTCCAGGCCGTCGTCACGCCGGTCGTCCTCGTCGGTGTCCGTGCCGAGGAACTGGGCGAGCGTGGTCGACGGCGGGGTCGCGCCCGTCAGCCGGCCCGCCGTCTCCAGCCTGCTGAGCACGGTGAGCAGGATCTGCGCGGACATGCGCCCGAGGCGGTGGTTGGGCTGGTGGCGGTGCAGGCGGACACCGAGGTCCACCTGGCCGAGCGCGTCGAGACCCCGGCCGTGGAGCAGGTCGATCAGGTGACCGACCTCGACACCGTAGTCGGCGACGAACGGCACCCGGGTGAGCACGTCGCGACGTCCCGCGTACTCACCGGCCAGCGGCTGGACGAAACCGGAGAGCTCCGGCCAGTAGAGGTCGAGCAGGGGACGTGCCACCAGTTCGGTCACCCGGCCCCCGCCGTCGCGGTCCACGCCGCCGCCGTCGGCGAGCGGACGCTGGTAGAACCCCTTCACGTAGCCGACGCCGGGTTCGGTGAGCAGCGGGCCGAGCAGCCCGGTGACGAACTGTGCGGAGAAGTCCCGCAGGTCCCCGTCGACGAACGCGACGATGTCGCCGGTGCTGGCCGCGAGGCCCTTCCACAGCGCGTCGCCCTTGCCGGACATGGGGCCCAGCTCGGGGAGGACGTCGTCCTGCGCCACCACGGTGGCACCGGCCGCCGCCGCGGTGGCCGCGGTGGTGTCGGTGGACCGGGAGTCCACCACGATCAGCTCGTCGACCAGCGGAACGGCCGACATCAGGCACCGGCACACGGTGGCGACGATGTGGCCGATCGTGCGTTCCTCGTTCTGCGCGGGAATCACCACGCTGACCCGCTGTCCGTCCTTGTGCGACAGCAGCGCGTCCGCACTCCACCGGTCGCGGTGCCAGCTGCGGCGGGGCAGCCAGTCCGCGACCGCGCGGTGCAGTACGGGCCTGTCAGTCACGACGGGAGAACTTCCCCGTCCACGCCCGTCAAACCGTCCAACGTGTTCTGTTTTGGGTCCCTTCGGTGTGGCAACTCCTTCTCGAAGGGGCCTGAAAGCACAGGGTGACCGAGGAGGACTTGTGCGTGACTGCCGGATCGGGTTCGTGGGCGCCGGCGGGGTCGCGGACCGGCACGCCCGCATGTTGAGCGGGTTCCCCGAGGTCAGGGTCGTCGCGGTGACCGACCCCGACGAGCCGCGCAGGGCGGCGTTCGCGCGCACGCACGGCGCGCGACCCGTGGCCGATCTCGCCGCGTTGCTCGACTCCGGTGTGGACGCCGCGTACGTGTGCGTCCCGCCGTTCGGGCACGGGCAGATCGAGGAGGCGGTGGCCGCCGCGGGCCTGCCGATGTTCGTGGAGAAACCGCTCGGCCTCGACCTGACCGTGCCCGAACAGGTCGCCAGGACGGTCGCCGACGCCGGGGTGCCGACCGCGGTCGGGCACCACTGGCGCTACGCCGCCTCCGTGCGCCGCGCCCGTGAACTGCTCGCGGACCGCCCCGTCCGGCTCGTCGTCGGCGCGTGGCTCGACAAGGTGCCGCCCGTGCCGTGGTGGTCGCACCGGGACCGGTCCGGCGGGCAGGCCGTCGAGCAGGCGGTGCACGTGCTGGACCTGGCCCGGTTGCTGGCGGGCGAGGTCACCGAGGTGCACGCCGTGGCCGGTGCACCGGCGAACGGTGGCGACGTCGACGGGGCGACGGCCGCGGCGTTGCGGTTCGCGGACGGGGCGGTCGGCACCCTGGCCGCGACCTGCGTGCTGGGCTGGAAGCAGCGTGCCGGGCTGGAGGTCTTCGCGGACGGTCTCGCGGTCACCGTCACCGAGGACGGCATGGCGGTCCGCACGGGCGTGGACGAGCCGGTGTGGGAGGCGGTCGATCCCGACGACGCCAAGCGCGCCGCGGACCGGGCGTTCGTCGACGCCGTGCTCGGCCGCGGCGACGACGTGCTGGTGCCCTACGCGGAGGCGTTGCGCACCCACCGGCTGGCGTGCGCGCTCGCACGGTCCGTGGTGGACGGCCGCCCGGTGCGCGTGGCGGAGGACCGCGATGGATGAACGCGTTCTGGTCGTCGAGGAACCCGGCCGGGTCTGCGTGGCCACCGAGCGGGCCGAACGTCCCGCCGAGGGCGAGTTCCGGGCCGAGACCGTCTACAGCGGACTGTCCGCGGGTACGGAGCTGAGCTTCCTCAAGGGCACCAACCCTTTCCTCCACGCGACGTGGGACACCGAACTCGGCCTGTTCCGGCCGGGCGGCGTCGGCTACCCGGTCCGCAAGCTCGGCTACATGGAGGTGGCGGTCGTGCGGGAGAGCCGCACGCCCGCGGTCACGGCGGGCACCACGGTGGCGATGACCTACGGTCACCGCTCCGGCTACCGCGCCGACCCCCTCGCCGACCGGGTGGTGCCGCTCCCGGACGACCTCGATCCGCTGCTCGGCATCTACGTCGCCCACATGGGCCCGATCTGCGCGAACGGACTCCTGCACGCGGCCGCCGAACTGCACGGAACCGACGTGCGCGCCCTGGCCGACGGCGTGCTCGGCCGCCGGATCGCGGTCACCGGTGCGGGCGTGGTCGGCGTGCTGACCGCCTTGTTCGCCCGGCACCACGGTGCCGAGGAGGTGGTGCTCGTCGATCCCACGCCCGAGCGGCAGGCCGCCGCGACCGCCCTCGGCTTCGAGGTGCTCGACCCGGGCGACGACCCCGCGACGACGCTGAAGTCCCGGTGGCGGCACGCGGCAGGCGACCGCGGCGCGGACGTCGTGTTCCAGTGCCGGGGCAACGCGGAGAGCCTCGCCATCGCGCTCAGACTGCTCCGGCCGCAGGGCACCGCGATCGACCTCGCGTTCTACGGAGGCGGCGCCGAGGCACTGCGCCTGGGCGAGGAGTTCCACCACAACGGCCTCACGATCCGCTGCGCGCAGATCGGGCGGGTGCCCAGGGGCACCGCCCACCTGTGGGACCGCGAACGGCTCTCCGCGGAGACCATCCAACTGCTGCGCGCCGAAGGGAAGGGCGTGCGCGAACACGTCATCACCGACCTGGTGCCGCTCGACCACGCGCCGGCCCTGCTCGCCGACCTGGCCGACCACCGCAGGCACGTCCTGCAGGCGGTCTTCACCTTCGACGACCGGTAGCCGAACTGTGCCGGTGTGAGCGTTGTCGTGCTCGGTCCTCGGCGGCGTCGAGTGCGGGGGCGAGCGGTGTGAGTGCGGTGCGGAGCAGGTCGGGCAGCGAGCCGGACGGCACGACGAGCCCGCCGGTCGTGAGCGGCGCGGTGCTCGGCTGTAGCCATTGCCGCAGTGCGATGCGAACCGCGGCGGTCACGCTCGCCGCGAGCACATGGGCGACGTACGGCGTGGTGTCGCCGAGGCGTTCGGCGATCGCGTCGGCGAGGGGAAGCTCGATCGCGCCGGTGGTGTCGACGAACGCGTCGCGCAGCGCCGGCCGGGTGGTGATCAGCAGCAGCGCGTCGCGATGGTGCTCTCCCGGGTCGGTGTACTGCTCGACGATCGCGTCGACGACGGCGTCGGCGAGGCCGACGCCGGGCCGGGCCGTCACCGCCGCCGCGACCCGCGCTTCCCGTTCGGCGGTGACGGCGGCGACGATGGCCTGTTCGCGGCTGGAGAAGTAGTTGTTGTAGGTCCTGGGGGAGACTCCGGCCGCCTCGGCGATGTCATCGACGCGCACGTTCTCGGGGCCGTGCCGCAGGGCCAGCCGCAGCGCGGCCTCGCGCAAAGCCTGTCTGGTGGCCTGCTTCTTCTGCTCGCGCAACCCCGTCCGTCGTGTCGTCACCGGTCGAGTATCCCAAGCAACCTGCGACCACGCAAATTTGCGTGCACGCACTTTTCTTCCTAGTCTCGGGGGCGCCACATCGCGACACGAGAGGACCAAACCCATGCGAGCCAAAGGCATCGCCTACGACACCGGCTTTGTCCGGGGCGGCGAGATCTCCCGCGCGACCTTCGATCTCGACCAGGTGAAGCGGGAACTGGCCATCATCCGTGACGACCTGCACTGCAACGCCGTGCACGTCGTCGGCGGCGATCCGGAGCGGCTGGAACTGGCTGCCCGGTGCGCCGCCGAACTCGGACTGGAGGTCTGGTTCTCGCCCTACCCGCTGGACCTGACGACCGCGCAGATGCTGTCGCTGTTCGCCGACTGCGCGGAGCGGGCGGAGCGGGTCCGGCGGGCGGGAGCCGACGTCGTGTTCGTCACCGGCGTCGAACTGAGCCTCATGGACCGGGGATTCCTCCCCGGTGACAACATCACCGAGCGGCTCGATCGACTGTTCAGCCGGCCGGACAGCCTTGGCGAGCGCACCGCCGAGGCGAGCGTCCGCCTCAACGACTTCCTCCGTGCTGCCGTGGCAACGGTCCGCGGGCACTTTCACGGGAAGATCACCTATGCCTGCATCCCGTTCGAGCGGGTCGACTGGACCCTCTTCGACATCATGTCGGTCGAACTCATCCGGTCCGCCGAGGTGGCCGACCGGTTCCAGGAAGGCGTACGCACCCTCGTGGCGCAGGGAAAGCCCGTCGCGATCACCGGCTTCGGCACCGCCACCTGGCGCGGCGCAGGCGACATGGCGCCGCGCAGCATGGAGATCGTCGAGTACGACGAGACCGGCCACCCGGTTCGGCTGAACGGGGAGTACGACCGCGACGAGGCCGGTCAGGCCGCCTACCTGCGCGAGCTGCTGGAGATCTTTGACGCCGAAGGTGTGGACGGCGCATTCGTGTACCTTTTCGCGCTCGCCAACTACCCGCACCGTCCCGACGACCCTCGCCGTGACCTGGACCTGGCCAGCCTCGGCATCGTCAAGGTCCTCGAAGACCGCGGTGGCGACACCTATCCGGGTATGCCGTGGGAACCCAAGGCCGCCTTCGCCGCCATCGCCGACTACTACCGCGACTGATCGCCCGTGCGGTCGGAGCGGCGTTCCATGAGGACGGTGTCGTACCAGGTGCCGTCTCGTTGGGCGATGCGTTCGCGGATGCCGACCGTGCGGTAGCCGGCCTGGTGGTGCAGGGCGACGCTCGCGCGGTTCTCGGTGAAGATCGTGGTCTGGAGGGTCCAGAGCCCGGCCTCGTCGGCGGCGACGACCTGGTGCCGGATCAGGGCCTTGCCGACCCCGGCGCCCCGATGTCCGTCGGCGACGTAGATGGCGCTCTCGGCGACACCGGAGTAGCACTCGCGGCTGGAGAAGGGGGACAGGGCGGTCCAGCCGACGACCTCGCCGTCCCGTTCGGCGACCCAGCGGTGGTCCGGGAGCCATCTGGCGTCCAGTGACGCGCGGGAGGGGACGGTCGTGTCGAAGGTGGCGACGCCGGTGGCGATGCCTTCGCCGTAGATGCGGCGGACCGCGGGCCAGTCGCCGGGTTCGAGCGCGCGGACGGTCACGTCGGCCGGGACGTCCGGCGGGCAGCACGGACGTCGCGTGAGCAGGCCCATGACGGCGTCGGCGGCGTGGGGGAGGCCGACGCAGCAGGCTTCGTTGACGACGACGCGGGTGCTGGTGCCTTCCTTGTGCAGCCTGAGGAAGCCGACGTCGGCGAGTTTGCGGACGTGGTGGGAGCAGGTGGACTGGCTGATGCCGAGCAGCTCGGTGAGCCGGCCGATCGTGAGACCGCCGGGGGTGGTGGCCACGGTGTTCAGGAGGCGGACGCGGGTGGGTTCGGCGAGGCTCGCGAACCATTCGGCGTAGGTCGCGGCTTCCTGTTCCGGGAGCACCGTGGTCGCGGGGACGGTGGCGGTCATGCTCCTGAGTATCGACGCGCGTCGATGAGGCGTCAAACTCCTCGGGTGGCCGACCCGTTGCATTTATCGACTCTCATCGATACTGTCGCCTCAATCAATCGAACACTGTCGATGAATGGAGTCGGTGATGTCGGAGCTGCCCGTGGTGGTGGTCGGTGCCGGTCCGGTGGGTCTCGCGGCCGCCGCCGAGCTGGTCGAGCGTGGTCAGGAGCCGTTGGTGCTGGAGCGGGCGGACCGGGCGGGCGCGGCGGTCGCCGAGTGGCATCACGTGCGGTTGTTCTCCCAGTGGTCGGAGCTGGTGGCACCGGCCGCCGGGCGGCTGCTGGCGGGCGCCGGCCGGCAGCGGCCCGACGGCGCCGCGTACCCGACCGGTGCGGAGTGGGCCGCCGAGTACCTCCGGCCGCTTGCCGACGTGCTCGGTGACCGGGTCCGGTTCGGGGCCGAGGTGGTCGGTGTCGCGCGGCGGGGCCGGGACCGGGTGGTCGACGCGGGCCGGGACAGCGAGCCGCTGACCGTGCACGTCCGGCGCGCCGACGGGAGCGAGGAGCGGATCGCCGCGCGTGCGGTCATCGACGCGTCCGGCACCTGGGGCACCCCCAACCCGCTGGGTGGGGACGGGCTGCCCGCGCTCGGCGAGCGTGCCGCGGCGGACCGGATCTCCTACCGGGTGCCCGACCTCACCGCCGACGCCGTGCGGACGCGGTACGCGGGCAGGCACGTGGTGATCGCGGGCAGCGGGCACTCGGCGCTCACCGCGCTCGTCGCGTTCGCCGACCTCGCCGAGCGGGAGCCCGCGACGCGGGTCACGTGGCTGCTGCGGCGCGGCGCGGTCGGCTCGACGTTCGGCGGCGGGGACCACGACCAGCTACCCGCCCGCGGTGCACTGGGCCTGCGGGCGAAGGCAGCGGTCGACGCCGGGCGGATCGCGGTGGTGACCGGCTTCCGCACCCAGGCCGTCGAGCGGCGCGACGGCTCCCTGACGCTGGTGTCCGATGGCGGGCAGACGGTGTCCGATGTGGACGAGGTGGTGGTGGCGGCCGGGTTCCGGCCGGACCTGTCGTGGCTCTCGGAGCTGCGGTTGGAACTGGACGCGACGCTGCAGGCGCCGGTCGCGCTCGCCCCGTTGGTCGACCCGAACGTGCACTCGTGCGGCACCGTCTACCCGCACGGCGTCAAGGAACTGTCCCACCCGGAGCCGGACGTGTACCTGGCGGGGATGAAGAGCTACGGCCGCGCGCCGACCTTCCTCGCGATGACCGGCTACGAACAGGTCCGCTCCATCGCCGCCGCACTCGCCGGGGACCACGAGGCCGCCGAACGGGTCGAGCTGGTCCTGCCCGAGACGGGCGTGTGCGGTGGCGCCGGCGTCTTCGACGAACCCGCCCAGAGCCAGGGCGGCTGCTGCGGCGCGCCCACCGAGCCGGAGGTGCTCACGCTGTCCGCGCCGCAGAGCCGGTGACAGCCACCGCGGCGACGGAGGAGCGTCGCGCGTCGCACGCGGGGCGGTGGGTGGTGCTCGCCGCCCTGTCCGCGACGCAGATCACCGGCTGGGGCGTGCTCTACTACGCGTTCCCGGTGCTGGCCGGCGACATCACGGCCGCTACAGGCTGGTCGTCCCCGGTCATCACCGCCGCCCTGTCGGTCAGCCAGCTGGTCGCGGCGCTCGTGGGGATCCCGGTCGGCAGGCGGCTCGACCGGCACGGTCCGCGCGGGGTGATGACGGCCGGGTCGTTGCTGGGCGTGCCTGCGGTCGTGGTCGTCGCGACCGCGCAGAACCTGGCGTGGTTCTTCGCGGGCTGGGTGCTGGTGGGGGCCGCGATGGGCGCGGTGCTCTACCCGCCCGCGTTCGCCGCGCTCACCCGCTGGTACGGCCCCGACCCGGTCCGCGCGCTCACGATCCTCACGCTCGCGGGCGGGCTGGCGAGTACCGTGTTCGCGCCACTCACCGCCACCCTCGCCCAGCACGTGGACTGGCGGCGGACCTACCTGGTGCTCGCCGGGATTCTCGCGGTCGTCACGATTCCGGCGCACTGGTTCGGGCTGCGGTTGTCGTGGCCGCCGCGTCCTCCGCCCGAGCTGGGACGGGCCGACACCGATCCACGGCACGTCGCGCGGACCACGCCGTTCGTCATGCTGGCGGTGACGCTGAGCCTGGCCGCGCTCGCCACGTTCGCCGCGATCGTCAACCTCGTGCCGCTGCTCACGGAACGCGGGCTGTCCACCCAGGTGGCGGCGGTCGCGCTCGGGCTCGCCGGTGCCGGGCAGGTCGTCGGGCGTCTCGGTTACGGCAGGATCGTCCGCGAAACCAGCGTGCCGGCGCGGACCGCCGCGATCCTGTTCGCTCTCGCGGGCACGACCGCGTTGCTCGGGGTGCTGAACACCGCGGTCGCCTTGGTGGCCGCCGCGATCGTGGGCGGCATGGCACGGGGGTTGTTCACGCTCGTGCAGGCCACCGCGGTCACCGACCGGTGGGGTCGTCGCCACTACGGCCACCTCACCGGTCTGCTGTCCGCGCCGGTGACCATCACCATGGCACTCGCCCCGTTCGCGGGCGCCGCGCTCGCCGAGTGGTTCGGCAGCTACGCCACCACGTTCCTCATCCTCGGCGCGCTCGCCGCAGTCGCGACCGCACTGTCCTTCCTCACCATCCCAAAAACCCAGTAGAGGCAGTACTTGTCATGATCGACGCCAGCGACGTCATCGTCATCGGCGCCGGGCAGTCCGGCCTGGCCGCCGCACACGCACTCCGCGCAGCAGGCCGTTCTCCGGTCGTCCTCGAAGCCGGTCCCGAGCCCGTCGGGTCCTGGCCCTCCTACTACGACAGCCTGACCCTGTTCTCACCAGCGCGGTACAGCTCCTTGCCCGGGATGCCCTTCCCCGGTGACCCGGACCGCTACCCGCGTCGCGACGAGGTCGTCGACTACCTGCGCCACTACGCCAAGGACCTCGACGCCGACATCCGCACCGGGCACCGCGTCACCTCGGTCCGGCGCCGCGACGGGCGGTTCACCGTCCAGGTAGCGGACGGCGCCGAGCTGACCGCGCCCGTCGTGATCGCCGCGTCCGGCGCGTTCAGCACGCCGCACCGCCCGGCGCTCCCGGGCCTGGACACCTTCACCGGCACGGTCCTGCACTCCGCCGACTACCGCGAACCGGGCCCGTTCGCCGGGCAGCGGGTGATCGTGGTCGGCGCCGCGAACACCGCCGTGCAGGTCGGCTACGAGCTGGCGAAGGTCGCCACCGTCTCCCTCGCCACCCGCAAGCCGGTCAGGTACGCCCCGCAACGCCCACTCGGCCGCGACGTCCACTTCTGGTCCATCGCCCTGGGCTTCGACCACCTGCCCATCGGGCACCTGCTCAGGAACCCACCGCACACCCCGGTCAACGACGACGGCCGCTACCAGCGCGCCGTGGACGCCGGACAACCCGACCAGCGCCCCGTGTTCACCCACGTCGACGGCGACACGGTCGCCTGGCCCGACGGCACCCGCGAACACGTCGACACCATCCTCCTCGCCACCGGCTACCGGCCCGCACTGTCCTACTTGGACCCGGCGGAACGCGGGCACCACAAGGGCATCTCGACCGCCCACCCCGGGCTCGGCTTCGTAGGGCTGGAATGGCAACGCAGCTTCGCCTCCGCGACCCTCCGGGGTGTCGGACGCGACGCCCGCTATGTCGTGCACCGCCTCCTCCGGCGGCTCACCCAGCCGATCACGACAGGCCAGGGGAGGTGAACGCCGGCGAAGGCGCTGTGACCGGGGTCCTACGGTCGAACTGTCACATTTCGGCGCTCCGCGGAGTCTCCATGGCATGCGGACGTATCGGATGCCGACGAGGTCTCGCCGACGCCTGCTGGATCGGCTGAGCCAGCAGACCGCCAGGGCCGGTGACCTTCGCCGGCGGTTCAACCAGGTCCTGCCCACGCACTGGTCGCAGCTGATCGCCGGGATCACGACGGCCAGCCTCGTCGTCATGCTGCTGACGCGCGGCCTTCTGGCGCTGTACTTCGACCCGTCGATGGGCAGCGTCACCTACGACGGCCCGTTCGACAACCTGCGCGGCATCGACATGACGCGCGCCTACGCCAGCGTTCTGCACATCGCCTTCGAGGTGCGTGGTGGGCTGCTGATCCTGCAGATGCACGCGTGGGCGTCGTCGTTGTTCGTCGGCTCGCTGCTGGTGCACCTCGCCGTGATGTTCTTCACCGGCGGGTTCCGGCGACCACACCGTCCTGTGTGGACGGTCACCGTGCTCCTGCTGATCGCGGGGATCTTCACCGCCTTCACGGGTGTGCTGCTGGGCGCTGACATGCTGTCCGACACCAGCCTGCGGATGATCTCCGGGTACATCCTGTCGGCCCCGGTGGTGGGCACCGGGCTGCACTGGATCGTGTTCGGCGGCGAGTTCCCGGGCACCGAGGTCATCCCGCGCGTCTACGCGGTGCACTGGCTGTTGATCGTGAGCCTGGTCGGGCTGCTGGTGCTGCGTGCGGCCCTGCAGCGCCGCGTCGGGCCGCCCCAGTTCCGGGGACACCGGCGGACCGAACGCAACCTCGTCGGTGTCCGGCTGGTGCCCGGTTTCGCGGCCCGGCTGGCGATCGTGGTCATGGCGACGGTGGGCGTGCTCGCCCTCATGGGTGGGTTGTTCCAGATCAACCCGGCGTGGAACTACGGGCCGGGCAACCCGGCGCAGGTGTCCGCGGGCTCGGTGTCACCGTGGTACTTCGGCTGGGTCGACGGCGCGGTGCGGCTGTTCCCGGCGTGGGAGATCCAGCTGGGCGGCTACCTGATACCGCCGCAGTTCTGGCCGGCGATGGTGTTCCTGCCGGTGAGCTTCCTCGCCCTCCTGCTGTATCCCAGGCTCGAGCAACGGTTCAGCCGCGACCGCGCCCCGCACAACCTGCTGCAGCGGCCACGTGACGTGCCGTGGCGAACCGCGCTCGGCGTCGCGGTGCTGGCCGGTTACGGCTGCCTGCAACTCGCCGCCGCCATCGACGTGCTGGCGTTCCGCTTCGATCTCTCGGCCGACACCCTGCTCTGGACCGCCCGCATCGTGCTGCTGGTGCTGCCGCCACTGGCCTACTTCGCGACCTATCGGCTCTGCCTCGGCCTGCAACGGCACGACCACGAGATCCTCCGGCACGGCCTCCCGACCAGCATCGTCAAGCGGCTGCCGCACGGTGGGCTCGTCGAGGTGCACCAGCCGCTCGGCCCGGCCGCGCTCGACTACCGCGGCACCCCGGTGCCGAAGAAGCCGAACAAGATCGGCGCCGCGGGCCGTCCGGTGGCAGGCTCCCTCTTCAGCCCGGATCCCGGGACCGGCGAGGTGCCCTGAGTGGGACATCGTCCCGTCGGCGAGGACCGAATCCCATAAGTGAGGACTATTCACATCCGTTCCGGCGGGGGACTCTGTGGTTGTCCGATCCCCGTTGCTGAGCCGGCAGGTGTTCTGTGATGTCCACTGTGGATTCGAAGACCGGCCGCGGTGCGCCGTGGCTGCTGGGCGTGTGCGGTGCCGCGGTGCTGGCCGCGTTCCTCGTGTGGCTGAGACATGGCGAGACAGACATGTGGCTCGTCGATTTCGACGTGTACCGGTTCGGTGCGAGCAACTTCCTCGCCGGTCACGACCTGTACCTGGAGCTGCGGCCGTTCAGCCAGATGTTCTTCACCTACCCGCCGGTCGCCGCCGTGCTCTTCGCGCCGACGGCGCTCGGCCCGTTCGCCGTCGCCGGGTTGGTCTGGGTCGTCCTCGACGCCGCGTTCCTCGCCGGTTCGGTCTGGCTGGTGCTCGGCGCCGTCGGCGTACGCGACCCGCGGCACCGCGCCGGCCTCACCGCCGCCGTCGTCGTGCTCGCGGTGTTCACGGTCCCGGTCGAGCTCGAGCTCGCGCTCGGGCAGCTCAACGCGATGCTGATGTTCCTCGTGCTGCTGGACCTGGTGAAGGGCGAAGGCAGGCGGTGGCAGGGCGTCGGTATCGGGATCGCCGCCGGCATCAAGCTGATCCCACTGGTCTACGTGGTGTACCTGGCGTGCACGGGTCGGCCGCGTGCCGCGGGGACCGCCCTCGCCGCCTTCGCGGGCATGGTCCTGGTCGGCTTCCTCGCCGTGCCGCGCGACGCGCTGGCGTACTGGTTCGGGCCCGGCCTGTCGCCCAACCGGCCCGGTGTGCCGCAGGCGCCGTTCAACGCCTCGCTGCGCGGCGTGGTCGCCCGGCTGCTCGGCACCGACACGCCGACGAGCCCCGTCTGGCTCGCGGTCGCGGCCGTGGTCGGCCTGCTCGGACTGGCCGCCGCCGTGTCCCTGCACCGCGGAGGTTTCCCCCTGCGTGGCGTGTTCGTGTGCGTGCTGACCACGCTCCTGGTGTCGCCGGTGTCCTGGCTGCCGCACTGGGTGTGGGCGGTGCCGCTGGTCGTCGTGCTCGCCGCCATCGCCTGGCGGCGCCGGTCGGTCTGGTGGCTCGCGCTCACCGCGCTCACCGTCGCCGTGTTCGCGCTGCGCGTGGTCTTCTGGCTCGTCCCCCCGGCGGCCTTCTACCCCATGTCGAACGCGGCGAACCTCGACATGTCCCCGGTCGCCCAGCTCGCCGCCGCCACCTATCCGGTCCTGGCGGTGGTCGTCATCGTCGCGCTGAGCCGAGGCGCGGGCGCCCGGCGGTGACCGAAGCGGGAACGCGAGCAGGAAAACGCTTTCCCCGCCTGGCGAAACCTTGTGCAACTGGGTGCCGTGAGTTACCTTTCATCCGATCACTTCTCTCACTGGAGGATCGGATGCTGCATCGGCGCAGTGTTTTCCCGCAGGTTGGCCCACATTGGTCGGATCTATCCTGGCGTACATCACCAGTGGTCGGGCCACAACCGTTCGGGAGGTAGTTCATGCGAGGAAGAACTCGTGTCGCGGCCGTGTCGCTGGCGGCCCTGGCGGCGCTCGCGGGCAGTGCGCTCACCGTGCCCGCCGCGGCGGCGCCGACGTCCACTCCGGACTACGAGCCGACGGTCGAGTCGCTCAACAGCCACCCGACGCCGGAGTGGTTCGACGACGGCAAGTTCGGCATCTTCATCCACTGGGGCCCCTACTCGGTGCCCGCGTGGGGACCGCGCGGGAGCTATGCCGAGTGGTACTGGAACTACATGAACAACACCGGGTCGCCGACCAACAGCCACCACCGCGACACCTACGGCACGCAGACGCCCTATGACAGCTTCATCCACCAGTGGAAGGCGGAGAAGTTCGATCCGGCCGACTGGGTCCGGCTGTTCAACGACGCGGGCGCGAAGTACTTCGTACTGACCTCCAAGCACCACGACGGCGCCGCGCTGTTCGACAGCGACGTGTCCGGCCGGGACACCGTCGACCTCGGCCCTCGGCGCGACCTCGCCGGAGACCTGTTCGCCGCCGCCCGCCGCGACGGCAGGCTCAAGGCCGGCTTCTACTACTCGCTCTACGAGTGGTACAACCCGAGCTACACCGGTGGCCCGGCCCGCAACCCGTACACCGGTGAGGAGGTGCCCTACACGGGCGCGCCCGCCGTGGACGACTACGTGGGCGCCTACATGGTCCCGCAGATGCGTGAGCTGGTCGACCGCTACGACCCGGACATCCTGTGGTGCGACGGACAATGGGAGAAGCCGGCCGCGTACTGGCGGACCGCACCGGTGATCGCCGACTTCTACAACGGCGCGAAGAACCGCGACAACCCGAAGGAGGTCGCGGTCGCCAACCGCTGCAAGATCCAGACCGGTGCGCTGGACAGCACCGAGCTGGACTTCCAGACCCCGGAGTACACCGTCAAGCCGGACATCGACCCGGACAAGTGGGAGTCCAGCCGCGGCATCGCGCACTCCTACGGCTACAACGCCAACGAACCCGAGTCGGACTACCTGACGTCCGACCAGCTCGTCGACTCGCTGGTGGACATCGTCAGCAAGAACGGCAACCTGCTGCTGAACATCGGCCCGAAGGCCGACGGCACGATCCCGGAGCTGCAACGGCAGCGGCTGCTGGACGTCGGCGAGTGGCTGCGGATCAACGGCGAGGCGATCTACGGCACGACCTACTTCAACCACGCCGCGGAGCCGGACGGTCCGGACGACGTCCGGTACACCGTCAAGGACGGCGCGGTGTACGCCACCGCGCTGTCGTGGCCGGGCGCCGAGCTGACACTGGGCACGGACCTGCCGGTCGACAGCGACACGGAGATCACCCTGCTCGGGTCCGACGGCCGGGAACTGGCCTGGCACAAGGACTCCGCCGGCCGTGTGGTGGTCGAGACCCCAGGCCAGGACGCGACCGCGAGCAAGCACGCGTACGTGTTCAGGATCAGCACGCCGGGCGTGCGCACCATCCTGCGCACCCGTGCCGAGGTGCCCGCCGAGCTGGCGCCGGGCACCGAGGCCGACGGCACGCTCACCGTCACCAACACGGGCCGGTCCTTCTCGCCCGCGAGCGATGTGACCATCGCCGCGCCGCAGGGGTGGACCGTGTCACCGCGGTCGACCTCCGTGGCGCCGATGGCGGGTGGCGCCGAGAAGCCGGTGCCGCTGCGGATCACCGTGCCGCGCGGCGCGGAACCGGGGACCTACGAGCTGGCCGTGTCCGTCCGGACCGGACGGATGACGACGACGACCGTCGTGCCGGTCGAGGTGAACCTGCCC
Organism: Actinophytocola sp. NPDC049390; assembly: GCF_044466355.1. Lineage (NCBI taxonomy): Bacteria > Bacillati > Actinomycetota > Actinomycetes > Pseudonocardiales > Pseudonocardiaceae > Actinophytocola > Actinophytocola sp. NPDC049390. The sequence continues at coordinate 115,402 of NZ_JBITMQ010000016.1, forward strand.
AACCTCGCGCTGGGCAGGCCGGCGACGCAACAGTCGACGGCATGGTCGGCGCCCGCGTCCCGCGCGGTGGACGGCAACACCGACGGCAGGTTCGGTGCGGGTTCGGTCACCCACACCGCGGAGCCGTCCCAGCAGGCGTGGTGGCAGGTGGACCTCGGCGCGGTCACCGGTGTGTCGAGCGTGGAGGTGTGGAACCGAACCGACTGCTGCGCCGACCGGTTGTCCGACTTCTGGGTGCTTGCCTCGGACGACCCGATCACCGCCGACTCGCTGGCCGAGGCCCGCGCCACACCCGGTGTCACCGCGGTGCACGTGCCGGGTCAGGCCGGCACGCCGTCGGTCGTGCGGCTGCCGGACGGCACCACCGCCCGGCACGTCAGGGTGCAGCTGGCGTCGCCGACCAACCCGTTGTCGCTGGCCGAGGTGGAAGTCCGCGGCACGGCCGGTGGTGCGTGAGGTGACCGGCGGGCAGTTCGCCGTCGGTCATCCTTCGCGGAGTTGGTCGCGCAGCTCCCGCAGGGCCTCCAGAGTGGCGTGCGCGGTCTCCTCCGACGCTGATCCGGTGAGTTCGTCCACGACCTTCGCGGCCACGTCCCGCACCTTGGTGTTGGTGTCCTGCGACAGGGCGGTCAGGAGGTCGAACGCCTCCGCCTCGTCGAGTTCGAAGTCCTGCATGAGCATGCCCTTGGCCTGCTCGATCACGGGCTGGCTGACGATCTACCGCTCGCGTTGGTGGAGCTGTTCGCGCAGCAGCGTCGCCTCGTCGACGCCTTCGACAGCGGCGATGGCGGCATCGAGCGACCCGTGCACGGCGGTGGTCTCCGACAGACCGGCGAGCCGCAGCGAGCGCAGCACGGACCCGGTCGCGACGAGGTGGAGCGACAAGCTCGTGTTGCCGGCTCGGATCGCGTCGACCCCGGCGGCCGCCAGGCTGTCGACCGTGCTGAGGTCGAGCACCAGTGCCATGGCTCCCGGCGGAGGGTCGAAGGTCAGCAGCGCGTCGTGAACGTCGACCGCGGACGCAGCCGTGATGTCACCGTGGACCTGGAGGATCTGCACAGCGCCGTGCCGAGACCAGGAGAGCCTCGGCATGTCCCCCGAACCGGCCTCGTCGCCGGTCGATGGTTCGCGCGTGCGCACGCGGTCAGCATGGCACCGCCGGACGCGGTTCGCCAGCGCTCCGCGGGGCGCGTGCGCGTCGTGCACCATCCCGGCGCGCGAGCCGGTGAGGCGTCGGCGATGCTGTGGGCGTGGAGTACGTGTCCAGAGCGCCGCGACCGCCGCTGGACGGGCTGATCGACGACCTCTACTACCTGGAGGGAGCGCCGCCGTACGCCCGGCTGACGCTGCCGCCTGCCCCGTCGGCGCTGCTCATCGTCAACCTCGGGGCGCCCTTCCGCATCCGCGCCGGCACCGACGTCGAGACGGCCGAGTACGCCGACGGCTGCGTGGTCACCATGCGCACCCGCGCGTTCGAGTTCGGCTATCCGCTCCCGACCCGGTCCGTCGGCGTGCACGTCAAGCCGTGGGGGCTGGCGCCGTTCCTGCCGATGCCCGCGGCCGAGCTGCGGGACCGGCCGGTGACGCTGGAGCAGGCGTGGGGCAGGCCCGCCGTTGCTGAGCTGCGGGACCGGCTCGCCACGGCGGACGGACCGCACGAGATGCTGACGCTGCTCGAGGCGGAGCTGGTGCGACGGCTGCGCGAGACCGCGGGCCTGGGCCTGGTCCGCCACACGAGCAGCGTCATCGCGGCGACCAGCGGGGCCGTGGCGATCGGCGACCTGAGCGTGGCGGCCGGTGTCAGCAGCACTCATCTGGCACAGCGGTTCAAGGAACTCGTCGGCGTCACGCCGAAGCGGCTGGCCCGCACCTACCGCTTCACCGCCACCGTGTTCGCGATCGACCCCGCGGGCCCGGTCGACTGGGGCGACCTCGCCGGAGCCGCGGGCTACTTCGACCAGGCCCACTTCGGCCACGAGTTCCGGGCGTTCACCGGGCTCACGCCGACCCGGTACGTCGAAGTCCGGCGCCGGTTCCTGCGCGAACATCCCGGCCACACACTGGACGGCTGGCCCCTGCCCGCCGATTGATTTCCTACAAGAGCGACAGCTCACGACACGTTAGCTTCGGGGCAACCCGAAGCAGAGGAGAGTCCCGTGGGCAAGGTGGTCATGTACAGCTCGGTGTCGGTGGACGGCTTCATCGCCGACGACAACGACCAGCCCGGGCCGCTGTTCGACTGGCTGTTGAGCGGTGACGTCCCGTTGGACGAGAGCGGCACGCTGAAGGTGTCGCGGACGTCCTACGACTACACCCGGCCGTACTGGGACCAGATCGGTGCGACGATCGCCGGCCGCCACGTCTTCGACATGACGGACGGCTGGGACGGGCAGCCTCCGGGCGGGGTCGACCACGTGGTCGTCGTGACACACCGGCCGCCGCCCGAGGGCTGGGACGCCAAGACGTCGTTCCACTTCGTCGACGGCGTCGAGGCAGCCGTCGCCAAGGCGCGGGAGCTCGCGGGTGACCGCGTGGTCGAGGTCGCCGCAGGCGACGTCGGTGGCCAGGCACTCGCCGCGGGCCTGGTCGACGAGGTTCGCATGGACGTCGTGCCCGTCGTGTTCGGGTCCGGCAAGCGCTTCTTCGGGTCGGTCGACGCGCAGCACCTGTTGGCGGATCCTGACGTGGTGATTCAGGGCGAACGGGTGCTTCACCTGCGCTACCGGGTGACCTCCTAGCGATCGAAGTCGCCGTGCCGGCCCGCGCCCTGAGCGAACCGGGTGGCGCCGGTGACGCTGTCGGCCGCCACGGAGACGACGCCGTGTGCGTACTCGACGTCGAGCGCGTCGGACTCGCCGAGACCCTCCTGCTCCAGCATCGAGAGGCGGTCATGGCGCATGCAGGTCTGCGGGAACGCCGCGATCTCGCGGGCGAGCTCCTGGGCCGCGGGCAGCGCCTGGCCCGCGGGGACGACCCGGTTGGCCAGGCCGATTCGCTGGGCCTCCGCGGCGCCGACCGGTCGTCCCGTGAGGATCAGGTCCATGGCGTGGCCTGCTCCGACGAGCCGGGGCAGGCGGACCGTGCCGCCGTCGATGAGGGGGACGCCCCAGCGGCGGCAGAAGACCCCGAGCACGGCGTTCTCCTCGACGACCCGGAGGTCGGCCCAGATCGCCAGCTCCAGCCCGCCCGCGACGGCGTGACCGGCGATCGCGGCGATCACGGGCTTGCCGAGCCGCATCCTGGTCGGCCCCATCGGGCCGTCCCCGTGCGGTTCGAACCGGTTGACGTCACCACTCGCGAGCGCCTTGAGGTCGGCGCCCGCGCAGAAGGTGCCGCCCTCGCCGTGGAGCACCGCCACGGAGGCGTCCTGGTCGGCGTCGAAGGCGCGGAAGGCGTCGGCGAGCGCCTGGGCTGTCGCGCGGTCGACCGCGTTGCGCACCTGCGGCCGGTTGATCCCGATCGTGGTGACCGGCCCGTCCCGCCGGACGGTGACCAGCTCGGGTGCACCCGGCTCCGTTCCCGCCGTCATGCCGGGAGCGCCCGGTCGATGATCGCCGCCAGGTCGAGGCCGGTCGGCAGGGTGCCGAACGCGCCGCCCCAGTCGCGGCCGAGCCGGCTGGCGCAGAACGCGTCGGCGGCGGCGGCGGGCGCGTGGCGCAGCAACTGGCCGCCCTGGAAGACGAGAGCCATCCGCTCCGCGATCCGTCGGGCCCTCAGCTGGATGTCGTCGAAGCCGGTGAACTCCTTCCTGAGCCGGTCGAGGGCGTCGTCGTACCGCGCGTCGACGCCGGCGGCCCGCTCGGCCTCGGCGAAGAACGCGTCGAGGGTGTGCGGCTCCTTCGCCATCGCCCGCAGCGCGTCGAGGGCGGCGACGTTGCCCGAGCCCTCCCAGATCGACAACAGCGGCATCTCGCGGTAGATCCGCGCGATGTCGAAGTCCTCGACGTAGCCGTTACCGCCGAGGCACTCGAGCGCCTCGTTGACCATGAACGGCGCCCGCTTGCACACGTAGTACTTCGTGACCGCCAGCGCGATCCGGCGCAGCGCCGCCTCGGCATCGTCGCCGCGGACCGCGCGGTCGTTGGCACCGGCCAGCCGCAGCATCGCCGCGGTCGCGGCCTCGGACTCGACCTGGAGGTCGGCCAGCACGTTGCGCATCGCGGGCTGGTCGACGAGCAGGTCGCCGAACGCTGATCGGTGCCGGGCGTGGTGTGCCGCCGCGGTGAGCGTGGCCCGCATGCCCGCGGCGGAGCCGATCACGCAGTCGAGGCGGGTCATGTTGACCATCTCGATGATGGTGCGCACGCCGCGGCCCTCCTCCCCGACCAGCCAGCCGACGGCGGCGTCGTACTCGATCTCCGAGGAGGCGTTGGACCGGTTGCCGAGCTTGTCCTTGAGACGCATGAAGCGCATCGCGTTGCGTTCACCGCCGGGCAGCACGCGGGGGACCAGGAAGCAGGTGACGCCCGCGCCCGTCCGCGCCAGCGTCAGGAACAGGTCCGACATCGGCGCCGAGGTGAACCACTTGTGGCCGCGCAGCACGTAGGTGCCGTCGGCCCGCGGAGTCGCGGTCGTGGTGTTCGCGCGGACGTCGGAGCCGCCCTGCTTCTCGGTCATCGACATGCCGGCGATGAGGCCCCGCTTGGTCTCCGGGTCGCGCAGGCCGAAGTCGTACTCGCGGTTGGTCAGCAGCGGCTCGAACTTCTCGGCCAGCTCGGCGTTCGCGCGCAGGGCGGGTACGACGGCGTACGTCATCGAGATCGGGCAGCCGTGGCCGGCGTCGACCTGCCAGGAGTAGAACTTCGCGGCGCGGGCGACGTGCGCGCCCGGCCGGTCGTCGGCCCACGGGGCGCCGTGCAGCCCGTGGCCGACGGCGGTCCGCATGAGCTGGTGGTACGCCGGCACGTACTCGACCTCGTCGACGCGGCGGCCGTAACGGTCGTGCGTGTGCAGCCGTGGCGGCACGCGCTCGGCGAGCCGGCCCCACTCCTGGGCCTCGGCGGTGCCGGCCAGCCGGCCGAGCTCGTCGATCCCGGGCAACGCCCAGCCGGCGCCCTCGCGCTCGACCCCTTCCCGCAGCGCCGGGTCGGCGGCGGTGTTGTGGCCCACCAGCGGCGGGACCTGGTTGACGACCTCGTGCGTGCTCGGCATCGTGCTCATCCCTTGTCTGTCGGCTGGTTGGTGACGTTGCTCGTGGCGGGTCCGCCGTCGTCGTACGGCGCCGCGTCGCGCTCACGGACGGCCGCGCGGAAGCCGACCGTGGCGGCGCGTTGCTGGAAGGCGTGGCCCTCGCGGGTGTGGCGGGAGATGCCGTCGAAGACGGTGCTGATCATCTGGCTGTTCTGCACGCCCTGGGCGAGGAGCGCGGAGTTGAGGGCGAGTTTGACCATCATCAGCTGGTTGAGCGGCATCGCGGCGATCCGTTGCACGAGCTGCTCGGTGCGGGCGTCGAGCTCCTCCGGCTCGGGCGCCTCGACCGCGAGGCCCCACTCCGCTGCCTCGCGGCCCGAGAGCGTGTCGCCGGTGAACAGGAGCCGCTTGGCTCGCTGGTCGCCGAGGCGGTGCGCCCACAGCCCCGCACTCGGGACGCCCCAGGCCCTGGTCGGGGGATAGCCGATCTTGGCGTCCGCGGCGATCACGATCTGGTCGCAGTGCAGCGCGATGTCGGTACCGCCCGCGACGCAGAAGCCGTGGATCTTCGCGACCGTGGGCTTGTCGGCGTGCAGCAGACTGGCGAACCCGCGCGTGAAGCGGCTCATCATCGCGTAGTCGACCATCGGGTCCCAGGTGCCCGCCGGGTCGTGGTTGTGCATCTGCACGGTCGGGTCGAGGACGGTGCCGGCACGCGGCGTGGACCCCGCCATCCGCCCGTCCATCAGGTGCTCCGCCGACGCCGCGAGGTCGTAGCCGCCGCAGAACCCCTTGCCGCGGCCACTCAGCACGATCACGTGCACGCGCGGGTCGAGGTCGGCCCGCTCGACGGCGTCGGCCAGCTCGACCGGCGTGTCCGGGGTGATCGAGTTCCCCTGCGCCGGCCGGTTGAACGTCAGTCGTGCGACACGGCCGTCGACCTCGTAGGTCAGCGTCCGGTAGGCGGGGACGTCGTCGGCGACGGGCCCGGCGTCGCGGTACGGCGAGTCGGGACCCTCGTGCGCGGCGCGGCGCCAGGGGGCGGCTTCAGTCATGCCGGCGACGTTACAATTTCGATGACAGTTGTGTCGAGATATGTAGCGTGAGAAGGTGTCGGCGTGCCGGTTGACCTCGCCCCGCTGCCCGCGCGGTCGGTCGTGCTCAGCCTCCTGCTCGGCGCGCACCCGGATCGGCTGAGCTCGGCCGACCTGGTCCACGCGGGCGAGCACTTCGGCATCCCGGCCGCCACCACGCGGGTGGCGCTGACCAGGGCGGTCGCCGCCGGCGACCTTCGCCGCGACGACGGCGACTACGTCCTCGGGGAGCGTCTCGCCGCCCGCCGGCGCCGCCAGGAGGAGGCCGTCCTCGACGCCGAGACCCCGTGGGACGGCACCTGGGAGATGGCGGTGGTCGTCGTCGGCGGACGACCCGGGGCGCAGCGCGCCGCGCTGCGGGAGCGGCTGTCGTCGCACCGGCTCGCGGAGCTGCGTGAGGGCGTGTGGACCCGGCCGTCCAACCTGAGCCGGCCGCGGGCCTACGCCGACGACGCCGTGCTGAGCACCTTCACGGCCACGCCCGACGAGGATCCGGCCACCCTGGCCGCCGGGCTGTGGGATCTGCGGACCTGGGCGGCCCACGGGGTCCTGCTCCTCGACGCGCTCGCCTCGACCCGCGAGCCGGCACCCCGGCTCGCCGTCGCGGCGCACGTCGTCCGCCACCTCGCGGGCGACCCGCTCCTGCCGGCCGCCCTGCTCCCCGGCGACTGGCCCGCCGCGGCGATGCGCACGGCGTACGCCGGCTACCAGGCCGAGCTTCGCTCGCTCGCCGTGGCCAGACGCCGAGGGGAGCCGCGGACAGACGGACAGGTGGCGCACCGCGTGCCGGTCACCACGCCACCGGCAGTGTGACGAGCCCACCGGTGAGAGTGCCGGTCCTGAACACCAGATCGGACACCGGCGTCGCGAGCCGCATCGCCGGGAACCGCGTGGCGAGCCGGCCGAACACCGAGTGCAGTTCGATGCGGGCGAGCGGGGCGCCGACGCAGTACCGGGGGCCGTGCCCGAACGTGAGGTGTGCGGCGGTTGATCGGTGGATGTCGAAGCGGTCCGGGTCCGGGAACACGGTGGCGTCGTGGTTGGCGGCACCGGTGTCCAGCAGCACCAGTTCGCCGGCGCGCACCACCGTTCCGGCGATCTCCAGGTCGGTCCGGGCGTAGCGCGGGATGCCGCCTCCGCTCCGGGCGGGTGCTCGCAGGACCTCCTCGACGGCGCCGGCCAGCAGCGCCGGATCGCGCGCCAGCGCCCGCCACTGCTCGGGATCGGCCAGCAGGTGCAGTGCGCCGAGCCCGATCTGGACGACGGTCGTCTCGTGCCCGGCGAACAGCAACGCCATGCCCAGTCCGGCGGCCTCCTCGTCGGACACACCTGGTGTCGTCGCCAGCCGGGTGATCACGTCGTCGCCGGGATGGGCCCGTTTGCGTGCGACGAGTTCGGTGCCGTAGCCGAACAGTGCCGCGAGCCCGTGCTCGGACCGGCCGCGGTCCTCGGTGTCGGCCGCGTCCCGCGCCCAGGCCCGGAACCGGTCGCGATCCTCGTACGGGACGCCGAGCAGCTCGCAGATCACCAGGACCGGCAACGGTTCCGCGACCGCCTCGACCAGGTCGGCGGGCGAGCCGCTGTCGGCCAGCCGGTCGAGCAGCCCGGTGGTCAGCTCGTCCACGCGCGGCGCCAGCGCGCGCATGAGCTTCGGGGTGAAGTGCGGTTGCAGCAGTCCGCGCATCCGGGCGTGGTCGGCCTGCTCGGTGGCGAAGTTTCCCAGCGGGCCACCGAACAGGGCTGACTCGCCGGTCCGGGCGGCCTTCTCCGGTTCGGGGTGCGCACGCCCCAGCCGGTCGTCGGTCAGCAGCATGCGGACCTCGGCGTGACCGATGACCCGCCAGCCTTCGTCACCGACCGATGTGCGGATCCGGTGGATCGGCCCTTGTACGGCGCGCAGCGCGGCCATGACGCCTCCCTCTTGTATACGTCTGTGTAAACAACGCTACATGTACACTCTCGTGTTAACAACGGAGGTGGAGGATGGCCGAACCGGTTCGCCGGATGCCGCGGGCGCAGCGGCGGGAACAGATCCTCGACGCGGCAGTCCGCGCGTTCGTCCACACCGGGTTCGCGGCGACGAACCTCGACGACGTGGCCGCCGAAGCCGGGATCACCCGGGTGCTGCTCTACCGGCACTTCGACACCAAGGCCGACCTCTACCGCGCCGCGCTGGACCGCGCCTGTGCCCGCCTCGCCGAAGCGGTCGGCACCGACAACTTCACCGAGAACAGCATCAGCGCGCTCGTCCACGCGGCGGCCGCCGACCCCGACGGCTTCCGCCTGCTGTTCCGCCACGCCAACCGCGAACCCGAGTTCCGCGACGTCACCGACCGGTTCACCGCCACCTCGGCCGAGGTGGCCCACCGCAACCTCACGGCCGCCGTGCCCGACGGACCGTGGACGCGGTGGGCCGCCCGGCTCCTGCCCACCTTCACCACCGAGGCCGTCATCGCCTGGCTCGACGCCGGCAAACCCGAACCGGACCAGGCCGCCGACCGCATCGGCGACGCGGTGCACGGGATCATCGCGGCGGCCACCCGCCCCTGATCCGCGGGCGAGCGGAGCGACCCCGCTCGTGTCAAAGGATGTTCGGCAAGGCGCGTCGATTCGGGTGCGGTCCGTTCGTAGTGGGGTGAGGATGCGGGGAACGAGCCCGCCCCTGTCACGAGGAGAAGGTCGCCATGGCCCGTTACATGTTGTCGGTGCACAGTCGCGAGGGTGCGGTTCGCGAACCGGTGAACGAGGAGGCGATGCTGCGGTCCCACGCACAACTCGGCGAGATCGAGCGGGACATGGCCGCGACCGGCGCGTGGGTGTTCTCCGGGCGCCTGCACGAGCCGGACACCGCCACCGTCGTGCGCGCGTCCGGAGGCGAGGTGCTGACGACCGACGGCCCGTTCGCCGAGTCCAAGGACCACCTCGGCGGCTTCTACGTCATCGAGGCGCCCGACCTCGACTCCGCGCTCGGCTGGGCGGCCAAGGTCACCGCCTGCATCGGCGTGCCGATCGAGGTCCGCCCCTTCGCGGGCTTCGCCGACAAACCCCAGGCGCCGTGACCGACGAGCGTCCCGACGAGTCGGTGATCGGCCGGATCTTCCGCGCGGAGTCCGGCCGGTCACTGGCCGCCGTGATCGGCTTCTGCGGCGACATCGACGTTGCCGAGGACGCCGTGCAGGACGCGTTCGCCCTCGCGCTGCGGAAGTGGCCTGCCGACGGTCTGCCCCCGAACCCCGGTGGCTGGATCACCACCACGGCCCGCAACCGCGCCATCGACCGGCTCCGCCGCGAAGCACGCGGACGGGAGCTGGCCACCGACGCCGCCCGGCTCCCGGCCCTCGACGTCCCCAAGGAGGTGGACACCGTGCCGGACGACCGGCTTCGTCTCATGTTCACCTGTTGCCACCCCGCCCTGGCGACCGAGACCCAGGTGGCCCTCACCCTGCGGCTGCTCGGCGGCCTGTCCACCCACGAGGTCGCCAGAGCGTTCCTGGTGGCCGAGCCGGCGATGGCGGCACGCGTGGTCCGCGCCAAACGCAAGATCAAGGCCGCCCGCATCCCCTACCGGGTGCCCGAGGCCCAGGAGCTGCCCGGCCGGCTGCGACCGGTACTTGCCGTCGTCTACCTCGTCTACAACGCCGGACTCGCCAACCCCGGCCTGTGCGCCGAGGCGATCCGGCTGGCGCGCATGCTCGCCGAACTCATGCCCGACGAACCGGAGGTGACCGGCCTGCTCGCCCTCGTCCTGCTGATCGAGGCCCGTCGCGCCGCCCGCACCGGCGCCGACGGCTCGTTCGTGCCGCTGGGGGAACAGGACCGCGGCCGGTGGGACCGCGAACTCATCGCGGAAGGACAGGCGCTGGTACGGCAATGCCTGCGCCGCGACCAACCCGGCCCCTACCAGGTCCAGGCCGCGATCCATGCCGTGCACGCCGACGCCACGGCCGCCGAGCACACCGACTGGCCACAGATCCTCGCGCTCTACGACCGCCTGCTCGCGCTCACCCCCACTCCCGTCGTGGCGCTCAACCGCGCCATCGCGGTCAGCGAGGTCCACGGCCCCGCCGCCGCCCTCGAACTCGTGGACGAGCTGGATCTCGACCACTACTACGCCTTCCACGCCACGCGGGCCGACCTCCTCGACCGACTCGGCCGGCACGACGACGCCGCCCGCGCCTACCGGCATGCCGCCGCCCTGGCGCCGACCGACGCTGAACGCGACTTCCTCCGACGCGGTGGCAGAAGTGGCCGCCGTGGCGATCCGTTCTGTTAGTCGCTAATATGTTAGTGGCTAACAGGAGGCGGGATGGCGGCGGACTGGCGGGAGCGGAAGAAGGCCCGGACGCGGCAGCGGTTGCAGGAGCAGGCGTTGCGGTTGTTCATCGAGCGTGGTTACGAGGCGACGACGGTGGAGCGGATCGCGGCGGCGGCCGGGGTGTCGCACATGACGTTCTTCCGGTACTTCCCGACCAAGGAAGACGTCGTGCTCAGCGACTCCTACGACCCGCTGCTGGTCGCGGCGATCCGCGCGAGGCCGCGTACCGAGGAACCGGTGAGCCGGATCCGTGCGGCGGTGCGTGAGGGCCTTGGCGCGATCTACGCGTCCGACCGGGACGCGTTGCTGACGCGGGTTCGGCTGACGCTGCGGACCCCGGCGTTGCGGGCACGGCTGTGGGAGAACCAGGTCGCCACGCGGGACCTTCTCGCGCGTGCGCTGGTGGACGGGGAACCGGACTTCACCACCAGAATCCTGGCCTCGGCGTGCCTCGCCACGCTGACCACGGCGCTCGAGGAGTGGGTGGCCGCCGACGGTTCCGCCGAACTGCCGGACCTGATCGACGACGCGTTCCGTGCGCTCGACGGGCGGCGGGGGTCGTGACGGTCATCGAGGTCGAGGACCTGCGCATGCGGTACCGCGGCGCCACGGCGAACGCGGTGGACGGGATCTCGTTCACCGTGGCCGAGGGCGAGGTGTTCGGGTTCCTCGGGCCGAACGGTGCCGGGAAGTCGACCACCCAGCGGATCCTCACCGGTCTGCTCCGCGGGCACGAGGGACGCGCCGACGTGCTGGGACGGCCGGTGGCGCGGTGGGGAAGGGACTACTACGAGCACATCGGTGTCGGGTTCGAGTTGCCCGCGCACTTCTCGCGGCTCACCGCGCGGGAGAACCTGGCCGCGTTCGCCGGTTTTCACCGCGGTCCGGTCGACGAGCCGGGCGGGTTGCTGGACCTGGTCGATCTCGGGTCGGCGGCCGACCGGTTGGTGGGGGAGTTCTCCAAGGGGATGCGGATGCGGCTGAACCTGGCGCGGGCGCTGGTGAACCGGCCGCGCGTGCTGTTCCTCGACGAACCGACGTCCGGCATGGACCCGGTGCACGCCAGTCTGGTCCGTGACCTGGTCCGCCGCCAGGCCGCGCAGGGACGCACGGTGTTCCTCACGACGCACGACATGGCGACCGCCGACCAGCTGTGCGACCGGGTCGGGTTCATGGTGGACGGACGGCTCGCCGCTGTCGACACCCCGCGCAACTTCCGGCTGGCTCACGGAAAACCGTGTGTCGTGGTCGAGTACCGCGACGAGAACACGGTACGGCGGGAGGAGTTCCCGCTGTCGGGTATCGGCGAGGACCCCGATTTCGCCGCGTTGCTGCGTGCGTATCCCGTGGAGACCGTCCACACCCGCGAGGCGAGCCTCGACGACGTGTTCGTCGCCGTCACCGGCGGGCGGTTGTGAACCGTCTCCGCGCTGCCGTCGCGCTGGAGTGGACGGTGGAGTGGCGGTACCGGATTCCCGCGGTGGCGCTCGTCGTGACCGTGGTGTGGACGGTGGTGTTGGCGGCGCTGCCCGCGTCGGTGGCGCGCGGTGCCGGTCCGGTGATCCTGACCGTCGACACCGCGGCCTTCGGCGCGTTCTTCATCGCCGCGCTGGTGCTGTTCGAACGCGACGAGGGGGCGCTGGCCGCGTTGACGGTCAGTCCGGTGCGGTTCGGGGAATACCTGGGCGCGAAGGTCGGTGGTCTGGCCGGGCTGTCGGTGGCGTCCGCGGTCCCGGTCGCGCTGGCCGCCGGGGTGAACCTCGCGGCGGCACTGGCGGGTGTGGTCCTGCTGTCGGTGCTGTTCCTGACGGTCAGCTTCGCGCTCGTGGTCCGGCAGCCCTCGCTCACCGCGTTCCTCACCGTCGCGCCGCTGCCGCTCGCGCCGCTCATCGCGGCACCGCTGGCCCACCTGACCGGCCTGCTCGACCACCCGCTCCTGTTCCTCGTGCCCACCACCGCGGCCGCCGACGTGATCCAGGGCCGTCCGCATCCCGCGGGGCTGGGCTACCTGCTGCTGACCGTCGCCGCGGCCGTTCTCGTCGCCCGTGGCCGCTTCACCCGCGAGCCGGTGGGCGGCCCACGCGGGGGACGGTCGCACCACAAGCCCTGGCGTCCGCGAGGGTGGCTCGCCGCGTTGACGGGGATCGACCGCCGGACGTCGGTGCGTAGCGCCCTGCTGACCGTGGTGCTCGCGGGGCCCGTCCTGCTCGCCGTCGCACTGCGGCTGGGCTACCCGCCGCTCGTGGGATACCTGCGCGACCGGTTCGGCGTCGATGTCACGCCGTACCAACCCGTTCTGGTCGCGTCGCTGCTCCTGCTGCACGTGCCGTTGATCACCGGCATGGTCGGCGCGCTGCTGGTGCTCGACGACGTCGACGACCGAACCCTGCTGGTCGTGCGGGTCAGCCCGGTCGGAGTGCGGCGCTACCTCGCGTACCGGGTGGTGGCGGTCGCGGCGGCGGCACTGCTCCTGCTCGTCGTCGCGGTGCCCGTTTCCGGGCTCGTGCCCGGCCTGCCGCTGCCCGCGGTGGCGCTGGCCGCGGCGCAGGCACCGCTGATCACCCTCGCCACCGCCGCCGTGGCACCCAACAAGGTCGAAGGACTCGGCTGGCTGAAGATCCTCGGGCTGCTGCCCACCGGGATCGCGCCCGCCATGTGGTGGCTGCCCGACGCCGCCCAGTGGCCGCTGCGCGTGGTGCCGCACTACTGGACCGTCGACGTCCTGTGGCACCCCGGCCCGCTCGGTCTGCTCGCCGGCACCGTCCTCACCGCGATCGCCGCCGTCCTGCTGACCCGCCGGATCCTGCGCCGGTTCGACGCGCACTGACCCCGGCTTGTGTTCCCGGTGGTCTGTGCGGCATCTTTACCTGCGGCGCGCCGGGAAGTCTGGTCGGCACACCCTCTGGGGTGGATGGGTGTTTCCGATGTGGACGGGGTGTGTCCGTGGCGCTTGTGCTCGCGTTCGGGGTAGTGCTGCTCATCAGCGTGTCGTTGTCCGGGGTGGCGGCGAGAACGGTCCTGTCGACGGCGTTGCTGTTCCTGCTGGCCGGTGCCCTGATCGGGCAGGGCGGCCTGGGCCTGGTGGACATCCCGTCCGACGGGGCGTTCGTGACCGGCCTCGCCGACCTCGCGCTGTTCACGGTCCTGTTCACCGACGGCCAGCGGGCCGGGTTGCCCGCGCTGCGTGAGGGCTGGCGGCTGTCGGGCAGGGCGCTGGGGCTCGCGATGCCGCTGACGATGGTCGGCATCGCCCTGCCCGCGCACTTCCTCGCCGGACTGGACTGGCCCACCGCGTTCCTGGTCGGCGCGATCCTGTCACCGACCGACCCGGTGTTCGCCGCCGCGATCGTCGGCCGGGACGACGTGCCGCTGCGGTTGCGACGGCTGCTCAACGTCGAGTCGGGTCTGAACGACGGGCTCGCGCTGCCGTTCGTGCTGATCTTCCTCGCCACCGCGGCCAACCGGGACGCGCACCTCGGCGAGGTGGCGCTCGAGCTGGTCGCCGGTCTCGCGCTGGGCATCGCGATCCCGGCCGTGGTCGTGCTCGCCTGGCGGCTGCGGATCCTCACCGCCGAGCCACGGCTGCAGGCGCTCGGCCCGCTCGCGATCGCCGTCATGCTCTACGCCGCCTGCCACCTCACGCACGCGAACCCGTACCTGGCGGCGTTCGCGGCCGGTTCGACGATCGCCACGCTGGACCACGTGGCTGCGGAGCGGTTCGAGCACTTCGGTGACCTGCTCTCGGAGGTGACCAAGTTCGCCGCCCTGCTGGTGTTCGGCGCGCTGATCACCCCGGACCGCCTCGGCGACCTGTCCGTGGGCGACTGGCTGGTCGCCGTTATCGCGATCCTGCTCGTCCGGCCCGCGGCCATGCTGCTGTCATTGCTGCGCACCACGCTGCCCGCCCAACAACGGTGGGTCGCCGCCTGGTTCGGGCCCAAGGGCTTCGCGTCGGTGGTCTACGGGCTGCTCGTCCTGCAGGCAGGCCTCCCGGCCGGGGACCACGTGTTCGACCTCGTCGCGATCACCATCGCGCTCTCGATCGTCCTGCACTCCTCGACCGACGTGCCGATCGCCAAGGCACTGCGCGTCGAACCGCCCGACAACCTGCCGCCGGGCAACGCGCCCCTGACCGACCGACCTGGCTGACGTGATGTCCTCGCTGTGCTGAACCGCGTCGACGCGACGCGGTCAGTTGGCGTTGGCGAAACGTTCGACGTCGGCGATGGCGCCGACGACCAGGATGAGGTCGCCGTACATGAGCACGGTGTCCGGGGTGGCGTAGGTGAAGCCGGCGTCCGGCCCGTCGGTTTCCTTCTTGACCGACACGATCGTGACCCCGTACTTGGCGCGCAGGCGCGACTCGTGCAGGGGGACGCCGACCACGTCGTGCGGGGGTTTGGTCTTGACCATCGCGTAGTCGGTGTCGACCTCGATGTAGTCGAGCATGCGCCCGGTCAGCAGGTGCGCCACCCGTTCCCCCATGTCGTGTTCGGGGAGCACGACGTGGTGGGCGCCGACACGCTGCAGGATGGTGCCGTGCTGGCGGCTGATCGCCTTGGCCCAGATGTCCGGGACGCTCAGGTCGACCAGCAACGACGTGGTCATGATGCTGGCCTCGATGTCGGTGCCGATGGAGACCACGACCCGGTGGACGTCGGGCACGCCGAGTTGGCGGAGCGCGTCGATGTCGGTGGTGTCGGCGGTGACGACGTGCGGCAGCTCGCCCGCGAAGCTCTGCACGATCTTGCGGTCGCTGTCGATCGCGAGGACGTTGGTGCCGAGACTGGACAGTTCCAGGGCCAGCGCGCCGCCGAAGCGGCCGAGCCCGATGACCACGACGGTCTCGTCCTTGAAGTCAGCCAACGATCGTCCTTTCCTCAGGGAGTTCGAAGCGGCGGGTCCGTTGCCGCAGCGCCAGTGCCGAAGCGAGGGTCAGCGGTCCGACACGGCCGAGGAACATCAGCGCGCTCAGCAGTACCTTGGCCGCGGGCGGCAGGTCCGCGGTGATGCCGGCGGACAGGCCGACCGTGCCGAACGCGGACACGACCTCGAACAGCACCAGCTCGAGAGTGTGGCGGGTCATCGCCAGCATCAGCAGCACCGACAGCGCGACCGCGCCGATGCCGAGCAGCGCGACGGCGAGCGCCTGGCGCTGGTTGGTTTCCGGTACCTGGCGGTGCCCCACGTTGACCTGGGTGTGGCCGCGCATCTCCGACCAGATCACGAACGCCAGCAACCCGAACGTGGTCACCTTGATCCCGCCCGCGGTGCCGCCGCTGCCACCACCGATGAACATCAGCAGGTCCGTGGTGAACAGGCTCTCCGGTCGCAGCGCGGCGATGTCGATGCTGTTGAAGCCCGCGGTGCGGGTCATCGTGGAGTGGAAGAACCCGGCGAGGAGCTTGCCCGGTCCGGACAGTGGCCCCAGGGTGGCGGGGTTGGTCCGCTCCAACAGGATGGTCAGGACGGTGCCGACGACCAGCAGCGCGACGGTCAGCACGACGGTGATGCGGGTCAGCACGGACCACCGGGAGGGGCGTCGCCAGGAGCGGAGGAGTTCGAACACCACCGGGAAGCCCAGTCCGCCCACGATCACCGCTGCCGCGATGGTCAGGCTCACCCACGGATCGGTGACGTAGTCCATCAGGCTGTTGCGGTGCACGGAGAATCCGGCGTTGTTGAACGCCGAGATCGCGTGGAAGACCCCGTGATAGACCGCCTCGCCCCACGGCCGTGCGTAGCCCGTGGCGAACCGGATGGTCAGCACCACGGCCACAGCCGCCTCACTGACCAGGCTGAAGACCACGATGTTCCGCACCAGCCCGCCGATGCCGGTCAACCCGGGCGTTTTGGTCTCCGCCTGGGCCAGCATGCGGCGGCGAAGGCCCAGCCGTCGTGCCACCAGCACCGTGAGCAGGGCGGCGAGGGTCATGATGCCCAGCCCACCCACCTGGATCAGCCCCAGGATGACCACCTCACCGAACGCGGACCAGTGGCTGCCGGTGTCCACTGTGACCAGTCCGGTCACGCACACGGCCGAGGTGGCGGTGAACAGCGCGTCCACGAGCTCCGTGCGCTGCCCGGACTCCGTCGCCAGCGGCAGGGACAACAGCACGGTGCCGACGGCGATCGCCGAGGCGAAGCCTGCCACGACAACCTGGGTCGGATGCCGCCATCGCTCCGTGCCCGGCCTGTTGCGTCCGATCACGCGCTCACGTCCACGTGCTTCATGACCGATCGCCACGACTGCTCTTCGTCGACGGATGTGGTTCCGGTTGCCGATGATCGACCGGAACGAGATTAGGGAGTCCTGGTTGCCTCGCCGCTCATCTTTGCGCGTTCTTAACGTCACGAATTTGTGAAAATGCTGTAGTTTGTGAAGCTATGATGGGTTCGGGTGTGGTCGCCAGGGACGTGGTCCTGGCGGATGCCGATCGCCTGTCGTCTCGCCTGTCGTCCTCGCACGCGGGCGCTCGCCGCGCGGACTCCGACCCGCCGGCCCGGTAGACACTCCGCCTTCTCGTGTTCTTCGACCGGCTGCCTGGTGACGATGCCCCAGGTGGCGGTTTCGCATATCCGCCCGTGCGCCGGTGGTTCCGGCGTGCCTGTCAACGAGGACCTGCCATGTCCGCTGTCATGCCCGCACAGGCCGACGCCGCCATCGTGGTGTCGGGCCTGGACAAGTCGTTCGGTACCACCAAGGCACTCGATCGGCTCGACCTGACCGTGCGCACCGGTGAGGTGCACGGCTTCCTGGGGCCGAACGGGGCGGGGAAGTCGACCACGATCCGGGTACTGCTCGGCCTGCTGCGGCCCGACGCGGGCACCGCGTCGGTACTCGGCGGCGACCCCTGGCGTGACGCCGTGGCACTGCACCGGCGGCTGTCCTATGTGGCCGGTGACGTGAACCTGTGGCCCAACCTCACCGGGGGAGAGGCCATCGACCTGTTCGCCCGGCTGCGCGGTGGTTTCGACCGCAAGCGCCGGGACGCGTTGTGCGAGCGGTTCGACCTGGACCCGACGAAGAAGGGCCGCACCTACTCCAAGGGCAACCGGCAGAAGGTCGCGATCGTCGCCGCGCTCGCGTCCGATGTGGAACTGCTGGTTCTCGACGAGCCGACCGCCGGCCTGGACCCGCTGATGGAGTCGGTGTTCGCCGAGTGCGTCCGGGAGCTGAAGGCCGCCGGGCGGACCGTGCTGTTGTCCAGCCACATCCTGGCGCAGGTCGAGGCCCTGTGCGACCGGGTCTCGATCATCCGCCTCGGTCACATCGTGGAGTCCGGGTCGCTGTCGGAGCTGCGGCACCTGACCCGGACCACGGTCACCGCCGAGACGACCCGGCCCGCCGACCGGCTGGCCGACGTGCCCGGCGTGCACGACCCGGCTGTCCGGAACGGACAGATCCGGTTCGACGTGGACACCGAGCACCTCGACGAGGCGATCGGGCACCTGCACGGCCTCGGCATCCGGTCGCTGGTCAGCCAGCCGCCCACGCTCGAGCAGCTGTTCATGCGCCACTACGGCGATGACACCGACGCCGACCACACCACCGCTCGGAACGCCCGATGACCACCACGACCACGCGGACGGCGGTCACCGCGCAGGACCGCGGCAGCGCACTCACCGGCACGGGCGCCCTCGTGCGTTTCATCCTGCGCAGGGACCGCGTGCGCATCCCCGTGTGGCTCGCTGCCCTCACCATCACCACGGTCGGCACCGCGCAGAGCTTCCAGGACCTGTACGGCGACGACGCGGACCGTGCCCGGACCGCGGAGACGATGGGCACTCCTGCCGGGCTCGCGATGACGGGGCCCGCGCACTACCTGGAGAACTACACGCTCGGTGCGATGATGAGCCACCAGATGCTGGGCTTCATGGCGATCATGGTCGGGCTGATGAGCGTGCTCGCCGTGGTCCGGCACACGCGGGCCGAGGAGGAGACCGGCCGCGCCGAGCTGGTCCGCGCCAACGTCGTCGGCCGTCACGCGCACCTCGTCGCCGCGCTCGTCGTGGTCACCGCGACCAACGTGGTGCTGGCCCTGCTCATCGCGGCAGGCCTCGGCGGGCTCGGCATGGCGGGCATCACCTGGCCGGGCGCGCTGCTCTACGGTGCGGCACACGCCGCGGCGGGCATCGTGTTCGCCGGAGCGGCGGCGGTGACCGTGCAGATCACCGATCACTCGCGCGGCGCGTCCGGGCTGGCGCTCGCGGTCGTCGGCGTCGCCTACGTCCTGCGCGCGGCCGGCGACGTCGGGGACAACGGGCTGTCGTGGTTGTCGCCGATCGGGTGGATTCAGGCGACCTGGGCGTTCCTGGAGAACCGGTGGTGGCCGCTGCTGCTCGCGCTGGCACTGGCCGCCGCGCTCGTGCTGGTGGCGTTCCGGCTCAGCGTCCGTCGCGACGTCGGTGCGGCTCTGCGTCAGCCGCGCCGCGGTGCGGCGGCCGCCTCGAACGCGCTGGCCAACCCGATCGGGTTCGCGCTGCGGTTGCACCGCGGCCTGATGTTCGGCTTCGGTGTCGCGATGCTGCTGCTGGGGATCACGTACGGCTCGATCCTCGGTGAGGCCGAGGACATGCTGGCCGGGATCGACGTGTTCTCAGACGTCATCGCCGAGATCGGAGGCGCGTCGGTCGCCGAGTCCTTCGCCTCGATGGTCATGGTCATCATGGCGATCATCGCGTCCGTCTACGTGGTCATGGCCGCGCTCCGGCCCCGGGCCGAGGAGAACGCGGGCCGGGCCGAGCCGGTGCTGGCGACCGCACTGTCCCGCACCCGCTGGCTCGGCAGCCACCTCGTCGTCGTCCTGATCGGATCGGTCGTGATGCTGCTCGCCGCGGGCCTCGGGATCGGTCTGTCCGGCGCGTCGTCCATGGGTGACGCCGCCATGGCCGGGAAACTGGTCGGTGCGTCGCTGGCCTACCTGCCCGCGCTGTGGGTCATCGCCGGGGTCGCGGTCGTGCTGGTGGGACTCGCGCCCCGCGTCGCGGCGCTGGCATGGGTCGTTCCGCTGTACGCTTTTCTGGTCGGTTACCTCGGTCAGATCCTCCAGTTCCCGACCTGGATGAACAACCTCTCCCCGTTCGGCCACATCCCCCAGCTGCCGGTCGACGACCTCGACCTCGTGCCTCTCGTGGTGCTCACCGGGCTGGCCGCCGTGCTGGCGGCGTGCGGCCTGCTCGCCTTCCGGGAACGGGAGGTCAACGTCACCTGACGTCGATGCGGTGCGCGTGGAACCGGTACCCCTGGTTGGGTTCGGTGACGAGGTGCCGCGGGCTGGCCGGTTCCGGTTCCAGCTTGCGCCGCAGCTGTCCGACATAGACGCGGACGTAGTGGGTGTCTGCGTAGTGGTCCGATCCCCAGACGTTCCGCAGCAGCTCCCGGTGGCTGACGAGGCGTCCCTCGTGCTGGACGAGCAGTTCCAGCACCCGCCACTCCGTGGGGGTGAGGTGCACCTCGGCACCGTCCCGCCACACCCTCTTCGTGTCGAGGTCGACGGCGAACGAGCCGGTGTCGACGATGCCGCGGCGCTGGTCATCCGTCCGGGACGTGGTTCGCCGCACAGCCGCGCGGACGCGGGCGAGGAGCTCGTCGATGCCGAACGGCAGGGTGGCGTAGTCGTCGGCGCCCGCGTCGAGGAGCCGCACGGCCTCCCGGGCGTCGTGACCGGCGGACAACGCGATGATCGGCGCGCCGGTCAGGCGCCGCAACGCCACGACCACACCGGCACTGTCCATGTCGGACAGTTCGACGGCGAGCAGCACCACGTGGGGCTGGACACTGGCGGCGGTGTGGATCGCGGCACGTCCCGCGGTCTCCGTGACCACCTGGTAGCCGCGCGCGGTGCAGGCGATCCGCAACACGTCGAGGGTATGGGGATCGTCGGCGACGATCAGTGCGATCGCCATGGTTCCGTTCCGGGCATTCCCGTGTGCTTTCAGGCGAGGACGAAGTACCGCAGCCACAGGTAGGGCGCGGCGATGGCGATGGTGATCGCGGTGATCACGGCGCCTTTCCTGGTGAACTCCCAGAACGAGATCGGCGTGCCCGCGCGCATGGCGATGCCGAGGACGACGACGTTGGCGCTGGCGCCGACCGCGGTGAGGTTTCCCCCGAAGTCCGCGCCGAGCGCGAGCGACCACCACAGCGCCTCGGAGTGGACCGGGTTGCCGATGTCGCCTGCCAGTTCGAGCACGATGGGGCTCATCGTCGCCACGTACGGGATGTTGTCGATGATCCCGGACAGGACGGCGGACACGACGAGGATCAGCATGACCGCGGTGAGCGCGTCGCCTCCGGTGGCGTCGGCGGCCAGTCCGGCGAGCTCGCCGATGACGCCGGTCTTCACCAGGGCGCCGACCATGATGAACAGCCCTGCGAAGAACAGGAGCGTCTCCCACTCGACGCTGGCGAGGTAGTCCTTCGGCCTGCTGCCGGAGATCAGCACGAGCACACCGGCGCCGAGCAGCGCGACCACCGAGGGCTCGATGTGGAACACCGAGTGCCCGATGAACGCGGTGAACACCGCCGCCAGCACGAGCCCGCACTTGACCAGCAGCCGGGTGTCCTGGATGGCTTCGCGTTCGTTCAGCTCCATGACCCCCGCTGCCTTGTCCGGGTCGACGGCGAACGAGCCGCGGAACAGCCAGGGCAGGACGAGCGTGAACACGGCGAGCTCGATCAGGACGATCGGTGTCATGTGGACGAGGAAGTCGTTGAACGTGAGCCCGGCGCGGCTGCCGATGATGATGTTCGGCGGGTCGCCGATGAGGGTGGCGGCGCCGCCGATGTTGGAGGCGAGCACCTCGGCGATGAGGAACGGGATCGGCTTGATGTCGAGTCGTTCGCAGACGAGCAGGGTGACCGGGGCGATGAGCAGGACGGTGGTGACGTTGTCGAGGAACGCGGACGCGACCGCGGTGATCAGGACCAGCAGGATCATGATCCGCAGCGGGGAGCCCTTGGCGCGTTTGGCCGCCCAGATCGCGGTGTACTCGAACACGCCGGTGCGCCGCAGGATCCCGACGATGATCATCATGCCGAGCAGCAGGAAGACGACGTCCCAGTCGATGCCGGTGTCGTGTGAGTAGAACGCGTCCTCGGACCCGACCACGCCCAGAGCGAGGACGATGGCGGCCCCGCCGAGCGCGGCGGCGGTCTTCGGGATCCGCTCGGTGGCGATGAACAGGTAGGCCACCACGAACACGGTGATGGCGATCCCGGTGCTCACACCGCCCCCTGGGCAGGGGCGGCCGCCGAGACGGCTAGCGCGGAGTGAGGGCGAGCTGCAGGAGCCGGGACGCGGTGATCACCCCGACCAGTTCGTCGCCGTCCATCACCGCGGCGAGGGGGCTGCGCAGACGGGCCATCACGGCGGCGACCTCGACGATCGTGTCGTCGGCGTTGACCGTCGCGGGCTCCGGCGCGTCGTCCGGCACGAGTGCCCGGACCGTCTTGCCGCGCAGCTTGTCCGCCACCCGGTCGCACATCCGCTCGGACAACACCCCGGCCAGCGACGGGTCGTCCTGGACATAGCTGGGCACGAGGATCCGCACCACCTGGGAGGACGGCAGCACCGACACCGGTTTGCCCGCCGTGTCGGTGACGACCAGCCCGGGCAGGCGGCGTTCCGCCATCCGCGTGACCGCGTCCCACGCGTCGGACTCCGCGTCGACCACCGGGAAGTCCTCGGCCATCTCCTTGGCGTGCATGGTCGCAGCGTACGACGAACGTGGTGGCATCGGCACGACAAGGTTGGGACAACACCACTGGGCGGCTCCGGGGTCGACATCAGGACACCGCCCCCGGCCGGGGACGGTCGCCGACCAGACTTCCCGGCACGCCGCGCACAAAGATGCCGCAAAGATCCATGGATCGCAAACGGGTGACCGTTTTGCCCGAAGTGCTCGCCGGGGTCAGCCGTGGCGCCGGATCATTTTTATGCCGCCCTTATGCCTTCCTGGTCAACTCCCGCGCCGCGACCCTCTGCGATCTCGGCGCGCGGATACCATGTTGTGTCCATGCCGGTCGATGTTGATCAGGAGGACTGCGTGGCGGAACTCGTGCCGGCGATCCTTCTGATCGGCGGCTTCCTCCTCCTCGCGGCGGTGCTGCGATTCGTGGGCCGGGGCCGTTGGCGCTGACCGGCGCGGGGGTCTCATGTGGACCATCACGTCATCGTTCTCGTCACGCTCGGAAAATCAACTCCTTATTCGCATCGATTCTGTGCGTTAAGGTGCGATTGTGAAGGTCGCCATCGCCGGCGAGACCGGACCCGACGAGCGGCGGGTCGCGCTCGTGCCTGGCCTGGTGTCGCGCCTTGCCGAAGCAGGTCTGAAGGTCGTGGTCGAGCCGGGTGCCGGTGCGGCCGCGGGATTCCTCGACGACGACTACCGCGACGCGGGCGCGGCCGTGGACACCGGTGCGCTGGACGGCGCCGGGGCGGTGCTGTCGGTGCGGCCGATCGGCACACACAGGCTCGACGTGCTCGCCCCGAACGCGATCACGGTGTCGTTCCTGCCCGTGGCGCAGGAACTGGACCGGGTGCGTGCGCTGCGCGACGCGGGGCACACCGCGTTCGCCATGGAGCTGGTGCCGCGCATCGCCCGCGCGCAGGCCATGGATGCCTTGTCCTCGCAGGCTTTCGTCGCCGGATACCGGGCGGCGCTGGTCGCCGCCGAGCGGCTGCCGAAGTTCCTGCCGCTGGCGATGACGGCGTCCGGCACGATCCCGCCCGCGCGGGTGCTCGTGCTCGGCGCCGGTGTCGCGGGACTCCAGGCCATCGCCACGGCGCGGCGGCTGGGTGCGTTGGTGCACGCGTACGACGTGCGCGCGGCCGCGGCGGGGGAGGTCCGCAGCCTCGGCGCGGAGTTCGTCGACCTGGAGTTGCCGACCCTGGAGGGCACCGGCGGGTATGCGAGGCAGATGGGGGAGGAACGCGCGCGGCTGCAGCGTGAACTGCTCGCACCCCACGTGGCCGCGGCCGACGTGCTGATCACGACCGCCGCGGTGCCCGGGCGGTCCGCGCCGCTGCTCGTGACCGCGGAGATGGTGGCCGCGATGCGGCCCGGGTCGGTCGTGGTGGACCTCGCCGCCGAGTCCGGCGGCAACGTCGAGGGGGTGAAGCCCGGCGAGGAGATCACGGTCGGCGGGGTGCTGCTGTGGGGTGCCCGCAACGTGCCCAGCCAGCTGCCCGCGCAGGCGAGCCGGCTCTACAGCACGAACGTGGTGAACCTGCTGCTGCTCATGCGTTCCGGCGAGACCCTGGCGCCCGACTTCGACGACGAGATCATCTCCGCGTGCTGTGTCACCCACCGCGGCGAGGTCCGGCACGCGCCCACGAAAGACCTGCTCGACAACAGCGGTGGAGAGGAGCAGTCCTAAGTGGATGGAATCGCGCTGCTGACGGTCTTCGTGCTGGCGGTGTTCGTCGGCTACGAGATCATCTCGAAGGTGTCCTCGACACTGCACACCCCGCTCATGTCCGGCTCGAACGCGATCAGCGGCATCGTGCTGGTCGGCACGGTCGCGGTCGCCGCGCACACCGAGTCGACGGCGATCTTCGTGCTCGAGCTGGTCGCCATCGTGCTGGCCACGGTCAACCTCGTCGGCGGGTTCGTCGTGACCGACCGCATGCTCCGGATGTTCCGCGGCAGGGACAGGAAAGAACGGGAGCCCCGGTCGTGAGCGAGAACTGGACGGCCCTGCTGTACCTGGTCGCCGCGGTCTGCTTCATCCTCGCGCTCAAGGGACTGTCCTCGCCGAGGACCGCGCGGGTGGGCAACCTCGTCGGGGCCGCGGGCGCGCTGGTGGCGGTGCTCGTCGTGTTCGCCGCAGAACGCCCGGACCGGCTCGTGTGGATCCTGCTGGCGATCGCGGTGGGCGGTGCGATCGGCACCGCGGCGGCCCGGCGCGTCGCGATGACCGCGATGCCGCAGATGGTCGCGTTGTTCAACGGTGTCGGCGGCGCGGCGGGCGCCCTGGTCGCGCTGCTGGAGCTGGCCGAGGGCACCTCGGACGACCTGGCACACCTCGCGGTGACCGCGTTCACCGTCCTCATCGGGTCCATCACCTTCTCCGGTTCCCTGCTCACCTTCGCCAAGCTGCAGGAGCTGATCACCGGCCGCCCGATGCTCTTCCCCGGCATGCGCTGGGTGGCGGTCGGGACGGTCGCGGGCGCACTCGCCACCGGCGTCTGGGTGGCGGTCAACGGCTCGATGCTCGGCGCCGTCCTGCTCGCGGTCCTGACACTCGGCGTCGGCCTGCTGCTGGTGCTGCCGGTCGGCGGCGCGGACGTGCCCATCGTCATCTCGCTGCTCAACGCGTTCAGCGGGATCACGGTGGCGGCGAGCGGGTACGTCCTGTCCAACACGCTGCTGATCGTCGCGGGCACGCTGGTCGGCGCGTCGGGCACGCTGCTGACCAAGATGATGGCCGACGCGATGGGCCGGTCGCTGACCAACATCCTGTTCGGCGCCTTCGCGGGCGGGTCGACGCTGGGCAGCACCACCGAGTCCGATCGTCCCGTGCGCTCGGCGGGCCCGGAGGACGTCGCGATCCTCCTCGGCTACGCCCGCAAGGTGGTCGTCGCGCCCGGCTACGGACTCGCCGTCGCCCAGGCCCAGCACACCCTGCGCGACCTCGCCGACGAACTGGAGCAGCGGGGGATCGAGGTCACCTTCGCGATCCACCCGGTGGCCGGGCGGATGCCCGGGCACATGAACGTCCTGCTCGCCGAGGCCGACGTGCCGTACGACAAGCTCAAGGAGATGACCGAGGTCAACCCGGAGTTCCGCAGCACGGACGTGGCACTCGTCGTCGGCGCGAACGACGTCGTCAACCCGGCCGCGCACTCCGCGCCCGGGTCACCGATCTACGGCATGCCCATCCTCGAGGTCGCCAACGCCGACGCCGTCGTGTTCCTCAAACGGTCCATGCGGCCCGGCTTCGCGGGCATCGAGAACGAGCTCCTGTACGACCCGAAGACAACACTGCTGTTCGGCGACGCCAAGGAGTCGCTGAGCAAGCTCGTGGCGGCGGTGAAGTCGTTGTAGTCCGATCGGCGGAACGGCACGCGTCGCCAGGCTGCCGCACGCCCGTCGAGGTTCACCGGCGTCCACATGTGATGATCATCACCCGCATCGTGCGGTCACGGCCGCCGACTCTGGTGCCGACGACGGCCGCGGGCTTTGATGGGCTGACGACCAGCAGTTTCTGCCGGGAAGGACGCGGTATGCAGCCCCAGTCGCAGCGTGAACCGTCGCCGCCGGCGCGGCCCGTCATCGGTCGTGACGACCTCGTGACGCGCGTGGTCGAGGCCATCGCGGCCGGTCCCACCCTGGTGTTGATCGAGGGCGAGCCGGGCATCGGCAAGACCCGGCTGCTGCGCGAGGTGCTCGGGCACCCGGACATCGCCGACCGCCGCCAGGTGGTCGGGGCCTGTCCGCCGCTGGACCGGCCCTTCCTGCTGAGCGCCGCCCTCGACGGGGTGCGCAGGCTGCGCGACCGGCTCGGGCACGCCGACCTGCGGTCCTTCGGCCTGAGCAACCTGTGCGGCGCGCTGCTCCCGGTGTTCCCCGAGTGGGCGGGCGAACTGCCGCCCGCACCGGAACCGCTGGACGACAGCGCCGCCACCCGGCACCGCCTGTTGCGGGCGCTCACCGAGCTGGTGGCGCGGCTGGGCGCCGACCTCGTGGTCATCGAGAACGCGCAGTGGGCCGACCGGGCGACCATCGAATGGCTGTTGCTGCTGGCCAGCGACCTGGACAGTGAGTGCTCGCTGGTCGTCACCTACCGGCCCGCGGACGTCGACCGGGACTCCCTGCTGTGGGGGCTGACCTCCCGGATGCCGGAGTCACACGGACTGCTCCGGGTCGCGCCCGGCCCGCTCGACGTCGACCAGGCCCGCAGGCTGATCGACGACATGCTGGGCGGTGACGGGGTTTCCGAGGAGCTCGCGGCCCTCATCCACGACCACACAGACGGCGTTCCGCTGGCCGTCGAGGCGACGGTGCGGCTGCTGCAGGACCGCGACGCCGACCTGCTCGCCACCGGCGCCGTGAACCGCAAAGTGTTGTCGGAGTTGACTGTTCCCCGCACCATCGCCGACTCGGTGCACAGACGGCTGTCCCGGTTGCCACCGGACGCCGTGCGGCTGCTGGAGGCCGCGGCGGTGCTGGCGCATCCCGCCGACGGGACCGTGCTGGCCGAGGTGGCGGCCCTGCGGCCGGAGCGCGGTGAACCTGCCCTGGACGCGGCGCTGGAGTCCGGAATCCTCGGCGAGGCCGATGTCGCCACCTACGGTTTCCGGTACGCGCTGGAGGCCCGTGCGGTGCTCGACACGGTCCCGCCGTCCGGGGTGCGCACCCGGCACGCCAGGGCCGTGGCGTCGCTGCTGCGTCATCACCCCCAGGACCTGGACCGACTGGCCAGGCACTCGCGCGGAGCAGGCGACATCAAGGCCTGGTGCCGCTACGGCGAGGCGAGCGCCGATCGGGCGGTCGCCGCGGGCGACGGCCGCGGCGCCTTCCTCACGCTGCTGGAGCTGGTCGAGGAGGCGAACCACCCGATCGACCGGCACCTCCGGCTCGCCGACAAACTCGGTGACGCCTGGTTCTACGGTGAGGACGCGCTCGGGGAGTTCGCCGACCGCGTCGCGACGGCGCTGCGGAAGCTGCTCGAGTCCGCGGAGTGCGGCCCGAGGGAGCGGGGCGAGCTGCGGCTCCGGCTGGGCCGGGCGCTGTGGAGCGCGGGCCGGGCAGGCGAGGCGATCGCCGAGTTCGAGGCGTCGGTGCCGGACCTCGAAGTCCACCGCCCCGACCTCGCGGTCCGGTCGATGCTCAACCTTGCCTTCCCGTTCGCGCCCGGCTGGGCGCCGGAGCGGCACCTGCGCTGGCTGGACCGGGCGACCGAACTGGTCGACGCGGCGGGCAGCCCGGTGGAGCGGGCGGCCACCGCCGCGCACCGGTCCACGTTGATGCTGTTGTTCGGTGCGGAGACCGCCTGGCCCGGTCCGGAGTCCCCAGCGGGGTTGACCCCGTCGCAACGGGCCGCGACGGCGGCCCGGACGTTGGATCACGCCATCGCCACCGTGGCCTGGGGTCGCTATCCCGACGCCCGCCACCTGCTTGACGACGCCAGGCGGATCATGGCGGACGCGAGTCCGCAGGCGCTGGCCGTCAGCGCGCAGGTGGTCGCCGCCGGCCTGCGGTGGAACACCGGCGGCTGGGACGGGCTGCTCGACGAGGCGGCAGCGCTCGCCTTCCGTGCGGTCCGGGGCGACGAGCGGATGTGGGCCTACGCGGTGGCCGGTCAACTGGCCATCGCCGTCGGCTCCCACGCGGTCGCCGAACGGCACCTGCGGGCCGCGGTCGACAGTGGCGCCGGCGCCGTCCTCATGCCGCAGCACACGATCGCGCCTGCCGGGCTGGCCAGGCTGCTGCTCGGGCGTCGCCGGGTCGACGACGCCCTGCGGGTCACCGAACCGGTGTTGGCGGTCATCGCGGAGAAGGCGGTCTGGCACTGGTCGGCCGACATCCTCGGCGTGCACGTGGAGAGCCTGCTCGCCGCAGGCCGCGGACCCGCGGCCGAGCGCCTGGTCGACGAGGTGGCGGACTGGCACCGCGGCCGCCGGATCCCGGCGTCGTCCTCGGCACTCGCCGTCTGCCGGGGGTTGCTCGCCCAGGGCGACGACCCCGTCTGCGCGGCCGGGCTGTTCGCGGACGCGGCCCGGCAGTGGGCCCAGCTGCCACGTCCGTATGACGCACTGCTCGCCGCCGAACGCCAGGGCCGGTGCCTGCTCGGCGCGGGCGAGCTGTCGGCGGCGGTCGCCCTGCTGCGCGAGACCGAGCAGCGGTTGCGGGACCTGGGGGCGAGCTGGGACGCCGACCGGGTGGTGCACACGCTGCGCGAGTACAACGTCGAGATCGCCCGGACCTGGCGGCGCGGACCGCTGGGTTACGGCGACGAACTGTCGCCACGGGAGATCCAGGTGATCGAACACGCGGCCCGCGGGATGACGAACAAGGAGATCGCCGTCGCCCTGTTCATCAGCCCCCGGACCGTCGGCCAGCACCTGTCGAAGGCGATGCAGAAGACGGGCGTGGCCTCGCGGACGGCGCTGGTCGTGGCCGCCACTCACGCGGGGCTGATCCGGCCGCCGTCGCCAGCGGGGCAGAAGCCGGACGGCCGGGTGACCGGCCGGTAGGTCATAACCAATAGGTCATCTGACCGCTCGCCCCGGCCCGGTGCGCTCGGGAATCCTCCGAATCCATGACCATGAACCATCCGCCGCGCCGAACACCGCGTGTCACAGCCGCGCTGTCGGCGGCAGGCCTGATGCTCTCCCTGCTGGTGGTGTCGCCGCCGACCGCCGGAGCGGCGGCCGAACCGGACACGAAGCCGGCAGCCGACAAGATCGCGCCGGACCTGACCGAGAAGTTCGCGGCGGCGCCCGGCGAGGCGCAGGACTTCTGGATCACCTTCACCGCCGAAGCCGACACCGCCGCCGCCCGGGACGTGCGGTCCTGGGACAGCCGGGGTGCGCTGGTGGTGGATCGACTGCGCGCCACCGCGAAGAACAGCCAGGCCGCGACGATCGCGCGGTTGAAGAAGGAGAAGGTCGAGTACACCTCCGTCTGGATCACCAACGCGGTCCGGGTCGAGGACGGCTCACTGGGCCTGGCCCACGTCCTGGCCGCCGACCCGGGCGTCGACCGGATCCTCCCGCCGCAGGAGTACGAGCCCCCGGCCCCGGTCTCGTCGGAACTCAGTGAGAACCGGGTCGGCGTCAACGCCGAGGCCGAGCCCGAATGGGGCGTGAAGAACATCCGGGCCGACCAGGTGTGGCGGGACTACGGGGTACGCGGCGACGGAGTCGTCATCGGCAGCATCGACACGGGTGCGCAGTTCGACCACCCCGCCCTGGCCGGTTCCTACCGCGGCTACCACGACGACGGCACGTTCAGCCACGACTACAACTGGTTCGACGCGACCGGTGCGTCCGACTTCCCGACCGACGACAACGGCCACGGCACCCACACGATCGGCACCATGGTCGGTGACGACGGTGCCGCCAACCGGATCGGGGTGGCCCCCGGCGCGACCTGGATCTCCGCGAACGGGTGCGCCAGCTGCTCCGACACCAACCTGATCGCCTCGGCCCAGTGGATGCTCGCACCGACGAAGGTCGACGGCACCGCCCCCGACCCGGGCAAGAGACCCGACATCATCAACAACTCGTGGGGAACGAGGGTCCCGTCCAACGACCCGTTCATGGAGGACATCCAGCAGGCCTGGGCCGACGCCGGCATCTTCGGGGTGTGGTCCAACGGCAACAACGGCCCGAACTGCGCGACCTCCGGCTCCCCCGGCTCCCGCACCATCAACTACTCGGTCGGCGCCTACGACGTGAACAACGCCATCGCCCCGTTCTCCTCCCGCGGCGCCGGGCAGGACGGCGAGATCAAGCCGAACATCTCGGCGCCGGGCGTGAACGTCCGGTCCAGCGTGCCGGGGGGCCGCTACGCCATCTACAACGGCACCTCGATGGCCGCGCCGCACGTCGCCGGTGCGATCGCGCTGCTCTGGGCGGCCGACCCCACCCTGGCCGGCGACGTGGCGGGCACCCGGCAGCTGCTGGACTCGACGGCCGTCGACACCGCGGACGCCCAGTGCGGCGGCACCGCCGAGGACAACAACGTCTACGGCGAGGGCCGGCTCGACGCGATCGCGCTGCTGGAGGGGACGAACCAGGGTTCACTCGGCACGCTCACCGGCACCGTCGCCAGCACGTCCGGTGCGGCCGTGCCCGGCGCCACCATCCGGCTCACGGCCGGTTCGACCGTCCGCTCGTCCCGTTCCGACGACACCGGCGCGTTCACCCTCAGGATTCCGGCGGGTGAGTACAGCGCCGCGGTGACGGCCTTCGGGTTCGAGGAGGCCACCGAGACCGTGACCATCATCGCCGGTGGCACCGCCACCCTGGCGGTGTCGTTGGTGGCGTTGCCCGGCTACACGATCAGCGGCCGGGTCGTCGACGAGAACACCGGGGTCGCCCTGCCGAACGCCACCGTGTCGGTGGCGGGCTCGGTCTACTCGGCGGTCACCGACCTGGACGGCAACTACGCGATCGAGAACGTGCCGGCTCCGCGCACGCACCTGGTCACGATCGACGCGGGCATCTGCGGCGACCGGAAGGTCTTCCGCAGCGTCGAGCTGGTGGACGCGGACGTGTCGCTCGGGCCGGTCGTGGTGCCCCGGCGCGCGGTCGACGGTCGAACCGGGAACCAGATCGGCACGCCGTACGGCTATGACTGCGTCGTCGAGAAGCGCACCTGGACGCCAGGGACGGACCCGGTCGAACTGACGCCGAACCCTGACGCCCGCAGTACGGTCGGGGCCGAGCTCACACTGCCGTTCGAGTTCCGGTACCAGGGCTACCCCATGACGAAGGTCGAGGTGAAGAACCAGACCACCGGTCTGACGGAACTCGGCTTCTGTGTCGACGAACCGCGCTGGCATGCGATCCGGGCAGACGACAACTGCCCACCGACGCCGAGAATTCAGCTCGACACCGAACTGTGGCGGCTGGAGGGTTCGGAGGTGCGGACCGCGACGACCGGCACCGCCCCGCACCGGGCGTTCACCATCGAGTTCCACAACTTCGTGGTCGCGACGACAACCTCGAGGATCGATCTCGCCGTCGTCCTGTACGAGGGCGGCGACATCACCATCGGCGCCGATCGCGTCGATCCCGAGGTGGCCGCGGCGATGTATGGCGGCGCGATCGTTTTCATGACCGGCAGCAGTGGCAGCCCCACCACCATGGCCTGCTGCACGCACGATTACCTCCAGCCCTCGAACGCCGGGAAATGGCCATGGCGGACCAACGACACGCAGATGCGGATCGACCTGCCCGATGCGGGCCTGGTGCAGGGCACCGTGACCGACGCCGCGACCCGTAAGCCGATCGCGGGAGCGTCGGTCGACATCGTGGACGGCCACGGGCGGCTGCGGTGGCGTTACCGCACCGACTCGCTCGGCCGGTACCGGGCGGAGATCTTCACCGGGCAGCGCTACACCGTCTCGGCGATCAAACCCGGTGGCTACCCGACCCGGTCGGCCACCGCGACCGCGGGCATCACGGCGGCCCAGACGTCCGCCACCGCGAACGTGTCACTGACCTCGGCGTCGCCCACCGTGAAAACCGTCCAGACGAGCGCCGGGTCGACCACCTTCCAACTCGGGAACAAGAGCAAGGAGCAGTACGACTGGCAGGCGGCGATCCGCAACCCGGTGGACACGGCCGCCCCCGCCACCCAGACCGGCCGGGTGAACATCCCCTTCGGGATGTACTCGATGGCGATCGAGGAGGCCGACAACAGCTGGTGGGTCTCCCTCGCGAAACTCGACGGCACCCACAAGATCGCCGAGTACACCACCGGTGGGGTGGCCACCGGGCGGACCATCCCCACCGAGGAGATCGTGCGTTCACTCGGCGTCGACCCCCGCACGGTCGACGTGCGAGACCTCGCCTTCGTCGACGCCCTGGAGGAGATCTGCTTCGTCTTCAACAAGAACGTCAACGGCATCGTCTGCGCCAAGGCCGCCACCGGCGAACTGGCCAGGATGATCCGGTTCGACGTCCCGCAGGGAGGCGGCGTCAACGGGCTGGCCTACGACGAGGACACCGACCGGTTCTTCGTGGAGCTCAACCCCGGGGTCAACACCCGACGCGCACTGGGCACGGAGATCCTGACCGTGGCCGGGTGGCGCAGCGCCGCTCCCGGGACCGTGCGGAACCGGTGCGTGATGTACGGCGTCGACGGGATCGGCCTCGCCTACCAACCCGGGTCCGGGTCGCTCTGGAAAACCACGCCGGGCGCACTGGCGACGCCGCCGTACCTGGTGCGGGTGGACCCGCGGTCGTGCATCGAGCTGGCGACGCACCGTCTTGCCGCCGGGACGCCGCAGCTGCTCCGGGGCACCGACATCCGCGACGACGGCACGCTACTCAGTAGCGGCTTCGCGGCCGAGGCGGTCCTGGCACACGCCACCGGCGACGATCTGCTCGCATCCGCGCCCTGGCTCAGCCTGTCCCAGACCAGCGGGGTGCAGGACCGCCGGGCGACATCGATCACCGCCACCCTCGACGCCGGCCTGCTTCCGCCCGGTGTCACCGGCCACGTCGACGTCGTGATCCGAGGCAACGGCGGAGAAGAACGGGAGCTGACCGTCCCGGTCCAGGTTCCCTGACACGACAGGCCCGACCGACACCAGTACCCACACCCAGCGGTGGGACGATGCCGCAGGGGTCGAGCATCCGGTGCTCGGCCCCTGCGGCTGCGAACGCACCCATCGCGTGAGTGGACAGTCGGCCCCTCGCTCAAGCCAGGATCACCCGATCGAGTTCGCGGGGTAACGCCGCATGCGGGCCGAGCGACCTTCGTGTCAAGCGTACGTACGTCACGGCCAGAGGACGAGGTCCAGGCACAACGATCGATCCCACCCGTTCGTCGGAGGGAGACAGTGTCGTGCGTACACACATCACATCCGAACGTTCCACGCTCTTCCGGCTGGCGATGGCCAGGTCCTGGGCGAGCGCATGGCCCGTCGAGGCCTATCGCGCTGACGACGGGGAGGCGACCTTCTTCGCCGCCGGCGAACTTCTCGTCAACGCCGCCGACACGGAAACCGTCGACGACCTCCTCCGCCGCGGTGGGCGGGTCGTGCGTGCCGCTGAGGATCCGGCGATGCCGGACGAGTTCCGCGCGCTCGGCCTCGGCCGGGACGACGTGGACATGGCGGGACTGCCCAGGACCGTCAAGGTCCTGTTCGACGACGTGCCGCGGGCGCCGGAGAACGTGGACGAGGTGCTCGCCCGTGGTTGGCCTCGGGCGGAGCGGACGGAGTGGACCTCGGAACCCGCGCGAGCGCTGGCGGCGCTGATCGCCCCGATGCGGGCGGAGGGCAGGCGAGTCAGCCTGAACCTCGTGCTGCGACCGAGGACGTTGCCGCTGGCGACCCCGCTCGAGGGTGCGGGCCTGGTGTACCCGCGCGACCCGTTGCGGTGGGAATGCGTGAACCAGCGGTCGCGGATCGCCGACGCGTGGTACCTGGTGGAGTCGATGCGGCTGATGCGTTCGGTGTCGGCGGTCGAGTTCATCGGCGTCTGCGACACCGGGTTCGATCCGGCCGCCGCCAACGACATCGGTGCCGGCCTGGTGAACTGGAACGCCGTCGCGGACGCGCCGGGACTGCCGCCGAACAGTGGCACCACCTTCCACGGCACCGAGGTGGCGAGTGCCGCGGCGGCGGTGGTGGGCAACAACGTCGGCGCGGCCGGCGCGGGTGGCACGGTCGCGATGCCCGCCCTCTTCCACGGCAACACCGTCGACGCCGCGCTGACCACGATCATCCGGTGCACCCAGTGGGGCATCCGGTTCGTGAACTTCAGCTTCGGGCACCTGCTCGACCAGGACGACATCGAAGACGAGTGGACCGACACGTTCGACTGGGCCGCCGACAACGGCGTCCTCATCGTGTGCGCCGCCCCGAACGAGAACGTCAACCTCGCAGGCGACCAGGGCGACTTCCCGAGCACGGTCTCGGCCAGGGCCATCGCCGTCGGCCGGCTCATGGAGGACGACACCAGGGCGAACTGCGCGTACGGGCCCGGTGTCGACCTGTGGGCGCCTGGCACGAGGATCCCGGTCGTGCCGACGCCGCTGGCTCCGATGGGCGGCCGGGTCGACGGCACGTCCTACGCCGCACCCTTCGTGTGTGGTACGGCGGCGATGGTGCGTGCCGTCAACCCGAACCTGAACGCGGACCAGGTGCGGGACGTGTTGTTCACCACCGCGTGGCAGAACGCCGGGTCACCGGACCGCGGGTTGCACGCCTACGCCGCCGTCCTGGAGGCGATGAAGTCGGGAATCGCCGAGGACATCTCGGAGGCCGCGCCCGAGCGCCTGTACCCGGCCGCGGACGGCACGTTCAAGCCGATCTTCAGCGACGGGTTCAACCGGTCCGGGGACACCGACACCTTCCTGTTCGACGTCAAGGCCTTCTCGCACGTGACCGTCGACCTGCGGTGGTACGACCGGTTGACGAAGGTGTTCGTCGACCTGGAGCAGGTCGCCGACGGCACCTCGGTCGAGACGGTGGTGACCTACCCGAGCCCAGGGCACGCGTCGATCGCCGCCGATGTCGGCTCCGGGACCTACCGGCTCACCGTGCGCGGGACAGGGACCAGCGCGTGCCTGCTCACCGGCCGGATCGCGCCGGGGCGCCTCCTGCCGGACCGCTTCGAGTCCAACAACACCTTCGAGACGGCGACCCGGCTGCGCGTGCTGCCCCGCGGCAAGTGGGAACTCGGTGCGCCCTTCACCGGCACCTGGGGCCCCGGATCCTTCGACCTCACCCTGCACACCGACGGCACCGGCCCAGGAACCCGGGACACCGACTTCTTCGTCATCGAGGTCCCGCGCGACGTCGGCGTCCTGCATCGGGCGGAAGTGCGGATCTCCCACAGCGACGAGCCGCTCGACGTCACCCTGCACGACGCGGCCCGGGCCGTGCTGGTCCACCATGCCAACGTCAGACAGGTCAGCATCGGGCTGCCGCTCGGCAGGACCGTCCACCTCAGGGTCACCGGGCGCACGCACACCCGCTACGGGTTGTGGGTCGGTGCGTACCTCGACGACGAGGTCTTCCACCGCCTGTGGCCCGAGGTGCGGCTCGTCCCCAAGTGGTGGGAGGAGAACATCGTCGACCGGTTCGTGAACCCGCGGGAGCACCGGGCGGTCGTGATCACCCCCGAGCTGCTCGCGGACGGCGTCCTCGCCCTGGGCGGTATCGACGGCCGGCCGATGCCCGACGGCGTTCGCCTCACGCTGCTCGACCGGGACGGCGCACCCGTCCGCGAGGCCGCGCACGCCGACGGGAGCTTGGTCATCGACCTCGACGGCGTGTCGGAAGGCGGCTACGTCCTGAGCGCGGACCTCGACGGCGCGGCACTGGACGCCGCCCGCTCCGGTGGCCTCGGACTCACCATGCGTCCGCCGTCGTCGAACGGCCGGCACCGCTGACGGCGCGGGCCTGACCCTTGTTGCACACCCCGGTTCGACCGGGCAACAACGCACCGCTGCGGCGGTCGCGCGCCGTACCGTCGCACCGACGTCGTCGGGTGGAGGTGCCGCCGTGGGTAGGGCAGTCCGATGGTTGGCCGCGTTCGCGGCCGTGGTGACCGGCTTGTCGTCGGCCAGTCCAAGTGCGGCGGGAGCGGAGCCGGCCGACCTGGTCGCGGAAGTGACCCAAGCGGCACGTGACCGGATGCCGGGCGCGTCGGTGACTCACTGGTCAAAGGCCGAGGTGCGTGTTCTGCGGTCCGAGGACGGGTGGGCGGTAGGCACGGTTGTCCTGGTCACGCGGCGAGGCTCGAACGTTCTGCCGAGGGACTGGCTGTTCGTCGCGCACCACGACGACGTGCGGAAGCGCTGGCGGATCGGCCTGGACGGTCAGCCCGAGTTCGCCGACCTGGCCAGTCACTCCCCGGTGCTTTCGGCGGGGGAGCGCACGGTGTTCGCCGCGCACGGCGGCCGCGCGAGCGCACAGGTCGACGGTGACTACCGGACGGGCATGCGCCTGCCGTGGGCGGTGGGCCAGTCGTGGACCGTGCTCGGCGGTCCGCACGCCTACGACGCCGGCAGCGGGCCGTGGAGTTCGGTCGACCTCGCGGGCGGTGATCAGCGGGTGCTGGCCGTGCGGGACGGGCTGGCCTACACGCCGTGTGTCGGCATGATCAGGGTGCTGCACCCCGACGGTTACGCGAGCCGCTACTACCACCTGTCCAACCATCTGTGGGCCGACGGCCAGCCGGTGTCGGCCGGCACGTACTTGGGTGACACGGGTACCGAAACCGGTTGTGGCGGCGCCGCCCGGGCACGGCACGTGCACTTCTCGTTGATGTACAACGGCGGTTTCATCGGCATCGCCAACCACATCATCGGCAAGTGGCTGTTCCGCAACGGTTCGGCGCAGTACGGCGGTTCCGCACTGCACGGCAGCACCTCGGTGCCGGTCGGCGGCCAGCTCTACAACTACGGTGCGCTCGGTTACACCCAGGGCATCGTCGATGCCGACGGTGCCACCACGGTGAACCGCCGCTCCGGACCAGGAACCGGTTACCCGCTGGTCGGCTCGGTCCGTGACGGTGCGACCGTCACCATCGGATGCTCGGCCAACGGCACCACGCACACCGGCCGATGGGGCCCGACCAGCCTGTGGAACCGGCTCACCGACGGCAGCTGGATCAGCGACGCCTACACCTACACCGGTGTCGCGGGCCCGGTGAGCGGGATGTGCACGGGGTGAGGTGCGGGGACCATGCGACGTCGAAGCAACGGACGCTCGTTTCGTACTTCCGCGTCGGGCACAGTGAGCGGATGCAGACAACGCAGCACGGCGAATACCGCCCGGTTCCGTACCGTCCGCGGCGGCTGCCCGTCGAGGAGTCGGCGCGCACGTCCTCCTGGTTGCGTGACCGGATGGCGCAACGGCGGACGGTTCGGGAGTTCTCGTCGACGCCGCTCGACGAGCGGCTGGTCACCAACGCGATCTCGGTCGCGGCGACGGCACCGTCCGGGGCCCACCAACAGCCGTGGACCTTCGTTCTGGTGACCGATCCCGGTGTGCGTGCCAGGATCCGTGAGGCCGCCGAGGCGGAGGAGCGGAAGTCTTACGCCGGTCGCCTGGGCGAGGAATGGCTTGCCGCGCTCGGGCCCCTGGGAACCGACGAGCACAAACCGCATCTGACCGACGCGCCTTGTCTCATCGTGGTGTTCGCCCAGCGTTACTTTCTCGACGAGCGGACCGGCGACAAGCACAAGCACTACTACGTCGACGAGTCGGTCGGGATCGCCGTGGGCATGCTGCTCACCGCCCTGCACCTCGCCGGACTCGCCGCGTTGGTCCACACGCCGAGTCCGATGCGTTTCCTCGGCGACGTTCTGGGACGGCCGCGTAACGAGAAGGCGTTCGCGGTCATCCCGGTCGGCTACCCGGCTGACGACGCGATGGTGCCCGACCTCGTGCGCAAGCCGCTCGACGAGGTCCTGGTTCGGGTGTGACCACAGTTTCTCGGCGACACTGAGGTCACAGATGCCGCTGGCCCCGGTTCGGCGGGCGCGGGTCAGCGCGCGTGTCTGTGCGGCGCCATCGGGCCGGGGTCGGTGGCGACGAGGCGGCCGTCCCGGTGCCTGGCCAGCAGGTCGCGGATCCAGGCGCAGAGCCGGTCGACCGTCTCGGGTTGCTTGCGGGACAGTGCGAGCACCGGGCCTTGTTCGCGTGCCCGGGTCGCGTCGGCCACCATCTGGTCGACGTCGACCTCGACATAGGGGCCCAGGTCGATCTTGTTGATCACCAGCAGGTCGGCTCGGGCGATCCCGGGCCCGCCCTTGCGGGCGACGTCGCCGCCGCCCGCGACGTCCAGCACGAAGATCTGGGCGTCGACGAGGCCGGGCGAGAAGGTGGCGGTGAGGTTGTCGCCGCCGCTCTCCACCAGCACGAGGTCCAGCGGCGCGAACTCGGCCTCGACGTCCTCCACGGCCATCAGGTTCATGGTGATGTCGTCGCGGATGGCGGTGTGCGGGCAGGCTCCGGTCTCCACGGCGCGGATGCGCTCCTCGGGGAGGACACCGGCCGAGCGCAGGAACCGGGCGTCCTCGTCGGTGTAGATGTCGTTGGTGATGACGGCGATGCCGAGTTCGGTGGCCATCTCGCGGCACACGGTCGCGATCAGGGAGCTCTTGCCGGTCCCGACCGGCCCTGCGACGCCCAGCCGCAACGCCCGGGTGTGGTGGTGGTCAGTCGTGCTCATCTCGCCTCCTGGTCGGGGTGGGGCGTGGGGTCCAGGGCCGGTCGAGCAGGGCGGTCGCTCGGTCGAGTTGTCCGCGCAGGCCGATGCTGTCGGCGGAGAGCCCCTGCGCCAGCGCGGCTCCGTCGCAGGCCAGCGGGAAGAGGGCGCCGTCCTCACCCAGCAGGGTGGTCTCCACGGGTGGCAGGGCCGGCTCGACCACGAGCAGGGAGCCGACCGCCCGGTGCGCTCCCACGACCACGGGTGATCTGCCGGGCTCCGCGCCGAGGCGGAGGTCCTGGCGGTGTACCGGCCGTCCGTCGCGGTGGACCCGCACCAGTTGGCGGAACCGCCCGCTGGCCTCGCCGTGCCGGCCGAGCAGCACCTCCTCGCGCATCAGCAGCCGCGAGTCGGGTGCGAGGTCGACGGCGACGTCGGTCACGTGGTGGCAGCCCCTGGCCGCGATCACCGGCTCCGGGAGCCAGACCAGCGTGGCGCCCTCCTCGACGCACACCCTGATCCGCAGCAGCGACCGCGCCCCGTCGGCGCCGGGCAGGAGCAGGGTGGCCGACACCTCGTCGAGCACGAGGGTGGTGCCCGCGCCGACGTGCACCGTCAGAGCCAGGTCGTCGCCACCGACCGGTCCGGCGGCCGCGGCCGTCAGGCTCACCCTGGCCGGCTCGGCGCCGTCGACCGCCGACGGACCGGTGCGCCGCGGGATGGTGGGGCGCAGCGTCAGGGGCGCCTGGGAACGCAGTGCGGCGAGCTCCGTTCGTGCCCGGCCCGCCCCGTCGACGGCGCGTCGCGTGCGCAGGTGGGCGCGGGCGCGCATCCGCGTGGCGGACGTGGTCCCTGGTTCGACGGTGGCGGTCACGAGGCGAACAGCCTGGTCCGTCGGGAGCGGTGGCGCTCGGCGTTGACGTCCAGCAGCGGCGACGCGCACGCGGGGAGGTCGTCGATGGCGCCGGAACCGTCGACCGCCTCGGCGGTCAGGTCGTCGAGACGGCGGCGAAGCTGGCCGCCGAGCGGCGGGATCGCGGGCTGAAGCTCAACCTCCCCGAGGCGACGGCCCTGCTCACCTCCTACCTCCTCGAGGGCGCGCGGGACGGTCGCACCGTGGCGGACCTGATGGAGGACGGCCGGCACGTCCTGGCCCGCGACGACGTGATGGAAGGCGTGCCGGAGATGCTGGCCCAGCTGCAGGTCGAGGCGACCTTCCCCGACGGAACCAAGCTGGTCACCCTGACGGGACCGATCTCGTGAGCACGCGTGGCGAGCACCCCAGCGACGACCCGGGCGTGCGGGGGCAGCACCCGGACGACTCGGCCGAGCGGCACCCCCACAGTGGCGCCGGCACGTCCAGCCCGCCGCGCCGTCCTGGCACCGGCGGTCGCCAGGCCGAGCGCAGGCCGTTGCCCGAGGGCGCCGCTGTCGAGCAGGTGCCGATGGTGCCGGGCCAGATCCTCTACGGCACGGACCCCGTGGTGATCAACGAGGGCGCCGACGCGGTCACGCTCCGGGTCGAGAACGGCGCGGACCGGCCGATCCAGGTGGGCTCGCACTACCACTTCGCGGAGGTCAACCCCGCGCTGCGGTTCGACCGGAAGGCGGCGTGGGGACGGCGCCTCAACGTCCTTTCCGGCGGGTCGGTGCGGTTCGAGCCGGGTGCGGTGGAAGAGGTCGAGCTGATCCCGATCAGGGGGCGCCGGATCGTGGCGGGGCTGCGCGGCGAGTGCGGGGGTGAGCTCGATGGCTGAGATCGACCGCAGGGAGTACGACGCCTCGTTCGGCCCGACCACCGGGGACCGGATCCGGCTGGCCGACACGAACCTGTTCATCGAGGTGACCGAGGACCACTGCGTCGGCGGCGACGAGGCCGTCTTCGGTGGGGGGAAGTCGATCCGGGAGTCGATGGGGCAGTCGATGGCATCTCGGGCCGACGGCACTCCCGACCTGGTCATCACCGGGGCGGTGATCCTCGACCACTGGGGCGTCGTCAAGGCGGACGTCGGCGTCCGCGACGGACGGATCTGTGGCATCGGCAAGGCAGGCAACCCCGAAACCATGGACGGGGTCGACCCCGCTCTGGTGATCGGGCCGTCCACCGAGATCGCGGCGGGCAACGGCATGATCCTCACCGCCGGGACGATCGACACGCACGTGCACTTCGTCGACCCGGCCGCCGTCACCGAAGCACTGTGCGCCGGCACCACCACCCTCGCGGGCGGCGGCACCGGGCCCACGGAGGGATCGAAGGCGACGCTGGCCACCCCCGGCCCGTGGTGGACCGCGCGGATGCTGGAGTCGATGGAACCCTGGCCGGTCAACGTGCTGCTCCTCGCCCGGGGCAACACCGTGTCCCGCGACGCCCTGTGGGAGCAGCTCCGCGGTGGCGCGGGCGGCTTCAAGGTGCACGAGGACTGGGGCGCGACGCCCGCGGTCGTCGACGCCGCGTTGAGCGTGGCCGAGGAGTCCGGCGTGCAGGTGGCGATCCACAGCGACACCCTCAACGAGGCCGGGTTCGTCGAGGATCTGCTGGCCGCGGTGAAGGGGCGGACGTTCCACGCCTTCCACACCGAGGGCGCGGGCGGCGGGCACGCGCCGGACATCATCCGGATCGCGGGGGAGCCCTACGTCCTGCCCGCCTCGACCAACCCGACGCGCCCGTTCACGCACAACACCATCGACGAGCACCTGGACATGGTGATGGTCGCCCATCACCTGAACCCGCAGGTCCCCAACGACCTCGCCTTCGCGGAGAGCCGGGTACGCGCGGGCACGATCGCGGCGGAGGACGTCCTCCACGACATCG
Organism: Actinophytocola sp. NPDC049390; assembly: GCF_044466355.1. Classification (NCBI taxonomy): domain Bacteria; kingdom Bacillati; phylum Actinomycetota; class Actinomycetes; order Pseudonocardiales; family Pseudonocardiaceae; genus Actinophytocola; species Actinophytocola sp. NPDC049390. The sequence continues at coordinate 156,607 of NZ_JBITMQ010000016.1, forward strand.
GCGCACTGTCGATCATGTCCTCCGACGCCCAGGCGATGGGACGGATCGGCGAGGTGGTCATCCGGACCTGGCAGACCGCGCACCGGATGAAGGAGCTGCGTGGCTCTCTGCCGGGCGACGACCGGGCCGACAACCACCGCGCCCGCCGCTACGTGGCCAAGTACACGATCTGCCCGGCGGTCGCCCACGGCCTGGAGACCGAGATCGGCTCGGTCGAGGTCGGCAAACGCGCCGACCTGGTGCTGTGGCAGCCGGCCCTGTTCGGGATCCGTCCGTCGCTGGTGCTCAAGGGCGGTATGGCCGCGGTCGCGGCGCTCGGGGACCCCAACGCCTCGGTGCCCACGCCTCAGCCGGTGCTGCCGCGCCCGGGCTTCACCGTGAACAGCCCTTCGGCGTCGAGCACGAGCGTCGCGTTCGTGTCCCAGGCCGCCCTGGACGACGGCCTGGCCGACCGGCTCGACGTGAGACGACAGCTCGTGGCCGTCGGCAACGTCCGCGGTCGCACCAAGGCCGACCTCCCGGAGAACACCGCCCTTCCGCACATCGTCGTCGACCCGGACACCTACAGCGTCACGGTCGACGGCGAGGTGATCGAGCACGAGCCTGCGACAGAACTGCCGATGGCGCAGCGCTACTTCCTGTTCTGAGGCGCTGGAAACAGCGCCGGTTCACCACCGGTGCGTGGTTCCGTGTTCGATGTTGTAGTACATGCCGATGTGGGTGTAGAAGTTCATCGCGCCGAAGAGCAGGAACACCACACCACCAACGATCCAGGCCCACGCCGCCCAGCGCAGCAGCCGGGGCCGGTCGGTCAACAGCGCGACCGCGAAGAGCAGAGCGCCGAGGGCGACGACGCCCCACAGACCACCGAGGAACAGCGCCTCGAGGAGGGGCAGGTGGCCGAAGCGGCCACTGATCGGCTCCTCCGGCGGCGCGGCGCCGAGCTGGAAGCGGACGAACGTGACGGCCAGCACCGCCATGGCCAGGCCCAGCGCGCCGACGAAGATGCCGACCGGCTTCAACGCGGCCAGAGCGGTCGCGTTGGCCTCGTCGGGGTCACCGGCGAAGAGCGCCCGCTGCCGCCACAGGTACACGGCGGCGAAGAGGAGCAGCGCGCCGAACCCTGCCGCCGGCTGACCGAACGCGATGTTGGCGTACTCGAAGCCGCCGCCGCCGAACGGCCAGGTCACCGTGGTGTGCAGGCCCAGCACCAGTAGCAGGAGGCCGGTGACCCCGAAGAACGCGGCCCAGCCCTCGCTGTTGATCGGTGTGCGCCGAATCAGGTGCATGAGGAACCACGCGACGCCCAGCAGTCCCGCACCGGCCGTGACAGCCACCAACTCGTTGTAGACGATCATGCCGCCCACCTTCCGCCTGTTGCCGGAGTCGTCTCCGACCAATAGTTGAATCTTCAACTATTAGCAACGCGGGTGGCGCCGGATCCATTCCCGTACCCACCGGTGCTCGTCACGTGAGCCGTGCGGCGGTGGACACCCGTCAGGACAGGAGGTGGGCGAGCTCGTCGTACATCCGCGTGCACGCCGGGGTCTGCTGGGCGGCCGCGTCGAGCTCCTCGTTGTCCTCGACGATGTCGAGGCCGTACAGGTGGTTGCCGCCGTTGGCCGCGATGTGCAGGACGAGCTTGGCGTCGCCGTCCCGGCCGGCCTGGCTCAGCTCGCCGACGGTCCTTCGTTCGTCCTCGGTGTTCTCCGCGATGTCGGTGAACGTCGTGACCATGTCCCGGTGCACCTGCCTGGCCCCGTCGGAGATGTCCGGCGGCCCCAGTTCGGTCAGGTTGTCGGCGGCCTCCTCGGTCGCGGCCTGCTGGACGTCGAGGAACTCGAGGTAGCGCTTGGTGACGGCGTCCGGCGCCATCGTCGCCAGCTCCTCGTCGGTCGGCGCGGTCCGGAACGCCTCGGTGAACCCCGTGCACACGGCGCTCACCCACTCGGTCGCCGCTACCTTGTCGCTCGTCGGCGTGGTCGTGACCGTGGTCGTGACCGGAATGCCGGCGACCCCGTCGCCGCCACACGCCGTCAGGACCGTCGCGGCGGCCACCGCCATGACCGAGATCCACTGGAACCGCATTCTTGGTCACCTCTCGCTCATCCGGGCCGCCCTTCGCGGCCCGCCGTCGACAGGTAGGACCCGGGCGGTGCCCGGGAGGTTGGGGTGAGCTTTCCGGTTCGCCGAGTACGGTCCACGTCACAACCGGGAGAGGATCGCGGCGATACGCCTGCGTCCGTCGGCGCAGTACCGTTTCGCCGCTCCGAGCGTGATGTTCATCCGCAGCGCCGTCTCCCGTTCGCTGCGGTCCTCGATGTGCCGCAACGCCACCGCCTCCCGCTCGCGCGGGGTGAGCACCGCGAGCGCGAGGCCGACGGTGATCTCGTCGGCCACCCGCTCGTCGACCGGCTTGGCCGGGGCGTGCATCGTGTCCTCGAACTGCGCGGGGTCGCCGCCGTCGCGGTGCGCCCGGTCCCGGGAGTTGCTGGCGCCGCGACGGTTGGCCTCGTTGTTGACCGCGGCGCGGACGTAGCCGACGAGCGCGTCCGGCACGTCGAGGTCCGGGTTGGCCTTCAGCACCCTGGCGAACGACTCGTGCACCACGTCCTCCGCGTCCTGCCGGTTGCCGAGTTTGTGGATGGAGTAGCGCAGGAAGGCGTCGTAGTGGTCGAGATAGACGTCGGCGAGCCTGCGGCGCAGTTCGTGGTCGACCGGCCGCGCCACCCGACGACGCCTGGGCGGCGCCGGCGCTGCGTGCCCCAGCCGGAAGTCGTCTGTGCCAACACCGTTCTCCACACCTTCGTCCACTGTGCTCCTCGCGCCGCGGCGGACCGTAGCCACGGTGGACGGCGGGTGGGGAGGTGTTTCGGCTGTGGCCGAAACACCTCCTGTGTGGTCACGTGAGGTGGGACGGCGTGTCGACGCCGTGACCGTGGTCGGGCTCGACGACCGCGACGGGGCAGTGTGCGCCGTGGATCACCGCGTGGCTGACCGATCCCAACAGCTTCCCGTGGAAGGCGCCGCGGCCGCGGGTCCCGACCACGACCAGTTCGGCGACCGCCGAGGCGTCGACGAGGGCTCGTTCGGCCGGTCCGTGCTCGACCACGGTGACGACGTCCAGCTGTGGGTGTGTCCGCTGGTCGGGGAACGGACTTGACGACGATCACGGGACAGGGAGCGCGTGCGGCGACCGCGAACGCCACCGAGCCGAGCAGGGGGCCCAGGACGCGGCCATGGCCTCGGGTACCGATCACCAGCAGACCGGCCCCTCCTGGATAGTTCGCGGCGTACACCACCAGCAGTCGCCCGAGGTGCCCGAGGTACCGCTCGGAGTCCACCGCTCACCTCTTCCTGTCCACCACAGATCAGCCTGCCGCGGAGTCGGTGCCGCCAGTGTCGGAAGTACTGTCGGCCGCGCCGTCGCGGCGATGAGCGGCGCGGGCGATCGCGTGGCTGGTCACCGGAGAGGTGAGCGCGACGAACACGATCGCGAGGGCGGCGAAGGTGATGATCCTGGCGTTCTCGGTCGCGACGGAGGACGCCAGGATCGCGATCACCCCCGGCACGGTGGCCAGGCCCTGGGCGTGTAGCTGGCTGTAGGTGTCGCGTAGTCGCAGGATGCCGACGAGACTGATCGTGAGCAGCACCAGGCCGAGCAGGAGCAGCACGCCACCGAGCACGTCGAGCAGGATCGACATCATCCGAACGGACCTCCGGAACCGAGGTAACGGGCCGCGGCGACGGTGGCGACGAAGGACAGCAGCGCGAGAGCCACCGCGGCGTCGAAGTAGTACGCCTGCCCCCGCAGGTAGCTCAGCAGCGCCAGCAGCGCGACGACGATCACCGCCAGCAGGTCGAGCGCGACGACCCGCTGGAGCACGTCGCGGGCACGCACCAGCGCCAGGCCGCCTCCCACGAGCAGCAGCGTCACCCAGAACAGGGCCGGAACGACGATGTAGGCAGGCACGGCGATCAGGGGAAGACCGGGCGCTGGCGCCGCTGGTAGGAGTCGAGTTGTTCGGCGACCACGGCCTCGGGGTCGCGGGCGTCGAGCACGTGCAGCAGCATCCGGCCGCGCTCCTCGTCGAGGTCGACGACGACGGTGTCCGGCACGAACCCGACCCGGATGCCCCACGCCGCGGCGGAGGTGGGGCCGGTGCGGGGGATCGGAACCTCGACCAGGCCGCCGTCGGCGAGACCCCGGCCGATGAGGCAGGCGGCGGTCTGCCACGTGCCACGTGCCAGGTCCACCAGGGTTCCGCCGACCAACGCGGGCACGCCGGCGAGCCTGCGCAGCAGCGGCGCGGGTGGCGGTGGCCCGAGCGGGCTGATTCGCCGGCCCGCGGCGACGAGCAGTGTCGCCACGACGACTCCGGTGAGGACGTCCCCGGGATGCAGGCTCGTCAGCACCAGCAGGTAGACCGCGGTGAGCACGACGACGCGGAGCAACAGGGCAATCATGGTCAACCTCCCATCTGTTCGTTCGGGGTCATTCGGGGCCGCCGGCCATCAGGGCGTCGACGGCGTGGCCGCTGAGCACGAGCAGCGGCTCCGGCCACAGCCCGGCGGCGACCACCAGCAGTGCCAGCGCAGCCGTGAGCAGCCGTTGCGGTAGCGGGCTCGCCGTGGTGGCCGTCAGCGGGTCCGTGCGCCAGAAACGATGTTGGTAAACCTGGAACATGTAGACCAGCGAGAGCGCGCTGCCGGCCACCAGCAGCACCACGAGCGCGGTACTGCCCGCGACGACGCCGGTGCGGAACAACTCCAGCTTGCCGACGAAACCCACCGCGGGCGGCACCCCGGCCACGCTGAACGCCCCGGCCGCGAACGCGGCCGCGATCAGTGGGCCCCGCACTCCAGAGGCCAGGAACAGCAACGCCTTGTTCAGCGAGTTGATCACGCTGTAGAGCACCGCGGCCACCAGGCCGACCGGGCCGCCCACACCCAGCGCGACCAGCACGTACCCGACCTGTCCGATCGCGGAGTAGGCCAGCATCTCGGCGGTGTCGCCTCGGGCGACGGCCAGCACCCCGCCGTAGACGATCGACACGGCGCCGAGGATGACGAGCGTGACGCCGGCGAGCCGCAGTTGCTCGGGGAACAGGCCGACGCCGAAACGCAGTAGGCCGTAGGCGCCGATGTTCGCCACGGCTCCGCTGAGGATGGCCGCGACGGCGGGCCGGGCGCCCGCGTAGACGGTGGGCAGCCAGAAGTGGAAGGGGAACAGGCCGAGCTTGACGCTGAACGCGATGAAGAACCCAGCCGAGATCAGGACGGCGGCGTTGGGGTTGACATCAGGCATGCGCGCGGCCACCTGCTCCATCGCCAGCGTCCCGGTGACCCGGTAGACGCCGGCGACCGACAGCAGGAAGATGAACGAGCCCAGCAGGTTCACCGCGGTGAACACCAGCGCGGCCCGCAGCTGGCGCCGTTTGCCTCCGTAGGCCGACAACGCATACGCGGCGGTCATCGCCAGCTCGAAGAAGACGTAGAAGGAGAACACGTCGGCGGTGACGAACAGGCCGGTCAACCCCGCGGCGAGCAGCACGACCAGACAGGGGAAGGTGCGTGACCGCACCCCGCCGATCGCCTCGTGAACGGCCGCGGCCAGCAGCACCAGGACCGACAGCAACCCGAAGGCGACGCCGAGGGCGTCAGCCCGCAACACGATGCCCACCCCGGCGGGCCAGCCCCCGGTGACGACCTCCCTGCCGCCCCCGGCGAACACGTCGGCGGCGAGCGCGCCGAGCACGGCGAGGTCGACCGCGAGCACCCCCACGGCCAGCCACGACACCACGCGCCGACGTCCGTCCAGCCCGACCAGCAGGACGCCGGCGACCCAGGGCACGAGCAGCGATGTCGACAGCACCATCAGCCGGCCCGCTCGTTCTCGACCGGCCGCTCGCCGTCCAGGTCGTCCTCCGCGCCGGCCTCGACCTCTTCGCGGTCGGCCCGCCGCTCCGGTTCCAGTCCGGCCTCGTGCTCGGTCTCGGTCGCGGCCAGCTCGTCCTGCTCGGCGGTCCGGAAGACCACGATGGCCCGGTGCACCAGGGCGAGCAGCAACGCCACGGTGGCCAGCCCGATCACCAGCGCGGTCAACGCCAGCGCCTGCGGCAGCGGGTCGCTCACCTCGTCGCCCGGGGACACGGCGATCGCCGCCTGCCCGCGGCTCAGGCTCGCGGCGAGGAGCGTGACGACGGCACACTGGGAGATCAGCATGATGCCCGCGACCATCCGGATCAGGTCCCGTTTCTGCAGCAGGTAGGCGCCCGCGCCGAACAGGACGGCCGCGGCCAGCGCGAACGCGAGGATCACCGGGTTCCCTCCTTGCGCGGACGGCCGAGCTGGTGCAGCAGTACCGTCAGGACGCCGACGACCAGCAGGAAGACCCCGATGTCGAACAGCAGCGGAGTGAACAGTTCGAGCGCGCCGATCTTGACGACGTGCTCTCCCCGGCCGGGGTGGTGGGTCACGGGCGGCTCGCCGAACGCGAGTGGGACGAACCCGCTGGCGAGCGCGAGGAGCACGCCGCCGATCGCGAGAGCGGGCGCGTGACGCAGCATCGGCAAGGCCGCCTCGGCGCCGTCGGCACCCAGCGCGACGTAGATCAACGCGACAGCCAGCGCGACGATCACGCCGGCGGCGAACCCGTCGCCCACCTCGGCGTACCCCTTGACGATCAGACCGGCCGCGACCATCACGCTCGGCCCGGGCAACAGCCGGGCGACCACGCGGACCACAGCGCTGGGCGTCCCACCTTCGTCTCCGGTCCTCACCACAGCCTCCGTCGCATCAGGGTGGCCACGCCGATCACCGCGACCAGCAGCACCGTGATCTCGACCAGCGTGTCCAGGCCGCGGAAGTCGGCGACGATCACGGTGACGACGTCTCCGCCGTGCGCGGCCGGTGTGAGCCGGATGTGTTCGGCGGACACGCTGTCGGGAGCGGGCTGGGACAGGAACCCCCACACGGCGACGAAGACCGCCAGCCCGGCGACGCACCCGGCGAGCGCGTCGCGCCGGCGCCGGCGGCGGGCGGGAACGGTCGTGTCCGGTCCTGGCTCTTCGTGCGGCATCCTGGCCAGGGCCGCGACGAAGACCAGCGTCAGCATGGTCTCCACCACGACGGCCACCAGAGCGACGTCCGGGGCGCCGACCAGTGCGTACACCGCGGCCAGCGCGAACCCGACCACCGAGAGGGCGAGTGCCACGACGAGCCGGACCCGAGCCCTGGCGATCACCACGGTCGCGACGACGGTCAGCGCCAACAGCGGCAGGATCAGCCAGTCGGCCCCGACGATCGCGCCGACCACGTAGGCGCCGGCCGTCGGGGTGGCCGCGAACGCGAGACCGATCAACACGCCGGCCGGGACCAGCACCGCCGCGATGCTGGTGCGCAGGTCCCGCACCTCCCGGTCGTGCAGTGCGGCCGCGAGACGGTCCAGTGCGTGCAGCGCCGCCTCGTAGATCCGCTTCGGCCCCCATCGCTCTCCCGCCACGGCCAGGACCCGCGACATCCGGTCCGCCGCTCGCGGCAGGGCCAGCAGCAGTGCGCCCAGCACCCAGGCGGCGACGGCCATCAGGTTCTCCGGCCGGGCATCGAAGTGGTAGCCCGGGGAAACCGTCACCGGTCCGCCGTTCGACACGGCGGCGGCGTCCTCGGCCAGCCGCGCGAAAGGACCGACGACCAGCCCGCCGAACACCGCGACCGCGGCCAGGATCACGACCGGAGCGACGAGCAGGCCGGGTGTCGCCCCCACGTGCCCGCGCTCGGGCCCGAGGAACAGCCGTATCCAGAAGCGTCCGATGTAGGCGAACGTCAGGACCGCGGCGAGGACGGCCAGCACCGCGGTCGGCGGGCCGTGCTCCAGTGCGGCGGTGAACAGCAACTCGTCCTTGAAGAACCCGATCGACAGCGGCAGTGCGGCCAGTGACGCCGTCGCGACCCCGGCCGCCACCGCGAGCACCGGCATCCGGCGTCCCAGGCCACCCAACCGGGACAACCGGTCCTCGCCGGTGGCCGTCGTCGCCGCTCCCGCGGTCATGAACAGTGCGCTCTTGGCGACGCCGTGGGCCAGCACGTAGAAGGCCGCCGCACCGTTCGCCGCGGCTCCGCCCATCCCGTACAGCATGACCATGTAGCCGTACTGCGAGATCGTGGAGTAGGCGAGCACCTGCTTGAGCACGTCCCGCCGCAGCGCGAGCACCCCACCCACCACGATGGACAGTGCCCCGACGACCAGCAGCCCGTCCAGCACGGCCGCACTGCGCGACAGCAACGGGTGCACCCGCCCGATCAGCAGCACACCGGCCGCGACCATCGCCGCCGAATGCAGGTAGGCCGACACCGGGGTCGGCGCCGCCATCGCTCTCGGCAGCCAGAAGTGCAGGGGGACCTGAGCGCTCTTGGCCAACGCGGCCACCGCCACCAACGCGCCCGCGACCGTCGTGGTCGTCGACGGGCCGGCCCGCGCCAGCAACTCGGGGATCGAGAACGTCCCGTGCGCCGCGTAGAGCAGCACCGCGCCGACCAGCAGCGCCACCGCGGCGACCACCGTGATCAACAATGCCATCAGTGCAGCGGTCCGCGCCTCACGCTCGGCCCGGTCGAAGCCGATGAGGAAGTACGAGCACACCGCCGTCAGGTCGAAGAACACGAACACCAGAACGAGGTCCTGCGCGGTGGCCAGCCCCACCATCGCCACCGCGAACAGCGTCATCCACGGCCAGAACCGCCACCGTTCCACCGCGGACCGGCGCTGGTGCTCCAGGTGCAGACTCAGATAGCGGGTGCCGTACGCGAAGACCAGGGCCCCCACACCGGTCGCCAGCAAGCCGTAGAGCGCGCCGAGACCGTCGAGCGCGAAACTCAGTCGTAAGTCCACAGTGGGCGCCCACGGCACCGAGAACCCGCCGCCGCCCGCCAACCAGCCGAGCAGGCACAGCGCGAACCCCACCATCGCCGCCGCGCATGCCGTCCATCCCGGCCAGTCCGTCGCCGACCTGCGGCGAGGTGCGCCCTCCTCCGGGGCTGCCGCACCGACGCGGGCGTCCGCCATGGGCAACTCCTCGTGCAGGCAGCAGACGGGTCCTCAACGTACGTGATCCCGACGGAGCTCGCAGAGGTCGCGAGCGACCGTCGGGCCGATGTCTCACGTCACGGTCTGGCGCGGTTCGCGGGCTTACCCGGCAGGGACCGGACTGGCCTTCGCATCGGGCTGGGTCGGTGCGGTGGGGACCGCTGTGACCTCCGTCTGTCGAGCGGCGCCGGGGCGCGCGGCCCGGTCGAGGAAGCGGAGCAGTTCGACCGGGATGGGAAGAATGAGTGTCGAGTTCTTCTCCGCGGCGACGGCCACGACGGTTTCGAGCAGCCGCAGTTGGAGGGCGGCGGGTGACTCACCCATGACGGTGGCGGCTTGCGCGAGCGCTTCCGAGGCCTGCAGTTCGCCCTCCGCCGTGATGACACGCGCTCGCCGTTGTCGCTCCGCCTCGGCCTGACGCGACATCGACCGTTTCATCGACTCCGGCAGCATGACGTCCTTGATCTCGACACGGTCGATCTGGATTCCCCAGCCCAGGGCCGGGCTGTCGATCATCAGTTCCAGCCCGTGGTTGAGCTGTTCCCGGTTGGACAGGAGGTCGTCCAGGTTGCTCTTGCCGATGATCGAACGCAACGACGTCTGCGCCACCTGGCCGACAGCCAGTTTGTAGTCCTCGACGTCCACGATCGCGCGTACCGGGTCGATCACCTTGAAATAGACCACGGCGTCCACCTGAACCGAGACGTTGTCCCGCGTGATGCCGTCCTGTGTGGGCACGGGCATCGTCACGATCTGCATGTTGACCTTCCGCAGGCGGTCCACGACGGGTGCGACGATCGCAAGGCCCGGCCCGCGCACCGCCGGACGCACCCGTCCGAACCGGAAGACCACACCGCGTTCGTACTGGGTGACCACGTGAACACACGATGCGGCCACGAGGAACGCGAGAATCGCGATCCCGCCGATCGCATACGCCGTACCCATTTCTCCTCCGATTCCGAGAACCCACCATGCGGGCCATCCGCCGTCCTGAAGGGGCGGCGGGCATCAGTTGCGGGGGCGCTTGCCCAGGAACGTCCCCCTGGACCAGCCCGGGCGGAGCGCCACCCGGGACGTGCGGCGGAGCCGGCGCTGCTCCTCGACCGTGCTCCTGGCGGGCCGGACACGGTCGGCCGGAGCTTGGCCACCCCGGTCGACGTCCGGTGCGGCCGCCACCGGAACGGGTGACCGGCGTGCGACGGCGTGCGGGTCCACCGCGTCGGCGACGGTCGAACGGGCCGGCAACGGCGTGACGAGCACCGGGACGTCGGTCAGACCGACAAGGCCGACCGCGGACCGTGCCCGGAGAAACGCACGTGAGCGGCCACGTCGGCGCGCGCCGACAACGATCATGAGCGCGTTCTCGGACTCCGCGATCGCGGCCAGGCGCTCGGCGACATCGCCGGTCGCCCCGCGTGCCTGGGCGTCGGAGCCCGGAACCTCGTCGGCGATGATCGCCACGGCGGTCCGTTCAGCCGTCTCGGCTCCGTCGGCCGACCGGTCACGCACGTGCACGGCGACCAGCCGCGCCGACATCCGTTCGGCCAGCACGGCCGCGACACGCAACGCCGAGCGTGCACCCGGCGAACCGTCAATTCCGCAGATGACCGTTTTCACGGTGCGGTCCTCCATTTCTCCAACTCCCGGTCGGTTCCGGCCCGCTACTTCCGTGCGGGGTTCGTGATGTGACTTGCCAAACCCAGGACAACCGCGGCGGCGGTGGCGAGCACGGCGGCGCCGTACGCCCCGACGATGACGAAGGCAACTGCCAGCAATACGCCCCACGCGGCGAATTCGCCGTACGTCAGATGACGCGGGGTAGCCGCCCGTGCGCCCTTGCCGGCACGAAATGACCGCTCGCTGAGCATGACAAATCCTCCGTGTGAAGTCGTGACCGCAAGAAAGTGGTCTGCCAATTGATCGAGGAGCGCCGTAAATCCCGCACCGTTGCCGAATCGCGCGATCACCTTCTACTGTGCTGAGACCGCAACCGTGGCGCTTGTCGGTTTTCGACAGCAGAGAACGCGTGAACTGTCGTGAACCCACAGGTGGTGGTCCCTTTGGGTGTTATGACGAAATCGAGGTCGGATCCGACCAACGTGCCCCGTAGTCGATAGCAGAAAGTGATATTCACATCACGCACCGTTCCGGCGGCCTGGTGTGGCCAGGCGCCCGGCGCGGCGTCGGCGGGGCGGGGCCGACCGCGATGCGGCTCGGCGGTCCGAGGCGCTTGGCGGCATGGGTTGAGCTGAATGGCTGTCGTACGTTCACACGACATCGTGATCGGCGTCCTTGGGCTACGGTGTCCGTGTTCTCTGTCGCCCGCGCGGCGTACCTCCCTTTGGTAACCAGGTGGCCACCGGTTCGGCGCCTGTCGTGCACTGTCCATTTCGGACTCCGGTCACGTTTGCGCGGCCAGTTGTCCATTCGCGACTGTGGCTCACTGTCGCGTGCTATAAAACGCCCAAGGTGGGCAAGTCATGGCAAATAGGACTAGTGGGTGCTAGACCGAAAGGAGGTAACCATTGGAATCGACGGACCGCGGCGGTGTGCTCGACGTATTGTGTGACCTCCTTGCCGAATGCGAGGGCGGCGCAGGCGGTCTCGCGTTGGTCAGCGGTGGACTGGCCAGCGGCAAGACCGACCTCCTTCGTCACTTCCAGTGCGCCGCGGCGGCCGGGGACGCGTTGTTGCTGGGCGCGGCCGGGTCGCGGGCGGAGCGGACGTTGCAGGCAGGGGTCATCGATCAGCTCTTCCACGGCGCGGGACTGCCGCCCGACGCGGCCGACCGGGTGGCGCGGCTGATCACGTCGGGGGCGTTCGGACCGGACGGGCACGGGCAGGACGTGTGCACCATCCAGCAGGCCAGTGCGCGGGTCGTGCACGAGATCACCGGGGTCGTGCTCGAACTGTCCCGCGAGCGGTCCGTCGTGGTGTGTGTCGACGACGTGCAGTTCGCGGACAGTTCGTCCTTGCAGTTCCTGCTCTACCTGTGCAGGCGGATCGCGTCGGCCCGGGTGCTCGTCGTCCTCACCGAGTGGGAGCAGCCACAGATCACCCTCCCGCAGTTCCACGCCGAGATCAGCCGCAGGCCACATCGCAGGCTCCGGCTGGTCCCGCTCACCGAACCCGCCGTGGCCGACCTCGTCGCGAGCTGGACCGACCCGGCCACCGCCGCCGTGCTCGCCCCCGTCTGGGTCGAGGCGACCGGCGGCAACCCGATGCTGGTCGACGCGATGGCCAAGGACCTGGCGAAGGGGATCGCCGCCGACGCGGAGAACGCCGGTCCGGCGTTCTGCAGGGCCGTGGTGGAGGCCGTGCACCGGTGGGAACCGCACCTGCTCGACGTCGCCAGGGCGATCGCCGCCCTCGGACACGGCCAGGACACTCGCGTGGTCGGCAGGCTGGCCAGGACCACCCCGCAGACCGCGGAGCACACCGTCGAGGTGCTCACCGCCGCCGGGTTGCTGGTCGACGGCCGGTTCCGGCACCCGGCCGCCGCGGCCGCCGTCCTGGAGGGCGCGCCCGGTCCCGAGCGGTCCCGCCTGCACCGCGACGCCGCGGAACTGCTCTACCGGCGCGGTGCCGAGCCCGCCGTCGTGGCCCGGCACCTGGTCGCCGCCGACCGAGTGCCTGAGGGCTGGTCGGTACGGCTGTTGCGGATCGCGGCCGAGCAGGCGCTGGTGGACGACGCGACCGCGGACGCGGTGCGCTACCTGGAGCTGGCGCTCACCGCCGCCGAGGACGAGCAGCGACTCGCCATCACGAAGGTGCTGGTCCGGGCGCTGTGGCGGGTGAACCCCGCCGCGGTGGGCGCGCACGTCGCGCCGTTGCGTGAGGCGATGTTCGCGGGCCTGCTGCGCAACCAGGACGCGGTCATCCTGATCCGGCAGGCGTTGTGGCACGGCGACGAGGCCACCGTGGTCCGCGCCGTGGACGTGGTCAAGTCCGTGCCCGGCATGCTCGACGCCCAGTCGCTCGCCGAACTGCAGATCATCTGCCGCTGGTTCCCCGGGATCGGCCGCGCCGCCGAGCTCGCCGAGGCGGTTCCGGCGGGCGACGAGGACCCGTGGGTCGCCGCCGCCCGCGCACTGGACACCTTCTGGACAGCGCGGTTCGGCCGGTCGGGCCGTGGACGGGCCCTCGCCGCCGCCGAGCACATCCTGCGCAGCAGCCGTCCCAGCGACACCGCTCCCGAGGTCGTCACCACGGCGTTGCTGGTGCTCGCGCTCGGCGACGAGCCCGAACTGGCCGCCGAGTGGTGCGGCCGGCTCATCGCGGAGGCCACCGAAGCGGGTGTGCTCACCTGGCGAGCCGTCCTCGAGGTCGTCGGCGCCGACATCGCGTTGCGGCGCGGCGACGTCCACGCCGCCGTCGATGGCGCGGAGAGAGCGCTGCGCCTGCTGCCGCACCAGAGCTGGGGCGTGTCGGTCGGGTATCCGCTCTCGGTGCTGCTCATGGCCAACGTCGCGCTGGGCAGGCACGCGGTGCTGGACGACCTCATGCGTGCGCGGGTCCCCGACGGCACGTACGCCACGGTCTTCGGACTCCGGTACCTGCGCGCCCGTGGGCACGCCAACCTGGCGGCCGACCGGGTGCTCGCCGCGATCAGCGAGTTCCAGGCCTGCGGCGCGCGGATGCGGTCGTGGGGCGTCGACCTGCCCGTGCTCGCACCGTGGCGGAGCGACCTCGCCGAGGCCAACCTGCGGCTCGGCAGGCCGGACACCGCGCGGGAGCTGCTGGCCGAGCAGACGGCGCTGGCCGACGGGCGGCACGACCGGGAAGCCGCCCACGACATCGACTGGGCACCGTCCGAGATGGACGGTTGCCCCGGGGAGCCCCCGCTCCTGTCCGACTCCGAGCGCCGGGTCGCCGAGCTGGCCGCGACGGGTGCCACGAACCGGGAGATCAGCAGGCGCCTGCACATCACGGTCAGCACCGTCGAGCAGCACCTGACCCGCGTCTACCGGAAGCTCAACCTGAAGAGCCGTGCCGACCTCCCGCACGCGCTCGGCGCGGGGGTTCTGCCCGTCCAAGCCGGACAGGGCCCCCAGCACTGACACTCCCGTCGACCCACCAGAAAGAGCACCCGCATGCCCAACACCACGCGCTGCCGCATCTGCGGCGGGACGGTCACCGAGTTCGCGGACTTCGGCAGGCAGCCGCTGTCGGACGCGTTCCGCCGCCCCGACGACACCACCGAGGAGTTCTTCTACCGCCTCGCCGTCGGCTTCTGCGGCACCTGCACCATGACGCAACTCATGGCCGAGGTGCCGAGGGAGAAGATGTTCCACGAGGACTACCCCTACGTCTCCCGCGGCTCCGCGGTCATGCGCGCGCACTTCCGCGGTGTGGCGCAACGGTTCCTGGACACCGAGTTGACTGGCGCCGACCCCTTCGTCGTCGAGCTGGGCAGCAACGACGGCACCATGCTGAAGGTGGTCGCGGAGGCGGGAGTGCGGCACCTCGGGGTCGAGCCGTCCGGCGCGGTCGCCGACATGGCCGCGGCCGACGGCGTCAACGTGCGCAAGGACTTCTTCGAGGAGGCCACCGCCCGCGACATCCGGGAGGGCAACGGACCCGCCAACGTCATCTACGCGGCCAACACCCTCTGCCACATCCCGTACATGGACTCGATCCTGGCCGGGGTGGACGCACTGCTCGCGCCCGACGGCGTCTTCGTGTTCGAGGACCCCTACCTGGGCGACATCGTGGCGCGGAACTCCTTCGACCAGATCTACGACGAGCACTTCTACTTCTTCACCGCCCGCTCGGTCGCGGAGATGGCCGCCCGCAACGGACTGTCCCTCGTGGACGTCGAACGCATCCCGGTGCACGGCGGCGAGGTCCGCTACACCCTGGCCCGCCCCGGCGCACGGCCGGTCGGCGACGCGGTCACCGCGCTGCTCGCCGAGGAGGAGGCGACCGGGCTGGCCGACCTGACGACGCTGGCCGCGTTCGCCACCAGGGTCGGCAAGATCCGCGACGACCTGGTCACCCTGCTGACCGACCTGAAGGCCAAGGGGGAGCGGGTGGTCGGCTACGGCGCCACCGCCAAGAGCGCCACGGTCACCAACTACTGCGGGATCGGACCCGACCTGGTCGAGTTCATCACCGACACCACCCCCGCCAAGCAACACCGGCTCGCGCCCGGCTCGGGCATCCCGGTCCGCCCGGCCGCCGACTTCGCCGACCCCTACCCCGGCTACGCGCTGCTGTTCGCCTGGAACCACGCCGAGGAGATCCAGGCCAAGGAGACCGCGTTCGCCGACGCGGGCGGCAGGTGGATCACGTACGTGCCGGACGTCCGCGTTGTCTGACCTCTCCGGGGCCTTCGCCGTCGTCCTCGGCGGTTCCGGGTTCGTCGGCTCGGCGGTCGCCGCCCGCCTCGCCGCGTGCGGGGCCCGGGTGCGGGTGGTCGCCCGCGATCCGGGCACCCCCGCGTTCCCGGCCGAGACCGTCGCCGCCGACCTGACCGAACCCGGCGCCGTCGCCAGGGTCGTCGCCGGGGCGGACGTCGTGCTGCCGCTGGTGCTCTACACCGGCGGCGGCACCTGGCGAGCGGCCGGTGCGCAGGCCACCGACGCGGCCAGAGTCAACGTGGACGTCGTCGCGACGGCCGCCGCGGCCGGGAAGACCGTCATCGCGGCGGGGTCGACGTCGCAGGTCGGCGCGGACGCGCCCGAGGTGATCACGGGCGCGGAGCAGGACCGGCCCGGCACCGAGTACGACCGGCAGAAGACCGCCGCCGAGGCCGCGGTCCTCGCCGAAGGTGGCGTCAGCCTGCGGTTGCCGGTCGTGTTCGGCCCCGCACCGGCGAGCCTGGACCGGGGCGTGGTGAGCGCGATGGCGCGGCGGGCGCTCGCCGGTCAGCCCCTGACCGTCTGGGGATCCGGCGGCATGCTCCGGGACCTCGTCCACGTCGACGACGTCGCCGCCGCGTTCGCCGCGGCGGTCGCGCACGCGGACCGACTGGCCGGCAGGCACTGGCTCATCGGGTC
Source organism: Actinophytocola sp. NPDC049390 (assembly GCF_044466355.1). Taxonomy (NCBI): domain Bacteria; kingdom Bacillati; phylum Actinomycetota; class Actinomycetes; order Pseudonocardiales; family Pseudonocardiaceae; genus Actinophytocola; species Actinophytocola sp. NPDC049390. Next base: position 172,693 of record NZ_JBITMQ010000016.1, read on the forward strand.
CGGGCACGGCGTGCCGGTCGTGGAACTGTTCACCCTGATCGCCGCGACGGTCGCCGAGCAGACGGGCAGGCCGCCGGTGCCGGTCACGTCCGTGCCGCCGCCGGAGCACGCGAGCCCGATGGACCTGCGCGGCCTGGTCGCCGACCCGTCCGCCTTCACGGCCGTGACCGGGTGGCGGCCATCCCGCCCGCTCGCCGACGCGGTCGCGGACACCGTGGCCGGTTTGCTTGGTCCACAAGGGAGATAACCACCCCTAACCCGTGTTTTAGGGGTATCACTGGGGTTTACCGCCGTGCCGCTGCCCGGACAAGCTGTTCGCCGACCGGGCAGCACGCACGGAAAACAGGGCCCGCATGGAAGCACGTCAGCTCGCCGTCGGCGGCGCGTGGGCGTTCACCCCCGAACGCCACACCGACGACCGCGGTCTGTTCACGTCCCCGTTCGAGGCGGACGTCTTCGCCGCGGCGGTGGGGCGGCCGCTCTTCCCGGTCGCACAGGCCAGCACCAGCGTGTCCGCGAAGGACGTCGTTCGCGGCGTCCACTACGCCCGCACCGAACCCGGTTGTGCCAAGTACGTGCACTGCCCGCGCGGACGTGTCCTGGACATCATCGTCGACCTGCGTGCCGGTTCGCCGGCCTTCGGCCAGTGGGACGCCGTCGAACTGGCCGACCACGCCGCCGTCTACATCCCGGCCGGGCTCGGCCACGCGTTCGTCGCCCTGGAGGACGACTCCACGGTCTGCTACCTGCTTTCCCGGGGCTACGTGCCCGCCGACGAGCTGGCGGTCTCCGTGCACGGCCTCGGCCTGCCGCTGCCCACCACGCCGCGGCTGTCCGAACGGGACCGGGTCGCGATCCCCCTGGAGCGGGCCCTCGCGGGTGGCCTCCTGCCGACCTACTGACGAAGGAGTCCGGTGGCCGCGCCATCGCAACCCGACCTGGCGACCCGCGTCGCCCTCTCCGCCCGCGACGGGCGCGCGACCGCGCCCGTGCTGGCCTGGCTGGCCGAGCGGGCGGCGGTCACGTGGACCCGTGCCGAACGGATTCCCCTGGAGGACATGGCGGGGTGGGTCACCGAGCCGGGCACCGGCAACCTGCGCCACCACACCGGCCGCTTCTTCAGCGTCGAGTCGCTGACCGTGTCGCTGCCGGGCGCGCCGGTGCCCGCGTGGACGCAGCCGATCATCAACCAGCCGGAGATCGGCATTCTCGGGATCCTGGTGCGGGAGGTGGACGGGACGCTGCAGTGCCTGATGCAGGCGAAGGACGAACCCGGCAACCCGTCCGGCATCCAGCTGTCGCCGACCGTGCAGGCGACGCGGAGCAACTACACGCGGGTGCACCACGGGCGGCCGATCCCCTACCTCGACCACTTCCGGGACGTCTCGCCGCACGAGGTGCTCGTGGACATCCGGCAGTCCGAGCAGGGGGCGTGGTTCTACCGCAAGCGCAACCGCAACATGGTGGTCGAGGTCGACGCGGATGTGCCGGTGCTCGACGGGTTCCGGTGGCTGACACTGGGGGAGATCTCGGCCCTGATGTCGGTGCCGGACCTGGTGAACATGGACGCGCGGACGGTGCTGGCCTGCCTGCCCGGTGGCGGAGCGGCGCTGGCGGCCGCGGCCGACGACGACTTCTCGGCGGCCCTGGTGCGGTCGGCCGATCCCACCGCCGCGTCCGCGCACTGGATCGGGGACGTGCTGAGCTGGATCACCGAGGTCCGCACCCGCACCGAGCTGCGTGCCGCACTCGGGTCGCTGGCCGACTGTCCCGACTGGACACGGGCCGACGGGCGGATCGTCCACCGGGACGGCGGGTTCTTCTCCGTGGTGGGCGCGTCGGTCGAGGCGGTCGGCCGTGAGGTCGGCACGTGGTGCCAGCCGATGCTGGAACCGGTCGGTGTCGGCGTGATCGGGTTCCTGGTCCGGGACATCGGTGGCGTGCTGCACGTGCTGGCGCACGCCAGGATCGAGCCCGGTTACGCGGACACCGCCGAGCTGGCGCCGACCGTGCAGTGCGTGCCGGAGACCTACGACCGCCTGCCGGTGCGGCCCCGGTTCCTGGACGAGGTGCTCACCTCGCCGCGGCTTCGGTTCGACACGGTCCTGTCGGAGGAAGGCGGGCGCTTCCTGGGGGCGCGCAACCGGTACCTGATCGTGGAGACCGACGCCGAGGTGTCACCCGACGACCCGGAGTACCGGTGGCTGACCGTGGCGCAGTTCGAGGAGCTGCTGCGGCACAGCTTCTACGTGAACATCCAGGCGCGGACGTTGTTGCTGTGCCTGCGCAGCCTGATCCCGCGCGGGTGACCCCGCGCGGGATCCGTCCGGACGGTCAGAGGCTCTTCAGCACCTTCAGCAGCGAGTCGACCACGTGGCCCTGCGTGTCCTCGGGGAGCGAGGGGTACATCGGCAGCGAGAAGATCTCGTCCGCCGCGGCCTCCGTCACCGGCAGGCTGCCCTTCCGCCAGCCCAGGTGCTCGAAGCCCGTCATGGTGTGGACCGGCCACGGGTAGCTGATGTTGAGCTGGATGTCGTACGCCTTCAACGCTTCCATGATGTCGTCGCGGCGCGGGTGGCGGACCACGTAGACGTAGTAGACGTGGGTGTTGCCCGGTGCCGTGGCCGGCAGGACCAGGTCGGTGCCCGCTAGCGCCTCCGCGTAGCGGGCCGCCACGGCCTGCCTGCCCGCGATGTAGGCGTCCAGGCGGGTCAGCTTCCTGCGGAGGATCTCGGCCTGCACCTCGTCGAGGCGCGAGTTGTGGCCCGGCGTCTCGACGACGTAGTACGTCTTCTCCATGCCGTAGTAGCGGTGGCGGCGCAGGTTCGCGTCCACATCGGACCGGCCGGTCAGCACCGCGCCGCCGTCGCCGTACGCGCCGAGGACCTTGGTGGGGTAGAAGGAGAAGGCCGCCGCGTCGCCGGTGGCGCCCGCGATCACCCCGTCGCGGCGGGCGCCGTGGGCCTGGGCGCAGTCCTCCAGCAACGACAGCCCGTGGCGGGCGGCCAGCGCACGCAGCGGGGCCAGGTCGACGCACTGGCCGTAGAGGTGGACGGGCAGCAGGCACGTGGTCCTGCTCGTGATCGCGGCCTCGACCTGGGCGGTGTCCATCAGGTACGTGTCGGGGTCGACGTCGACGAAGACGGGGATCGCGCCGACCGCGTCGATGGCGACGACGGTGGGGGCGGCCGTGTTGGACACCGTGATCACCTCGTCGCCGGGGCCGACGCCGAGGGCCTGGAGTGCCAGCTTCAGCGCGTTCGTGCCGTTGTCGACACCGACACCGTGCGGCAGGCCGTGGTAGGCGGCGAACTCCGACTCGAACGCCGACACGCTCGGGCCGAGGACCAGCCGCCCCGAGGAGAACACGGACTCGACCGCGTCGAGGATGTCCTCGCGTTCGGCTTCGTACTCGCGGGAGTAGTCCCAGACCAGAGTCGCCATCATCGCCCTTTCAGTGCGGAAGTCGCGGCAATCCTATGGCTGGCAGGGAATGAGGGGTAACCCCTAACTCGCAGGTCAGCGCCACTGTCGTGGGGTGGGGGAACCAACGGCCGTTACGCCGTGCGCAGCAACGCGAAAGGAGGGGACGGCTAGGGGGCCGCTAGGGGTGTCCCAGCCCGTCCGGCGGCCAATACCGTGGCCGCGCCGGCGGTTTGACGACGACGCGAGGCGGATCCTGCGCATGCCACACTTCCTGTTCCTGTGCCACCCCGATCACGGCCACGTGATCCCGAACCTGGCCGCGGTCACCGAGCTGGTCGCCCGGGGCCACCGGGTCACGTACCTGACCGCGCCCAGCATGGCCGAGATCGCCGAGGGCGCGGGCGCCACCGTCGTCACCTACGACTCGCGGTACCGCGACGCGGACTTCGCGCGGCTGTCGGCCGATCCCGGCTATCTCATGCGGACACTGCTCGACGAGAGCACCGCGATGCTCGCCACCGCGGTCGCGCGGGTCGACCGGCCGGACATGGTCGTCTACGACACCTCCGTCCTCTACGCCGGGCGGATCCTGTCCCGCCACTGGGGTGTGCCCGCGACGCAGTTCATCCCGGTGTTCGCGTCCAACGAGCACTTCTCGTTCCTCAACGCCATGTACAACCCGCGGTCGAGCGCCGAGCAGCCCGCCGCGGAGAAGCCGAAGGAGATGCCTGCCTGGGTCGGCGAGACGATGGCCAGGATCGGCGCGCTCTGCGCCGGGTACGGCGTCGAGGCCGCCCCGCACGAGGTGTGGTTCGAGGTGCCGCCGTTGAGCGTCGTGACCGTGCCGAGGGAGTTCCAGTTCGCCGGGGACACCTTCGACGAGCGGTTCGCGTTCGTCGGTCCGTGTGTCGGCGACCGGGGTTTCCTCGGCGGCTGGACGCCACCGGACACCGACCTCCCGGTCGTGCTGGTGTCGCTGGGCGCGGTGTTCAACGAGGACCCCGGGTTCTTCCGGACCTGTGTGGACGCGTTCCGCGAGCAGCCGTGGCACGCCGTGATCACCCTGGGCGGGCTCGACCCCGCCGCCCTCGGCGAGCTGCCCGCCAACGTGGAGGCGCACCGGTGGGTGCCGCACGTGGCCGTCCTCGAACGGGCCGCCGTCTGCGTCACCCACGCGGGGATGGGCACCGTCATGGAGGCGTTGCGTGCCGGTGTTCCCATGGTCGCCCTGCCCGACTCGCCGCTGGACCGGCCGACCGGGTGGCGCGTAGAGGAACTCGGCCTCGGCGTGCTGCTCGACCGGGAGACCGCGACCGCGGCCGACATCGCCGCCGCGGTCGGCCGGGTCGTCGCCGACGAGGACACCGCCGCCCGCGCCGAGCTGATGCGCAAGGCCGTCGCCGAGTCCGGCGGCGCCGTCCGGGCGGCGGACGAGATCGAGCGGCACCTGACCCGGACGGCGGAATGACGGCCCCCGCCACCGAGTTCAGCATCCTCGGCCCGGTCCAGGTCCGGGCGGGCGACGTCCGGGTCGGGCCGCGTGAACGCGCGGTGCTGGCGCGGCTGGTGCTCGACGCCAACCGGGTGGTCAGCGTCGACCGGCTGATCGACGCGATCTGGCCCGCGGACCCGCCCGCCAGCGCACGCAGCCAGGTCGCCATCTGCGTGTCCCGGCTGCGGCGCTCGCTCGGCACCGCCAGCACGGTCATCGCCACCGCGCCGCCGGGTTACATGGCCCGGCTCGGTGACGAGTCCGCGGACTGGCCGCGGTTCAACACCCTGGTCGCGCGTGGCAAGGCACGCGCAGCGGCGGGGGAGCGGTCCGCCGCGGTCGGACTGCTGCGCGAGGCGTTGTCGCTGTGGCGGGGCGCGCCGTTCGAGGACCTGCCCGGCCTGCGCGACGACGCCGCCCGGGTGCACGCGGCCCGCCTCGACGCGATCGAGCTGTGTGCCGAGCTGGAGCTCCAGCTCGGACTGTACGACCGGGTGCTGAAGGAACTGCCGGTCGTGGTGGCCGAGCACCCGTTGCGGGAACGGGCACGGGCGCAGCTCATGCTGGCCCAGTACCGCGCGGGCCGGCGCGCGGACGCGTTGCGTTCGTACCAGGACGCGCGGCGGGCACTGGTGGAGCAGATCGGTATCGAGCCCGGCCCCGAGCTGCGGGCACTGCACGAGCAGATTCTGCGCGACGAGCCCCGGCTGACGCAGGACGTGCCACGGGAACCGGCCGCGGTCCCGTCCCAGCTGCCCCGGCAACCGGTGCCGTTCGCGGGTCGCGCCGCCGAGCTGTCCGATGTGGACGCGGCGCTCGCGCAACCGTCCGGCGTCGCGGTCGTGTCCGGTCCCGGTGAGATCGGCAAGTCCGCGCTGGCGCTGCACTGGGCACACGCCAACGCCGCCCAGTTCCCCGACGGCCGGTTGTACGCGCAACTGTCCGACGACACGGGCAGACCCGTGCCGGTCGACCGGGTGCTGGCGCGGTTCCTCACCGCCCTCGGCGTCGCGGTCCCGGCGGACCCCGACGAACGGGTGGACCGCTACCGCACGGCGGTGGCGGACCTGCGGCTCCTGGTGGTGCTCGACGGCGCGGTCGACGCCGCGCAGGTCCGGCCCCTGCTGCCGGGTGGCGCGGGCACGCGGGTGCTCGTGACCGGTCGCGACCCGCTCGACGACCTCGTCGTCCGGGACGGCGCCGCCGGGGTCTTCCTCGCCCCACTGTCCACTGAGGAGTCGCTGGGGCTGTTGGAGCTGCTGCTCGGCCGGTCCTGGGTCAGCGACGACCCCCGCGAGGCGGGGCGCCTGGTCGCGACCGCGCAGGGCTTTCCGTTGCCGCTGCGGATGGCCGCGGCCACGGCAGGTTCGGAACGCCGTGCTCGCGGCCGCCTGACCAGCGTCTCCGCCTGACTCACCGAGCCAGCACGGACGTCAGCGCGCCGGCGAGCGCGTCGGCGTCGGCCGGACCGCTCGCGCTGCGCCACGCCACGTGCCCGTCCGGCCGCACCAGCACCGCGCCGCCGGGATCGACGCCGTACGTCGCGGCCCACCCGGGCAGGTCCACGTCGACGGACGACACCGGCACGCCGGTCCGGGCGTCGGCCTCCTTGGCCGCGTCCGTCCAGCCGCCCTCGGAGAACAGCGTGAAGTGCGGGCCGATGGCGTCCAGTGTGGACACACCGGCCCGCAGCCACAGGTGCGGCGCGCGGTGGCCGGGACGGGCCGTCGGCGCGTAGTCGCGGTAGTCGTCCTCGACCGCGGGCTCCGCGGTGCCGTCGGGCACGACCGCGGCGGAGTCGTAGTGGAAGCCGAGCACGAGACCCTCGGACCGCCTGCGGCCCGCCTGCCGCGTGATGGCCTCCTTCATCGTCAGCGCGCCCTCCATCATCTGGAAGGTGATGAACGCGTTGGCGAGGCTCTCGCCCACGGTCCGCTCGCCGACCGGGTGGCGCTCGGCCTCGTAGGTGTCGAGCAGCGCGGGCGACGCGGTGCCCTTCAGCACGGCCGCGAGTTTCCACACCAGGTTGTGCGCGTCCTGAATGCCGCAGTTCATGCCGAACCCGCCCTGGGGCGTCGACACGTGCGCGGAGTCGCCGGCCAGGAAGATCCGGCCGTCCCGGAACCGCCGCGCGGTCACGGCCTGCTGGAGCCACGGCATGACGCCCACCAGCTCGACCGCCAGGTCCGGTACGCCCACGGCGGCCCGGACGACCTCGACGCAGAACTCCGGGGTGAAGTCGGCCTCGCTGCCGCCCTCCGCGGGGTCGTAGCCGGTCTGGACGATCCAGCGGCGCTGGTGGTCGACGGCCTCCACGGCACAGGGGATCGCCGAACGGAGGAAGTACAGCGCGCACATGCGGTCGGAAAGCAGGTGCGCGATGTCCGCGTCGAACATGATGCTGATCATGTGGCCGAGCGGCGGCGGGCCGTCGACGTCGATACCGAGCTGCGCGCGGATGCCGCTGCGCCCGCCGTCCGCGGCGATCGCGTACCTGGCGCGCACGGTCGACCGCCCCAAAGCGGACTCGACCACGGCGTCCACACCGGACTCGTCCTGGTCGAGGCGCGTCATCGTGGTGGCGAACCGGATGTCCGTGCCCGGCAACCGCTCGGCGAGGTCGCGGAGGATCACCTCGAACCTGTCCTGCGCGCAGATGTAGGCGTAGGTGGGGCTGTTGGGCGCGTCCGCCTCGATCGGCGCGACCTCGCGGTGGAAGTCGTCGGCGGTCAGCGAGGTGCCGACGCCGACGGCGAGACTGTCCTCACGGGGCAGTCCCTCCCGTTCGACGGCGTCCTGGATGCCCCACGCGCGCGCCAGTTCCATGGTGCGGGTGGAGATCAGCCGCGCCTTGGGGAAAATCGACGTTCCCTCGTGGCGCTCCACCAGCACGGACGTGAGCCCGTGCCGTGCACATTCCACCGCGGCCGAAAGGCCTACCGGGCCACCGCCCACGATGAGTACGTCGACCTCGGTGTCTGCCATGGGGCGAAGCCTGCGGCACCGCCCGCGTCGTCGTCAACGGGCGAATATCGAAGTGATATGGCACTGACAACGCCCCGCAGTACGGTCTTCCCACGCTGGCGGGCGGTCTACGCGCGCACCTCGCAGAAACGGCTGGAGACACCATTGTTCACGGAAGGTTCGGTCGCACTGGTCACCGGGGGATCCCGGGGGATCGGACGTGCCGTCGCCGTCGACCTCGCCGCGCACGGCGTCCACGTGGTGGTCAACTACTCCCGTTCCGAGGAACAGGCCAAGGAACTCGTGGCACGGATCGAGGCGGACGGCGGCAGCGCGAGCGCGGCACAGGCCGACGTCACCGACGAGGAGCAGGTGCGGGAGATGTTCCGCGCGCTGCGTTCCGAGCACGGCAGGCTCGACGTGCTGGTCACCAGCGCGGGTGTCACCCGGGACCGGCACCTGGTGGTGATGAGCCCCGCCCAGTTCCAGGAAACCATGGACATCAACATGAACGGCACGTTCCTGGCCTGCCGCGAGGCGCTGCGGATCATGCAGCACCAGAAGCGCGGGTCGATCGTGACGCTCAGCTCGGCGAGCGGTCTCGACGGCGGGTTCCCCGGCCAGACCAACTACGTCGCCTCGAAGGGCGCCATCATCGCGTTCACGAAGGCACTGTCCTATGAGGCCGCTCCGCACAACGTGCGGGTGAACGTGGTCGCCCCCGGTTTCGTCGAGACCGACATGACCAGGGTGATCCCCGCCAAGCTCAAGCAGGGCTACGCGGACCGGATCCGCCTCGGCCGCATGGGCCGCCCGGAGGAGATCGCGAACCTGGTCACCTTCCTGGCCTCGGACAAGGCCTCCTACATCACCAGCGAGATCTTCGTCGCCAACGGCGGCGGCCTCGGCTGAGTGCGAAACCCAGTAACAGCAACGGAAGGGACTAGTGTGACCATCGACGAGCTGCGCGCCGCGGCCGCCGTGCGCCACCAGACCTGCGCCCAGATCAAGAAGATGATCGTGTCGCGGCTGGACCTGCCGATCGAGCCCGAGTGGATCACCGACGACCAGCCGCTGTTCGGCCGCGGTCTCGAACTGGACAGCCTGGATGTGCTGGAGCTGTACGTGGCCATCGAGGCCGAGTTCGGCGTCGGCCTCTACGACAGCGACATGTCGGTGTTCGGCTCGGTGTCACGCCTCGCCGACCACGTCAACCCGGCGCTCACGAGCGTTCCGGCATGACCGCCACCCGGGAGCCCGCGGTCAAGCCGCTGAAGCTGTCCAACGACCAGATCCGCGAGATCCTCCCGCACCGCTGGCCGTTCCTGCTGCTGGACCGCGTCGACAAGGTCCAGGCCGGGGTCGGCGGGGTGGCGGTCAAGAACGTCACCGCCACGGAGTTCTGGTTCCAGGGGCACTTCCCGGGCACGGCCGTGCTCCCGGGCGTCATCATCATCGAGGCCATGGCACAGCTCGCGGGCGTGGTGTTCGCGCTGGAGGGTGCCGGGCCCATCGGTTACCTCACCGGGGTGCGGACCATGCGGTTCCGCCGCCCCGTGGTGCCCGGCGACAAGCTGGTCCTCACCGCCGACAAGACCGCGGGCGGACGCGGCTTCAGCGAGTTCAAGGTCAGTGCCCGTGTGGACAACCAGCTCGCGGCCGAGGGCGCCATCACCATCGCCGATCCCGCGACCACTACCGGAAAGGTCTGAACAGCAACATGGCTCCCCTGACGTCAGCGGTGAAGTCCGCGCACCCGGAGGGCACCGCCTACGGCACGGTCGGCGAGGCCGAGGTCCCGCTGCGGTTCTCCACGCTCGAAGCCGAGTACGACGCCATCCGCTCGCGTGCCGCGGTGGTCGACCTTTCCGGCGAGCGCGTCATCGAGGTGTCCGGCCCGGACGCCGTCGAGTTCGCGCAGAAGGTGCTCGCGCGTGACGTCGAGTTCCTGACCGCCGAGCGTTGCATGACGAGCCTCGTGCTGGCCGAGGACGGCTCCGCCGTCGACCAGGTCGTGGTGTGGGGCCGCGAGGACGGCATGCTGCTGGAAAGCTCGGCGGGCGCCGGTACCAAGCTGCTGGAACACCTTCGCTCCCAGGCCGGTGCCGGTGTCGAGATCACCGACCGCACCGAGGAGTTCGCGCTCTTCGGCCTCGAGGGGCCGTACGCGTGGGGTGTCGTCGGCCGACTGATCGACGGCGAGCTGGCGGCGCTGCCGTTCGAGACCGTCGCGGACACCCAGTGGGACGGCGTGGACATCCTGTTCGCCCGCACCGGTGTCACCGGCGAGTACGGCTACAAGGTCATCGCGCCGCGCGAGTCGGCGGAGGCGTTGTGGCACAAGGCCCTCGAGCAGGCCGTGCCCGCCGGGCAGGACGCGCTCGAGCTGGCGATGCTGGAGGTTCGCCAGCCGGTGCTGCACCGCGAGACCGCCGCCGACATCCTCGAGATGGGCGCGAGCTGGCTCGTGGACATCACCAAGGAGGACTTCGTCGGCCGCGACGCCGTGCTGGCCGTGTTCAACGGCCCGGCGGGCCGTCGCACCGTCGGGTTCTCCGGTCAGGGCGAGGTGCCCGCCGCCGGGACCGAGGTCACCGTGGACGGCGAGGTGATCGGCGAGGTCGTCCACGCCGTGCACAGCGTCGGCCTGGAGGCCACCCTGGGCCTGGTTCGCGTGCCCGCCGACCTGGCGGCCGCGGGGCTGCGCCTCACCGTCGGCGGCAGCGAGGTCACGACGCTGACCAGCCCGTACGTCACGCCCAAGAGCTGGAGCACCCCCATCATCTAGTGGGGTGTCCACCAACGTTCGCCGGGTTTCTCGGCGGCCCAGCTTCCCGCTGGCGGCGTCTTGCCAGCGGAAACCTGGATCCACCGACAAACCCATCGACATTGGTGGACACCCCACAATCGCCCTGAGTGGAGGAGCGAGTCATGACGCTGCGCCCGGTGGTGGTCACCGGTGTCGGGGTGATCTGCGCGGTCGGCCGGGACCCGGAGGAGTTCTGGCGGAGGCTGACCGCGGGCGAAGGTGGTGTCTCGGTCGTCGCCGACGACCGGTTCGCGGCCTTCGGCGAAGCCCGGTACGCCGGCCAGGTCCCCGACGAGTGGATCGACAGCCAGCTGCCCGGCGGTGACGCCGGGCTGGACCGGACCGCTCGGCTCGCGCTGGTCGCCGCCCGGCAGGCGGTCGGCCAGGCCGGGCTGACCGACCCGGACGGGGACCGCTACGGCCTGGTGCTCGGCAAGTGCCAGGCGACCCCGGCCCCGAACGGCGGCTATCAGCCCATGCACGCCACCGCGGACGTCGTCGCGGCGCGGCTGGGCATGCGGGGGCCGCGCATCCTGGTGTCCACGGCCTGCGCCGCGGGCGGCAACGCCGTCGGCCTGGCCAAGGACAAGATCCTGACCGGCGAGGCCGACGTCGTCCTCGCGGGCGGCGTGGACCCGCTGTTGTTCGGCACCTACGCCGGGTTCGCCGGGCTGCAGGCGCTGGCGTCCGGCCCGTGCGCGCCCTACAGCCGCTCCGACGGGCTCAACCTCGGTGAGGGCGCGGCGTTCCTCGTCGTGGAGGCCCTGGAATCGGCACTGGCTCGCGGCGCGACACCGCTGGCCGAGGTCGCCGGGTACGGGTTGTCCGCCGACGCCTACCACGCCACCGCGCCCGACCCGACCGGCCGCGGCGGTGTCTCCGCGGTGCGCAGGGCGCTCGCCGACGCCGGGCTCGACATCACCGACGTGGACTACGTCAACGGGCACGGCACCGGCACGCCGGCCAACGACGCCATGGAGAAGAAGGTCATGCGCGCGGTCTTCGGCGACCGTGCGCCGGGCGTGCCGACCAGCAGCATCAAGAGCTTCATCGGGCACACCCTCGGCGCGGCGGGCGCCGTGGAGGCGGTGGCCGCCGTGCTGGCGCTGCGCACCGCGACCGCACCGCCGACCATCGGCTTCACCGACGAGGCGATCGCCGAGTCCACATTGGACTTCGTGCCGAACACCGCCCGGCCGCTGCCGATGGACGTGGTGGTGTCCAACAACTACGCGTTCGGTGGCAACAACGCCTCCCTGGTGCTGCGCACACCGCGCTCGCCGCGTGAACACCCTGGCCCGTTCGAGGCGACCCTGCCCGAGGCGGACGTCGTGGTCACCGGCCTCGGTCCGGTGCTGGGACTCGGGGTCGGCATCGCGGAGGTCGCCGACGCGGTGGCCACCGGCCGCACCGCCGTCGGCGCGGCGCCGTCGCTGGACGGCCGCACCTTCGCACCGCGGTCGCTGTGGCGGCACATGAACAACCTGTCCAGGATGGCCATCGCCGCTTCCCGGCTGGCCTGGGAGGACGCCGGGCTGAAGCTGACCCGTGCCGAGTCCGAACAGGTCGGCGTCATCTTCGCCACCGCGGCGGGCTCGCAGGAGAGCACCGACGGGTTCGACGAGAGCGTGCTGGCCAACCCGAACAAGCCCGCCGTGCTGAGCTTCTCCAACGTGGTGCTCAACGCCACCGGCGGCGCGGTCTGCCAGACGCTGGGTCTGCGCGGCCCGACGACGACGATCTGCAACGGCGGCGCGTCGGCGTCCATCGCGCTGGACTGCGCGGTGGAGACCATCCGGGCTGGCAAGGCGGACGTCGTCCTGGTCGTGGCCGCCGACGAGGCGCCGCGCGGCGCGGACGGTGGCATCGCGGTGCCCTACGACAAGAACTCGTCCGCCGCGGCCGGGGCGTCCGGCGCGGTGGCCATCGTGGTGGAGTCCGCCGCACACGCGCGGGCCCGCGACGCCCGCCCGTACGCGCGGGTGCTGGACAGCGCGCACGTCGGCGCGGGTGGCGGCGACGAACGCGCCCTGGTCGACCGGTCGCTGGCCGCCGTGCCCACCGACGGCGTCGCGCTGGTCGTCGGCGCGGCGACCGGCGGCCCCGGTGACGCGGTGGAGGCCGGCGCCGTCCTCGACGCCGTCCCCGGTGGGCAGCTCACCGCGACCACGGGCCTGACCGGCGACGCCCGGTCGGTGACCGGTGCGCTCAACCTGGCGCTGGCCGCGCTCGCGCTGCGGGACGGCACCGCGCCCGCGCTGCCCGCGCTGTCCACACCGCACACGGGCGGCGTCGACGCGTACGTGACCAAGCCCGACCTGTCCGGCCCGGTCGGCCGCGCGCTGGTGCTGTCGGCCGCGCCCGGCTCGGTGCGGGGCGCCGTCGTCCTGGGCGCGGTATGACCACCTTCGACACGCCGTTCGACACCGCCGAGACCGACCGGCTGCTCACCACCACCCGGTCGGTCCGGCGCAGGCTCGACCTGACTCGGCCGGTGCCGAAGGCGGTCATCGAGGAGGCCCTCGAGATCGCCGTGCAGGCACCCACCGCCAACGACCAGCAGAACTGGCGCTGGCTCGTGGTCACCGAGCAGGACGTGAAGGACCAGCTGGCGGAGCTGTTCGACATCTCCTGGCAGTTCCACCAGAAAGAGGTGTGGACGGGCGCGGGGCGACGACGCAACGTGCCGCAGGCCCGCAGGAACAACGCGTCGGCCGCCGCGCTGGCCGAAAGCATCGCCAAGGTGCCGGTGCTGGTGATCCCGTGCGTGCTCGGCAGGCCGCCGGACATCGGCGCGATCGACGCCCAGTGGGGCGCCGACCCCCGCGTTCGCACCGGCCGGGCCGAGCACGGCGAGGCGGTCGAGGGCGTCCGCATCGGCGCGATGCGCGCCAGCAACTTCTACGGGTCGATCTTCCCCGCCATCTGGTCGTTCCAGCTGGCTCTCCGCAGCCGCGGCCTCGGCAGCACGATCTCGTGCATGCACCTGCCGTTCGAGCGCCAGGTCGGGAACCTGCTGGGCATCCCTGCCGGGGTGACGCAGATCTGCATGGTGCCGGTGGCCTACACCGTCGGCACCGACTTCCGCCCGGCCAAGCGGCACGCCGCCCGGGAACGCACGTGTTGGGAGAGGTGGCACGCATGAGCGGAGCTTGCGGACCGAATCATCGATCGCAGACATCCGGTGTCGACGTCGTGGTGGTCGGCGGGGGAATCGCGGGAGCGTCCGCCGCCGCGTACCTGTCCGCCAACGGCATGTCCGTCGTAATGCTGGAGAAGCAGGAGCACTACGCCGACATCGTCCGCGGCGAGTGGATCGCGCCGTGGGGGTTGCGCGAGGCGCAGGTCCTCGGCGTGGAGGACGCCTTCGGCGTCGGCGGCGCCTGGGAGATCCGCGAGTGGACCCAGTGGGACGAGACCGTCGACCCCGCCGAGGCCGAGACCGTGGACATGACCCGGTTCGTGCCCGGCGTCGGCGGGCCGATGTCGTTCCCGCACCACACGGTGTGCGAGCTGATGGCCGAACAGGCGGCCGCGAACGGCGCGACCGTGGTGATGGGCGCCCAGCGCACCCACGTCACGAAGGGCGTCGCCCCGGTCGTCACGTACACGAAGGACGGCGAAGCCCACGAGCTGCGGCCGCGGTTCGTCATCGGGGCCACCGGGCGCGGTTGCACCATCGGCCGCCAGATCGGCGTGTCGATGGCCACCTCGGTCCACCACTGGGGTGGCGGCGTGCGGGTGTCCGGACTGGACGACTGGCCCATGGACGTCCAGGCGATGGGCACCGAGGACGACAAGATGTTCATGGTGTTCCCGCAGGGCGACGGCCACGCCCGGCTGTACATCAACTTCCCCACCGAGAACAAGGACCGCTACCGGGGCCAGGAGGGCCTCACCCGGTTCATCGCCGACTTCGAGCTGGCGTCCCTGCCCGACCGGGGCAAGTCCGTGTACGCCGCCGCCGTGCCGGTCGGCCCGCTCAAGGTGTGGCCGTCGGTGGCGATGTTCCCCGAGCAGCCGATCGTCACCGACGGGGTGGCACTGGTCGGCGACGAGGCGGGCAACGCGGACACGGTGCTCGGCACCGGTCTGTCGTGCAGTCTGCGTGACACCCGCACGGTGTGCGACATCCTGCTCGGCGGCGACGACTGGTCGCCCGCCGCGTTCGAGCCCTACCTCGACGAGCGCAGGTTCCGGATGCATCGGCTGCACTTCGGCGCGGGCATCATCGCCAAGCTGCACTGCGAGTTCGGACCGGACGCCGCCGAGCGACGCCGCAAGGCACGGGTGCTGATGGCGGACAACTTCGCCGCCCAGGTCACCGGCCTGCTCAACATGGTGCCCCCGGAAGAGGTGCCGGACTTCGGCTTCAGTGAGTTCTTCGCAGAGCGTTTGTTCAGGGAGACAGTGTGACCACAAAGGACAGTCTGCTCACCGATGTCGCGTCGGTGAACAACGTCGAGATCGCCTACGTCGACAGGGGCGAGGGTGACCCGGTGGTGCTGTTGCACGGGTTCCCGGACTCGCACTACCTGTGGCGACACCAGATCGACCCGCTGGTGGACGCCGGTTTCCGGGTGATCGCACCGGATCTGCGTGGCTTCGGCGGGTCGAGCAAGCCCCAAGAAGCCGAGGCGTACGACATGCGCACGATCGTCAACGACGTCGTGGGCCTCACCCAGCACCTCGGCATCTCCCGCGCGCACATCGTCGGCCACGACTGGGGCGCCGCGATCGCCTGGATGTACGCCTTCCTCATGCCCAGGCGCGTGGACCACCTGGCGGTGCTGTCCGTCGGGCACCCCGGCGTGTTCAGCACCCCGTCGATCGAGCAGCGCGCGGCCAGCTGGTACATGCTCTTCTACCAGTTCCCCGGCGTCAGCGAGCAGCTGTTGCGGCGCAACGGATGGCGGCTGTTCAAGGAGATCATGGGCGGCGAGGGCGACCACCAGCGTTACGTGCGTGAGCTGGCCAAGCCCGGTGCGCTCACCTCCGCGCTGAACTGGTACCGGGCCAACCGGTCCCCGGCCGCGGAGCTGCGGGTGGAGACCAACTTCCCGCCCGTGCTCGCCCCCACGCTCGGCGTCTGGTCCACCGGGGACAAGGCGCTGCTGGAGGAGGGCATGACCGGCTCGGCCAAGTTCATCAAGGGACCGTGGCGCTACGAGCGCGTCGACGACGCCAGCCACTGGATCCCGCTGGACCAGCCGGAGCAGGTCACCAAGCTGCTGCTGGGTTTCCTCGGCACCGAGAAGGCCGCGACCGTCCCGGGTCGCAGGCGCAGGCTCTGAGCGCACACATCTGGAGGTCGGGGTGATCGGGTTCGTGTTCCCGGGGCAGGGCACTGTCCGGGTCGGCATGGGCGGCTGGCTGCGCCGGTCGGCCGCCGGCGCGGCCGCACTGGCACGTGCCGACGCCCTGCTGCCCGCGCCCGTCGGTCCGCTGCTGGCCCGTGGCCCCCTGCCGGTACTCGTCGACACGGCACACGCCCAGCCCGCCGTGACCGCGTGCAACCTCGCCGCCCTGGCCGTGCTGACCGAGGAGGGCGTGACCCCGTCGGTGACCGCGGGTCACAGCGTGGGGGAGCTGAGCGCGCTGGTGGCCGCCGGCGCGCTGGACGCCGACACCGCCGTCCGGCTGGTCGCGGTCCGCGCCGGGCTCATGGCCGGGCTACCCGCCACCGGGGGCATGTCGGCCGTCTTCGGGCTGTCCGTCGAGCGGGTCGAGGAACTGGCCGAGGCCGCGTCCGCGCCGGGGGAGCCGCTCGTGGTCGGGTTGGAGAACGCGCCGGGGCACACCGTGGTCTCCGGTGCGCTGCCCGCGATCGACCGGCTCACCGCGCTCGCCACCGACGCCACCAAGATCGTGCCGCTGAAGGTCAGCAACGCGTTCCACTCGCCGCTGATGGTGGGCGCGGTGGACGGCTGGGCCGACGCCGTGCGTGCGGTCCGCCTGGCGGAACCGTCGGTGCGGGTCGTCCCCAACGCCACGGCGGAACCCACCGTCGACCCGGCGGTGCTGTCGGAGGCGTTGATCGAGCAACTCACCGCCCGCGTCCGGTGGACCGCGACCATGGCGGCGCTGTCCGACATGGACACGGTGGTCGAGGTCGGTGACAGCAAGGTCCTCACCGGACTCTTCCGCGGCGTGGGCACCGGGTGCCTGAGCATGGCCGACCCGGCCGCCCTGCGCCGCCTACGCCGGGAGCCCGTGTCGTGACCAAAACAACCCGCGAGTCGCGTTGTCACACACATCGAGTTGTCGGTTTCGTGCAGGTGCACGAAACGTACAACTCGGTGTGTTCGCGGGCGCGACTCGCGGGGTTTGTTTGTTGTGGAGTGGGGGTCTCGTGAGTGGGTGGGGTAGTGCCGTTGTGGCGTTTCGTGGGTTGACCGCGCCCCAGCAGCTGTTGGGGGCGTTGCCCGTGGAGACCGTTTTCACCCGCGCCGAGCGGTTGCGGTCCGGTGGTGGGCGCACGCTCCAGCACTGGGCCGGGCGCCTGGCCGCCAAGTACGCCGTGCTCCAGCTGCTCGACGTGCCCGCCGACGCACCCGCGCTCGGCGCCGTCGAGGTGCTCCCCGAGGTCACCTCGCTGTGCGCCCGCAACGCGGCCTGCCTGCACGGGCACCCGCCGGGCGTGCGGCTGGGCGCGGAGCTGGCCGGCCGCGCCGGTGACGACACCCGCGTCCGGGTGTCGGTCAGCCACAACGCGGACCTCGCCGTCGCCGTCGCGCTGGCGTCGGCGCGGCTGCCCGAGGACCACGACCTGGAAGCGGTGAGCGCATGGACATGACCGAGGCCACGGGCGAGTGGACGGCCGCGTGGGCACGGCGTGACCCCGCGGCGGTGGCCGCCGTCGCGGCGGCCTACACCGACCCGGACACCACCGAGCCGGTTTCCGGTGACGCGCTCGTCGCGCACGTCACCGCCGTGCTCGCCGCCTTCCCCGCCGTCGAGCTGGACTTCGACAGCCCTGCCGTGGCCGGGTCCACCGCGGTGCTCGCGTGGACGCTCAAGGCCGCCCACCGCGGCGAGTGGCACGGCATCCCGGGGACCGGCGCGCAGGCCGCCGTGACGGGGGTGGACGTGCTGACGCTCGCCGGGGGCGAGGTGACCGTCCGCAGGCACTACGACCGCCTCGCGCTCGCCGAGTCGCTCGGCTACACCCCGCGGTTCGTCCCGGAGTCCGACGGTGTCCAGGACTACGGGTCCAGCTCGCGCGCCGGCACCGGCCGCACCGCGCTCCCGGGCGCCATCACCCTGACCTGGCTGGACTTCCGCGACGACGCGGAAGGCGCCGAGCTGGACCTGCTCAGCGTCGAGGTCGTCAAGTCGCTGCGTGCCTCCCGCGGTTTCCTCGGCATGAGCACGTTCGAGTTCGGCACCCGCAAGTACACGCTGGCCGCCTTCGACAGACCCGAGTCGGTCCGCGCCGTGCACGCCCGCCCGCACCAGCGCGCCATGCGCCGCTTCTTCAAGGGCGGCCTGTGTTCCGGCGCCTACACGAGCGTGTGGACCCTGGCCCGGCACAGCGTCTACCTGCGTTGCCCCGACTGCGGGTCCATGGTGGACAGCACCGACGACAGGGCCTGCGACTGCGGCACCACCCCGACCACCACCCCTCTCTTCTAGGAGCCGACGTGATGTCCGTGTTCACCACCGAGCACCGCCCAGCGCCCGGCGGGCGCCCGCTGGTGGCGTTCATGTCCGCCCTGTTCGCGGGTGGCTGGATCTGGGACCACCCGTTCCAGGCGCTGTCCGAGGCCGGCTGGCCGGTGCTGCGCGCCAACGAGCCCATCTGCGGTCTGGACTCCAAGGTCGCCGGGTCCATCGAACGCCTCGGCGACGCGCTCATGGCGGCCGCCGACGACGTGGGCGCCACCGACGTCGTCGTCTGCGCCAACTCGCTCGGCGGGCTGGTCGCGATCGACCTCGCCGGCCGCTTTCCCGAGCGGGTGCGCGGCATCGTCGTCTCCGGTGCGCCCGGCCTGTCCGCCGATCCCGACGTGGGCCTGAGCATGGACCGCCGGGGCAGCGTCAAGCTCAACGACAACCAGTTCCGCGACCGGATGCTCGCCGCGCTCTTCCACGGCGAGCCGCTGTTCACCGAGGAACAGGTGGTGGCGACCGGTGAGCTGCTGGCCACCGGGCCCGCGATGGTCGCCATGGCACGCAGCCTCCGCGCCACCCGGACCTACCGTGCCGACTCCGCGATGGACAAGGTGACCTGCCCGTCGCGTTTCGTCTGGGGCGAGCACGACCGGATGACGCCGGTCGGGCCGTGGCGGGACCTGGTGAGCAGGTACGCGGGTGCCGAGTTCACCACCGTCGCCGACTGCGGCCACATCCCCATGGTGGAGAAGGCCGACGAGTACACCGGCGACCTGCTGGCGTTCCTGGACCGGGTCGGGTGAGCCCGCCGCCGGTGCTGATCGGGGTCGACGTCCTCGACGTCACCCGGATCACCCGCGCCATGGCCTACAGCGGCGACCGCTACGCCACCCACGTCGCGAGTCCCGCCGAGGCTGACCTGCACCCCGACCCGGCGCTTGCCGTCGCGGCCACCGTCGCGGTCAAGGAGTGCCTGGTGAAGGCGGTCGGCGGCCGGCCGGCGGGGTTCTCGTGGCACGACTTCGCCGCCACCGGTGTCGGGGCACCGGAATGGGCGGGTGACCTGCTCGCCGACGCGGTCCCCGGTGTCGCGGCGACCGCCTCCGTCGTGATGACCGAGTCGTGCGCCTACGTGGTCCGCGGCGCCAGCGGGCGTGCCGCGCTGAGACGTCTGGCCGGTCCGGCCCACGCGCCCGGACTGGGCGTCGTCGGGGCCGCCCGCTGGGGTTGGAGCGGGGATCTCGTCGTCGCCCTTGCCATACTCACCACCGTGCAGAAAGGAACGCAACCATGACCACGACGGAGGCACCGGTCGAGGTGCACGTCCAACCGGGAGAGTCCGTCCAGGCAGCGGTCGAGAAGGCCGGCCCGGGCGGCGTGGTCCGCCTCGCCGAGGGCACCTTCCCCGGCAGCGTCGCCGTGTCCGCGGCTGGGGTCACCATCGTCGGTGCGGGCGCGGGCCGGACGGTCATCGTCCCCGGCGAGGTCGCCCCGACGACCGTTCCCCAGCTCCACGACGCGCCCGAAGGCGTCGTCAGCGGCATCTGCGCGCACGGCGTGGCCGGGTTGACCGTCGAGGGGCTCTCCGTGCGCGGCTTCACCGGCGCGGGGGTGTACGCCCACACCTGCACCGGTGTCCGGCTGGTCGACGTCGAGGCCGACGGCAACCGGGTGTGGGGCCTCTACCTGCGGGAGTCCTCCGACATCGAGGTCCGCCGCTGCCGGGGTGCCGGCAGCCAGTACGCGGGGGTGGCCCTCGCGTTCTGCGCCACCGCCCACGCGGTCATCGCCGACAGCGAGACCACCGGCAACGCGTTCGGCGTGTTCGTCGACAACTCCAGCCACGCCCGGGTCGTCGGCAACGACTGCCACGGCAACGCGGCGGGCGTGCTGCTGCTGCACCAGACCTACGAGGGCGAACTGCCCGGCGGGGTGACCGACGTCCTCGTGGCCGACAACGACATCCACGACAACACCCTGGCGAGCGGCGGTGACGACCCGGACGCTCTCGGCTCGGCCGGACCGCCCATCTCCGGGGTCGGCATCGCCGCCGTCGGCGTGCGGCGGGCCGCGATCGTCGGCAACCGGATGCACGGCAACAAGCCCGGCGGACCCTCGGTGATGGCCGCCGCGCTCGTGCTGGGCTCCTCGGCCGACTGGGGCGGCTCGGACTCGGTGGACAACTCCTTCGAGTGGAACACCATCACCGGCAACGAGCCGTTCGACATGCAGATCGGCACCGACCCGGGCAACCAGCGGTTCCGCAACAACATCGTCGGCGTCTCCCAGCCGGAGACCGTCGAAGGCTGCAGGCCGGAAAGGACTCCATGACCCCCGTTCTGGTGTGCGAGGGCCTGGTCAAGCGTTACGGCGACCGCGCGGTGGTCGACCACGTCGGATTCCACATCGGCGAGGGCGACGCCTACGGCCTGCTCGGCCCGAACGGCGCCGGGAAGACCACGACCATCTCCATGCTCGTCGGGCTGCTGCCCCCGGACGCGGGCACGGTCACCGTCGGCGGCGTCTCCGTGGCCGACGACCCCGTGGCCGCCAAGCGGTTCGTCGGCTACGTGCCGCAGGAGATCGCCCTCTACCCGGAGCTGTCCGCCCGCGAGAACCTGCGGTACTTCGGCAGGCTCTACGGCATCGGCCGCAAGGAGCTGACCGAGCGCATCGGCGAGGTCCTGGCCACGGTCGGCCTCACCGACCGCGGCGACGACAAGGTGGACACCTACTCCGGTGGCATGAAGCGGCGGGCCAACATCGCCGTCGCCCTGCTGCACCGCCCCCGGCTGCTCATCCTCGACGAGCCGACCGTCGGCGTCGACCCGCAGAGCCGCGCCGCCATCCTCGACCAGGTGGAGCGGCTCGTGGCCGACGGCATGGCGCTGCTCTACACCTCCCACTACATGGAGGAGGTCGAGCGGGTGTGCAACCGCGTGGGGATCATCGACCACGGCAAGGTGATCGCCGACGGCACCAAGCAGGAGCTGGTGTCCGGGCTCGGCGGCACCGACCGGGTCGAGCTGGTCCTCGACGGTGACACCGGGCTCGCCGCCGAGAAGCTGCGTGCCGTCGAGGGTGTGTCCGAGGCCGTGGTCACGGGCACGTCGTCGGTGCGGCTGCTCGCCACCGGCGGCAGGCACCTGTTGCCCGCCCTGCTCGGCTCGGTCGCCGGGGTGGCCGCCGTGACCGGCGTCGAGGTGGTCGAACCCGACCTCGAGGCCGCGTTCCTGCACCTGACCGGCAGCACCCTGCGCGACTAGGAGACCTCTACGGTGTTCACACCCTTGCTCGTGGTGGCGGGGCACGAACTGCGCTCCCGGTTGCGCGACGGCACGGCGCTGCTCGTCGCGCTGGTGTCCCCGGTCCTGCTGGCCACCCTGTTCGGGCTCGCGCTCGGCGGTGACGACGACCCGCCGCTGACCGCGACCATCGGCATCGTCGACCTCGACGGCGGTGAGTTCCCGGCGAGCGTCCAGCGTGAGGCGCTCGCCGTCGACGAGCTGAAAGGCGTGCTCACGTTCACGCAGTTACCCGACGAGGCCGCCGGGCAGGCGGCCGTCGACTCGGGTGACGCCGGCGCGGCGATCGTCTTCCCGGCCGGCTTCAGCGAGAGCGTCCGCGCGGGCGAGGGTGGCTCGGTGTCCGTCCTGGAGTCGCCGGAGGCACCGCTGGCCGGGGTGGTCGCCAGGAGCATGGTCGACCGCATCTCGTCACTGGTCGAGGCACGCACCCTGGCGGTGAAGGCGTCGCTGGCGGCGGGGGTGCCGGTCGAGGACGTGCAGTTGTTCGTGGAGGAGAACGGCGCGGACGGGCCCACGCTGAGCCTGTCCAGCGACCCGGTGGCCGGCGGGGCGGTCGACCTGGCCGTCTACTACGGCGCCGGGATGGCGGTGTTGTTCGCGTTCTTCGTGGTGGGGACGTCGGCGCGGTCCCTGCTGACCGAGCGGCAGAACGGCACCCTGGCCCGCACCAGGGCGGCGCCCATTCCACTGTGGACCGCGCTGGCGGGCAAGGGAATCGTCGGGTTCCTGCTGGCGCTGGTCAGCATGTGCGCGGTCTGGCTGTCGTCGGTCCTGTTCTTCGGCGCGTCCTGGGGCACGCCCGCGGGGGTCCTGCTGCTGCTCCTGGCGCACACGTTCGCGGCGACGATGATCGTCCTGCTGGTGGCGGCGGGTGCGCGGACCGACGCGCAGGCGGACGGGTTCATCCTGGGTGTGTCGTTCGTGTTCGCGTTCCTGGGCGGCAGCCTCGTGCCGCTGTACAACCTGCCGGACTGGCTCCAGAAGGTGGCCCTGGTGACGCCCAACGGCTGGATCTCCACCGGGCTCTCCGACCTGGCCGCCGGTGCCTCGACGGCCGCGGCCGCGGTACCGGCGCTGGTCGTCACGGGCATCGGGCTGCTGGCGGGCGGGGTCGCGTTCTTCCGTTACCGTAAGGGGCTGTTCGCCTGATGAAACCCCGTCCGCTGAGGGCCCTGATCGTCGCCAACCTGGTCCGCCAGACCCGCGACCGCGTCGGCCTGTTCTTCATGGTGGTCATGCCGTTCGTCACCATCGTGTTCGTCGGCATGGCGCTGGGCGGGGGAGCGGCCGACGAGCAGATTCCCGTCGCCGTGGTCGCCGCCCCCGGCGACAAGGTGGCGGACGCGGTCGTCGCCGAGCTGAGCGCCGACCCGGACCTGCTCGTGTCCCGTGTGGACACCGAGGCCGAGCTGCGGGACGGTGTCCGCAGGGGAACGCTGGCCGCCGGTCTGGTCATTCCGCGTGGGGCCACCGAGTTCGACCTGGTGATGACGCAGACCAGTGGCAGCGGCATGGCGGCACGCAGTGCGGTCGACGTCGCCGTCGGCAAGGTGTCGGCCGTCCAGGAGGCGACCAGGGCGGCCGAGAGCGCCGGGGCGTCACCCGAGGAGGCGGCCGGGTACGTGCGGGACGCCCAGACGGAGACCAGGGAGGTCGCGGTCAGCGTCTCCGGCGACGAGGCGGGGGAGACCCCGACCGGATTCGCCTACACCGCACCCGCGAACCTGCTGCTGTTCACCTTCGTCAACTCGATGGCGGTCGCCGCCGCTCTGGTGGAGAGCCGCCGGATCGGCATGATCCGCCGGTCGCTCGCCGCCCCGGTCCGCCAGTCCCAGATCCTCATGGGCGAGGCGGTCAGCCGTTTCCTGGTGGCGATCGCCCAGTCGTTGCTGATCATCGTCGTGAGTGCGTTGGTCTTCGCCGTCGACTGGGGGGACTGGCTCACCGTCACCGCGGTGACCGCGCTCTTCTGCCTGACAGCCACCGGGGCTGCCATGCTGGTGGGTGCCCTGGTGAAGTCCCCGCAGCAGGCCCCGGCCATCGGCCCCCCGGTCGGCATCGTCCTCGGCATGCTCGGCGGCTGCCTCTGGCCACGAGAGGTCGCGGGCGAACCCCTGACGACGATCGGGTATTTCTTTCCCCACTCCTGGGCCATGGACGCCCTCCTGGCGGCCACCAAACCCGGCGCGGGCATCACCTCGGTCCTGCTGGAGCTGGCCGTGCTCGCCGGGATGGCCGCCGTGGTCCTCGCCGTCGCCGTCACCGTCTTCCGCCGCCGCGCGATCCTCGTGCGGTGAGCACCGGCGCCAGGGCGAGTTCGAGTGAGCTCGCCCTGGCGCCGCCGAGATCGACGATCAGCGCGCTGTCACGGTCAGCTCGAGACGGCTGGTGATCCCGCCGGTGGTCACCGAGATCGTCGTGGTGCCGGCCGCGATCGCGGTGACCGAGCCGGTCACCGGGTCGATCCTGGCAACCCGTTCGTCGGAACTCGCCCACACGTGGGAGAGCGGGTCGGCGACCGGCATCGTGGGTGGGTCGGCGATGTCGCTGCCGCCGGTGTTCACCGCCGTGGCCGTGAACTGCTTCGTCTCGCCCGCCACGAGGGTGTCGCCGCGTGGCGCGGCCGCGTCGTCGCCCGCGGTGCCCTGGTCGATGGTCATCGACTGGAGCATCGGCTCCACGGTGTACTGGACCGTGCCGTCGTTGTTCACGTGGAACAGCGCGAAGTGGAAGAAGCCGCCCTTGTCGGCTGCCACGTACGGCTGCGTCCCGATGTCGGCGATCGTGAACTGGGGGATGCCCGTTGTCGCGTCACCGGGGTTGCCCCGCGGATCGGTGAGCTGGTTGGCGAACCCGCGCGAATGGCCGTACATCACGACCACGTGCTTGTTCGGATGCGCCAGGCGGTAGTTCTGGATGATCTGCAGGAACTGCTGGGCCTCCCAGCGGCTGGAGAACTGGTTCGTCTTGCTTGGCGCGTGGTCGTAGGCGGGCCAGTGCAGGCCGACGAACACCACGGGCGTGTCCGCCTGGTCCAACTGCCGCACGAACCACGGGTACTGCGCCTGCGCCGGTACCTGGAAGGGGTCCGAGCCGACGATCGAGCCACTGGAGTTGTCCAGGCCGATGAACGTCGCGGATCCTCGCGTGAACGAGAAGTGCGTGTCCTGGTTGAAGACGTCGTGGAAGTTCTCGTTCTGCGGGTACGCGCCCTGGCTGATCTCGTGATTGCCGACGACGTCCCACAGGGGCACGTCGAACTGCTCCCAGACGTTCTTCGCGAACGTGAGATCCTCCGGCCTGCCGGTGTCGGAGATGTCGCCGAGGCTCACCGCCACCTCGGGACGGGCCACCTCGGGCAGGGGTTCGACGGTCTGGCCGGACGCGGTCCGGTAGGCCTCGCCCTTCGTGCGCCTGACCATGTCGTCGACGTTGGTGGCGCTCGCCGAGTCCGGGAACTCCGCCCGGAGATGGCCGTCGTCACCGAGCACGAACGTCTGTCCGCCGGGCTTGAACTCGGACGCGTCCTGTACGTACGAGAGCCAGGACGGGTTGTTCGCGTTGATCGGTTCGTACGGCGTTTCCTGGGTGGGGTTCCCGACGTCGTAGCTCACCCGCATCCCCGCGAAGGTGAACGTGCCCGCGTCGGCGGCCGTGGCGAACTGGCCGACGAAGCTGATGTCCTGGATCGTGAGCGGGTAGGACGTGAACACGCCCCGGTTGATGCTCTTGCTCATCTCCCGCCACTTGCCGTAGTCGCTCGCCTGCAGTGCGGTCCACAGACCGAGGGTGTGCCCGTCGGCGTCGGCGACGTTGAGGACGATCCACGACTGCTGCGGGGTCGGGCTGTCGATCTTGAAGGAGAAGTACGCGTCCTGCGGCTTCTGCCCGAGATCGTTCAGGTCGACCTGGACGCCCGCACCGTTGCCGGGGCTGAGCCGCACCCGGTGCTGACCGGGGTCGTCCGGGAACGTGTAGTCGACCCGCAACGCCCGCTCCTGGTCGGACCACGGCGGTACGTCGGTGGTCTCGGCGAGGCGGTCGGCGGGCACGGTCGTCGCACCACCCTCGGCGCGCAGTCGCCAGTCGGCGGCGCTGTCGGCGGTGACGAGGGGCCGGATCACCGATCCGACGCTCACCGTCGCGGTGGCCGTGCGCCCTCCGGCGGACGCACTGATCGTGACCGCGCCGTCGCCGGTGCCGGCCGCGGTGAACACGCCGGTGGCCGGGTCGATCGCGCCGACATCGGTGTTGTCGAGCCGCCAGTCCACCGAGTCCGGCTCGACGGTGACCGCCGCACCCTTGCGGTTGGTGCCGTGCACGGTGAACTGCTGCGTACCGCCGTTGGGCAGTCCCTTGCGCGCGGGCGAGATGCTCAGCTCGTCGAACGCCTCCGACACCGTCACCCGCGTCGTCTCGACGGCACGGCCCGACCGGGCGATCAAGGCGCCAGAGCCAGGGGAGCCGGCGGTGAACCTGCCGTCGGCCCAGGTGCCCAGCCCGCTGGGGCTGACCTCGACCGCGACCTCGTCGGTGCTGGGGTTGCCCGCGGCGTCGGTCGAGTAGGCGTCGACCTGTGAGACCACGCCGGCAGCCGTGGACAGCGACGTGCCGCCGTTGATCGAAACGCCCGTCGCGGGGCCGGGCGCGGTGGCCGTCGAATAGACGAACAGACCGTTCGCGACGGGGCGTTCGGCCAGGTCCGAGGGCGTGTTCACCACGGTGGCGGCGGTGTCACCCGGCCGGCGCACCACCATGTCGGTCGATCCGCCTCCGTCGAGCAGGACCGCGTCCGTCGCGCCGAGGGAACGCAGGTACGAGGCCGCCTGCCGCCACCCCACGCCCAGCGCGACGTCGGCCGTCTTCTGGCCGTCGAACACCGCCATGACGAGTTCGCCGTCGGCGGTGCTGCCGATGACGGACTCGGGGTGCAGACCACTGGGCATCTGGTGGTTCGGGTCGGAGAAGACGGCGCCGTCCTTGAGGATGCGGCCCGGTCCCTGGATCAGTTGCCGGATGTCGTCGTTCGGGCTGGTCCGCCGCGTCGTCGTCAGGACCGTCCCGGCCTCGACGTTCTCCTGGATCCACCGGCCGCCCGGGCTGCCCGCGTCGCCGCCGACGAGGCCGAAGTGCGCACCCGAGATCGAGTCGGCGCTGGTCACGCTCGTGATCGTGATCGTCTCGCCGCCGTCGTCCGACCTGCCCAGCGCCATCACATGCGTGCCACCGAACCAGGTGGTCGGCACGTCACCGAGCCGCGGCGTCACCAGCGTGATGCCATCGCCGGTGGCGTCGTCGAGGCGGTTCACCGAGGTGAGCGCGCGGCTCGGCCCGTTGGTCACCGCGACCGTTCCGCTGAACTCCTGCTTTCCGTACACGACCGATCCGTCCCGGAGCACCGACACCGTGCCCTCGTGGTCGCCGGTCGGGCTCTTCCAGATCTCGCCGTCGACGATCTCGCCGTCGTTCGCCTGGCCGGACGCGTTGAAGTCGAAGTAGCCGCCGTTGATCCCGGCGACCGCTCCGGTACGGTTCGCCATCGACGAGACCGTCTCGTTCTCCGGGTCGACCACGACATCGTGAGACACGATCGTGCCGAGGCGTACGTTCGCGTTCCGCGTGTCCGCGGTCACGACGTGGATCGGCACGTTGCCGTCGATCGAGGCGATCGACTCGCTCGAGTACGTGACGCCGTTCGTCACGGGCTCCGGCGGTGTCGTGGTGCGCTGGGTGATCGTCGACCACGAGTCGAGCTGTCGCGGATGCCACGACTCGCCCGGTGTGGCCTGTGCGCTGGGGGTCGGCGGTGTCAACCAGCCCGCGAGGATGACGGCGAGCGCTGCGGCGAGCGCCGCCACCATCCCACGGCGGTGAACGACACGGGTGTGTTCGAAGTGGGTTCTCGGCATGTCCGACAGCGAACCCGCACGCTCTGAAATGTGAATCCTTTCGGGGTCGAGCAGCGGCCGTCGGGTTGGTGAACGTCGGGGGAGAGCGCGTTTCGATCCGACGACGGGACGTCGCCGGGGAGGTTCACGGCATGGTGACCGGTTCCCAGGCCCTGCTTGCCATCGACCGGTAGCCCGCGTCGATCACCGCGTTGTCGAGCACGCCGTCGCGCAGGGTCTGACGGGGTGACACGCCGCGCCGGAAGCAGTCGACGAAGTGGGCCAGTTCCGCGTGGTAGCCGTAGATCCACGGCTCGTCCGGGACCGGGGTGAGCCAGCCCTGGGTCGCGCCTGCCTTCTCCACCACGTAGCCCGCCGGCCGGCCCGCGAACCCGACGACACCGGTGCTGCCGGTCTCGTCGGTGCCGAGCCAGCCGTGCGAGCCGTGGATCTCGTTGCGCACGTCCAGCCCGGCGACGTGCGTCCAGCCGACTTCGACCTGCACCATCCGGGCGTCGTCGAAGCGCACCAGCATTACCGCGCTGTCCTCGGCCTCGACGTCGTCGCGGACGAGGCGGTCGCCCCACGCCATGACCTCCACGGGCGTCGCGCCCTCGAGGAACCAGCGGCCGATCGCGACGCAGTGGCAGCCGAGCCCGCGCAGGGGACCGCCGCCCATGCGTTCGCGGTCGCGTGCGTGCTGGTGCGGGTTGCCGTGGGCTTCACGGGCACGGACCCATGTCACGGTGCCGATGGCACCCGCGTCGACCAGTTCCTTGGCCTTGACGATGCCGGGCGCGAACACCTCGGTCTCGGCGTAGCCGTGCCACACACCGACGCGTTCGACCGCGTCCAGGCACGCCTTCGCCTCCTTCGCGTTGCGCCCCAACGGTTTCGTGCACACCACGGCCTTGCCCGCGGCGGCCGCCGCGGCGACGGCGTCGACGTGCAGGTCGTGCGGGACGGCGATCAGGACCAGGTCCACGTCGTCACGCTCGACCAGCGCCGCCACTCCGGTGACCGCGGCGGGGATGCCGAACCGCTCGGCCAGGGCCTTCGCCCGGTCCGGGGTGCTGCCGGAGATCGCGGTGACCTCGTGCCCGCGGACGTGCCGGAGCGCGCGCAGGTACAGGTCGGCGACGAACCCGGCGCCCACCAGTCCGATCCGCACCGGCGGACCGGACTGTGGGCCCAGCGGGGGACCGGCGCTCACGCGGCCCCGCCCTTCGCCTTGGCGAACAGGTCGACGTCGACCCACTGCTCGACCGGGGTTTCCGCGTCGAGCCTGCCCAGCTTCACGAACAGCTTCTGCAGCGCGGCGAACCGCTCGTGCGTGCTACCGGAGGAGTTGTCGGCCAGGATCTCGTCGGAGGTGTACCACTCGAGGTTGTCGACCTGGCCCTGCAACTGCTCCGCGGGTGCGCCGGACGCCGCCGCGGCCAGTTGCACGGTCTCGCCGGGGTTGGCCTTCCGGAAGTCGTTCGCCTCGATGTAGACCTTCAGGAACCGTTGCAGCGCATCGGTTTTGCCCTTCGCCGCCTGCGGCGACGCCACCCACGAGCCGAGGAAGGTCGTCTCCGGGAAGTCCCTGTTGTTGGCCAGCACCACCGCGTCCGGCACGCTCTCGGTGATCTGGTCGCTGAGCGGGGAGAAGATCGCCGCCACGTCGATCTGCCCGCTGACGAACGCGGACACGACCGCCGGTGGGTCCAGCGGCACCCGCGTGATGTCGGACTCGGACAACCCGGCCTTGTCGAGTGCGAGGCTCAGGATCATCTCACCGGATCCGCCGTCGGGCACACCGACCCGCTTGCCCTTGAGGTCCGCCACGGTCTTCGCGCCCGAGTCGGGCGAGGCGAGCAGGAAGTCGCCGTAGGTGGCTTCGCTCGGGGCGATCACGACGGCCTGGCCGGAGGCGGGCATCCAGGTTGCGCCCGCGCCGATGAAGCCCACGTCGAGGGAGCCCGCGGCCATGGCCTGGATCTGCGCGGGCCCGCTGGTGAACGGGGTGAGGTTGACCTTGACCCCGGCCTTGTTCCACAGGTCGAGGTCGTTGGCAACCGAGATCAGCCCGACGCCGTTGATGCTGGTGTCGATGTAGCCGACGTTGAGCGCGACCCCGTCGGACGCGCCGGAACCGTCCGAGCCGGAGCCGCACGCGGTCAGCGCGAGTCCGGTGGCCAGCACGGCGATCAGCGAGGTACGGCGTCGTACTCTCATGGGAGGGCTCCTTCTGTTGCCGGGTCGGTGTTCGCGGCCGGGTGGTGGACGCCGCGCCACACGCGGCCGCGGATCTTCGCGAACTGAGCGGAAAGGCGCATCTCCTCGGTGCGGGGATACGCCAGCGGGACGTCGACGACATCGCTGATCCGGCCGGGGCTCGGGCTCATCACGATCACCCGGCCCGCCAGGTAGACAGCCTCGTCGACGTCGTGGGTGATGAACAGGACGGTGCGCCGCTCCTGCTGCCAGGTGGCGAGCAGGTCGTCCTGCATCTGCACGCGGGTCACCGCGTCGAGCGCGCCGAACGGCTCGTCCATCAGCAGCAGGGTCGGGTGCACGGCGTACGCGCGGGCGATGGCGCACCGCTGCTTCATGCCGCCGGACAGCTCCTTGGGCAGCGACGACGCGAACCGGCCGAGGCCGACCAGTTCGAGGTACTGCTGGGCGCGGGCCCGCCGCTCGGCCTTCTTCATGCCCTGCAGACGTAGGCCGAACTCGACGTTCTCGCGGGCGGTGAGCCACGGGAAAAGCGCGTACTGCTGGAAGATCACGCCGCGGTCGGGTCCTGGCCCGGTGACCGGCCTGCCGTCGACGAGCACCTGCCCGGTGGTCGGCGTCAGCAACCCGGCGATCAGGTTGAGCAGGGTGCTCTTGCCGCACCCGCTGGGCCCGACGAGCGTCACGAACTCGCCGCGTTCGACGTCCAGGCTGACGTCCCGCAGGCTGGTCACCGTGCCGCGCGAGGTGTCGTAGGTCTTCGTGACCGACTCGATGGCGATCATCGGGGCCATCAGCGGACCTCCTGCCAGCTCGTGAGCCGCCGCTCCGCGACCAGGAGCAACCGGTCCATCAGGAAGCCGAGCGCACCGATCATCAGGATCCCGACGACGATGCGGTCGGTCTGCAGGAACTGTTGTGCCGCCTGCATCATCCGGCCGAGCCCGGTCGGCGCGGCCAGCAGTTCCGCGGCGACGAGGGTGGCCCACGCGGAGCCGAGTGCCACCCGCATGCCGACGAAGATGTAGGGCATGGACGCCGGGATGACCACCCGCAGGAAGATCGTCCCGTCCTTGGCGCCGAGCACCCGCGCCGCGTTGAGGTAGGTCAGGTCGACGTTGCGCACGCCCTGGAACGTGGCGATCACGCACGACAGGAACGCGGCCAGGAAGATGACGAAGACCTTCGCGGACTCGCCGATGCCCAGGAAGACGATCACGAGCGGGATGAGCGCGAGCGGTGGGACGGTCCGGAAGAACTGCACCCACGGTTCGAGCAACCCGCGCCCCAGCCGGTACCAGCCCATGAGGAAACCGGCCAGGATCGCGAGCGCCACGCCGAGGACGAACCCGACCAGGACGCGCCCGAGGCTCGCCAGGGTGTGGTCGAGCAGCCAGCCGTCGCGGACGCCCTCACCGAACGCGGCGACGACCTCCATCGGCGTCGGCGCCAGTGCGTTGTCACCGAGCGCGGAGGCGAGCCACCACAGCCCGATGCCCAGCACCAGGGTGGACACGTACAGCCAGACCATGGACCGCTCGCCGCCCTGCCTTCGGCGCCTGCGCGCGGGCACGGTGCCGCCGCTGGACCCGTCCGCCATGCCCGGCGGCACGGTCCTGGGCACGGGGTCAGACCTCGTGGTCATGATCGACGCTCCTCAGATGCCGACGGGACGCCGCGCGAGCCGCAGCTCGTGGGCACCGTCCGGCCTGGTCATCTCGAAGTAGAGCCACCACTCGCCGTCGATGACGTGCGCGTCGACGTAGCGCACCGAGCCGGTCGCGTGCGGGGTGACCGTCCACGGGCTGCCCGGGGTGAGGCGGTGCCAGGTGAACAGGTCGGGGGAGGTGGCGAGCCCGGTCCGCTCCTCGTAGTTCTCCTCGTGGCCGGCCGAGCCGTCGTAGAACCCGAGGTAGCCGCCGCTGTCGAGGGCGACGACCGAGTTGATGCGGGCCTGGTAGCGGTCCCACCCGTCGCCGACACCCAGCACCTCGCCGTGCCAGGTGAACGCCTGCCCGTCGACGCTGGTGGCGAGGCCGGTGGGGTGGGTGGTGGCGCCGACGTTGTAGATGTCGGCCGTGCCGTGCGCGGCGGCGGCATCGGCCGTTTCCGGCAGGCCCGCCGCGTAGCTGGCGAGAAGGTAGGTGACCGGTCCTCTGCGCAGCACGTACGGGTCCTTCACACCCTCCGTGCCGGTCGAGGCCGCGGTCAGCACCTCCTTGCGGGCGGACACGTCGAAGCCGTCCACCTCACCGGCTTCCATCAGGTCGATGCGCCACCGGTTGTCGGCCGGGTCGACGTAGCTGATGTAGAGCTGGTAGCCGCCGTCCACGCCGATCAGGCTGAACCGCTCCATCGACGGCGAGACCAAAGAGGACTTGTGCACCGACCAGACGTCGGTGAAGGCAAGGCCGTCGTCGCTGACGGCCACCGCGCACCGGTACCCGCGGTCGCCGTCGGCGTGGCCACGGGGACGGCGCTGGCGGTAGGTCAGCACGAACCGGTCGCGGTCCGGCTCGTGCAGCACCGACGCGCAGCCGGTCCAGTAGCCCGCTTCGGTCGCCTCCGGCCGGAACACGACCGTGGAATCCAGCGGGTCCAGCTGGCGCAGCGGCAGGTCGATACGCGCCGTCGCAGTGGTCATCGATGACTCCTCGCTTGGTGGTGCACGACTACGGGCCTGCTCGGCAGGTCTGCCGCGGTCACGGGAAAGGGGACGCGAGTGGAAAGCCGGGTGGGGGATGTCGAAGGAACGGTTGGGTCCACCTACCGGGCCGCTGGTGAACAGACTTCCTTGCTCACGGTGAAAAAGTCGCATACGTGGTCCATGGTGTCAACAGGTTGCCGGGAGTTTCCCATTCTTGGACGATCGCTACCTGCAGTAACTGCTTGACAACCCTTGACCTGGTCATGTTGCTTGCTTACTTTCTCCACGTGAAGTAGTCGTTTGAACGATCTTCAGACCCCCACCGCACGAACCACCCGCCCGGCGACAAGCCCCCAGACCCCGCCACCGAGGCGTGTTCCGCCATGCCCTCGAACCCGTGCGGGCGCTCCCCGAGGTCCGCCGCACGCCGCTCCGCCCAGGAGGAGTCATGATCCGTTCGCTTTTCGGCCGCCGTTCTTCACGGGCCGCGCTCACCGCCACCGCGGCCGCGGCACTGGTGGCAGGCGCGGTCGCGGTGCCGGCCGTGGCCGCCCCGGCCGCCGGCCCCGCCGCCACGTCCTGCGCACACCCGGCGGTCCCCGCCGCGCGGGTCTCCTACCAGCTGTTCACCTCGCGGAACTGGATCGGCGAGGTCGGGCTCGACGCCGTGCTCGCCGAGTTGAGCGCCATCGGGTACGAGCAGGTCCAGCCCTACCGCGCGACCTACCGGACCCCGGCGACCGAGCTGCGCGCCATGCTCAAGAACAACGACCTGGCGGCCTGGAGCGGCCAGGGCAACGTCGACGAGGCCACGTTCGACGCGACGATCGAGTACGCGCGGACGATCGGGCAGAAGTACATGGGCTCCGGCGGCTTCGCCGCACCCGGGATCGGCAGCTACGCGGACACACTGGCGACCGCGGCGACGCTCAACCGGCTCGGCGAGCGCTCGGTGCGCGCGGGCACCGGCAAGGTCTTCGGCCACAACCACTGGCAGGAGTTCACGACCAGGTACCCGGACCCGGTGACCGGCGAGCTGAAGAGCGCCTGGCAGATCATGGTCGAGAACACCGACCCGCGCTGGGTGACCTTCGAGGTCGACGTGTTCTGGGCCGCCGACGCCGGTGTCGACGTCGCCGCGCTGATCAGGGAGTACGGCAACCGGATCGAGCTGCTGCACGTCAAGGACGGCTTCCTCAACGGCGACCTGCGCGGCGTCCCGGCCGACGTCGGCGAGGGCGAGCTCGACTGGGCGCCGATCCTCGAGGCCGCGCTGCCGTACGTGAAGCAGTACGTCGTCGAGCGCGACAACGCCCCGACCGGGCCGGAGACCGCGGCGGACAGTTTCCGGTTCCTCACCTGCCAGTAGTCACCACACCGCCCATCGAGAGGCCCACCAACCATGAATCACCGTCGATTCTCCGCGCGCGTCCTCGCGCTGGCGGCCGGTGGCGCGCTGGCCGCCGGTGTCGTCACCGCGACCGCGGCCGCGCACCCCGGCCACGAGCCCGCGGTCACCCCGCCGGCGAGCAACTTCCAGAAAGTTCCGCTCAACACCGACGTCACGCAGCCGATGTCGCTCGCGGTGGCGCCCGACGGCCGGGTGCTGTTCGTTGAGCGGACCGGCGGCCTGCGGATCTGGCAGCCGAACACCGGCGCCACCGTCACGGCCGGCGCCGTCAACGTCGACACCCGAGGAGAAAGCGGGCTGCAGGGCATCGGGCTCGACCCCGACTTCGCGACGAACGGCTGGCTGTACCTGTACTACTCGGCGATCGACGCGCCGGAGAAGAGGCTGTCCCGCTTCCACCTGACCGGCGACACGCTCGACGTGGCGAGCGAGGTCGTGCTGCTGACCGTCCCCACCACCTACCCGCCGCGACCGTCGCACGTCGGCGGGTCGATCGAGTTCGACCCGGCGGGCAACCTGGTGCTGTCCACAGGAGACGACACCCAGCCGTACGAGTCGAACGGGTACACACCCATCGACGAGCGGCCCGGCCGCGCCGAGTTCGACGCGCAGCGCACCTCCGCCAACAGCAACGACCTGCGCGGCAAGATCCTGCGGATCACCCCGACCGACACGGCGGCGGGCGGGTACACGATCCCCGGGGGAAACCTGTTCGCGCCGGGCACACCGGACACCCGGCCGGAGGTCTACGCGATGGGCTTCCGCAACCCGTTCCGCATGTCGGTCAACCCGGACACCGGTGACCTGCTCGTCGCCGACTACGGACCGGACGCGCGCTCGGCCAACCCCGACCGGGGTCCGGCGGGCCACGTCGAGTGGCAGACCGTGTCCGAGCCGGGCTTCTACGGCTGGCCGTACTGCCACGGCCCGAACCTCGCCTACAACGACTACGACTTCGCCACCGGCGTGTCCGGCCCGAAGTTCGACTGCGCGGCGCCGGTCAACGAGTCGCCCAACAACACCGGGATCCGCGACCTGCCCGCGGTGACCGCGCCGGAGATCTCGTACTCGTTCAGCACCCCGGATCCGGACTTCCCGGAGCTGGGCACCGGCGGCGCGCCGATGGCCGGGCCGGTCTACCGGTACGACCCGGACCTCGCCTCGGACCGCAAGTTCCCCGAGCACTACGACGGCAAGGCGTTCTTCTACGAGTGGGGCAAGCACTTCCTCGCCGAGATCGAGCTCGACGCGGCCGGTGCGCCCGTGCACGCCTATCCGTTCCTGCCCGACCAGACGTTCAACGCGCCGATGGACATGACCTTCGGCCCGGACGGCGCGATGTACCTGCTCGAATGGGGCCGCGGGTTCGGCCGCAACAACCCCGACGACGGGCTCTACCGCATCGAGTACGCCGAGCCGGGCAAGCGGTCGCCGATCGTCGCCGCGACCGGAACCCCGACGAACGGACACCGCCCGCTGAAGGTCGCCTTCTCCAGCAGGGGGACCACCGACCCCGACGAAGGCCAGAAACTGCGCTACCACTGGGACTTCGGTGACGGCAAGACGTCCACGGAGCGCCATCCCGCGCACACCTACACCAGGAACGGCGACTACCAGGCGATCCTGACGGTCACCGACGAGACCGGTCGGTCCGCGTCCGCCGCCGTCACGATCACCGTCGGCAACACCCCGCCGGAGGTCGAGTTCGCCGCGCCGACCGACGGCGGGTTCGTGGGCGAAGGCGACACGGTGCGGTACCGGGTGTCGGTCACCGACGCCGAGGACGGTGCCGTCGACTGCGCGAAGGTCGTCGTGCAGCCGGCGATCGGCCACGACTCGCACGCCCACCCGCTGGAGGAACTGCCCGGCTGCGAGGGCAGCTTCACCACCGCGGCGGGCGGGCACGGCGCGGACGCCAACATGTTCTACGCCGTCACCGCCACCTACACCGACAACGGCGGGGACGGGGCGTCCCCGCTCATCGGGACGACAGAGATCCTGTTGCAGCCCAAGCACCGCCAGGCCGAGCACTACAGTGCGGAGTCCGGCACGTCCGAGTCCCGCAACGACGCCGCCGCCGAGGGCGCGTACCGCGTCGCCGGCATCTCCACCGGCGACTGGATCGCCTTCGACCGCATGAGCGTCGAAGGGATCGACGCGATCAGCTACCGCGTCGCGGGAACGGCGGGCGGCCGGATCGAGCTGCGCGCCGACGCACCGGACGGCCCAGTGCTCGCCACGACCCCGGTGGCCGCGACCGGTGGTGGCGCGCGCTACGTGAACACCGCACCGGCGCCGGTCACGGCGCTGGCGGGTACGCACACCCTGTACCTGGTGTTCACCGCCGACGTGGCGAACGGGT
The DNA here is from genome assembly GCF_044466355.1 of Actinophytocola sp. NPDC049390. NCBI lineage: Bacteria > Bacillati > Actinomycetota > Actinomycetes > Pseudonocardiales > Pseudonocardiaceae > Actinophytocola > Actinophytocola sp. NPDC049390. Next base: position 208,834 of record NZ_JBITMQ010000016.1, read on the forward strand.
ACAACGTGGACGCGATCGACTTCCACGGGACCGGTGTCGCATCGTCGTGACGACCACAGCAGCCGACGCCCCGCACGCTCCGTGTGGGGCGTCGGCATGGTACTTGACCGGCGGAAATGCTATTTTTGACACGTGAGAAAAGAACTCCCGCCCTGGCACGCCGGCAACATCACGCGGGTGCGGCGCCTCCTCCAGCCGGAGCCCGTCCGCCAGGAGGAATCCGGGCGCAACGGCCAGGTCCTGCGGCTGCTCCAGCAGGAACCCGGGCTCACCCGCAGCGAGGTCGCGCGCAGGCTGGGGCTCTCGGCCACGACGATGACACGCGTGGTGGGGCAGCTCCTCGAGTACGGCTGTGTCACCGAGACGCGGAAGGTGTCCCGCGTCGGCACCGGCCGCCCGGGCACCGAGCTGTCGATCGAGCCCACGTCGTACTTCGTCATCGGCGTGCACATCGGCGTCGGCTCCGTCCGCCTCGGCGTGATCGACGTGCTCGGCGAAACCCGCGAGCAGACCGACTTCGAGTTCGACGCCCAGCAGGACGTCCACCCCGTCCTCGACCGGATCGCGGAGGCGGTGCCCGCGCTGCTCGCCAAGGCACGGCTGGACCACACGCGGCTGCTGGGTGTCGGCGTGGCCGTGCCGGGCCCGGTCGACGGCGGTCACCGCAAGCTGCTGTTGCCGATAAACCTGCCGTGGCGCGAGGTCGGGGTCGCGGACCACCTGGAGCAGGCGCTCGGTGTGCCGGTGGTGGTCGACCACAACGTACGGTCGATGGCGCTGGCCGAGGCACGGTTCGGCGCGGGCCGCAAGCTGGGCAGTGTCGCGTTCATCTACCTGCGCACCGGGGTCGGCGCGGGCCTCGTCGTCGCGGGGCAGGCGTTCCAGGGCGGCGTGCACGGCGCGATCGAGGTGGGGCACCTGCGGATCGTGGAGAACGGCGAGAAGTGCATCTGTGGCGGGATCGGCTGCCTGGAGACGGTCCTGTCGGAGCGGGCGCTGCGGCACGCGCTCACCGACCTCGGACTGCCCGCCGGCACGGCCAATCCGTTGGAGACGCTCCTGCGCGCCACCGAGCACGACCCCGCGGCCGCCAAGCACGCCGAACTGGTGACCAAGCACCTCGCCACGAGCCTGTCGTTCCTGACCAACCTGCTGAACCCGGAACTGATCCTGTTGGGCGGTTTCCTTTCCACCGCACCGGAAACGTTCGTGACCAGGCTGGCCGAGGCCACCCGCGAGGCGGTCTTCCCGGTCATCCGGCCCGCCGTGCAGCTGCGACGGTCGAGCCTCGGCCTGGACGCGGGCGTCAACGGCGCGGCCACCGTGGCACTCGACCACCTTTTCTACGCCTGAGGCACCGCTACTGGTTCTGGGCCTCGCCGACGAGCGCCGCGTTCTGACGTTCGAGCGCCTTGACCGCGCCGCTGTTCCAGCTGTCGGCGAGCGCCTGTGAGAAGGGATCGGGGAAGATCTCGTCCTCTCCCTTGTCCAGCGCGTCGAGGATGGCCGCGGCTACCGACTGTGGTGACGTCTTCGGGATCTCGAGGTCGCGCACCATGTCGGTGTCCACGGGACCGGGCAGTACGGCGTGGACGTCCACGCCCTGGCCGGCGAGAGTGGCGCGCAGCGACTGCGTCAGCGAGAAGGCAGCCGCCTTGGACATCGAGTACGCGGGACTGATGGGCACGGCAGCCACCGCAGCCAATGACAGCACGTTGACGATCGCGCCCTGTGACTCGACAAGCCGGGGCAGGAAGGCCTGCGTGAGGGCGTAGGGGCCGAAGAGGTTGACCGCGAGATGCTGTTCGATGGCGGCTCGGTCGGCCAGGTCTTCGTAGCCGTAGACGCCCGCGTTGTTGATCAGGACGTCGAGCGAGTCAACGGTCTCGGCGGCGCGGTTGATCTGGGCGGCGTCCGTCAGGTCCAGGGCCAGGGGCGTGACCCGCTCGTCCGTGGGGTTCATGGCCTGCCGGGTGCCGGCGTAGACCCGTTCGACGCCCCTGCTCAGCGCCTCGTCGACCAGCGCCCTTCCGATGCCGCGGTTGGCTCCGGTGACCAGGACCGTCTTGCCCGTGAGTGTCACGTGTGCTCCTCATGAGGTGGAATCGAGCTGTCGACGGTTCAGACACCACGCTGTGGAGGAACTGGGCGGCCGTGACGCGCCCAGTTCCCGGCCGGTCCGGTGTCAGAACCGGAGAAGGGCTGGCAAGAACCGACACCTGGTGGGTGATGAGACGTGACAGCGAGCGAGCTGATCGCGAGGGCGCGGGCCGGCGATGGCGAGGCGTTCCGGCAGCTGACCGAGCCACATCGCCGGGAGTTGCACATGCACTGCTACCGGCTGCTCGGCTCGTTCCAGGACGCCGAGGACGCGGTGCAGGACACGCTGCTCGCGGCGTGGCGGGCACTCGACCGGTTCGAGGGGCGGGCCTCGATCCGCACCTGGCTGTACCGGATCGCCACGAACCAGTGCCTCAACGCGATTCGCTCGGCCAGCCGTCGCCCGGCAAAGGAGTGGGATGTGCCCGAGATCGAACCGCCGGAGCCGAGCAGGCTCGGCGAAGTCGTGTGGCTGGAGCCCTACCCCGACGCTCTCCTCGACGGTGCGATCGCCGCGCCGGTCGGACCGGAAGCACGGTATGAACAGAAGGAGTCCATCTCGCTGGCGTTCGTCACCGCGCTGCAGATCCTGCCGGCACGCCAACGCGCCGTCCTGATCCTGCGCGAGGTGCTCGGCTACCCGGCGGCCGAGGTCGCCGACATGCTCGACTCCTCCGTCGACTCGGTCAACAGCGCGCTCAAACGGGCACGCGCCGCGCTGCACCGGCGAATCCCGCCGAGCGGGATCAACGACTCACCACCTGCGCCCGCGTCGCCCGCCGAAGAGGCACTCGTGGCGAGGTTCGCCCGTGCCTACGAATCCGGCGACGTCGACGCCCTGGTCGGCCTGCTCACCGACGACGCTCGCGTCTCCATGCCGCCGATGCCGCTCGAGTACCTCGGCCGCGACGCCGTCTCCGGGTTCTACGCCGCGCTCATGAGCGCCAACCGCAAGTACCACCTGGTGCCTACCCGCGCGAACGGCCAACCGGCGTTCGGTACCTATCTGCGCTCGGGCAGTGATGGCATCCGGCGTGGGACGGGGCTCGTGGTCCTCACCTTGGCCGGCGACCGCATCAGCGCCGTGACCCGTTTCGACAACAGCGTCCTTCCGTGGTTCGGGCTCCCGCGTTCCCTTCCCGGCAACTGAAAGCCTTCCGTTTCGGAAGCACCAGCGAGAGTCATGTTCAGTGCCGAGTGCGGTGGGGAACCGTCAGTACGTCGTGGTGGTGCAGGGTGTGCCGTTGAGCGTGAAGGATCCGGGTTTGCCGGTGTTGCCGGTGTGGGTGGCCTGGAAACCGATGCTGACTGACGCGTTCGGTGCGATCGTCGAGTTGTGGTCGACGTTGCGTGCGGTCACCTGCCCTGACGACGGCGTGTAGGTGGCGTTCCACCCGGATGTGATGGTTTGACCGTTGGGCAGGGTGAACACCAGCGACCATCCGTTGATCGGGGCGGAGCTGGTGTTGGTGACGGTGAGGTTCTCGGTCAGTCCGGTGTTCCACGCGTAGACCGTGGCGCCGACCCGGCAACCGCCCGGCTCGGGTTCGGGCGTGGGGCCGGAGCCGGTCAGGCCGAAGAACGCGATGGCCGATGCCGCCATGCCACTTGAGGGCAGGGTGTGCCCGGCGCCCTGGATGCTGTAGGCCTCCACCTGGACGGTGCCGGAGGTGTCGGCGTAACGGCGGCGGTTCCAGTTCGGCTGCGGGGTGTCGGTGGACGTCGGTGTCTGGCTCAGGCCGAACACGTTGGTCCACTGCTCGATCTCCTCCTGCAGCAGGGAGTACGGCACGAGCGTGTCGGCGGTGCCGTGCCACAGCTGGATTCGCGGGCGCGGTCCGGTGTAGCCGGGGAAGGCTTGGCGGACCGCGTCTCCCCACTCCTGCGGTGTCCGGTTCATGCTGCCGCCGGTGCACCTGCTGGCACCCGGTGGGTAGTCCGCCGCGTTGGCGAAGCAGTTGAACGGCACGCCCATGAACGCCGCACCCGCCTTGAACACGTCGGGGTACAGGGCGAGCATGTGGTTGGTCATCATGCCGCCGGAGGACGAACCGGTGGCGAACACCCTGTTCGGGTCGCCGCCGTAGCGTTGTTCGACGTAGGTGACCATGGAGACGATCGACACCGGGTCGCTGCCACCGCCTCGGCGTTTCGCCGCGTCCGACCAGGTGTCGAAACAGTTCCCGAACCCGGCCTGTTGCTGGGCGCTCGGGTAGATCACGATGAACCCGTGCCGGTCGGCGAGCGAGGCGAACTCACTGCCCGAGTAGAACCCCGGGCCGGAGCCGCCGCAGCCGTGCATGGCGACCACGATCGCGGGGTTCGCCGGGCGGGAGTCCGGCACGTAGACGTGCATGCGCGTCCCGCCCGGGTTGTCGCCGAAGCCGGTCACCTCCACCAGTGACGCCGCGGCCGCCGCGGGCGGGAACACGAGTGCGGTGATGGTCACCAGCAGGGTGCTGGCGAATGTCACGAGCGCCGTTCTGATCATCGGTGACCTCCGTTCGGCGAAAGGTTCAGCGGGCGGGTCCGGGACCGCGAGCGCGGGCCCCGGGAGGTCCGGGACCCGCGCTCGTGTTCAGCCCTGGTTGATGCCGGTCCACCGCTGGTTCGCGTTCGCGGTACACGAGTACAGCTGGATCCGCGTGCCGTTGGCCGTGCCGGCGCCGACGGCGTCGAGGCACAGGCCAGACTGGGCGTTGGTGATCGTGCCGTTCGAGTTGAAGTTCCACTGCTGGTTCGAGTGACCGTCGCAGTCCCAGATGACCACGGCGGTGCCGTTGGTCGTACCACGGCCGCTCGCGCCGAGGCACTTGCTGCCGTACACGGTCAGCTGTTTGCTCGACGTGTACGTCCACACCTGGTTGGACTGGCCGTGGCAGTCCCACAGCTGCACCTGCGTGCCGTTGTTCGTGGTCGCGTTCGGCACGTCGACGCACCGGTCCGCCCCGACCGAGCGGATCTCACCGGAACCGGCGGGCGGGTCGGGATCGGGGTCCGGGTCGACGCTGTTGAGCACGTCCAGCACGGCGTTGTAGGCGGCCTTCTTGTTGCCGTTGTTGTCGAACAGCAGCGGGTTCTCGCCCTGCCGCCACGAGTCGCTGTCCCGGATGCCCCACACGGTGATGCCGTTGCAGCGCGGGACGTTGAGGCAGGCGCGGGTGACGGTCGCGTACACGTTCGCCTGGTTCGACCCCGAGATGTCCAGCTCGGTGATCTGCACGTCGACGCCGAGCGCGGCGAAGCGCTGCAGGTTGGCCTGGTAGTCGCTGGGCACGGAGTTGCTCAGGTGCGACTGGAACCCGACGCAGTCGATGGGTACGCCGCGGTTCTTGAAGTCGGCGACCATGTTGTAGATGGCGGTGCTCTTGGGGTTGATGCCGTCGGTGTTGTAGTCGTTGTAGCAGAGTTTGGCGTTGGGGTCGGCGTTGCGGGCGGCGCGGAAGGCGGCTTCGATCCAGTCGTTGCCGGTGCGTTGGAGGTTGGAGTCGCGGCGGGTGCCGCTGGTGCCGTCGGCGAAGGCTTCGTTGACGACGTCCCAGGAGTGGATTTGGTCGCGGTAGTGGGTGGCGACCTGGGTGACGTGGTTGATCGCCGCGGATCGCAGGTCGCTGCCGGACAGGTTCTGCGCCCACCCCGGCTGCTGCTGGTGCCACAGCAGGGCGTGCCCGCGCAGCAACGCGCCCTGGCCGCGGGCCTGGCTCGCGATGCGATCCCCGTTGCTGTAGTTGAACTGGTTGCGGTTGGGTTCGGTCGCGTCCCACTTCATCTCGTTCTCGGCGGTGATGCTGTTGAACTCACGCCGCAGGATCGTGGAGTACGTGCTGTCGCCCAGCTTGCTCGCCGCGACCGCGGTCCCGAAGTAGCGGCCGGACTGCGCGGCCGCGGCGCCCAGTGTCGACTCGGCCGCCTGTGCGGTGCCCGCGAACACCGACACCAGACTCGCGACCATCAACCCGACCGCGAGGCACACCACCGCCGCGACCGGGCTTCTTCGAATGTTTCGATGCATTGCGCGTTCCCTTCGACAACATTGTCCACGGGGTCGACAACACGGCGGCAGGTATCGCGTCATCGCGCGCTCACCAAGTGCTGCCCTCGCCACCGAAGGTAGCGAGCGACTTGACAGAAAGTCAATCTCGTTGTGAACGCTAATTCGACAGGCGCAGCCGTCAGCGTTGCCTCAGAGGCTTCGGTGCGCCATCTCTACCTGTGTAGATGCGTGTCGTGCGATCGTTGCCGTCCCGTTCGGAATGACGTTGAGGCCGACTTTGTGAGCGCGCTCATGGGCGACGGAGGTATCGGCGGGAAAGCCTGCGTCGAACATCGGATGTCCCGAAAGTTTCGCATTCAGCTCCTTGCTGGGGAGCCATTTCGAAACTTTCACCGGGGGTGTGTCGAAATCGTGTCGTCGTACGGTGCGGCGAACAGCCGGTGCCCGGCGGCGGGCGGCCGGATGTGCGGACCGTCGCCGTTGTGGGCCGGGTGACCCACGTGTGCCGTCCGGATCGCGTGCTCGTCGACGTCGACGCCCGCGCCGGGTGTGTCGCCCAGGATGAACGCGCCGTCCTCGACGTGGTGGGCCAGGCGCACGCCGACTGGTGGCTCGAGGTCCTGGAGTTCGCCGGCCAGGTGGTTCGGCACCGCCGTCGCGGCGTGCAGCAGGCCGGCCGGGGTGTTGCCGACGGGGCTGACCGGCAGGTCGTGGGCATGGGCCAGGGCGGCGACCCGCAGGAAGTGGGTGACGCCCCAGACCGCCGCGGTCTGGACGACGTCGAGCGCGCCCGCCGCGAGCAGCGGCCGGAACTGTTCGAGCCCGGTGAGGTTCTCCCCGCTGGCCACCGACGCCCGGATGCCCCTGCTCACCGCGGCCAGCCCGTCGGCGTCCCAGCGCCGGACCGGTTCCTCGACCCAGGTGAGGTCGATCGTGCGTTCCAGTTCGCACACGTGGCGGACGGCCTGCTTGCGCGTCCACGTCTCGTTCGCGTCGAGCATCAGCGCGGGCCGTGCGACCCGGCCCGCGTCGGTGAGCACGTCCCGCACCAGTGCCAGCCTGCGCCGGTCCTGGTCGACGTCGAGCCCGCCCTTGAGCTTGGCCGCGCGCAGGCCGCGGTCGGCGTAGGCCTGGTACACCGCCACGAGTTCCTCGTCGTCCAACGCGATGTCCAGGCCGGACGCGTACGCGGGCACCCGCCGGTCGCGGCCACCGAGCAGCCGCCACAGCGGCTCCCCGGCCGCTTTCGCCTTGATGTCCCACAGCGCCGTGTCGAACGCGCCGATCGTGCCGAACACCGCACCGGCGTGCCCGGCCTTGAACGTTCGGCGCAGCATCCGGTCGTACAGCGCCGTGACCCCTCTCGGGTCCTCGCCGTCGAGGTGCGGCCCCAGGCCGACTCCGGTGATCTCCTCGTCGGTGTCCACCAGGACGATCGGCACCGGGGTGCGTCCGTCCGCGAGCACGCCGTTGGCGTCGCCGACCGGGCGGCCCCAGTCCAGGACCGTGGTCAGTGTGCGGAATCCGGTGATGCGCATGGGTCAGCCCTTCGTGGCGCCCGCCGTGACGCCCTGTGCGATCTGGCGCTGGAAGAACAGGTAGACCACCAGCATGGGAACCGCCGCGATCAGGACGCCCGCGGCGAACGTCGGGATGTCGTCGGAGTACTGACCGCGCAGCGCCGTGACACCGACCATGAGGGTGCGGTGTTCCGCCGACGGCATCACCAGCAGCGCGATCAGCACGTCGTTCCAGCAGAACAACGTGTCGAGGATGCCGACCGAGATCAGCGCCGGGGTCCCGAGCGGCAGCATGACCCTGCGGTACACGCCGAAGAGCGTGTTGCCGTCGAGCATGGCGGCGTCGACGATCTCGGCGGGCACGTGCGCGTAGTAGCTCGCCATCAGGAAGATGGTGAACGGCAGGAACTGGGCGACGTACGCGAGGACCAGGCCGGGGTAGGTGTCGATCAGGCCGAGCGTGGCGAGCGTCCGCGCGAGCGGGACCATGACGACCTGGAACGGGACGAACAACGCGGCGAGGCAGCCGAGGAACAGGACCCGCGAACCGCGGAACCGCAGCCGCCCCAGTGCGAAGCCCGCCATCGACCCGATCAGGAGCAGCACGACGACCGCGCACAGCACGACGACCAGCGAGTTGACGAAGTAGCGCGCCATCCCCGCGCTCTGCCACGCGGTCACGAGGTTGCCGGCCCGCGCGGAGTCCGCGGGGGAGAAGCGGTCGGGGTGATGCCCGCGCCGGTCATCACCCCGGGGGCGACGCCGCATCTGGACTCCGGACCTTTCCGGGCGACGACGAGCAGTAGATGGATACGACTCATGACTTGACGCCGGCACGCTGGGCGACGGTATGGTGTCAGGCGAGTGACCGTTCCCGCGATGGATCGGACTCATCCGGGCTTGTGTCGACGAGGTCCCGCTGCGGTGCGGCGTGGGCGATGTCCTCGGCTGATCGCGCTGGGAGCGCTCCCAATCGGCTCGGATACGCATTTTCGCGCGGCATGTTCGCGATCACTTGAATGCTCCTCAATTGTCGAAAGTTTCGACAGAAACCCTGTTGTACTGCGGTTGTCTCGCTCAGTCGTATTGTGTTAGCGTTCACATTCGAACCACTTGTGCGTCGTGTTTCACACACCGTCAACGATGATGGGGTCCTTTATGTCTGGTGAAATGCGCCTGCTGCGGAAGGTCGCCGCTGCCACGCTCACCGTGCTCGCGACGGCCGGGCTGGTACTGCTCCCGTCCGAGTCCCACCGGCCAGTGGCCCAGGCGGCGCCGGGAAGCCCCGCCGTGACACCGCCGCTGGGATGGAACAGCTGGAACAGCTTCGGCTGCGGCGTGACCGAGTCGTCGGTCCGCCAGGCGGCCGACGCGATGGTCAGCTCGGGGATGCGGGACGCGGGCTACCAGTACGTGGTGGTGGATGACTGCTGGTTCGACCCGAGCCGCGACAGCCAGGGCAACCTGCGGGCCCACCCGTCGAAGTTCCCGAGCGGTATGAAGGCTCTCGGTGACTACATCCACGCCCGAGGGTTGAAGTTCGGGATCTACCAGGTGCCGACGGAGCGGACCTGTGCTCAGCGGGTCGGGACACACCCGGGTTCGACCGGCAGCATGGGCCACGAGGTCCAGGACGCCAACACGTTCGCGTCGTGGGGCGTGGACTACCTCAAGTATGACTGGTGCTCCCCGGACGGGACGCGGGACGAGCAGGTCGCGCGGTTCTCGCTGATGCGGGATGCGTTGCGGGCCACGGGGAGGCCGATCGTCTACAGCATCAACCCGAACAGCTTCCACGCGATCACCGGTGACAAGTACAACTGGGGCGAGGTCGCCGACCTGTGGCGCACCACCGAGGACCTCCTCGACATCTGGCAGAACGGCAACACCAACAGCTACCCGATGGGTGTCGGCAACGTGGTCGACGTCAACGCGCCGCTGGCTGCGCAGGCAGGGCCGACCCACTGGAACGACCCCGACATGCTCGTGGTCGGCCGCCCGGGACTGACGCTGACCGAGTCGCGGGCGCACTTCGCGTTGTGGGCGTTGATGGCCGCGCCGTTGATGGCGGGCAACGACATCCGCACCATGTCCGCCGAGGTGAGCGCGATCCTGCGCAACCCGCGCCTGCTCGCGGTGAACCAGGACCGGCTCGGTGCGGGCGGGCGCCGGGTGCGCGACGACGGCAACGTCGAGGTGTTCGCCAAGTCGCTGTCCGACGGCTCGGTCGCGGTCGGGTTGTTCAACCGCGGCGGCGCCACCGCCACGATCAGCACCACGGCCGCGCAGGCCGGGCTGTCCGGCGGCTCGTTCACGCTGACGGACCTGTGGACCGGCGGCACTGCGGCCACCTCGGGGCAGATCAGCGCGAGCGTGCCGGCACACGGTGTCGCGGTCTACCGGGTCTCCGGCGGGACGCCGGTCGACGCGACGACGTCCCGGCTGCGCGGCGCCGGGTCGAACCGGTGCCTCGACGTGGACGGCGCCGCCACCGCCGCGGGCACCACCGCGTTGATCTGGGACTGCCACACGGCCGCGAACCAGTCCTGGACCACCTGGGCGAACGGCGAGATCCGCGTGTACGGCGACAAGTGCCTCGACGCGTACAACCAGGGCACCGCCAACGGTACGCGCGTGATCATCTGGACCTGCAACGGCCAGGCCAACCAGCGCTGGACGTTCGCGTCGGACGGGTCCGTCCGCAACGTCGGGTCCGGACTCTGCCTGGACGTCAACCAGGCGGGCACCGCGAACGGCACCACGACCATTCTCTGGACCTGCAACGGCCAGGCCAACCAGCGGTGGTCGCGCGCCTGAGCGGGCGGTGCGGCTTGCCGATGTGAAAACCCTTTCCTCAACGACGAAAGAGGGTTGCGATGACCACCGGAACACGCGTCAGAGCCGTGCTCACCGCGATCACCACCGCGGGGCTCGCCGCGGCCGGGCTCGTGCTGTCGGCGACGCCCGCGAGCGCGGCGGACACACTCGGTGCGGCGGCGGCACAGACGGGCCGGTACTTCGGGGCGGCGGTCGTGCCGAACCTGTTGAACGACGGCTCGTACTCGGGCACGTTGAGCCGCGAGTTCAACAGTGTCGTGGCCGAGAACGCGATGAAGTGGGACGCCACCGAACCCAACCGCAACCAGTTCAGCTACGGCGGTGGCGACCAGATCGTCAGCTACGCCCGCGCTCGTGGCATGAGCGTCCGGGGTCATGCCCTGCTGTGGCACGCGCAGCAGCCGGGTTGGGCGCAGAACCTGTCCGGCAGTGACCTGCGATCCGCGGCGATCAACCACGTCACCCAGGTCGCCACCCACTACCGCGGCCAGATCCACTCCTGGGACGTCGTCAACGAAGCCTTCGCCGACGGCACCAGCGGCACCCGCCGCGACTCCAACCTCCAACGCACCGGCAACGACTGGATCGAAGCCGCCTTCCGCGCCGCCCGCAACGCCGACCCCAACGCCAAACTCTGCTACAACGACTACAACACCGACGGCATCAACCCCAAGAGCACCGCCATCTACAACATGGTCGCCGACTTCAAGAACCGCGGCGTACCCATCGACTGCGTCGGGTTCCAGAGTCACCTCAGCTGGAACTCCAACCTGTCCAGCTACCAGGCGAACCTGCAGCGCTTCGCCGACCTCGGCGTGGACGTGCAGATCACCGAGCTGGACGTGGGCGGCTCCGGGTCGGGTCAGGCGAACGTCTACCGGCAGGTCACCCAGGCGTGCATGGCCGTGGCCCGCTGCACCGGCATCACCACGTGGGGGATCACCGACCGGTACACCTGGCGCCCCAACGACACCCCGCTGCTGTTCGACTCCAACTACCAGAAGAAGCAGGCGTACCAGGCCGTCCTCGACGCGCTCAACGGCGGCGGCGGAAACCCCGGCACGGGTACGCCTCTGCGTTCGGCCGCCTCGAACCGGTGCCTCGACGTACCGAACCAGACCACCGCGACCGGGACCCAGCTGATCATCTGGGACTGCAACGGCCAGGCCAACCAGCAGTGGACGTACACGTCGGCGAGTGAGCTGACCGTCTACACGGGAGACTCGCGACGCTGCCTCGACGCCTCGGGCGCCGGAACCGCCAACGGCACACCGGTGATCATCTGGACCTGCCACGGCGGCGCCAACCAGAAGTGGAACCGGAACGGGGACGGCACCATCCGCAACGCCCAGTCCGGACTGTGCCTCGAGGTGAGCGGCAACGCCACCGCCAACGGCACACTGGTCCAGCTGTGGAGCTGCACCGGCGGTAACAACCAGCGGTGGGCCGCGCAGTGAACGATGGACTGACCCGCAGGCAGGCGCTGAAGCTGGGTACGGGCGTCGCGATCGCGAGCGCCGGGTGGACGGCGACCGCCCGCGCCGACCCGGCGGCGCCCGCCGACGTGCGGGCCGCGGGCGACCTCGCGTTGTGGTACGACGAGGCGGCGGGCTCGGACTGGCTGCGTGCGCTGCCGGTCGGCAACGGCCGCCTCGGCGCCATGGTGTTCGGCAACACCGACACGGAACGGTTGCAGCTCAACGAGGACACGGTCTGGGCCGGTGGTCCGCACGACTACGCCAACCCGCGTGGTGCGGGCGCGATCGCGCAGATCCGGCAGCTGGTGTTCGCGAACCAGTGGTCGCAGGCACAGAGCCTGATCGACCAGACGATGCTGGGCAGCCCGGCCGCGCAGCTGCCGTACCAGCCGGTCGGCGACCTGCGGCTGACCATGCCCAGCACCAGCGGTGTCTCCGGGTACGAGCGGTGGCTCGACCTCACCACGGCGACGTCGGTCGTCACCTACGTCGCGGGCGGGGTGCGGCAGCGGCGCGAGGTGTTCGCCAGCGCGCCGGACCAGGTCATCGTGATGCGCCTGACCGGGTCGGTCTCGTTCACGGCCGCGTTCAGCAGCCCGCAGCGGGTCACCGCGTCCAGCCCGGACAGCACGACGATCGCACTGGACGGCGTTTCCGGCGACGCCAGGGGCATCTCCGGGTCCGTCCGGTTCCTGGCGCTGGCCAGAGTGATCGCCGAGGGCGGGAGCACCAGCAGTTCCGGCGGCACGTTGCGGGTCTCCGGCGCCACCACCGTGACCCTGCTGGTGTCGATCGGCACCAGCTACGTCGACTACCGCACGGTGAACGGCGACTACCAAGGCCTCGCGCGAGCCCGCCTGAGCGCGGCCCAGGCCAGTTCCTTCGACACCCTCCGCGCCCGGCACGTCGCCGACTACCAGGCGCTGTTCGGCCGGGTCACGATCGACCTCGGGCGGACGTCGGCGGCCGACCAGCCGACCGACGTGCGGATCGCCCAGCACGCATCGGTCAGCGACCCGCAGTTCTCCGCGCTGCTGTTCCAGTACGGCCGGTACCTGCTGATCTCCTCGTCCCGGCCCGGCACCCAGCCGGCGAACCTGCAGGGCATCTGGAACGACCAGATGAGCCCGCCGTGGGACTCGAAGTACACGATCAACGCCAACCTGCCGATGAACTACTGGCCGGCCGACACGACCAACCTCGGGGAGTGCCTGCAGCCGGTGTTCCGCATGCTCGGCGACCTCGCGGTGACCGGGGCACGGACCGCGCAGGTCCAGTACGGCGCGTCCGGCTGGGTCACCCACCACAACACCGACGCCTGGCGCGGCACGTCCGTGGTGGACGGCGCGTTCTGGGGCATGTGGCAGACCGGCGGGGCGTGGCTCGCCTCGCTCGTCTGGGACCACTACCGGTTCACCGGCGACGTGGAGTTCCTGCGCGCCAACTACGGGGCGGTGAAGGGCGCCGCCCAGTTCTTCCTCGACACGCTCGTCACCGAGCCCAGCCTGGGGACGCTCGTGACGAACCCGTCGAACTCGCCGGAGCTGGCACACCACTCGGGGGTCAGCGTGTGCGCGGGCCCCACGATGGACTCACAGATCCTGCGAGACCTCTTCGACGGGGCCGCCGCCGCGAGCGAGGTGCTCGGGGTGGACTCCGGCTTCCGCAGCCAGGTCCGGTCCGCGCGGCAGCGGCTCACGCCGATGAAGGTCGGGTCGCGCGGCAACCTCCAGGAATGGCTGTACGACTGGGTCGAGACCGAACCGAACCACCGGCACGTCTCGCACCTGTACGGCCTGCACCCGTCGAACCAGATCACGCGGCGCGGCACCCCCGCGCTGTTCGACGCGGCTCGCCGCACGCTGGAGCTGCGCGGTGACGCGGGCACCGGCTGGTCCCTCGCCTGGAAGATCAACTTCTGGGCGCGGTTGGAGGACGGTGCGCGGGCGCACAAGCTGGTCCGCGACCTCGTCACCACCGAGCGGCTCGCGCCCAACATGTTCGACCTGCACCCGCCGTTCCAGATCGACGGCAACTTCGGCGCCACGTCAGGTATCGCGGAGATGTTGCTGCACAGCCACAACGGTGAGCTGCACGTGCTGCCCGCGCTACCGACGGCCTGGCCGACGGGAAGCGTCACCGGGCTGCGCGGCCGCGGCGGCCACGCCGTCGGCGCCACGTGGTCGGGCGGCCGGATCACCGCGCTGACCGTCACGCCCGACCGGGCGGGCACCGTCCGGGTCCGCAGCCGCATGTTCACCGGCACCTGGGAACTGCGGGACACCACGGCAGGCACCGTGGTCACTCCGGCGAAACCGGAGAGCGACCTGGTCGAGTTCACCGCCGTCGCCGGGCACACCTACCGCGCGACCGGGAACGAGTCCAGCTCGGTCGTCGAGACCGGCGTGTACTACCGGCTCGTCGCCCAGCACAGCGGAAAACTCGCCGACATCAGCGGGGTGTCCACGTCGGCCGGTGCGCTCCTGCACCAGTGGTCGGCGACCGGCGGGACCAACCAGCAGTTCGACTTCCTCGACTCCGGCGGCGGCTACCACCGGGTCCGCGCGCGGCACAGCGGTCTGGTGCTGCAGGTCGCGAGTACGAGCAGCGGCGCCGACATCACCCAGCAAGCCGACACCGGCGCCACGAGCCAGCAGTGGCGGGTGGTCGACCAGGGGAGTGGCGTGGTCAGCATGGTCAACCGGCAGAGCGGCCTCGCGATGGACGTGTGGTCGGCGGCGACCACCGACGGCACCCGCATCTCCCAGTGGACCGTCACCGGCGCCGCGAACCAGAGGTTCCAGCTCCAGCGCGTCCAGCAAAGGGAGTGATGTGATGGGAAGACACAGAGCCTGGTTCGGATCCGTCGCGGTCGCCGCGGTTCTCGTGCTGACCTCGGCCGTGCAGGCCGGCCCGGCGGCGGCCGCCCCCTCCGCGGGGTGCGGGTCGGCGCCCGGGCTGGCGAGCGGCACCCACACGATCCAGAGCGGCGGGCAGAACCGCACCTACATCCTGCGGCTGCCCGCCAACTACGACCAGAACCACCAGTACCGGTTGTTCTTCGGCTTCCACTGGCTGAACGGCACCGCGAACGACGTCGACTCCGGCGGAACCGACGGCTACAACTGGTCCTACTACGGGCTGCGGCGGCTCGCGGACGGCGCCGGTAACGGCACGATCTTCGTGGCACCGCAGGGCCTGAACAACGGCTGGGCCAACTCCGGCGGCCAGGACGTCACACTCGTCGACGACATCCTGCGGCAGCTCCAGGCAGGGCTGTGCATCGACACCACGCAGATCTTCGCGGGCGGGTTCAGCTACGGCGGCGGCATGAGCTACGCGCTGGCGTGCGCCAGGGCGAGCGTCTTCCGCGCGGTGGCCGTCTACTCGGGCGCGCAGTTGAGCGGGTGCGCGGGCGGCACCCAGCCGATCGCCTACATGGGCATCCACGGGCTCACCGACAACGTGCTCGGCATCGGGCTGGGCCGGGGCCTGCGGGACACGTTCGTCCGCAACAACGGCTGCACCGCCCAGAACCCGCCCGAACCGGCGCAGGGGAGCCGTTCGCACATCGTCACCGCGTACTCGGGGTGCCGGGCCGGGTACCCGGTCGTGTGGGCGGCGTTCGACGGCGGGCACACCCCGGGCCCGGTCGACGGCGGCGGCGACGGCTGGCGGACGTGGACCTCGGGCGAGGTGTGGAAGTTCATCACCCAGTTCCAGAGCAGCGACCCCGACCCCGATCCCGAGCCGGAGCCGGGTGCCTGCCGGGTCAGCGACTCGGTCAACGCCTGGAACAGCGGCCTCACCGCGGAGATCACGATCACCAACACCGGCACCGCCGCGGTGAACGGCTGGTCGCTGGTCTTCACCCTGCCCGCCGGGCAGACGATCACGTCCGGGTGGAACGCGAGCTACTCGCCGACGTCAGGACAGGTGACGGCCAGGAACGTGGCCTACAACCCGGGCATCCCGCCGGGCGCGTCGGTCAGCATCGGGTTCCAGGCCGGTCACACCGGCAACACCGCGGAGCCGACGTCGTTCACGCTGAACGGCGCGCCCTGCACGGTCGTCTGAGGACGTGATGGCGCCGGGCGCCGGCCTCCCGTGGAGCCGGCGCCCGGCGATCCGTCATGCCGGTGCCGACTTCTCCAGCACCGCCATGAACGCGCGGGACCACTCGGGCAGGTCCGGCCAGCCCCGGCAGGAAACCATGTTGGCGTCCACGACGTCCGGTCCGTCGACGAAGGTGGCGCCCGCGTTCTCCACGTCGGCCCGCAACGGCGGGAAGGCCGCGGTGACACGGCCGCGCAGGAGCCCGAGCGCGGCGGGCACCTGCGGGCCGTGGCAGATCGTGCCGACCGGGAGCCCGTGGTCGAAGAAGTGCCGGACGATCCGGGCCACGTCGGGGTCGGTGCGGAGGTACTCCGGTGCGCGCCCGCCCGGGATGACGAGCGCGTCGTACTCCTCGGGCGCCACGTCGGCGACCGCGACGTCCACCGGCAGCAGGTGGCCGGGTTTCTCGGTGTAGGCGTCGCATTCCGGTTCGAAGTCGTGCACCACCAGCTTCACCGGCCGGGTCGTCAGCGCGGCGACGACCGCCTCGTGCCCGCCTTCGCGCAGGCGGAACACCGGGTACATCGAGTCCAGTTCCTCGGCGGCGTCGCCGGTCAGTATCAGCACACGTGCCATGTCGTCCCTTTCGTGTTCGGGGTCAGAGGAGCGTCCAGCGCTGGTTGGCGCCGCCGTGGCAGCTCCAGACGATCAGCTGGGTGCCGTTGGCCGACGACCCGCCGTTGGCGTCGAGGCAGCGGCCCGAGGCGCCGTTGACGATGGCGCCGTTCGACTGCGGGGCCCAGTTCTGCGTCGCGGCGCCGGTGCACGTCGACAGCTGCACCTGGCTGCCGTCCCCGGTGCCGGCGGCGGTCATGCACTTGCCCAGTGAACGCAGGGTGCTGCCGTCGCGGGCCCACTGCTGGTTGGCCTGGCCGTTGCAGGTCCACAGCTGCACCTTGGTGCCGTCGGCGGAGCTGGCCCCGTTGACGTCGACGCACTTGCCGCTCGCGCCGGTGATCGGGCCCGCGGTCGGCGTGCTGCCACCCAGCTCCTTGATCCGGATGTTGCGGAAGGAGACGTCGTCGCCGGTGCCGTGGTTCTGGACACCGATGTAGCCGGAGGTCAGCGAGCGGTTCGGGTCGGTGTTGGTGAAGTCGTTGACCTTCACGCCGTTGAGGAACACCTGCAGACGCTCGCCCTCGACCAGTGCCTCGAAGGTGTTCCACTCGCCGGGCGGGTTGAGCGCGGCGTCGCGGGCGGCGGTGTCGGGCGCCTGGAAGCCGTAGACGGCGCCGGTGGTGCGGTCCGCCGAGTCGGTCGCGTCGATCTGGACCTCGTGGCCCTGGTTCAGCGACGTGTTCGGGTCGGAACTGGCCGGGAAGCCGAGCAGCACACCGGAATTGTCGTCGCCCGCGAGCCGCCAGTCCAGCTTCAGCGAGAAGGAGTGGAACTCCTTGGCGCTGTACCAGTACGTGCCGAGCCCGCCGAAGGAACTGAGCGTGGCGTCACCGTTGGTGAAACCGCCCGGCCCGGCCTGCGACCAGCCGATCGTGCCGCCGTTGTACAGCGTGGTGTAGCCGGTCTCGGGCCGGCAGTCGGCCTTGGTCCGGTTCGCCGCGTACCGGATGCCACCCAGCACTTGCGCCCGGAACCCGGACTCGGCGTAGCTCGCCTGGGTGTGGCCCGCGCCGGTGTAGAACGACCGTCCACCGTGGACCACCTGGCACCACGTGTGCGGATGGTCGGCGCCCATCGTGCCGCCGGAGTAGGTGGACTCGTCGAGGGTGGCGAGCACCCGCGCGGTCGACCGGACGTTCGAACGGAAGTTGTACCACTCGTCGGTGCGCACCACGGACTGGCCGAGGTGCTGGGTGGCCTGGTGCGCCCGGTTCTCCACCCGCACGGTCGCCTGCTGGATGGCCGGGTGCGACGAGAAGTACGTGCCGACCAACTGCCCGTAGAACGACCAGTTGTACTCGGTGTCGGCGGCCGAGTGGATGCCGACATACCCGCCGCCGCCCCGGATGTAGGACTCGAACGCGCTCTGCTGGGTGTCGTTGAGCACGTCGCCGGTGGTGTTGAGGAACACCACCGCCTCGTACTGGGCGAGGGTCGAGGCGGTGAACCGGGACGAGTCCTCGGTCGCGGTCACCGTGAAGTTGTTCGCCGCCCCCAGTTCCCGGATCAGCGCGATGCCCTGCGGGATCGCGTCGTGCCGGAAACCGGCGGTCTTGGAGAACACCAGGACGTCGTAGGGCGCGTCGGCGGCGCTCGCGGTCGGGCTCGCGCCCACGGTGAGCGCGGCGAGCACGGCCGCGGTCGCGCCGAGCACGCGCCGGGTGAACGAGTGTGTCATCTCGCTGCCTTTCTACGACAACGTCCAGCGCTGGTTGGCGCCGCCGTTGCAGGTCCAGATGATCAGTTGCGTGCCGTCCGCCGACGACGCGCCGTACGCGTCCAGGCACTTGCCGGCCGCGGTGCGGATGGTGCCGTCGGACCGCACGGACCAGTTCTGCGCGGCGCTGCCCACGCACGTGGACAACTGCACCGCACTGCCGTCCGCCGTGCCCGCCGCGGTCATGCACTTGCCCAGGGCGCGCAGCGTGCTCCCGCTGACGGTCCACTGCTGGTTGGTGCCGCCGTTACAGGTCCACAGCTGGACTTTCGCGCCGTCCGCCGTGCTCCCGCCGTTGACGTCGACACACTTGCCGCCGAGACCGGTGATCCGGTTCGTGGTGCCGCTCGAGGACGCGCCGAACGTGAAGGCGTCCACGTCGAACAGGAAGCCGCTACCGCCGGAGAACGTGAGGTACACCGTGGTGGTGCCGCTCGGGACGTTCGACAGCGTGGTCGCCACCTCGGTGAAGGTGTCCCACCCACCGGTGGCCGGCACGGTCACCGAGCCGAGCACGGTGCCGGTCGCCGATCCGGTCCGCACGGTCAGCGTGCCACCGGAGGTATCGGAGGAGACCCGCGCGGAGAACCGGGTCTCGCCGCCGAGCGCGTAGGGCCGGAACGCGATCCAGTCGCCGTTGTGGATGTCGCCGACCGTCCTGCCGCCCTCCGCGGCCGACTTGTCGTACCGCGCCGTGCCGGACTGGCTGGTGTGGTGCTCGGCCTGGCGGTGCCGCAACTGCAGCGTGTGCTGCGTGTGCGTGGTCAGGGCAGGTTGGCCGTTCGCCCCGCCGTCGGTGTACTCGGCGTCGAACACCGCGTACAGGTTCGCGGCCGTGTCGTGCTCACCGTCCGCCGGGATCGACAGCGTGCCCGAGCACCCGGTGTTCGTGGTGATCAGGTGGGCGTGCTCGTCGTGGCCGAGCAGGTAGGACAGCTTCACCCGCGAGCAGTCGATCGTGCCGTCCTCGGGGTCGGTCGCGGTGATCGTGTACGGGACGGTGTCGCCGAAGGAGAACAGGGCCCCGTCGGCGGGCGTGGTGAGCGTGACCGCAGGCGCGGTGTTGCCGACCGTCACCGTCACGTTCGCGGTGGCGGTGAGCCCCGCCGGGTCGGTCACCGTGAGCGTCGCCGTGCGCTGGCCGTTCGACGAGTACGTCTTCGTCGGGTTCGCCGAGGTCGACGTGGTGCCGTCGCCGAAGCTCCACAGGTAGGACAGTGCGCCGCCCTCCGGGTCCGACGAGCCCGCCGAGGAGAAGCCCACCGTCAGCGGCGCGGTGCCGGAGGTCCTGTCGGCGCTCGCCCGCGCGGTCGGGGCCTGGTTGCCCGACGGGTTGTACTCGATGCGGTACAGCGCGGACTCGGAGTTACCGCTGCCCCAGCCGGTGCCGTAGTCCAGCACGTACAGCGCGCCGTCCGGCCCGAACGCGGTGTCCATGACCTGCGTGCCGCGCCACGGGAAGTCGTTGATCTGGCCCGGCGAGCCGTCGGCGTTCACGTCGACGGTCTTGATCCAGCGCCTGCCGAACTCGGACAGGAAGACGTGCCCGTCCAGCGCGGCCGGGAACTTGACCGTCGATGGGTTCGACGCGTCGTAGCGGTAGACCACGCCGCCCATCGGCGACTCGGAGCCGCAGCCGAACGCCGAGACCGAGCAGTTGTCGTAGTTGAGCCACGCCGCGCGGGCGGCCGGGAGGTTCCGCAGGCCGCTGTTGTTGGGGGAGTCGTTGACCGGGGCCGCGCAGTTGAACCGTGAGCCCGACGTGCCGGAGGCGAAGTTGTAGTCCACATAGGTCTCGGCGGTGGTGTTCCTGCCGGTGCAGTACGGCCAGCCGTAGTTCCCGGCGCTTGTTATCCGGTTGAACTCCACCTGCCCGGCCGGCCCCCGGCTGTTGCTCGCCGAACCCGCGTCCGGCCCGTAGTCTCCCAGGTAGAGCACGCCGGTGGCCTTGTCGACGCCGAACCGGAACGGGTTGCGCAGCCCCATCGCGTAGATCTCCGGCCGCGTGCCGGAGGTGCCCTGCGCGAACAGGTTGCCCGACGGGATCGAGTACGAACCGTTGGCGTTCACCTTGACCCGCAGCACCTTGCCGCGCAGGTCGTTCGTGTTGCCCGCGCTGCGCTGCGCGTCGTAGGCCGGGTTGCGGCCCGACCGCTCGTCGATCGGCGTGTAGCCCGCGGAGTCGAACGGGTTGGTGTCGTCGCCGGTGGACAGGTACAGGTTGCCCGCCGTGTCGAAGTCGATGTCACCGCCGACGTGGCAGCACATGCCCCGGCTGGTCGGCACGTCGAGCACGGTCACCGCGCTCGACGTGTTGAGCGTGTAGTCGGAGTTGAGCGTGAACCGCGACAGCCGGTTGACCCCGTTCCACGCCGAGAAGTTCGTGCCCGTCGCGGGTGCGTCCCCGCTCGGGGTGGACAGCGGCGGCGCGTAGTAGAGGTAGACGAACCGGTTGCTCGCGAACCCCGGGTCGACCCCGACGCCCTGCAGTCCCTCCTCGTCGTGGGTGTAGACCGGCAGCGTGCCGATCACACTGGTGACGCCGGCCGACGTGGTTCTGCGCAGCACGCCGTTGCGCGCGGTGTGCAGCACCGACCGGTCCGGCAGCACGGCGAGCGACATCGGCTCGCC
The DNA here is from genome assembly GCF_044466355.1 of Actinophytocola sp. NPDC049390. NCBI lineage: Bacteria > Bacillati > Actinomycetota > Actinomycetes > Pseudonocardiales > Pseudonocardiaceae > Actinophytocola > Actinophytocola sp. NPDC049390. The sequence goes on from NZ_JBITMQ010000016.1 coordinate 229,846, forward strand.
GACCTCGCCGACACCGCGCGCCAGCTCGACCTGCTTGAAGTCGTCCGGGTTCACCGCGTGCGCGGCAGCGGGCTCCGGCGCGGTGATCGCCGGGAGTAGGATAGTGGCCGCGACCAGCGCAAACGCCGTCACGATCCGTACGAACAGGACTCTCGACCGAGCGAATGGGACACTCGTACGGGCTCGGGGAGCAGAACGGGCGGATCGTTCGTTGCCATGGGGAGAGCGTCGGGCAGGGCGGGCGAAGAGGCGTCGAGCGTGGATCTGCTCGGGCATGGGGGCTCCGGTCTCTGGGAGTGGGTCAGGGCAGGGTCCAGCGCTGGTTGGTACCGCCGTGGCAGGGCCAGACGATGAGCCGAGTGCCGTCGGCGGTGCCCGCGCCGTTGGCGTCGAGGCACTTGCCCGCGTTGGTCAGCGACCCGTTGGCGCCCGTGGTCCAGGTCTGCCCGGCCGCGCCGTCGCACGTGGAGAGTTGGACGGCGCTGCCGTCGGCGGTGCCCGCCGCGGTCATGCACTTGCCGAGCGCGCGCAGGGTGCCACCGTCGCGGGTCCACCGCTGGTTGGCCCCGCCGTTGCACGTCCAGAGGATGAGCGGGGTGCCGTCGGCGGAGTTCCCGCCGTTGACGTCGACGCACTTGCCGCTCGCACCCGTGATCGGGCCGCTCGTGACCGCGCCCGGGGTGCCGACGCCGTCGCCGACGAACGTGAGGGAGTCCAGGTCGTAGGGTGCGGCGGAGCTGGACCGGAACACCACGAACAGCTCGACCGTCCCGGACGGCCTGCTCACGTCGACCGGCGCGAGACTCACGTAGTTGTCCCAGCCGCCCGTGCTGCCCACGGTCGCGGTGGCCACCAGCGACCCGGTCGGTGACCCCGCCCGCAGCTCGATCGTGCCGCCCGGTCCCGGTGAGGACACCCGGAACGAGACCTGGTCGATGCCCGTCAGGTTCACCGGGCTGAACGAGATCCAGTCGCCGTTGTCGATGTCGCCGATCCGCCCGCCCGCCTCGGCGCCGGACTGGGACACCACCCGGATGCCGGACGAGCCGGTGAAGTGCTCGGCCTGCCGGTGCTTGGGCTGCAGCAGCACCTGCGCCCGGCCGGTGAGCGCGGGCACCCCCGACGCCCCGTTGTCCGTGTAGACCGCGTCGGCGACGTAGAACAGGTCCGAGTCCGCGCTGTGCCCGCCGTCGCCGTGCGTGGGGATCACCCCGGAACAACCCGTGATCGGGTCGAGCGGGTGCGCGTGCTCGTCGTGGCCGAGCCCGGGTGTCGTGACCACCCTGGCGCAGTCGATCGAGCCGTCCTCCGGGTCGGTCACGGTCACCGCGTAGGGCACCTCGTCGCCGAAGTCGAACATGCCGCCGTGCGGGGGCGAGGTGATCCGGACGGTCGGCGCGGTGTTGCCGACCGTCACCGGCACGTTCGCGACGCCGGTCCGCCCGTCCGGGGTGGTGACGGTGAGCTGCGCGTTGAACTGGCCGCGCGTGGTGTAGGTGTGCGACGGGTTGGCCGTCGTCGCGGTGGCGCCGTCGCCGAAGGTCCACCGGTAGGTGAGCGCGCCACCCTCCGGGTCGGCGGAGCCCGCGCTCGAGAAGCTCACCGTGAGCGGCACCCCGCCCGAGGACGGCGTGCCCGTCGCGCGGGCGACCGGCGCGCGGTCACCGGAGACGTAGTCGATGCGGGACAGCGCGGAGTCGGCGTTGTCGCGGCCGAACCCGGTGCCCCATTCGAGGAGGTACAGCGAGCCGTCCGGGCCGAACTTCGCGTCCATCGGCGACCGGAACGTCAGGTTCGCCAGGAACCGGTTGATCTTCAACAGGTTTCCCGAGCCGTCGAGCCGGAACTCGTGCATGGTGTTGCGTGCCCACTCACCGAAGAACGGCGTCCCGTCGAAGTACTCCGGGAACTTGGTTGGCGACGGGTTGTTCGCGTCGTGGTGGTAGACGGGGAAGGCCATCGGCGCCTCACCGCCGCCACCCATCTCGGGGAAGGCGTTGCCGTTGCTGCCGTTGCCGTACCAGACCGTGGCGGGCCGCGCCGAGGGCAGGCTGGTGAGCCCGGTGTTGTTGGGGGAGGTGTTGACCGGCGCCGAACAGTTGAACTTGGAGCCGGACGCACCGGAGGCGAAGTTGTAGTCGGTGAACGGGATGTTGTTCGCGACGCAGTACGGCCAGCCGTAGAAACCGGGGGATTTGATCACGTTCCACTCGACCAGACCGCCGGGTCCGCGGCTCGCGTTGTCCGCGCCCGCGTCCGGACCGTAGTCGGCCAGGTAGATGGTGCCGTCGGTGTCCACGGTGAACCGGAACGGGTTGCGGAAGCCCATCGCGTAGATCTCCGGCCGCGTCAACGCGGTGCCGGGCGCGAACATGTTGCCGCTCGGCACCGTGTACGTGCCGTTCGACTCCGGGTGGATGCGCAGGATCTTGCCGCGCAGGTCGTTCGTGTTCGCCGCGGTCTTCTGCGCGTCGAACAGGCTGCGTCCGGACCGCTCGTCGATCGGTGTGTAGCCACTGGACTCGTGCGGGTTGGTGTCGTCGCCGACGCCGACGTAGAGGTTCCCGTCCGGCCCGAACGTGAGGTAGCCGCCGGTGTGCCCGGGCTCGGACTGCCGTGCGGCGGGGATGGTCAGCAGCACCTGCTCGCTGCCGGACACCAGCGAGTCGCCGCTGATCGTGAAGCGGGACACCCGGTTGACCTCCTGCGACCCGGCAGGGGAGTAGAACAGGTAGACCCAGCCGTTGGCCGCGAAGCCCGGGTCGAGCGCCACGCCCGCGAGGCCGTCCTCGCCGCCGGTGTAGACGTTGAGCGTGCCCGCGGTGACCGTGGTCCTGGTGCTGGGCTTGTAGATCTTCAGCTGCCCGCCGTACTGGGTGTAGAAGACGCGGCCGTCGCGTGCGACGTCGAGCGTGCCGGGTGCCACGGTGTTGCCGTCCAGTTCGACGCGGTCGTAGCTCGACCACACCGTCGGGCCGCAGTCGGCGGCCACGGTGCCCGCCGCGGACCGAACCCCACCCAGGATGTGCGCGCGGAACAGGGGTTCGGAGTACGCGGAGGACTGGTGGCCCATGGCGGTCGCCCACAGCCGGCCGCCCTCGACGTCGCGGCACCACGAGATCGGGTGGTCGTGACCCATGCGCGACGAGCCGGGGTCGTAGGTCGTCTCGTCGGCGGTGACCAGTACGTGCACGTCACCGCGGGCGCTGCGGTCGAAGTTGTACCACTCCTCCGTGCGCGTCCACCGGTCCGGAAGTCCTTGCCCCGACGGGTGTTCGTGGTCGGCGACCTTCGCGGTGCCGCTGACCGTCGCCGAGTGCTGGGTCATGGTCATCCCGAGCGTTTGGTCCCACCACGGGAACTCGCTCTCGACGTTCATGTCCGTCGCGTTGTGGATCGCGACGATGCCGCCGCCACCGCGCAGGTAGTTCTGGAACGCCGTCCGCTGCGCCGCCGTGCTCCAGACCATGCCGGAGGTCTGGAACATGATCACGACGTCGTAGGTGGACAGTGTGGTGTCGGTGAAGACGGCCGAGTCCTCGGTTTGCGTGAGCTGCCAGCCGTTGTCGGCGGCCAGTTGCTGGAACATCGCGATACCGGCCGGGATCGAGTCGTGCCGGTAGCTCGTGGTCTTGGTGAACAGCAGCACCTTCTCGCCCGCCGCCGGGGCGGCGGGGGAGGTGGACGCGGTCAGGGTGATCACCAGCAGGGCGCAGGCGAACGCCGACGCCAGTTTGCCGAGTGTGTGTCGCACGGGTGCCTCCGGAGGCAGGGGAGAGGCGCGGTCGCGGGGAACCGTTCAGGTCTGCTCGCTCACCTCCGTTGGGAGCGCTCCCAAGACATCGCGAGACCGCCGCGGGCCGGTAATCGAGAGGAAGGGCCGCGACCGTCCGACGGACCGAAATGTTTCGGACTCAGTGGGGACGGCGGGTGTTGCCCGCATCACACCATAGCCTTCTCTTGTCGGTGGTCGTCAAGAGTCATCGGCGGATGAGTCCGACTCATCCGTGCTGATCATGTGCTCCGGTAACATTTCTCCGTGGAGATCCAGTCCGATTCGCCGTACCGGCCCGGGTACGAGCTGGTCGCCGAGCGGATCCTGGAAATCATCGCCGAGTCGGGGCTCCGGCCGGGTGACCGGATGTCCACCGAGAAGGACCTGGCCGTGCGGCTGGAGACCAGCCGGGGCATGGTCCGCGAGGCGGTCAAGATCCTTTCCGCGATCGGGTGGGTCAGGGCGCACAGGGGGCGTGGCCGGTTCGTCGCCGACGACGAGGGGGTGCTGGGTTCCGCGCGCTGGGGCGGGTTCTTCCTGCCCGCCGACCTCGACCACGTCTACATGCTGTTCGAGTTCCGCCGTGTCCAGGAGACCGCCGCGAGCAGGCTTGCCGCGACCAACGCGACCCCGGCCGAGCTGCGCGCCATCGAGGCGGCGGTCGAGTTGTGCGGGCTGGGGTACGAGACGGGCGAGATGGCGTTGTTCGACCGTGGTGACGACGACTTCCACCTCGCGGTCGCCGCCGCGTCGCACAACCAGTTCCTGGTCGCGTCGGTACGTGAGGCACGCCGCCTGCAGCGCCAGTCCAGCACCATCGGCCTGCACGGCTCCGCGGGTGGGCACGTGGCGGAGGCGGTCGCGGAGCACGCGGCGATCCACCGGGCGATCCGTGACGGGAAGCCGGACGAGGCGGCCGCGGTCGCCGGCGTGCACCTGGACAACACCCTCGAGGACTACCGGCGCGAGATTCAGCGCCGCCTCTTCGGTGGAGCGCCCCAAGAGCGTTAGCGCTAACATTCTTGCTCCGCCCCGTTGACCGGAGCGTACGCGCGGTGCTTTCATGTGAACTGCGAGTTAACGCCCTGAGCTTGAGTTCACCCAGACGGTAGCGGCGTCGATCGACGTCGGCAGTGTGTGTTTGCGCTAACACCCTCGTCACATCGAAGTGAGGAGCGCGCTGGTCATGGTCTTCCCGACACGCAGGTCCGGTCGGCTGACCGGCATGGTGACACTGCTGGTGGCGCTCCTGGTGAGCAGTGTCGTCATGGCCGTCAACCCGACGCCGAGCGCGGCGGCCACTGTGGACACGAGCGCGTGGTACGTGCTGGTGAACCGCAACAGTGGCAAGGTTTTGGACGTCTACGGCCTCGCCACGAACGACGGCGCGCGGATCACGCAGTGGGCCCGCAACGACGGCGCGAACCAGCAGTGGCAGTTCGTGGACTCCGGCGACGGCTACTACCGGCTCAGGTCCCGCCATTCCGGCAAGGTCCTCGACGTCCGCGACTTCTCGACCGCGGACGGCGGCGCGATCGTGCAGTGGGCCGACTGGAACGGGACCAACCAGCAGTTCCGGCTCGCCGACTCCGACAGCGGCTTCGTCCGGCTCATCAACCGCAACAGCGGCAAGGCCGTGGAGGTGCAGAACGCGTCCACATCGGACGGTGCGAACGTCGTGCAGTACGCCGACTGGGGTGGCGCGAACCAGCAGTGGCAGCTCGCACGCGTCGACGGCGGCCAGCAGCCCGCCGACCAGTTCACCAACCCCGTGGTGTGGCAGGACTTCGCCGACGTCGAGGTGATCAGGGTCGGCGAGGTGTACTACATGACGGCGTCGACGATGCACTATTCGCCCGGTGCGCCGATCCTGCGGTCCTACGACCTGGTGAACTGGGAGTTCGCGGGGCATGCGGTGCCGTCGCTGGACTTCGGCACGAAGTACGACCTCACGAGCGGGCAGCGGGCCTACGTCAAGGGCATCTGGGCGTCCACGCTGGCGTACCGGCCGAGCAACCGGACGTACTACTGGGCGGGTTGCATCGAGTTCAACGACACCTTCATCTACACCGCGTCCGGTGTGGCGGGGCCGTGGCAGCGCCACGCCCAGATCGACAACTGCTACTACGACGCGGGCATGCTGATCGACGACAACGACACGATGTACGTCGCCTACGGCAACACCACGATCAGCGTGGCGCAGCTGTCCGCGGACGGTCGCAGCCAGGTTCGCGCGCAGCAGGTGTTCCAGACGCCGTCGAACATCGGCACGCTGGAAGGGGCCCGGTTCTACAAGCGGGGCAACAGCTACTACATCTGGCTGACCCGCCCGGCCAACGGGCAGTACGTGCTCAAGTCCGACAACGGCCCGTTCGGCCCGTACACCGTGCGCCAGGTCCTGCTCGACCTGCCCGGCCCCATCAGCGGCGGTGGGGTCCCGCACCAGGGTGGGCTCGTCCAGCTGCCGAACGGTTCCTGGTATTACATGGCCTTCGTCGACGCCTACCCCGGTGGCCGGGTACCGGCGCTCGCGCCGATCACCTGGACCTCCGACGGGTGGCCGGTGCTGCAGACCGTCAACGGCCGGTGGGGGCTGAACTACCCGTCGCCGCTGCCGGCCCGTCCGGTGAAACCACTCATCGGCTCGGACACCTTCGCCGGCAACACCCTCGGTCCGCAGTACGAGTGGAACCACGACCCCGACACCAGCCGCTACTCGGTGAACAACGGGCTGACCCTGCAGACCGCGACCGTCACGAACGACCTCTACGCGGCACGCAACACCCTCACCCACCGCATCCAGGGGCCGACGTCGACCGCGACCATCGAGCTGGACTACAGCGCGATGCGCGACGGGGACCGGGCCGGCCTCGCGATGCTGCGCCAGGCCTCCGCGTGGATCGGCGTCAGGCGGGACAACGGCGTCACCCGCGTCGTCATGACGAACGGGCTGTCCATGGACGGCAGCTGGAACACGACCAGCACCGGGACGGAGATCGCGAGCGCCGCGGTGAGCGGCGGCCGGATCTGGTTGCGCGCCAACGCCGACATCCGGCCGGGGTCGGGCAGGCAGGCCCGGTTCTCCTACAGCACCGACGGCACCACCTTCACCGCCCTCGGCAACGCGTTGACGTTGAACAACACCTGGCAGTTCTTCATGGGCTACCGCTTCGGGATCTTCAACCACGCGACGCAGTCCCTCGGCGGCGCGGTGACCGTCCGCCGGTTCGACCTCACCACACCGTAGCAACCGTAAGGAGAACCACCATGAATTCGATGGGCCAGGCCCCACCGACCGTGCGGCCGCACCGTGCTGGTCACGTCCGGCGCGGAGGTGGGGTACGTGCGCTGATCGCCCTGCTCGCGACCGTCCTCGCGGCCAGCGCGGCGGTCGCGCTCAACCCCACCGCGGCGTCGGCGGCGACCGTCGACACGAGCGCGTGGTACGTGCTGGTCAACCGCAACAGTGGCAAGGCGATAGACGTCTCCGGCGTTTCCACCGCCGACGGAGCGGTGATCCACCAGTGGGCTCGGCACGACGGGGCCAACCAGCAGTGGCAGTTCGTGGACTCCGGCGGCGGCTACTACCGGCTGAAGTCGAAGAACTCCGGCAAGGTCCTCGATGTCGCCAACTGGTCGACCGCCGACGGCGGGCGGCTCCAGCAGTGGCCGGACCTCAACGGGGCCAACCAGCAGTTCCGGCTCGCCGACTCCGACGGCGGCTACGTCCGGTTGATCAACCGCCACTCCGGCAAGGCAGTCGAGGTCCAGGGCGCGTCCACAGCGGACGGCGCCCCCGTCGTGCAGTACAGCGACTGGGGTGGCGCCAACCAGCAGTGGCAGCTCGTTCGCATGGGCGGCGACAACCCGGGCGGGTGCTCGCTTCCGTCGACCTACCGCTGGTCCTCGTCGGGGGTGCTGGCGAACCCGAGGCAGGGCTGGGTCTCCCTCAAGGACTTCACGTACGTCCCCTACAACGGCAAGCACCTGGTCTACGCGACCACACACGACACCGGGACCAGTTGGGGGTCGATGAACTTCACCACCTTCACGAACTGGTCCGACATGGCCTCGGCCGGCCAGAACGCGATGAACTCCGGCACCGTCGCACCCACGCTGTTGTACTTCGCGCCGAAGAGCATCTGGGTGCTCGCCTACCAGTGGGGTGGGACCGCTTTCACGTACCGGACGTCGAGCGACCCCACCAACCCCAATGGCTGGTCGTCGCCGCGGACGCTCTCGACCGCGAGCATCACCGGCTCCGGCACGGGTCCCATCGACCAGACCCTCATAGGCGACGGTACGAACATGTACCTGTTCTTCGCCGGTGACAACGGCAAGATCTACCGCCAGAGCATGCCCCTCGGGAACTTCCCCGGGAGCTTCGGGTCGTCCTACACGACGATCATGAGCGACACGACGAACAACCTGTTCGAAGCGGTCGAGGTCTACAAGGTCCAGGGCCAGAACCAGTACCTGATGATCGTCGAGGCGATCGGGGCCAACGGGCGCTACTTCCGCTCGTTCACCTCCAGCAGCCTCAACGGTTCGTGGACACCGCAGGCCGCCAGCGAGAGCAACCCGTTCGCGGGCAAGGCCAACAGCGGTGCCACCTGGACCAACGACATCAGCCACGGCGACCTGATCCGCAGCAACCCGGACCAGACCAAGACCATCGACCCGTGCAACCTGCAGTTCCTCTACCAGGGCCGCAGCCCCAACTCCGGCGGGGACTACGGTCTCCTGCCCTACCGGCCGGGCCTGCTGACACTGCAACGCTGATCACCTGACGCGGCCGGCGCTCTCACCAGGTGAGGGCGCCGGCCGCCTGGTTTCCGGTGCTGCCTCGGGTCACGAGGGGGCACACTGCACCGTCGGAACGCCCGGTGCCGGCTGGAACTGGCGTGCTGCGGTAGTGATGCCCTTGTCTGCGTGGCTGCGGTTCCTGCTGCCGGCGCGACCATGTACCCGAGCCAAACAGCTGGCCGTGCGGGGCCCGGCCGCAGGACGAGACGATCTCCGGCCGGACCCCTTGATGAGCCCCGGAAGGATACGGAACCGGGACTCATGCTCACCGGCGACATCAGACCCGATGCTCGCGGGAGTGCCGTGCCGCGCATCATCCCACGCACGTGGATGGTCGAACCTGGCGAGAACCTTGCGATCCTGTGCGAGCAGCGGGCGCCGCCGTGGCGCGGCATTCGTGTTGCGCACAACGAAGACCACCGAGCCGTCGAGACGCGACCACTACCGTGTACCACTGATCCACAGTGGACAATCTTGCGATTCGCTGACGATATGGCTCGGTGAGTTCGGTTGCCGCGTGCGGCGATCGAATCGTTTCTGATCCGTGATCAAGCTTCTCGAGGCCGTATGGAACGGTTCGGAATTGTCCGCCGTGAACCGGCGATGTCCCAGCATGTGGCTTGTTTCGTGGTGTGGATGACCGCGTCGGGCGCAGGCACGGCCACCATTACTCAGCGCGATGCCCCGATGACGCGGAGTGGCATCGCGCCGCCGCGGGCCGTGATCGTCCGCGTCACACGTCCGGGTGGTCCGCTGACGTGCGACGGACTTGTTAGGTTGCGGGGCGCGTGCACGTGCCTCCATGGCGGTGCGGCCCGCAGCTGAGGACGTCGGTGTCAGGGGCGGCGTCAACCCATCGAGAGGTCTTTCTGCTTGTGTCGTCATTGATCGAGTTGGCCGAGATCTACAAGGTCTTCGGCCGTCGTCCGCAACGCGGGGTAACACGACTGCGAGGGGGTGCCGATCGGGACGAACTGCGTGCGGACGGTCTGACCGCGGCGGTCATCGACGCGTCCTTCTCGATTGATCCCGGCCAGATCTACGTCGTGATGGGACTGTCGGGGTCCGGCAAGTCCACCCTGATCCGCATGGTCAACGGGCTGCTCGAGCCCACCTCCGGTGCGGTGCTCATCGACGGCGAGGACATCACGCAGCTGGAGGGACGCGGGCTGCGGCGCGTCCGGCGTGAGCGGATCAGCATGGTGTTCCAGCACTTCGCGCTGCTGCCGCACCGCACGGTCGGCGAGAACGCCGCCTACGGCCTCAAGATCCGCGGCCTCAACCGCGCGGACCGTGAACGGCGGGCAGAGGAGGCGCTCAGTCTGGTCGGGCTCGGCGGCTGGGGCGGCTCGTATCCCGGCGAGCTCTCGGGCGGGATGCGGCAGCGGGTCGGGCTCGCCCGCGCGCTCGCCGCGGAGACCGACATCATGCTGATGGACGAGGCGTTCAGCGCGCTGGACCCACTGATCCGGCGCGAGATGCAGGACCAGCTCATCAGGCTGCAGCATGAGCTCGGCAAGACCATCCTGTTCATCACCCACGACCTCAACGAGGCGATGCGCCTCGGTGACCGCATCGCGATGATGCGCGACGGCCGGATCGTGCAGCAGGGCACCGCGGAGGAGATCCTCAACGACCCGGCCAACGACTACGTCGCCCAGTTCGTCCAGGACGTCGACCGCACCCGCATTCTCACCGCGGCATCTGTGATGGAGAACCCGGTCGCCGTGCTCGGTGCCGGTCAGGGCCCGCGCGCGGCGCACAAGCTGATGCGTGAGAACCAGCTCAACGGTGTCATGGTGGTCGACCGTACGCACCGGTTGCAGGGCGTGGTGAGCGAGTCGGCCGCCGCGGACGCCGTCGCCACGGGGCGCGACGACCTCGCCGACGTGCTGGAGCAGCCTGCCGCGGTCGCTCCCGACGTCGCGGTCGCCGACTTGTTCGCCGCCTCTGCGAACAGCGCCACCCCCATCGCCGTCGTCGACGCCGACCGGAAGCTGCTCGGCGTCATCGCCAGGGTCACGCTGCTCAGCGCGCTCGGGAGTGTCGCCCAGTCCGCCGCCTCCGTGCTCGACACCGGATCGCCGCCAACGTCGAACACCGAACTGGTGCACGACGGTGATGCGACGGGAGCCCGGTGATGCGTGTGGTGAGCGGTGGGTTGCAGGACATGTGGGCGGACCGTGTCGACGGGGTCCCGCGCATCCCCGTCGGGGAGTGGATCAACAACGCGTTCGATTGGGTCAAGGACAACCTCGACGCCTTCTTCGACCAGGTCGCCGACCTGTTGCGGGATGCGGTGAACGGGATCGCCGACCTGTTGAACGCGCCGGCGCCTCTCGTGCTGGCGTTCGTGTTCGCACTGCTCGCGCTGCTTGCCAGGGACTGGAAGGTCGCCGTCGGCACGCTGGTCGGGATGACGTTGATCATCTCGATGGAGCAGTGGGAAAACGCGATGGACACGTTGGCGCTCATCGTGGTCGCCACCGTCGTGGCGCTGGTGATCGCGATCCCGCTCGGTATCCTCGCGGCCCGCTCCGACCGGTTCAGCAGAGTGATCCGCCCGGTGATGGACCTGATGCAGACGATGCCGGCCTTCGTGTGGCTCGTGCCGGTCGTCACGCTGTTCAGCATCGGCGTGCCGGCCGGGTTGGTGGCCACCATCATCTTCGCGCTGCCGCCGGGGGTCCGGCTGACCGAGCTCGGCATCCGCCAGGTTGACGCGGAGGTCGTCGAGGCCGGGCACGCGTTCGGCGCGACGCCGCGCCAGATCCTGCGGGAGGTCCAGCTGCCGTTGGCCTTGCCGACCGTGATGGCCGGTGTGAACCAGGTGATCATGCTGGCGCTGTCGATGGCGGTCATCTCCGGGCTCGTCGGCGGCGGCGGGCTCGGCAGCGAGGTGACCACGTCGATCTCGCGACTGGACATCGGGCTCGGCTTCGAGGCCGGGATCTCCGTGGTGATCCTCGCGATCTTCCTCGACCGCGTCACCGCGTCCGCCGGGCAGCCCGGCGGACGGCGTGGCCTGTTCCGCCGCCTGCGCACGAAGCTCACCCGGCCCGCCGGGGCCGGCGCGCCGGCCGCCGCGGACCAGGGGACCGTCCCGGCCGGGGCCAACTGACTGTCAGACCAGGCGGACGCACGAAGTCGGTGCCGTTTCCGCGCATGCCCGCACAAGGAAAGGACGACGAATGACGAGGAAGACGACGGTGAAGCGAGTCGGTGCGGCTCTTGTGGCGTTCGGTGTGAGCCTCGGCCTGGTGGCCTGCGGTTCGGACAGCGGCGGCGGCAGTGACGACAAGCAGATCACACTCGGGATCATCCCGTCGTGGACCGACGGCCTGAGTACCGCGTACCTGTGGAAGAACATCCTGGAGAGCAAGGGATACGAGGTCGAGATCCAGGAACTGTCCGAGGCCGCACCGCTCTACACCGGCCTTGCCGAGGGCGACGTGGACGTCTACCCGTCCGCGTGGCCAGAAGTCACCCACAAGTCCTATATGGAGCAGTACGGCGACAAGGTCGAGGACCTCGGCGCGTACTACGACAACGCGAAGCTGACCTTCGCGGTGCCCGAGTACACCCAGATCGAGTCCATTGAGGACCTCACCGGCAACGCGGCCAAGTTCGACGGTAAGATCATCGGCATCGAGCCGGGCGCGGGCCTCACCGAGGTCACCAAGACGTCGGTGATGCCGAAGTACGGCCTCGACGGCGACTACGAGCTGGTCACCTCGTCGACGACCTCGATGCTCGCCGAGCTGCAGAAGGCCGTCGACGGCAAGAAGGACATCGTGGTCACCCTGTGGCGGCCGTTCTGGGCGAACAACGCCTTCCCGGTGAAGGACCTGGCGGACCCCAAGGGTGCGCTGGGTGAGCCCGAAGGCCTGCACGAGCTGGCGCGCCAGGGCTTCAAGGACGACCACCCCGAGGTCGCTGAGATGATGTCGAAGGCGAAGCTCGACGACGAGCAGTACGGCACGCTCGAGGACCTCGTGGTCAACGAGTACGGCGAGGGCAAGGAAGAAGAGGCCGTCGCCCAGTGGCTCAAGGACAACCCGGACTGGGTAGCCACTCTCGGCTGACAGATATCAGATCATTCGGAACACATGCGGGGCCCGCACGGACGTACATCGTGGGGCCCCGCTGTCCGTTCACCTCGCCCGGCCTCAGAGCCGCAGCAGCCCCGCGGCGAGCGACTCACGCAGTCCGGCGGGCGGCTCCTGGTAGCCCTCGTCCCACAGCGCCCCGGGAAAGCCGCCGGCCGCGAACGCGGTGTTGAGATCGTCGACGAACCAGATCGCGGGCCCCACCTTCCCGTCGATTCCGGGGCCGGGCACGTCGATGCCGTAGGGCGCGTCGCCGCTGATGTTCGCCTTGTGGAGCTCGTCGGGCGCGTAGTCGAGCTGGAACGAGATGCCGGCGTCCCGGCGCGCGGTGTCCCTGAGGTACGCGGCGTGCTCGGCCTCGTAGTAGGAGCGCGAGCCGCCCCGCTCGGCCCACTCGAACCGCACCACCAACGGGTCCGCGAGCACGCTGGCCGGCCAACCTGGCAAGTCGCCGACGAGCCACACATCGCCCACCTGCCGGATCCACGCGCTGATCGTCATCGGGAACGGCGCGAACGTCACCTCCAGCCAGTCGGCCAGCGCGGGCGCGCCCGGCGACGGGGGAACGTGGGCGCGACACGGCGTCCCCTCGTCGTCGTTCTCCTCCGCACGGAAGCCCCGCGCCTGCAGCCGCTCAACGAGCGTCTCGACGTTCCTGCGGGCACGGTCGGCGAACTCGCGCGCCACCGCCTCGGCGTCCTCGCGGTACGGGGCGTCGAAGACCCGTAGGCCAAGACCGCGCAGGTCGCGCCATACGTCGTCGGGATCACCGGACACGTACCGCGCGTGGAAGCTCGCCATGGCCACCATCCTTGCAGGGAGCCACCAGCGTCGCCGGCGAGCTCTCGGTTGCCGACTCAGCGTAGGTCTGTTCGGAGCGGTTGAGCGCGGCTCACCGCCGTTCGATGGCGTACTCGGCTCCCAATCTGCTCCCAAGACCCGCTCCCACATGCTCCTTGAGGACCTGGTGCTCGGCAGCCGCAGGGCTGGTCACCGCTCGTGCCTTGTTGCCGGTTGGTGCTACCCGCGGTGCCGACGGTGATGAGGCTGCCAGTGTTGGCTTGGAACGCCCTGTGCTTGTCGGCGGGTTCCTGCTCTGGCATGGTGCGGATGTTGTGGTTGGAGCGGGGGACGGGCGTGTGGGGTTCAATCGGCAGGAGTGCTCTGGCCGCTCTTGTCTCGGTACTTGTGGTCAGTGGGATCTTCCCCGCGACGGCGTCGGCGATCGTCGGCGGTCAGGAGGTTGCCCAGGAGTACCCGTGGGCGGTAGTGGTCGAGCACTCCCGTGGGGCGTGCAGCGGCGCACTGATCTCGCCACGCTGGGTGCTGACCGCCGGGCACTGCATCGTCACCGACCGGCCTGACCAGGCCGAGAGCGACCTGGGGCTGGACAACCCGCTGCGCCCGGCTGACGATTTCCGGCTGTTCATCGGCTCGACTGTGCGCTACGAGGGCGAATCCCGCCGGGCCAACCGGTTGGTCAAGGGCCCTGCGGGTCTCGACGTCGGCCTGATCGAGCTGGACCGGGCGTCGGACAAGGCGCCGATCCAGGTCGCGGCGCGGATGACGCCGCGCAGCGGGCAGGAGGCGATCCTGGTCGGCTGGGGCCAGGTCTGCGAGGCCAGGGACTGCGCGCTCGCCACGACGCTCAAGCAGTTGCCCTTGCGCCTGGCCGCGCCCGCGAGCACGTCCTCCGGCAACGAACTGCTGACGTGGCCGGAGGACGACCCGGGGCAGCGCGCGGCCAAAGGCGACTCCGGTGGTCCGGTCATCTTCCAGAACGAAGGCCGTTGGCAACTGATCGGCACTCTCAGCGGCTCGGGGACCACCGGCGACAGTTCCGCGCTGAAGGGCCTGGCCACCAACGTCTCCACGTTGCACGACTGGCTCGACGCCACCGCCGCGACCACCACACCGGAAACCGATATCTGGACCGTGGAGTTCGTGCTCGTCCTGGTTCTCGGTGCCGTGGTCGTGATCGTGGTGTTCCGGGCGTTCCGGCGGTTGCGCCGACGAGGGCACCCGGTGATGGGCCCGACGGCGCCCGTGCAGCGCGCCCGTGATGAAGACCTCGAATACATGGAACAGTGGGCGCTGCAACGCACCGGCGTCGAGGCCTACTACGAACCGGGGACGGCGACGATCGTCGCCACCGTCATGCTCATCGCGGGCGACGGTGAGTGGACCCGGCGCAAGATCGGCAGCCTCGAAGGCGCGATCCGGTTCGGCAACCAGTGCGGGGTTCCCGTCTACGAGGTCTTCCGGACCGGCTACCCGCAACGCAAACGGGACTACGACGAACGGTCGCGGCGCTCCAAGACCCGCGGCTGAACGGGCGGCTCACGGGGAGTTGCCAGGTGCGCTGACCTGAGTAAACGTGACTCTGGCAGGTCAGCGTACGTCTGTTCGGAGCGGTGATAGTTGCCGCAGTTCGAACCGGTTCTCGGTGACATGCTGCAGCAGGAGCCGCGACCCGCGTGTTGTTGTCAAGGTCCAGGAGGACCTCCGACCAGCTTCGGTCGAAGGTTGGCCGAGGACTGGGCATGCCGTTGGGGCTGTGGGGTGCGTGGTTCGACGTCTTTCCCGTACCGCCGCCGGATGTCAGGTGTTGGGTTCGGCCGCGTAGGCGGCGAGGAAGATCCGCACGGCTTCGTCTGCGTAGTGGTTCAGTTCGCGGCGGGGGGTTTTGTGGTCGGGGTGGAACATGGCCTTGTTGAGCGGGATGGAGAGAACCAGCCAGTTGAAGTGCTGCGCGGCGAGCACGGGGTCGGGCACCGTGAGCAGGCCGCGGCGTTCGAGTTCCTGGAACTGCGCCGCCAGGGTGGCGTGTGCGCGCTCGGGTCCGTTGGCGAACCAGCTCTTGGCCAGGTCGGGGAAACGGTCTGCCTCGGCGATGATGATGCGACGGAGTTGGATCAGGTGAGGCTGGGTGACTTCGTCGATGTGTCCGCGGGCAAACTGGCGGAGGTCGTGCTCGAGGTCGTCGGTCGCGGACAGTGAGGCGACCATGTCGTGGGTCAGTGATTCGGTCGCGCTGATGTCGTTGGTGATGATCGCCTCGAACAACCGGCGTTTGTCCGCGAAGTGCTTGTAGACGGTCTGTTTCGACACGGCGGCCTGCGCCGCCACCTCGTCCATGCTGGCCCCGCCGTATCCCTTTCGCAGGAACACAGACCGCGCCGCGTCCAGGATCGCCTGGTGTTTGCGGGCCGATTGGCTCGTCTCGTCCATGCACTCCATGGTACTAGACTGTCCAGTACCGAGTACTGTACCGTCCAGTACTATGAAGACGATGTCTCAGGACGGGACCACGATCGCCTACGACCGGTCGGGAGCCGGGGCGCCGGTGGTCATCGTCAGCGCCGCGTTACAGGGGCGAGCCTCCTACCAGCCACTCGCCGAGACGCTCGCCGCGCGGTTCACCGTGTTCACCTATGACCGTCGCGGGCGGGGCGATTCGGGTGACACCGCGCCGTACTCGGTCGAGCGGGAGGTCGAGGATCTCGCCGCCATCATCGCGGCCGCCGGGGGATCCGCCTCGGTCTACGGCCACTCCTCCGGCGCGGGCCTGGTACTCCATGCCGCGGAGTTCGGGTTGCCGATCGACAAGATCGTGCTGCACGAGCTGCCGTTCGACCCGGACGAGGATGAGGGCGCGGCCCGGGAGGAAGCGGACAGGTACCGGCTGCTGCTCGCCGAGGGACGTCGCGGCGACGTGGTCGAGCTTTTCCTCGCCTCGGCCGGGATGCCACCGGAGATCATCGCCGAGGTTCGGAACGACCCGGCCATGGTGGCCAACGCGCCCACGCTCCTGTACGACCCGTTCGAGGTCATGAGCGCGGACAGCCGGGGCGGTCGCACGCCAGCCGAGCAATCCGCCGCGGTGACCAACCCGGCGCTCGTGCTCGCCGGCACCGAAAGCCCACCGTGGATGGTGAACACAGCACGGGAACTCGCGGAAGCCCTGCCACAGGGGCAACTCCACGTCATGGCGAGGCAGGGGCACGTCGTGCCACCGGAACTGCTCTCGCCCGTGCTGACGAAATTCCTCACCACATAAAGAGCACGTCCAACATCGAGCCCCGGTGGACCGAAGCCGGAACCAGGCCTCGGGTCAC
The DNA here is from genome assembly GCF_044466355.1 of Actinophytocola sp. NPDC049390. NCBI lineage: Bacteria > Bacillati > Actinomycetota > Actinomycetes > Pseudonocardiales > Pseudonocardiaceae > Actinophytocola > Actinophytocola sp. NPDC049390. Next base: position 246,654 of record NZ_JBITMQ010000016.1, read on the forward strand.
CGCATCGGCCTCGCCGACGGTCTGTAGTTCGATCCCGCCGGCGGTCTGACGCTGACGGCACGTTCACTCGAGGGCGCGCTTCGGGCGCCGCCATGGAGCACCCACGGAGCACCCAATCACGCTCGGCCGCGGCGTCGGCCAGCGGCACACCTTCCAACCGGGTGGAGCCGATGAGTTCGGCCTCCGCGGAAGTGATGGCAACGTCCGAGCGTCCTGGTTGGCTGCAGACCTCCGAGGCTTTCCCGCACGCCGCCCTCGATTGACGACTCAATCTGCCATCGCGGGTCACGCCACGATCGGATAGCTTGCTTGGAAGGCCAGCCTGAGATCGGCGTCAGCCGCGATCCGGTCAAGCACGTCATCCAGCGCCATGAACGCCTCCCAAGGCTGCTGACCGCTTGCAGCCGTCAGACGCTCTGTCACCAGCTGCTCCAGATCTGGGACGCGCTTGGCCTTCCACACCTTGTCAGCGAGGCTGACCAACAGATCCTCCACACCCACCTCGGCCGCTGTCCACGACGCGTGAGTCCGCGCGAAACGCGCCAAACCCTCCTCGACTCCACGGTCCAACAACAGCTCATAACCGGCTTGCTCATGGACCGAACCAGGCCCGGACAACTCGCCGAGATGCTCGACCTTCCCGATGTCGTGAATGGCCGCGCCAAACACCACCGCCTCCCGATCAAAGTCCACCTCGGGATAGTGCCGCTGGACCCACTCCGCCAACCGACAGGCCACGTCGTGAACCACGCGCAGATGCGCGACCAACCGAGGCGAGGCTTGCAACCCCTCAAGCAGAACCTCGGCCCGGGCCGGCAACGCCCGCAGAGCCAGATCACCGGGATCTGTCATGGCACGGCGCAACAGCTCAGAAGTCACCTCAGCCACAGTAGTTCCGAGGCCACCAGCCAACCAAAGGCCTCCGGCCAAGACGAGGCACTCAACCGGTCAACAACCAAGCTCAGCTGGCCAGATGACGCACTGTGTCACTGGGATCGTTACCGGATATTCGCAATAACTTGCCCGTTCCACGGCAACGCGGGCTGGCGCTGGGCGCGCGACAACGATCCGGACGGCTGGGCAGAGGAGGTCGAGTTCGGTCGCGCCATCCGCCACGAACAGCATGGACGAGGACGGCGACCCCGACGGATGCTCGCCGTGGTCGTGTCGGTCCGGGGAGCCGGTCACCGCTGTCGAGCACGGACACCCCCGAGCGTGCGGCATGAGCACCGCGAACACATCACGGCCGCGGCGGCGATGATTGGATATCTGCGCTCGGTCGTCGCCGCGAACATCGCCTCCGTGCACTGGCCGCCGCTTGTCCTTGGCGGACTGGTCGTACCGGCGGGCTCGGTGTTCGCGGGCACGAGCCTGACGGCGCGCGACGTCGTTCACGACAGGCTCGGCGCCCGCGGAGTGGCCGTGGGCATCGCAGCCGGAGCGGGACTGTCAGCCGTGTTCGCTTCCCCACAGATCGCGGTGGCCAGCAAAGCCGACGTCAAATACTGGATCGTCGCGCAGAAACACCCCGACCTACGCGACCACTTCCAACAACTGGCCCTCCATGCACGCCGAACCGCAGCCGAGTTCCGCGACAACCACGACCCCTTCTCCCAGCTGCAACGCGACCACCTGGCACTCAAGAAGCACTGCACAGGTCTCGAAGAACTCGTCCGCACCTACGCCCAGGTGATCAACGAGCTCACGCTGGAGAACAAGGCCCTACGGGAACAGGCTTCCAGCTCGCCCGCCACTGTCACGCCGCTGAGAAGGCACGTGTCCGACACGGGTGATTTGCGATGCTAAACCGTCAGCTGGATGGCGGCAGCGCGAACCATCGACCCTGTTCAACCACCCGCAGTTCGCCGCAGGCAGCGAGCTGCTCGCACGCGGCGTTGAGTTCCTCGTTTGTCGGAGGGTGGTATCCGCTGTTGGAGAGAAAGAGTTTGATTCGCCAGGCGTCGAAGGCTTCCACCCCCATGGTCGTGTCAGGGGCGGGAATCAGGTCGACATCCACCTCACGACCGTCCTCATCGGTCATACGACATCCCACGCCATGAACCGAGTACTCGATGCCGCTGTCCGTCCGACCCTCGCGGGCCATCGTCCGCTGCGAGCGCACAGCGAACATGAAGTCCTGCACACCGGTCATGCCGGGGAGATCGGCGAACAGCCGACTCCGGACCTCACGAAGCGCCACAACATAGCTCCGGACGGCATCAACAGCCGACAAGGTGCTCTCGTTCATGTCGGCGATTATGCCCGGAGGAGCCACCCGATCCACCAGCTGTGTCGTCGAGATCAACACCCGCTCGGCCACCTCAATCGAGTCATCGGCTGCACGGTTTGTCACCACTACCGCACTTCCAGAAGCCCACACCACGACCCCTCTGATCAACAGGGCTCGACCGGTGAGAGAACCGCCTCCTGGAGCCTTCGGGGACGGCACCTCCCCGGCTGTAACTCCACCCACCGCAGCGAATCCAACTGCCTGCGCTTCGCGGGCGGCGTCGGGGACGACGAGGACCGGGCGGTTGCTGTCCTGGGCTATCCGATCGAGGCTGTTCGAGGAGCCAGCCCACCCCACCACGTTGGAGGCGCGTGTCCCGTTCTCGGCCAGGTCCGCGTTCGAGTTGCTTGTCGTCAATCGCTCAATCCGGGAAGCCCGACGGCCGTTGGTCGGCGGCGTCCGGCCAGGGTCGGGTGGAGTCGCGTGTTCCGGGAACGGAGCGACTCCACAGGAAAGGCAACACGAGCGTCGAGTTCTTCTCGGCGGCCACTTCGACAACTGTTTGCAGCAGGCGTAACTGCAGCGCGGCCGGGGGTTCGGTCATCGTCTCGGCGGCCTCGGCGAGCTTGGCGGAGGCCTGTGGTTCGCCGTCCGCGGTGATGATGCGGGCGCGCCGTTCGCGTTCGGCTTCCGCCTGGCGGGACATGGACCGGTTCATCGCCTCGGGCAGGACGACGTCCTTGATCTCGACACGGTCGACATGCACTCCCCAGTCCAGTGCGGGGTTGTCGAGCATGAGTTCCAGGCCCTGGTTGAGCTTTCCCGGTTGGACAGGAGGTCGTACGCAGCCGGTCGACAACGGGGACCACCGTCAGCCCGGGCCGCGGACCGCCTCGCGCACCCGCCCGAACCGGAATACGACACCACGCTCGTACTGGGTGATGACCGGCCGAGGCCCTCGCGCGCTTCCGGTTCGGCATCCGGCGCTATCTGATCGCCGGGAGCCGCATCCAGCCGATGCGCGGGCGGTGCGCATCGAGTTGACCGACCGCGGCCAGCAGATCTTCGGCCGGCTGAGCGCACTCCACCGCGATGAAATGCTCCACATCGGATCCGCTCTGGCGCCATATGGGGTGAGGCATAAGGCGGCAGGCTCATGGAGTCAAGACTCTTCGCGCACGGAAAGACATC